>NZ_JBSDZD010000004.1:0-383395 GCF_056726165.1 Vibrio sp. 9-16B-A1
TGTAACCCTCCCCAAAAAACTGGTCACTAGTAATTAGAGCTTTTCCGTTTACACTGAAACAAACGGAGAACGCATGATGAAGAAATCACGCTACACAGAGACACAAATCGTCAGGATCCTCAAGGAAGTGGAAGCAGGCCGAAAGGTCAATGAAGTTTGCCGTGAATATGGCATCTCTGATGCGACTTACTACAACTGGAAATCCAAGTATGGTGGTATGGAAGCATCGGATGTGAAACGCCTGAAAGAGCTTGAAGATGAGAATCGAAGGCTCAAACAGATGTTTGCTGATCTCAGCCTTGAGCATCGCATTGTCAAAGACATTCTGGAAAAAAAGCTCTAAAGCCAGCGGTTAAACGGGAACTGGTCGATTATGTTCGCAAACAGTTCCAAACCAGCCTGAGAATGGCCTGCCGCGCAGTTGGCATCAGTGATTCGGTATATCGCTACCGGCCAGATCCTCACCGGGATGATGAGGTGATAGCCAAACTTCAGGAAGTAACTGAGCGGTATCCTGCATACGGATTTGGCAAGGTATTTGCCGTGCTCAGGCGTTGGGGGCATGCATGGAACCATAAACGGGTTCATCGTGTTTACTGTTCTCTGAAACTGAACATGCGCCGCAAGGGCAAAAAACGCTTACCCAAGCGCGAGCCCGCGCCCCTGATATGCCCGGACTGGGTCAACAGCTGTTGGTCTATCGACTTTATGAGTGACTCACTGAACTGTGGCAGACGCTTTCGCACATTCAATGTCGTGGATGACTTCAACCGTGAAGTACTCGCGATTGAAGTGGACCTGAATCTGCCCGCTCCACGGGTGATACGGGTTCTCGAACGTATCATTGCCTGGAGAGGCTATCCCGGAAAACTGCGAATGGACAATGGGCCAGAGTTTATCTCAACCGCTTTGGCTGAATGGGCAGAAAAAAACAAGGTGGAACTTGAGTTCATTCGGCCAGGAAAGCCCACAGAAAACTCGTATATCGAGCGTTTTAACCGGACGTACCGGACAGAAGTTCTGGACATGTATGTGTTCAAAACACTGAGTGAAGTCCGGGAACTGACGGAAAACTGGATGAGGGAGTACAACGATGAACGCCCTCATGAATCACTGAATGATCTGACTCCCTGGGAGTATTTAGCAAGGCATGAAAACAGGAAAACCTCTAATTTAGAATGCCACTAAAACAGGGAGGGTTACACCTGCAGACCCTGAATCAAGTTCAGGGTGACACAGTGGGCGTGGTGATGGGAGTGGCTTAGAACAGGCTGGTACAGAAACCCTCAGGGTCAGGTCTTGCCTTTTGCTAGCAAGACCTGACGCTAACAACACTCGCTTTTGGTTCCGGTTGGCAGCGGTGTTTACAGTGCTCTGGTTTAAGTTTTGTGGCGTTAGCAGCCGCTTAATTGGGCGCCATACCTATGCAACCACTTGAAATTCAAAAATATGCCTACATATTGATATCGTCAATTAATCAAATGTAGGGATACATATGTCAATTCAAAACCTAAATGCTGGCGATATTGTTGTCAGCAACTTTGGTGTTTATCAGCACTGGTCTTTAGTCTCAGACTCTTTATGTGAAAAGGGGCTACCTATGCTCATTTCTGCAACTAAGCGAAATGGCACCGTTCAAGAAGAAAGCTGGGATGTAGTAACTCAAGGTAAACATACCTATCCAGCTAAAGTTACTTACGACCGCCCAGTGCCAGAGGTACTCGAACTCGCTCGTTCTCAAATTGGAGAGTGGAAATACTCACTAACAGACCGAAACTGTGAGCATTTTGCTAAATGGGCTACAGGGTTGAAAATGTCTTCGACTCAAGTTGTTGCTGGTGCAACTGGTGCTGTTTTAGGCGCAAGCTTAGTTGGTTTATGCTCAGAAAATCCGAAGTTTGCTAAGTTTCTCGGTGGTGCATTAGCTCTGGGTGGTCTAGCTGTTTTAGCTACTAAAGCCGTCGAGAAAAAATAGGTATAGCACATATGAGCCTTCTCCTTGTCAGTAGGGAAAAAGGGGGCTGGTCTTGTAAAAATAATGAGTGAACCCTCAGGGTCAGGTCTTGCCTTTTGCTAGCAAGAAGCAAGACCTGACCCTAACAACACTCGGGTTTTGTCTGTGGATCAAGCGTTAGCATGTAGGAGCAACATGAAAAAAATTCTCATCATTGGCAATTCGGGATCAGGAAAGAGCTGGTTGTCAGAGCAGTTGTCACGAAAGCTCCAGTTGCAAGAGGTTAACTTAGACTCAATTGTATGGGAGCCCGGTGGCTATAACCGGAAACGATCCCCTGAAGCAATTGAAGATGAAATTGCTAGTTTACGAACTCAACATAGTTGGGTGATTGAAGGGGTATTTGGTGCCTTAGCTGAACAGCTTATACCTTCTGCTGATACATTGATATTCCTGGATTTAGAGTGGTCCGTATGTGAGAGTTCCCTTCGTGCGAGGGGGTCAGAGAGTTCGAAGCAACTTGATGTGGAACAGGCGGAGAAAAATTTTAGCGAGTTATTGCAGTGGGCTTCTGAGTACTCGGAACGAGAGTCCAAAAGCTCATTGCAGTTTCATCAGCAATTGTTCAACGATTTTCACGGTAAGAAAATACGTTTTACTACACGCTCACAAGTCAACGCATTTGTTGCGGAAACAACATGCTAAAAATAAGGAGGGGCAGGCCTTGCGTCTTGCGTCTTACCTGCAAGTTCTGATACTAACAACACCCTATATTTCAGTGGTTTGCTAACGCATAACCAATACAACACGCTGTCAGCAGACCCTGAATCAAGTTCAGGGTGACACGGTGGGTGTGGTGATGGGAGTGGCTTAAAACAGGCCGGTACTGGCGGACAGTTCACGCTGTTTGGAACTGTGCCCTTATTGAGTTTTCAGGTCGCTTTACGAGATCCCGGGTCAAGCCCGGGATGACGGTGGTTTGTTTTAATTCACTGTAATATAAGAAAATTCGTCGTCCCGGACGCGCTCCACTGAACATAATCCCACACTCACAGGCAGGCGCGAGCCGGGATCCCGTAACGCGATCTGAGAAACTGAAAAACCACCAGCACGAACAACGGTCATCCTGAGCAAGCTCCCCATAACCCTCCCCGCGCTCTGCAGGTAAAGCGCGACTCAGGATCTACTGTCAACAAGGGCAGAGTCACCTCGCGGTAGCGACTTTTCCATACTTATAGCGAACCCGGTAGCACCTTTAACTTCAGTGGGTTGCTAACGCATAACCGATACAACACGCTGTCAGCAGACCCTGAATCAAGTTCAGGGTGACACGGTGGGTGTCGTAATGGAAGTGGCTTAAAACAGGCCGGTACTGGCGGACAGTTTGTGCTGTTTGGTACAGTGACCTTACTGAGTATACAGCTCGCTTTGCGAGATCCCGGGTCGAGCCCGGGATGACCAGGTTTTTCTTTTAATCTATTGTAATAAAAAAGGATTCGTCTTCCCGGACGCGCTCCACTGAACGTCATCAAACACTCACAGGCAGGCGCGAGCCGGGATCCCGTAACGCGATCTGAGAGACTGAAACTACCACCAGCACGAACAGCGGTCATCCTGAGCGTGCTCCCCATAACCCTTCCCGCGCTCTGCAGGTAGAGCGCGACTCAGGATCTTCTTTCAGCAAGTGGAACAAATGGGGTCGCGTCTTGCGTTTTGCCTACAAGTTCTGACACTAACAACGCCCTATATTTCAGTGAATTGCTAACGCACAACCAATACAACGCGCTGTCAGCAGACCCTGAATCAAGTTCAGGGTGACACTGTGGGTATGGTGATGGGAGTGGCCTGCAACAACCTGGCGTTGGCGGACAGTACATACTGCCGAGAGCGGTGCTCTTATTGAGTTCACGGATCGCTTTACGAGATCCCGGGTCAAGCCCGGGATGACCGAGTTTTTCGTTTAATCTATTGTAATAAAAAGAATTCGTCGTCCCGGACGCGCTCCACTGAACTTATTCACACACTCACAGGCAGGCGCGAGCCGGGATCCCGTAACGCGATCTGAGAAACTAAAATACCACCAGCACGAACAGCGGTCATCCTGAGCGCGCTCCCCATAACCCACCCCGCACTCTGCAGGTAAAGCGCGACTCAGGATCTTCTTTCAGCAAGGGCAGAGTCACCTCGCGGTAGCGACTTTGCAACAGGTGCAGCAAATTTGGTATCACCTTTAATTTCTGTGGGTTGCTGTCACCTGATTAGTCGGCGCGCTGTCAGCAGCCCCTGAATCAGGTTCAGGGTGACACGGTGGGCGCGGTAATGGGAGTGGCCTGAAACAGGCTGGTACTGGCGGACAGTTTGTGCTGTCTGGAACGGTGAGCTTATTCAGCTTTCGGATTAGCGCATGAGCAAACTGAATAACTATGCCATTATCAATAAAACACTCAAATGTCAGATTTAATACTTAACCCATCTGACATTGAACTCTGAACAGAAGAACAATGCCAGAAGATGGCCAGTGACCGGTATAGTTATCGGTTTGAACGCTGGCCCGGCGTGTTGTCTTTGATAAGTTCATAGCGAATCCCTGCCATTTCAAATGATTTCATAAGACTTTCGATGTTATTCAGGTAAGTAGCTGTTCTGCCTGAAGGAAACGTTACTTTCATTTTCATTGATAAGATAACCTCTTGTATGACTAATTTGCTGTTGGTATTGCTGCCTGCCAGCGGTAAGCGCAGCTGGTGTTTTATTCTGCATGAATGAATAACTATACACGAGATTTGATTGCCAACCATTTCACTATTGTTAGACGGTTTCTGACAACTTCGTGCTGTCTCAGTGTGTTGCTGACACTTAACTAAGGCGGAATACTGTCCACAGATTCAGAGGCCTCCTCCAATAAAAGGCAACGCCGGACCAGCTACCCACACACAAACAAGATCCAGCATCAATATTTCCACTTCTCACCCACCTCATCATTGTGAAATAAGTTGCACCATGATTTAATCAAACCCCTTGATCCCGTTAGAGATATCAGAACCTGCTTATGTAATGAGACGTCGTGGAAGTGTGGCTTTCTTCCTGGTCCGGCGATTTCATCACAGCAGGTCAGGCTTAACGATGTTCAGGAACAACGTCCCCCGTCATAAAATTCATTACCATGGAATGAGTAACGAATATGAAAACCTCAATTCAGGCTGCTGCCAAATTCATGCTGTTTTGCTTGTGCTTTGCCTTTGCAACTCAGTCCCCCGCCGCTACGGTCACCCAGGTATCCGAAGGGAAGATCAATAAAAAGACCAGTATTATCGTCAGTCTTGAAGATGCGGATAAGGTCATTCACTTCCCGGTGAGCAAAGACAAGACTGAAATCAAAACGAACTGGATCCTGTCGGCAGACCACTCTTTCCAGTATTTTCCGGTGAATAACTATGGGATCGGTGAATATGAAGTCACCTTTACCGGCGCAGACCTGGATGAGGATTTGGAGAAAACCGAAACCATCACCGTCTATGAGCAGGCACCGACAATCCGGGTGCTGGGCAGCGGGCCGTTCTTAAATGCCAGTGGTGACCGGGCTATCCCGGTTGAGAGCGTGAATACAACAGGTGCCACCGTTTCGGTATACAGAGTCGATAACGCGCCAGAGTTGTTCAGCGAGTATTACTACACCAACCGGCTGAACACCTGGAGTGCCCAGCGGCTGAGAAAAAACTTTGAGCATCAGACGGATCTCAGCTTCAAACTTCCGGCGAGCCTGCCGAATGAGGGAAAAATCTCAAACCTTGTCCTGCCGGATGAACTGGGCAGCGGCTGGTATGTGCTGACCATCAAGCCTTCCAACTCTTTTAACGACCCATCGCTTTACCATGTGCTGTTGAGCGATATTGGCCTGCAGGCAAAACTGTTTGGCAATCAGGCCTCGGTTCAGGCGGTAGATCTGGGCAGCGACACACCGCTTGCCAGCGGCAAGCTGAGCGTGATCAGCAAGGACGGCATTCGCACCACCGCAGAACTTAAAGACGGCTTCGCCCGCTTCGATTACCATGAGCGCAACTCAACGGACGTGTTTATGGTCGAAAGCCAGGGCCGTGTGGCCATTTTGCCGATGAAGGAAGTCCCGCTTGATCTCTCTGATTTTGCAGTCAGTGGCCAGCGCCAGCAGGAACCAGGCGCGTTCATCTTCTCTAACCGTGACCTGTTTAAACCGGGGGAAACGATCTCTGCGAACATCCTGCTGCGAAAAGCCAGCGGTGAGATGCCGGCTGAAAAGAGCGTGTATGTGGAAGTCATCAAACCCGATGGCAAAGTCGCCCTGTCTCAGATGGTTGAAGAAACCGTCGCCGGTCTGTTCAAACTCGATTTTGCCATTCCTCCATCAGCCAGCCTGGGCAAATGGAGCCTGGTGGTAAAAGCCAACCGTAACGCGACGGCCGGGTTTGGTCAGTTCTTCTTTAACGTGGCGGAATTTGTGCCTGAGCGTATGGACCTTGAAGTAGACGTACCAGCCACCATAGCGGCCGGGCAAGCGCTCAACGGAAAGGCATTTGGCCGCTATCTGTTCGGGCAGAAGGCTTCCGGTAACCGTTTTGTGGTTGCCAGCTCCCTCTCTTCAATCCGGCATTTCTCAGGGAAGTTTAAAGACTTCTATGTGGGCAAAAAACACCACATCGTCTACTCCGCCCGCCCGGAAACCCAGGATCTCAAGCTGGATGAAGAAGGACACATCAGCTTCAAACTGGACGCAATCAAACCCGAGGCGCTGGACGGCCCGGCAAAACTGACCCTGACCAGCCAGCTGTTTGAAGAAGGCGGCGCCACGACTACAAGGGTTAAACGCCTGGTGGTCTCGAACGGAAAGTCCGTGGTAGGTATTCGTCCGGCTTCAGAGGAATTCGGCTACTACGAAAACGCGAACTTCTCACTGGTACTGCTTGATGGTGCCGGCAGTAAAGCTCTGCCTGGTGAGATCAACCTGAGGGTTGAACGCAACCGCGGCGGTTACTACTGGATTCACAGCGAGAGCTCCGGCTGGCGGCTGAAACGGGATGACAAATGGCGCATCATCGAATCCAAACCTTTTGCCCTGAATGAGAGCGGGCAGGAGCTGAGCATCCCGGTGGAATGGGGAGATTACCGTATTATCGCGACCTCCCCGGACGGACAGGAGACGGTTTATCCTTTCTACGTTGGCTGGCGCGATGGCGCGGATCAAATCCCGGTGAAACCGGATCAACTGGCCATGCGGCTGGATAAAGAGAGCTACAACAGCGGGGACACCGTCAGTGTGGAAGTGAACTCGCCGGTCAATGGCCTCGCATCGTTCGAACTGGTCGGAGATAAGTCCTACGTGCAGACGTACCAGCGCATTGAAGGCAAAACCACAGTTCAGATCCAAATCCCGGCCGATCTGGCCCGCCATGACCTGTACCTGATCGCGACTATGGTCAACAGTGAGAACTCCTTTACAAGGCGTCTGCTGGCCGTTTCCCCGGTGAAACTCTACCGCGACAACCGCCGCCTGAACGTGAAAGTGGACACCCCGGAGAAGTTCATTCCCCTGATGACTCAAACGGTCACAGTTAAGGTAGACAGCCAGCAGGCGCTGGAAAATCCATACGTGGTGCTGACCATCGCGGATAAAGGTATTACCAACCTCTCCCGCTATAAGGTGCCGTCGGTATTTGACTGGTTCTACGGCCAGAAACGCCTCAGCGCCGATATCATAGACCTCTACTCAAGGCAGTTTGAATCCCGCCCGTCGTCGTTTATCCGCCACCGCTACGGCGGCGATGAAGAAGGTAACGGCAACAGAGCGCTCAACGATCTGGTCGAGAGCAAGAGCTTCAACCAGGTATTTGCGCCTGTGAAAGTGGACCAGAACGGTGAAGCCCGTATTGAAGTCAGCGTTCCGGACTATAACGGTGAAGTTCAGGTCGTCGCGACCGCCTTTGATGGCAATCGGTTTGGTCACCAGGCAGGAGATGTCACCGTCAGCGCGCCTGTTGTTGCAGAGCTGTCCGTGCCGCGCTTCTTCGCTACCGGCAGTCAGAGCCAGGTGATGATGGAAGTCTCCAACCAGACCGATGAAAACCAAACCATTGAACTGAGCCTCAGCGCGCTTGGCGGTATTACGCTGTCGGGCGACACCCGCTTCACAGCAGAGCTGGAGCCGGGTAAGAAAACAAAAATGAGTGTGGATGTCATCGCCGGTAACGCGGTTGATATGGCCTCGCTCAGTCTGAGTATCCAAAGTGATGTACTGAACGTGAACCGCAGCTGGCGGGTGCCTGTGCGCTCACCATCGCCGTTTGTAACCAAAAAAGACGCCCGGGTGCTGGCACCAGGTGACGCAGTACGGATTACCCCGGCGCAGTGGGATGGCGTTCTGCCAATGGGACAGGGCACCAGCTCACTCTCGTTCAGCCGCACCCCGCAAGTTGAGCCAATGGCGTTTGTGCGCGATCTGTTCCGTTACCCTTATGGCTGTGTTGAGCAGACCACCAGTAAAGCCTTTCCGTGGCTGCTCAATGAAGACAGCCTGCTTCCTCTGAAAGAAGCGGCAGCCGGTGATAAGTCCGAAAAAGAGATTCTGATGCGGACCATCTCGCGGCTGGAAAACTACCAAAACAGCTACGGTGGCTACGGGCTGTGGGGAAGCGCTTCAACAGAGCGCGCCTGGCTGACGGCTTATGTCGCTGACTTCTTCTTAGCCACCAACCAGCGCTATCCTGGCCTGGTGAACGAAGATACGGTTAAACGCACCGTCAACCGGGTGAAGTACCATCTGGTTAACTCTTCCGATACGGATGACAAAGCCTACGCCGGTTATGTACTGGCCTCCCACGGTTTGCTCTCTTTTGCGGAAGCAAGGCATAACCTCAAGTCTCTTAAAACCAAAGACAGCCTGACGGCGGCTTATCTGGGGGCGACCTTCTATCTGCTGGGTGACAGGCAACACAGCCTGGTGCGTTTTGTCAGAAGTAAGCTCACCCTGAAGTACTATGCTCAGCCGCAAAGCGACAACTACTACGATTCTGCGATGTCATCCAGCGCCAAAGTGATCTCACTGGTGAGCGAACTGGAGAAAGTCGGCCCGATCGATCCAGAGCTGGAAACCCTGCGCACCATGCATGCGGAAGCCATCCTCGCGAAGGTGAAGGAACGCCGTTACTTCAGCACCCAGGAGAAATACGCACTGGCCATGGCCGGCTTCCACCTGCAGGCGCTCAACACCCAGAGCGCAGAAGTCACCCACAATCACGAAAAAGTCGTTCTCTCTGAGCCTGTCCCTATGCTGCCGGGGGATGAGTTCATCAACACCTCAGAGCACACCCTGTATGTGACCAAATCCATTGAAGGCTATGCCGACCCGGCTCTGCTGAAAAGCAGCATTGAATCGGAGCTGGTTAAGCGAGCCTACCTGAACCGGGAAGGCTCTGAAGTGGATCTGGCGAAGGTACGCACCGGTGATATCATCATCGCCCGGGTGACCTTTGAGCTGCTGCAAAACGTAGAGCAGGGAATGCTGATTGAGCACCTGCCAGCGGGCATGGTGCTGGAAAATCCTGACTACACCGGCTCTGCAGAGCTGCTTAAATCACTGGACTTTGCATCGTCAGAGTCAGAAATGACGGAGTACCGAAACGACCGGTTTGTCACCGCAGGCAGCTATTCAGCCGGAGAGGAATACACATACTACTATGTGATGCGCGCAGAAACCCCGGGCACATCGGTTGTACCGCATATCTTTATTGAAGATATGTATTCGCCGGAGCACTTTGTGTATGAGCCACCGGGCACAGCCGCGAAGCTGACCATTAAACGCTGATGACCGGCTGTAAACCTTACCTGAAAACAGCAGGCGCGGTGCTGGCCACCGCCCTGCTTGTCTGGGTGAGCTGGAACGCCCTTAACCGGGCGTTTCCTCTGCCTGATATCGGGCAGCGCAGTCACGCGGTAAACGTCCGCGCCGAAGACCATGAAACACTGCGCCAGTTTGCCGATCACAATGGCGTGTTCAGAACGCCGGTGGATGTCTCTCAGGTTTCGCCGGTCTATATTTCCACCCTGCTGGCCTATGAAGACCAGCAGTTCTACTCTCATCCGGGCGTTGACCCTGCCGCGCTTATCCGGGCGGCGGGCCAGCGCCTTATCCACGGCCGGATCATCTCCGGCGGCTCAACCATCACCATGCAGGTGGCGCGCCTGCTGTATGACTGCGACCGCAGCTACACAGGTAAACTGGTGCAGATCTTCCGCGCACTTCAGCTCGAACAGCGCTACTCAAAAGATGAAATTCTCAGCCTCTATCTGACCTATGCGCCAATGGGCGGCAACATCGAAGGGGCGGAGGCCGCCAGCCAGCGCTACTTTGGCAAATCAGCCCGCCTGCTGAACATCTCAGAAGCCGCCCTGCTGACGGTGTTGCCCCAGCGCCCGAGCGTCTACCGCCCGGATCGCTATCCGGAGCGGGCGTTTAAGGCACGCAATAAAGTGCTGGAGCGCCTTGTCAGCCATCAGCTGCTCACCCCTGCTGAGTATGAGCTTCTCTCAAAAGAGGCGGTAGTATCGCGGCGTCTGCCGATCAAACGCGACGTGCCCCTGCTGGCCAGAGAGCTGAAAAAACGCTGGGAAAATGAAAGCGACATATCCACCTTCATCAATGCCCGATGGCAGGCCAGCGTAAGCTCGCTGATCGCCCGGCGCTTCTCGTCACTCGACAGTGATCTGTCCGTCGCCACCCTGGTGATGGAGAACGAAACCGGCAGGATCCGGGTCTACAAAGGCTCGCTGGATATCGAAAGCACCCGCAGCTACGGTCACGTAGATATGACCAAAGCGGTACGCTCGCCGGGCTCCACCCTCAAACCTTTTATCTACGCTATGGCGCTGGATGATGGCCTGATCCACTCAGAAAGCCTGCTGACGGATATTCCGCTGAGTTTTGGCGATTACAAACCGCAGAACTTCAATCACCGTTTTCAGGGGGAGATCTCTGCCAGTGAAGCGCTGCAGCGCTCAAAGAACGTGGCTCCGGTAAGGCTGCTGAGCCACATCGGCGTTCCCCGCTTTACCGAAAACATGGAAGTGCTCGGCAGCTCACTGCGGCTGAGCGAAGCCAACCTGACCGTAGCCCTTGGCGGCGGTGGTTCAACCCTGCGGGAACTGGTGATGTACTACTCTGCCCTCGCCCGCGGTGGCGAGGCGATCAAACCCCGCTTCACCGTCCATGACCCGGAAGAGCAGGCGCGCCTGATGTCTCCGGAAAGTGCCTGGATTGTGAAAGCGATACTGCAGGATATCCGCCCACCCGACCGGGCCCGGAGCAAATTCGGCCGCAAAATCGCGTGGAAAACCGGTACAAGCTACGGCTTTCGTGATGCCTGGGCAATCGGAGTGAGCGCAGATTACACCACCGGAGTCTGGGTTGGCCGCCCTGACGGCTCCCCCTACGTCGGCCAGACCGGCGCCACCATGGCCGCCCCGCTGCTGTTCGATGTGTTCGACCTGCTCCCGGACGATACCCTGGCCACAGAGCAACCGGAATCCGTACAGACCACCGAAATCTGCTGGCCCAGCGGCCTCAACGCCCGCCTCGTCCGCGAGCCGGACTGCCACATCAAACGCACCGCCTGGACCATAGACGGCCTGACCCCGCGCACCCTGCGCCGCGACAACCAGCCAGAAAACCTGCATAAATGGCCCCAGTCCCTGAAATCCTGGCGTCAGCAACTCACCACCAACAGCACCACCATAGACATCATCAGCCCGGAAGACGGCAGTTACATCTACCCCTACCCCGGCCAGCTCATCGAATTGAAAGCATCATCAGACGAAGTACGCTGGTATCTGGATGACAAGGTCAGTGAAGACAAAATAAGCGCAGAATCACTCTCCGGCAGGCACAAAATCACCGCCTGTAATCCGTTTTCGTGTTCTGAGGTGTTTGTGAGTGTTTATTGAGGGGTCTGTATGCACCAGTTTCAGGATCTGTTGACAACGTGCCGTATTAGTCGCCCATTAGCAAATAATTGAAATAGCAGACATTGTTAGCACCACGTGTTGCTAGCAGAAGGCAAGACGCGACCCCATTTGCTCGCGTGGTGCCTCTGACGGTGCTCATAATAAGTAGACGTTGCAACATCGAATACTGTGCAGACCATTTCGACAGACTCTTGCTCCCTCAATTGGTCTATCATCGTGTACGTTCGAGTTCGTCCGACTTCAAGAGAGCTGTAGCTTTTTTAGAATGACCTTTTCTCGTTCAAGTCGATTAATCCTAGCCTCTAGTTCTTGGATCTTCTGCTGCTCTGGCGTTAAAGCTTTGGAAGTTGGCGTACCTCCATTCCGTTCTTGCTTAAGCTGTTTGACCCAGCGTCTGAGGACCGTTTCCCCTATGTTTAAGGAACGACTCGCTTCTGGGACTGAGTAACCCTGGTCGAGTACCAAACAGGCCGCTTCAAATTTGAACTCAGCGGAAAATGAACGACGTTGTCTTGTCATGGAACACCTCTTTCTTTGGTGGGGATTCTACCACCTGAAATGGTGTCCGGGTTTATTAGACCACTACAAGAAGAGAAAGGCTTCGGAGGCAGAAAAGTTTTAATCTTTAATGTCCTCCGACATAAAAAAGGCCCGCTTGTCATAGCGGGCCTTTTTATGAGCTTTGAACAATGCCTTGTTCTAGAGGGCAGGGGTTAACAAGTAAAAGTTGCTTTCATCGTTATTATGAGTGATCAGCACCGCCTTATTGGCATTATCGTAAAAGACAAATTGACCTTGCTGAGTTTGATTCTCAATCCTCGGTAAGCTGTAAGTGGCTGCTTCACCAAGATATTGACTATCAGATACTTTTAGTAAGGTATTTTTTCCTATTTGGTAACAATCAGCTTGTTCAAAATATAGTACTTCACTCTGACTGGCAGATTCAGCAAGAGATGTAATTCGGTTACTACAGCTACTTGCATCCTGACTTAGTGGCAACTGGCCTGAGTAAATCATGTCTTTTGATTTATCCGCATCTATCGTAAATGTGTTACCACATTTTGTGTAAATTCTGGCGCTCTTGTCTATCCATAAGTCATTACACATACTGTAGTCACCATGATAAGGGGAGTCATAGGCATAGCTGGCACTGTCTTGGGTTATTGCATATTTCTCAATATCAGCCGGCGATACGTCTGTCGTCATTAGATAGAGTGAACTTCCATCGGGCGATAGCTTTATTTTTGATCGGTGGCGTAAGCTCCAATTGGTCGATTTTGTTACTGCAGAAGTGTCAGTATTAAGAATGAATAATTCAGTCCATTGTCCATCAGCTGGAACGATGAAGGCTTTATTAGCATGCGCTGCGACGTCAAATGCACTGGTTGGGGAAGGTATTTCAGAGACACTCGAGCTGGAGAGGTCCAACGAGCTTGATTTGATTACAGTCACAAGGGCGTCATGAGCCACAATGATATTGCCATTGTCTTTGGCCACCGCAACTGCAACTGGTGCTTTGTTTAACTTCAGTTTGCTCACAGCAAAAGAGCTTGAGTCATAAAGGTATAAAGCATTTTCGGGTTTGCTAGAGACAACGGCAATCGCATTCAGCGCTGAACTGAATTCGGCGTCGATAACGTTGTGGTTGAGCTTATGCTGTTGAGCTACCGTGAAAGCATTTTTCGCTTCATAATCAATATTTACTGGTAATACTATCGGGCTACCGTTTACATGTTGATTGCATGACATATCGTAACAAACATTGACGTTGACACTTGCTGAGTACTGGTCAATGAACTGTAGATTGACGGGAGAAAAATGAAGGCTTAAGTCTACCTGTGAGGAACTGATCTCCGACCTACTTATATGGTTTATTAAGTTGCCCTGCGCACTTGGGTGGATGTAGACGCTACTGGTATCAACTCCTTGCAGATGAAGCGAAACAGGCAGAGTCATACCATTTATCAGCTCATTAGCATTGACGTTTATATCGGCGAGCGAAGAAGTTACTTGCGTTTTGGGAACAATGAACTCAACAGGAATTCGAGTCGGGGAGCCGCTAATGTAGCTGCTACAAGTGGAGTCGTAGCAAAACTCAATGGTGAGTGTATCTTTGTATGTCCCTTCACTTAACCCAGCAAAGGCCGCAAAGTAGACGGTAAGAGTTGCACTCGAATCCGAGTGAATCTGTAGGCTACTGTCTTTTACCATCGGGTAATTAGCAGCAGAGATACGATAGAAGACATTAGTTGGCTCGGAGAAAGAGAGCGATAAATTAAAATCGATCGGTGTAGTCGATACACTTGATGGCTCTATGGTTAAGCGCTCTGTTTGGCTTGATATTGTGATCTTGTTTCTTGCGGCGGCTGAAGAGCTGCTATCAGCCCCCCCTCCACACGCAGCTAATAAGATTGTAGAAATTAAAATAATGAAAGTGTGTGTTTTTTTCATTTAGAGTTGCCAGCTGATTTTAGTGTTGTTTCATATTATTTTATCACTTAACTCAATGAATTGTGCATCATTAATTTGCTGGGTATGTATTTTCTGCTTGTAGGGATCCTTTTTTGCTTTAATAGTCACATTACCTATTAAAGCAAAAGGCAGCAGCTGTTAATTCTTACGCAAAACTGGGGTCGCGTCTTGCCTTTTGCGATGTATTCGACCTGCTCCCGGACGATACGCTCACCACAGAACAACCGGAATCCGTACAGGCCACCGAAATCTGCTGGCCCAGCGGCCTCAACGCCCGCCTGGTCCGCGATCCGGACTGCCACATCAAACGCACCGCCTGGACCATAGATGGCCTGACCCCACGCACCCTGCGCCGCGACAACCAGCCGGAAAACCTGCACAAATGGCCCCAGTCCCTGAAATCCTGGCGTCAGCAACTCACCACCAACAGCACCACCATAGACATCATCAGCCCGGAAGACGGCAGCTACATCTACCCCTACCCCGGCCAGCTCATCGAACTGAAAGCGTCATCAGACGAAGTACGCTGGTATCTGGATGACAAAGTCAGTGAAGACAAAATAAGCGCAGAATCGCTCTCCGGCAGGCATAAGATCACCGCCTGTAATCCATTTTCGTGTTCTGAGGTGTTTGTGAGTGTTTATTGATGGTGAGGCGTTCTGAGAGACCCAAACAACCACCGGCACGGAAAGCGGTCATCCTGAGCAAGCTCCCCATAACCCTCCCTACTCTCATCAGGTAAAGCGCGACTCAGGATCTGCTGTCAGCGAGGGCAGAGTCACCTCGCGGTAGCGACTTCGCCATACTTACAACGGACTCTATATAAGCTCCATATTTCAGTGTGTTGCTAACGAACAACCCGGCTTGTTTAATACTGTGCCCTTGTTGAATATACGGATCGCTTCACGAGATCCCGGGTCAAGCCCGGGATGACCGTGCTTGTTTTCTAATTCATTGTAATAAAAGAAAATCGTCGTCCCGGACGCGCTCCACTGAACATAATTACACGCTCACAGGCAGGCGCGAGCCGGGATCTGGTGAGGCGAACTGAGAAGCCCTGAAATAACAAAAGGGAGCCAAAATGGCTCCCTCACTACTTGCTTAGTTTTGGGCAGGTTTTACCCGAATCTTGCTCTTGGCTACAGTCGTCAGGTTCAGGCTGTTCATCGCCGCCTTTGCCTCATTCTCGTCTGGCATTTCAAGGAACGCGAAACCCTTTGACTGGCCTGTTTCCTGATCCAAAACCAAATCACATTGGGTAACAGTGCCGTGAGCAGAGAACAGAACCCGAACTTCGTGCTCTGTTGTGGTTCGCGCTAAATTGCGGACTAAAAGTTTCATAATATTTACCTGGTGTAAGTTGCGGTGCAATTGTCTCAGGTATGGGCAGGCAAACCAAGGAGAGTTTTAGTCTGACAGCACAGTTCCCAATCGCGCCTCCCCGGTCTTCTGCTCTCCCCGATTCGCTCTGGCGATGAACAACAGGCCAATCAAAGGAACCACAACGGCCGCATAAGGGATCATGCCTGCGCCCAACTGGCTGTCCAACACCATGCCTCCGAGGAAGCCACCAAACGCATTCGCCAGGTTAAAGGCCGATATGTTGGCGGTCGCTGCCAGTTCCTGGCCATCACCACCATGGTTCATTACCCGCAGCTGCATGGCTGGTACATTCGCAAATGAGGCGATACCAAAAACAAAGGCAGTGACGACAAACAGCCATTTGCTTTCCACCGAAAGACCAACCAGCACCAGTGACACAATCATGGCAGAAGCCCAGAACATCGATGCTTTTTGCAGGTTTTTGTCAGAAGATCGGCCACCAAGGGTATTGCCCACAATCAGTCCCACACCAACAATGACCAGAATCCAGGTCACCGCATTTTCTCCAAAGCCGGTGATGTGCATCGCGATTGGTGCGATATAGCCGTACATGGTCATAAATCCGGACCAGGCAAACACGGTGATCGCCAGGCTTATCAGCAGCATCGGATTTTTAAACGCTGCCAGCTGAGCTTTTACGTCTTTGGCTTCACCATGACCTGTCGACTGAATAGCAGAGATGATAAACAGCAGGGCGACCACACCAAATGCTGCCACGGTGATAAAAGTGGTATGCCAGCCAAACTGAAGGCCAATCCAGGTACCACCAGGAACACCCAGTACGTTCGCCAGGGTCAGCCCTGCAAACATCTGCCCGACCGCGCGGCCTGCCATTTTCTCAGACACCAGGTTAGTCGCGACCACGGCACCAATTCCATAAAAAGGCCCCTGTACCAGGCCGGTGATCACCCGGCTGACCATCAGCACCAGATAGTCAGGCGCAAAAGCTGACATCAGGTTGCCAAGGATAAACAACACCATTAACCCGGCCAGCACCGCTTTTTTGTTAAAACGGGCCAGATAGATGGTAAGTAAAGGGCCACCAAACACAATGGCCAGCGCGTAAGCACTGATAAGGTAACCTGCCTGCCCTTCCGTAATGGCCAGCGAGCCTGCGACCTGAGGCAGAATACCTGCGATGACAAACTCTGCCGTGCCAATGGCAAAGGCGGCGAGCGTCAGGATCCAGACCTGTAACGGCATTTTTTCTCTGTTCATGGGAAATCTCTTTGTGTTGAATCTGTTTAAGTTCTGCGGTGCCAGTAAGGCTTGCCGTGACACCGCCGTTACCTGAATGGAGCCAGTATATTCATTAGGATTAATTTGATAATTGAGCAATAATTGAAATCATTATTTGGATGAGACGAATAATCACTATTCAGGAGTGCGTGTGGACAAGTTTTCTGACATGACGTTGTTTGTCAGCATCGTCAAAAATAACGGGTTAGCTGCAGCCGGACGGGAGTTAAACCTGTCGCCGGCCACTGTGACAGCAAGGCTGCAGGCGCTGGAAGAAAGGTATGGAGTGAAGCTGCTCAACCGCAGTACGCGGCACATCTCCCTGACAGAGTCCGGCGCTATGTATCACCAGGCCTGCCTGAACATTATCGACAGCGTCAAAGAGACAGAGAACTTACTCCAGACCGGAACCCGGGAAGTGCGCGGCACCCTGAAGATTTCAGCGCCAAGGGATATCGGCAAGCAGTATCTCTCCCCGCTCATCTCAGAATTTTCCGGCCGCTACCCGGATGTGGTGCCTTACCTGTACCTCAACGACAACTTATCCAATCTGGCTGAGTCCGGCCTGGATGTGGTGATCCGCTATGGAGAGCTGGCAGACAGTAACCTTATCTCACGCAAACTGGCATCAAGCCGGCGGGTATTGTGCGCATCTCCGGATTATCTGGCGCGCAAAGGCACTCCCCTGACACCTCAGGATCTGGCCGATCACGACTGCCTGGCGATGATGCGCAGCAACGAAGAGCTGAAAAGCTGGCACTTTCAGGACGAAGAAAAACACCATGCCATCACCGTGGTTCCCCGGCGTTTTTCTGATGATGGTGAAGTGATTCGTCAGTGGGCTCTGGACGGTGCGGGTATTGCGCTCAAATCGATCCTTGATGTACAGGATGATATCCGCCAGCAGCGACTGGTGACGATATTAGACGGGTATATGAAAAACTTTAACACCTCCACTTCTTCGGCGGGCGCTGATCTGAATGCGATTTATCTGAGCCGGAAACATCAGCCCAAAAGGCTGCGGCTGTTTCTGGATTTTATGACAGAATATTTTAGCGAGCGATTTGAATAGCCTGTGAAAGTGAAGCAGCAGTTCAGGATGTCGCGAGGGTGGAGGCTGTTACCAGAGCAGCCCACAACATCACAGCCCCGCCGCTTTTGGTTTGGTTTTTCTTCCTCAGATCAGAGCCATTCCGACCATACCCAGCAGATAAACGTTGGCAAAGAAACCTATCATGTAGAAGTAACTGCGTGGACTTGGATTCTTTTCCGTCGCGATCGCGTAGTAGAGCACCATGTGAACCACCCTTGCTGCCGCAAACACCCACAGCACAACAGCCAGTGAGAAGGCATCAACGCCAATAAACATCGCAAGCATGGCTGGTGCGATCAGCTGGATGATGTTTTCCAGTGAGTTCTGATGCGTTCTGTGACTGCGGAACACAAAAGATTCATGGCCCAGATTGTCAGCGACCACACCCGGAACATATGCGCTCTGCTTACGGTGAGCGATGGTTGCTACGAATCCCTGCACAACAACGGTCAGGATGATAAAGAACAGGGCAGTAATGGCTGCATGGTATTCAGCGAACATAGGTTTGACTCCAGATAAATTGCGCGCAATTGATTTATTCGCAACTTTATTGGAGTCAGGTCAAAAGATCAAGTATATTGTGCACAACTTATTTATTCGCAATCAGACGCCATGAAAGACACAGACAGCATTATTGATATCGAAAACCAGATTTGTTTCGCGCTGTACAGCGCCAGTAACGCCGTTCTGCGGGCATACCGGCCTTTGCTCGATGAGCTGGATCTTACCTACCTTCAGTACATGACGATGATAGTGCTGTGGAAACAGGCACCGCTTAACGTGAAAGAGATAGGCAGGAAAATGCATCTGGATTCCGGCACCCTGACCCCTCTGCTTAAACGCCTCGAGCAAAAGGGTCTGATAAGCCGCAACCGCAGCAGCCAGGACGAGAGGGTAATGAAAATCAGCCTGACTGAGCAGGGCGAAGAACTGCAACACAAGGCCGCCTCAGTGCCAGGTAAACTGGCTTGTAAAGTAGACCTGGCCATGGAAGACGCGCTGGAGCTGAAACGGATTACGGATTCTTTGGTGCAGAAGCTGAGCTGATGTGGTGCTGAACTGTTTGTGCTGTTTGGAACGGTGATCTTTTTTAGTTTACGGCTCGCTTTACGAGGTCCCGGGTCAGGCCCGGGATGACCAATTTTTCTTTTAATTCATTGTTAATAAAAAGCATTTATCATCCCGGACGCGCTCCACTGAACGTAATCACACACTCACTGGCAGGCGCGAGCCGGGATCCCCTGACGCGGCCTGAGAATCCAAACAGCCACCAGCACCGACAGCGGTCATCCTGAGCGCGCTCCCCATAACCCTCACCTCTCTCAGCAAGTTAAGCGCGACTCAGGATCTTCTCCCTGCAAGCGCAGAGTCACCTCGCGGCAGCGACTTTGCCAGAGTTACAGCTAATTCGGTATCACCTTTAACTTCAGTGGGTTGCTAACGCATAACCGGATCGGCGCGCTGTGAGCAGACCCTGAATCGGGTTCAGGGTGACATATTTGGTATGGTGGTGTTGGTGGCCTGATTCAGACTGGTGTTCATGGATAGGCCGTACTGTTTAGTGCGGTTATCTTTTTGAGTTTACGGATCGCTTTACGGGGTCCCGGGTCAGGCCCGGGATGACCGGAGTTATTATAATTCATTGTAATAAAAACAATTTGTCATCCCGGACGCGCTCCACTGAACGCAATCACACACTCACTGGCAGGCGCGAGCCGGGATCCCCTGACACGGCCTGAGAATCCAAACAGCCACCAGCACCGACAGCGGTCATCCTGAGCGCGCTCCCCATAACCCTCACCTCTCTCAGCAAGTTAAGCGCGACTCAGGATCTTCTCCCTGCAAGCGCAGAGTCACCTCGCGGCAGCGACTTCACCATAGTTACAGCTAATTCGGTATCACCTTTAATTTCTGTGGGTTGCTGACGCCTAACTGTTACGGCGCGCTGTAAGCAGACCCTGAATCGGGTTCAGGGTGACATATTTGGTATGGTGGTGTTGGTGGCCTGATTCAGACAGGTGTTCGTGGATAGGCCGTACTGTTTAGTGCGGTTATCCTTTTGAGTTTACGGATCGCTTTACGGGGTCCCGGGTCAGGCCCAGGATGACCGGAGTTATTATAATTCATTGTAATAAAAACAATTTGTCATCCCGGACGCGCTCCACTGAACGTAATCACACACTCACAGGCAGGCGCGAGCCGGGATCCCCTAACGCAGTCTGAGAATCCAAACAGCCACCAGCACCGACAGCGGTCATCCTGAGCGCGCTCCCCCATAACCCTCACCTCTCTCAGCAGGTTAAGCGCGACTCAGGATCTTCTCCCAGCAAACGCAGAGTCACCTCGCGGCAGCGACTTCACCATAGTTGCAGCATTACCTTTTACTTTTGTGGGTTGCTGACGCATAACCGAAACGGTGCGCTGTGGGCAGACCCTGAACCGGGTTCAGGGTGACACCGTCGGTGTGGTGGTGTTGGTGCCCTTACCCCCGAATCTTCTTCCGGTACTCCGTCGGCGAGAGCCCGTGAAAACGCCGGAAACGATGGGTAAAATTAAACGGGTCCGGGTAGCCCAGACGCTGGGCGACCATGGCTACGCTCCAGTCCTGGTAGTGCAGGAGGTCGAGGGCCTTTTCCATGCGCAGGCTAATCAGTTTTTGCTGCGTCGTGCAGCCATAGAGCTGCTTACAGACCCGGTTTAACTGCTCAACGGTGATAAAACAGCGCCGGGCCATGCCTGCGACCGTCCACGGCTGGTGAAGCTGGGACTCCACATCATTAAACATACTCTGCACCCGGAGCTGAGTCGTAGACGGGCTGTCTGCGGTACCTGCACCGAGCAGCAGACGGGTAAGCTCACTGAGAAACAGGGTCCGGTAAGCGGCTCGACCACCTATCTCGGTATGCAGGAGCTGAAGCAGCGACCAGATTTGCTCACAGGTACCCATCCCATCAACCCGCTGCCCGGCCTGTACCAGCTGATGCCATTTTGGGGTATTGTCGAGCAGCAGCCAGGACATCTTCCAGCCGATATCCCCGTCATACAACTCAAAACGAAACGGCTGCCCGGCAGGCAGGATCGTCACCGTACCTGGTTCAATCATTATCACCTGGTCTTTGGTGGTCAGCACGCCATAGCCCTCAAGGGTAAAGAGCAGGGTGTGAAGCTCCGGTCTGGTCCGCTCTACATGGTAGCCTTCTTCCAGCACCGTCAGTCCGGCCATAAAGATCTGGTTCTGAACAAACTCCGGGAAGTCCGTCTGAGTCAGAAAACGCTCACGGCAACCGTCCGCCAGATAGATCTCATCTTTCCAGTTTTCAATTGATGCAAATTTGCTCATGTCAAATTCGCACAGGTTTTCAGGATTTTCCCACATTTTGTTCATAATCAAACCTGGTTATGCTCTGCGCCATTAATGATAAATAAATAAGGAGGGCAAACAATGACTATACACAAACTAACACCAACCGTTCATCAGCAGGGTTTATTACCCCGCGTACTTAAGCTTGCCTTCCCGGTTGCCATTCAGAGTGCACTGGTTGCGATTCTGGCAATGGCTGACGTTCTGATGGTCAGTGACTTTGGCCAGCACGCGACGGCCGCGGTCGGTATTGCTTCGCGCTGGCAGTTTGTCGCGCTGATGATCATGGCTGGTATGGCCGCGGCTAACGGCGTTCTGGTATCACAATACTGGGGTAAAGAGGACAAAGTCCACGCCAAAACCGTCACCATGCAGGCACTGAAGTTCGGTTCTGTGATCATTATTCCGGTCACTGCGCTGATCACCGTATTTGCGCCGCAAATCATGCTGCTGCAAACCAGCGACCAGCAGGTTATTACCGCCGGTGCCGAGTATATGCTGTACAGCTTCCCGGTACTGCTGCTGACCCACTGGATCATCACGGTTGAATCGTCACTGCGTTCCAGTGGTAACGCAATGCTGCCGCTTATTATCAGCACCCTGACGATTGCGCTGAACATTACGCTGAACTTTATACTGATCCACGGAATGTTCGGCCTGCCTGCGATGGGCGTAGCCGGTGCAGCACTGGCGACCACCCTGTCGCGTATGGCGCAGGTGCTGATCATGTGGGCGATTCTGAGCTACAACCGCAACTGGCTTCTGACCAGCCGCTACATTCCAAAGCACCATACGCTGTGGATGTCGTTTAAGAAGCTGGCGATCCCGAGTTCATTCAGCGCCACCCTGTGGGCGGCCGGTACCCTGAGTTATCAGATGATCATCGGTCATATCGGTACCACTGAACTGGCGGTGTACAGCATGATCGCTCCATTCGAGTCACTGTGTTACTCGGTATTTTTCGGAATTTCAGTAGCCTGTTCGGTGCTGATCGGCCAGTCACTGGGGCGTGATGAGTTTGATGATGCCCAGATGATCTCAAAGACCATGATGAAATCGGTAATCATCCTTGGTCTGTCGCTGGGCGCCCTGCTGCTGCTCGGCCGTGACTATGTGATCGCCGCGCTGAACCTGAACACACCAGAGCTGTATGAGTTCGCGCTGCCGGCTATTGCGGTAATGGCTTCGGCTATCTGGATCCGGATGCTGAATATGATCATTATCAACGGCGTTCTGCGCGCCGGTGGTGAACACATGTTCTTTATCCGCATGGACCTGATTGCAATGTGGATGGTGGGTATCCCGCTGACCGCTTACGGTGCCTTTATCGGTGAGTGGAGCTTTGGCTGGGTATACCTGGCGATCATCAGCGAGGAGTTTGTTCGTCTGTTCCTCTGCTATCGCCGCTACCGCGAAAAGCGCTGGGTTGCCAACCTGACCCTGCAGACTGCTCAGGCATAAGTCATAAAAAAGCCCCGGTTCATCCGGGGCTTGTTATATTCAGCTTCAGCGCACTTAAGCGTGTTGCTTTGCAGTGTTCTCAGCAATCTTCACGATCACCTGTACTGATTTTTCCATCTGCTCAATCGAGATAAACTCGTGAATACCGTGGAAGTTGTAGCCACCGGTAAAGATGTTCGGACATGGCAGGCCCATAAATGACAGACGGGCACCATCGGTACCGCCACGGATCGGCTTGATCAGCGGCTCCACATCGCATTCCACCATGCTCTGCTTCGCCAGTTCAATGATGTGTGGATGCGGCTCAACCATTTCACGCATATTGCGGTAATTATCGGTCAGTACCAGTTCCACACGGCCTTTTTCCAGCTTCGCGTTCAGCTCATCCACTTTCTGCTGCATGAAGGCTTTGCGGCGCTCAATGCCCTCTGCATCGAAATCACGCACGATATAACCCAGCTCAGTGCGGGCTACATTAGCTTCGATAGACTTCAGGTGATAGAAACCCTCATAACCTTCTGTGGTTTCAGGAGTCTCATCAGCCGGCATCATCATCTGGAACTGAGCGGCAATGTTCATCGCGTTCACCAGTTTGTCTTTGGCAGTACCCGGGTGAACACTTACGCCATGGCAGATAACATCTGCGCCGGTCGCGTTAAAGTTCTCAAACTCCAGCTCACCCTGCGGGCCGCCGTCGATGGTGTATGCCCATTTCGCGCCGAACTTCTCAACGTCGAACAGGTCTGCGCCGCGACCGATCTCTTCGTCCGGGGTAAAACCGACACAGATGTCACCGTGCTGGATGTCCGGGTTGGCTTTCAGTACTTCAATCGCGGTCAGGATCTCTGCGATACCCGCTTTGTTGTCCGCGCCCAGCAGAGTCGTGCCATCGGTAGTGATCAGGTTATGGCCGTGCAGCTTGTGCAGGTCCGGGTACTGAACCGGAGACAGTACTTCATCACCCACGCCAAGGGCAATGTCACCGCCCTGGTAATCTTCAATGATCTGCGGCTTAACGTTCAGACCGGACGCATCCGGCGCGGTATCCATGTGAGCGATAAAACCGATCGCTGGTACTTCATGCTCCACATTCGAAGGCAGGCGGCCCATCAGGTAGCCGTTTTCATCCAGGCTGACATCTTCCAGCCCCAGCTCAGTCATTTCGTTTTTCAGCAGCTCAGCCAGTACCAGCTGACCCGGAGAGCTCGGGCAGTGGCTGTTTTTTGGATCGGACTGGGTATCAAAGGTCACGTAACGGAGAAAGCGGTTTGTTAAATTTTCCATGGTTTTCCTAATCTCACTTACCGGAGGCGGGCTCCGTATTCAGAAAAGCCGGGAGAGTCTTAGAATAAAATTCGCTCAACTGACGAGAACACAGACTTCTTCCGGGATGAATCGATGCAATCCAGTGTATGCTTTCATAAGTAACAGAAGTTGCGGTAAATCAGTTTTTCGCCTGATACCGAATCAGGAACACATCAGAGATGGGTATGATTTGACCCAGGTCATACCATTTGAAGGCCCGGAGAGTACCGGGCCGGAAAGAAACAGAGGATTATTCGCCCTGCTGAGCGATCAGATAAGACTTAATCGCAAGGATTTTGCCCTGCTCAAACTCAAAGATGTCGCAGAAACAGAACTGGTTTTCCGCCTCGCCATGGCCTTCCACCACCAGGTGATTGGCGCCCTCAAACTGGCTGGAAACCTGCAAGTAGACCGGCTGTTTTTGCATCTCGCGGCACACCGCTTCGATGGTTTTACTGCCTTTCAGCGTCTCTTTGCCTACGTTATGCCACAGGGTCTCTTCCGTCAGGTAACCAAACAGCTCAGTTCCGTCACCACATGAAAACGCAATGCAGGCGTTTTTCAGTTTCTCATCCATGCTGTTGCTCCTTTTACAGTGTAAATCTTGCCCGGTTAAAATCAGTCGATAACCAGCCGGCCATCGTCGTGAAACTGCCAGAAATCCGCATGTGCGACTTCCCACAGGTGGCCATCCGGGTCCGAGAAGTAACCGCTGTAGCCACCCCAGAAAACATCCTGCGCCGGCTTTTCTATCTTACCGCCACAACGCTCAGCCAGTGCCAGCACTTCATCGACCTGATGACGTTCGCGGGTATTGTGCGCCAGGGTTACACCTGAAAAACCGCTGCGCTGCGCCCCCCACTCCGGTGATACATCTTCAGCCAGTTTATCCAGCGGATAGAGGGCAACGCATACCCCGCCGGTCTGAAAGAAAATGATCCCACTTTCCACCTTATTGCTGGTCGGAAAGCCCAATCCGGTGTAGAAGTCATACGCGCGCTGCAAATCGCTCACGCCCAGGGTAATAATGCTGACTCTCGGTTCCATCTATATCAGTCCCATCTCTTCCAGCCGCAGCAGTATTGCGGTTTTTTGTTCCTGCTTAACACTCTGCCAACTGGTGTTTGTTTGAGCACCTATCATAGCGTAGAGGAAGTTGAGACTCACCGGGCGACCTCTCGTTTTAAGCCTTTGATATAAGAGGAAAGGGTCACGGCTGAGAAAATCAGCCCGGTCTGTTACGCCAACCTCACGCAGCTGCGCTGCACTTTTCGGCCCCAGCCCGGGCAGGCTTGCCAGGTCATCCTTAACCATTTAACTCTCCTCAGCTTCCTGTGCTCTCACCAGCGGATTTACTCCGCCGCCACAAACGGTGGCCCACTTTACTGTGAACACCCCGGGTCAGGCTTTTCAGCCGGTTCTCCAGCACATCCACCCCAACCAGAATACTGACCACCAGCACCGACATCTTCATCGCCGGAAACAGGTGCCCTGTACCAATCATGACACCAATTGCGGCCAACACCCAAATCGTAGCCGCAGAAGTTACCCCCACCACCGCCCCGTCTTTAGCGAGCATGACGCCGGCTCCCAGAAAGCCGATACCGGTGATCACCTGCCCGACCACGCGGGACGGGTCCATGCCATCGGTCTGAAGCCAGAACGCGCTGGTCAAAAACAGGTAGGTTCCCAGGGTTATCAGAGAGGCGGTACGAATACCGACCGGCTTACCACGGCGCTGGCGCTCAAAACCCACCAGCGCACCACAAAAAACCGCCGCCCCAATCGACGACCACTCAAACGGCGACACATCCAGATATTGCCACCACATAAGGCAGTTACCTTCACTAACGGATAAAAAAGTGCGCGGAGTTTATGCCTGGTTTTATGGGTTGTAAACAGGAATTTTCAGCCCGGTTCAGAACTGATTTTCTGTAAGATATCGGCGTATCCAGCGGGTGACCGGCCGGTGGGCATCTGCCTGGCGAAACAGGCCGTGGACGGGGAAAACCAGCCGGGCATCGAGCTCAGATCTGAGGCGGACCAGACCGTGTTCTTTTTGCGCATATGGCAACAGGTGTTGGGGGATCACTGCATAGCCAAGGCCAGCTCCGGCCAGCAGCATGGTCTGCTCCAGCGTCGCCGCTTCAATAACCGTTGGAGAGTAGTTCAGCTCCTCTTTATACGCTTCCCCCTCCGGCATAAGAAAAGAGATTTGTGTTTCCTTATCCAGATGATCCATATCCAAAAACTGCTCCGCATACATCCTGTGCTCAGAATGACAGACAAAACAGGCCGGAAGCGCTCCAACGCCAACAGAACCTATCCCCTCTTCTGACGCTGAGATAAATACATTAATACCAATATCGCACTCACCTTTTTGAATAAGACTCTGGATCTCGAACAAAGAGGGCTCAAGAAACGTGAAACGGGTATGAGGAAAGGCTTTTACCAGCGCGGAACAGAAGCGCCGGGAAAAATCAGGCTCTAGCAACGCCGGCAGCGCGATGCGCATTTCTACCTCCACATCCATGCTCAGCGACTGGCAAAAGTGATACAGGTCTTCGTTCACACTGAGCGTATGCCGGACCCGCCGTTCTATCGTTTTCCCCTGCTCTGTCAGGACTATCCTGCGGGAGGTAAAACTGCGGTCAAACAGAGTCAGGCCGGTTTCATCTTCAAACTGTTCTGTAAGACGACTGATGGTTGACTGTGAACAGTTCATCACTTTCGCAGCACGGTTCATCGAACCATGTTCGATAACAGCAATGAAAGCTTCAAGCAGATTTGGGTTCAGCATAGGGTTATCCGTAAAACGCATAGTAACTAGTTAATACCTGCCCTAAATATACATTTAATATCAAACCATATTCAACAAGAAGAAGAGATGGAATTATGCGTTCTTTTACCAAATCACTGCTGCTTTCTGCACTGGCTGTTTCAGGATTTACAGCTCAGGCAGGCGAAAACATCAACAGCCCTCTGTTTGGCGAGTCCCGTGCTGCGTTGTACACCGAACTGACTGTCGTTGACACCGGAAGTGTGCCGGCCTTCACTGAAGCATACGCCGATGTCATGGTGAAAACTGTCGGTAAACAGCAAATCGTTGATGCGGTAAATGCTCAGATTGAGTCAATGAAAGGCGCACTCACTGATTACAATCAGTTCCGCTCGACCACAGCTAAGCAGCTGCCGGTACTTCAGAAATTCGATGCAGAGATGCACGCTTATGTGCTTCGCCTTGCAAAACTCACTGGCATCGCAGTCGAAGACCTGTGGGCCAGTTTCTATGTTGATGCCGCGTGGGCAGAGTCTGTCAGCGCTGGTGTAAACGAAGTCTGGAACAACAAAATCGCTCTTAAAGAGAAAGCATTCCTGAAAATGGATAACCGCCGCGGTGGCTGTACCACTGCAGCCTGGACCAACGGTATTCTGGGTGGTAACGAAGACTTTGCCTCGATTTTCGGCGGTCAGAGCGTACTGGTTAAAAGTCAGGATCTGATGTTTGAAGGCAGCTACTACGGTGCATGGCGTGCACAGGGCAGGAAGATGGGTCTGGTCATCAATACCCTGGTTGCAGACAGCCTGGCTGACGGCGAAACCGGCCTTCCTCACACTGTGATCATTGCCAGCCTGGTACGCCGCGCAGAAAGTGTTCCACAGGCAATGGAAATGCTTAAGCCAATCAAGGGCGAATCACCATTTAACTACACCATGGCCGACACCTCAGGCAACGCCATTGCTTACAACGTTCTGGCTAAGCCAAACGAAAACATCGTTGAGCCGGTGAACGGTGCGGTTACCCATACCAACCACCGCACCCAGTCCCGCGAGCTGATCCTTGAGGCCTGGGGCGGCGACTACCAGAAAGCCAATGAACACATGGGCTACTCGCTGGCACGCCGTGAAATGGCTGATACCCTGACCCGTATTGTGCCGGAAGACGAGCGTAACCCGGAGTCGATGAAAACCATCCTGCGCACCCAGCCAATCCTGGCCAAAGCAGCACGCGGCCACGACTTTGGTACCATCTACAGCTTTGTTATGGACGTGCCAAACGGCTGTATCTACATGTCACCGGATCGCCCTGACCTGGTAGATTACAGCAAAGTGTGTTTCAGCAACTAATCTGAATCCCGGCTGGCGAACTTCGCCAGCTTTGGTTATACGTTATCCAGTGGGCTTTGCTGACTAAGGAGTCAGAATGATACGCTGGATAACGCTCTTTCTTACCCTCATCAGTTCTCAGCTCTGCGCGCAGCAATACAGCGCAATCCTTATTGCAAAAGGCTTTGGTACCCCGTGGGGGCTGGAGTTTATTGATAAGCACCAACTGCTGATCACCGAAAAGCACGGCCGGATTTCTCTTCTGAACACCCAAAACGGCCACAGGCAGACTCTGTATACGGTTAAAAGCCTGAGCGATAACGGCCAGGGCGGCCTGCTCGACGTAGCCAGGCACGAAGCCACCAACACGCTTTATTTCACCTACAGCAAACCCACCCCCGGCGGCACTACTCTGGCGCTTGCAACCGCAAGGCCTGAGCAAAACCAGCTCAAAGACTGGCGCGATATCTTTGTCGCGGATGCGGCCAGTGATACCAGCCGTCACTTTGGCAGCCGAATCGCTTTTCAGGGGGACAAGCTGTTTCTTACGATTGGTGACCGGGGCGTACGTCCCAACGGTCAGGATAAAAACAATCATGCAGGAGCGATCCTTCGCCTGAATCTGGACGGTTCAGTGCCGGAGGATAACCCGTTTGACGGCACTAATGGCCGAAGGGAGATCTGGAGCTATGGTCACCGAAATCCACAGGGGATTGTGTTCGATAAACCTACCGGACAGCTCTGGGCTATTGAGCACGGGCCAAGGGGCGGCGATGAGATCAACCTCATTAAAAAAGGTGCCAACTACGGCTGGGCAAAAACCTCTCATGGCAAAGAGTACTGGGCGCCGCTGAATGTGGGCGAGGCCAGATCCCTGCCTGGAATCGAAGATCCAAAACTGGTTTACATCCCCTCCATCGCACCCGCCAGCCTGATACTGTACCGGGGAGATAAATACCCAGAGCTGGATGGTAAATTGCTGGCCGGAGCGCTTAAGCTGACTCACATTAACGTGGTCAGTATCAGCAACGGCCAGCTCAGTGAATCGGAAAGGCTGATGGAAGAGGCCGGCGAGAGAGTGCGCGACATGACCATCAGCCCGGAGGGAGAGATCTTCTTCTCCACAGATAGCGGCAATATCTACCGCTTAATCCGAAAGTAGCTTTCCTTATGGCGCAGTAACAGGACCATCAAGGTAGTACTTCTGTACTTTGCTTATCCAGTAATAACCGTCGGTCGGATGGGTCTGTGACAGGCCCACGCCGTCGGTACTCAGCCCGACTCCGGCACCAAACAGTACCGCCTGAACACCGGCGTCTGCTGCTTCCTGCATGTGGCTTCCCCACACCACAGTATCACCCTGACGGGTAACCTTGCTGTCTCCGCTCTGATTCTGACTGAAGTGCGCCGCACGCTGCTCACTGCCCGGAACAAAGGTGTCGCCCAGGAAGTAACTGGCCGCTGAGTCCTCGTACTTCATCGGTTCATTGGAGAGATCCGGGAAACGGCCATCCGGACTGTACGGGCTGTAGGCAGTACTGGAGTTGATATGACCAACCGGGATCTGCCACAGGATCACCGGCAGCTGGCTGGTTTCACGCATCGCTTTTACAAACAGCAGGTAGTTGTTCCAGTGGTCTGCATTCCAGAACCAGGTGGATTTATCCGGCTCTGCCGCAACATCTATCGCACTGTCACCCCCGTACGCCACCGCATCCAGACCATATTTGTCGATTGAGACAAAATCAGCGCCATGGGTACCTATCCCTGAACGCATGTAGTAATCGGTAATAGCGCGGGCTTCAGAGTCAATTTTAACCCGTCCCTGCGCCCAGCCCAGATACCCCTGATGGGCAGGCCCTTCATCGGTAATGTGCATCAGGCCTTTCACGCCAACCGGTGTGGTGTAACCGCCCGGTTTAATCGCCCACAGGTTCATCTGCCAGCCAAACAGGACGTTCGGCGCCTCGCGCTCTATCAGATAGTTCACCGCACTGACAAAACCGGTCAGTGTATTGGAAAACGCAGGGTCTTTGTCGGTCAGATAACCCAGCTCATAAGCGGCCTGAGTGTAGACGTAACTGGTCAGCGGGTCTTCGTTGTTCTGGGCCATATAACCCAGCGCGTCCGGCTCCAGGATCATCTGTACCAGCTCATCCCCCGCTTCACGGTTGATGATTTCGATGGCGTACATCAGATCTGCAAAATAGGCCGTCATATACTCCTGGCTGATCAGGTGACTCTTATTGCGGGTATAACTCTCGTTGCCGTCAGGAATGTTGTAGTAAACAAACGAAGGCACCATGCCGTATTTCAGGCTCTCGCGGATAAAACTGATTGCCCTGCCCCCTTTGGTGTTCAGCCTGTTCTCGGTCGTTGCCCAGCCAGCCTGAACCAGCGGGTACGGGCCACCGTTCAGATACACATAACGGATATCCACCCGCTTGTTGCGTTCACCCGGTTCAAACGCTTTCCAGAAATCGAGATCTGCCGGAGAGTCTTCCGACACGGAGCCAACCGCCAGATAGTCAGGCATACGCGGAAGCGTGCCATCTGCATTGCGAACCCGGATCCCCAGATAACGAACCTTGCCCGCACCGTCGGATATTTTCAGCCCGGCACGACCGGCTTTAAGCCCGGTCAGGTAGACGGTATCGTTCGCCGCTGACACCCGGATAACCTCCGGATTATTGGTGATCACCTGTGGATTGGTCACACCGGTGATTTTAAAACTGCTGGCGCCCTGAGAAATGGTGTATTGATAGATAATTTGTTCGGGTGCATCGAGCTCAGGCAGGACTATTGCCTGGGTATCCGTCCCCTCAGCCGAGCCGGGAATCACCGCTACCTGAGTGGCCAGCTCATTGAGCACACAGTTCTGAAATGCATTATCGGTAAATTCCGGCTGCGCGCCAAAGTTGATGGTCGCGCTGCTGCCAGGCTGGATCTCTGCCCCCCAGGCGGTATTGGAAAACTCAAACCGGCCACCACTCTGGGTGTATTCAGCACCCGAGGCATCGGTGATGGTAAAGTCGCTGTCACACGCCAGTGACCAGCGGCTGGTTTTGATGGTATCGCTGTTTTTAATCACGATTTTGCCACGAAAGGCGCCTTCGTAAGAGGAAGTCATCTTAAAGCTGGCCGAGAGCTTACTCGCATCATGCGGATCCGCCTCATCTCCCCCTCCCAGACCGGAAATGTCCACCGCCTGCTGATTGAACAGACAGTCACTGAAAGAGTTTGGGGTCACTTCCGGCGCACCACCGAAGCTGATTGCCTGAGTTCTGCCCGCTGCGATGATGTTGGTCCAGGACTCATTGTCAAACACCAGCCGGTCTGACTGAGTATATTTAGCCCCGGATGCATCAGTGACGTTAAAGTCCGTCACGCACGACAGCTGCCAGCCGTCGATATCCGTTGCCGTATCATTAAGAATCGTCAGCGTCCCCCGAAACCCACCATAGTATGAGCTGGTCTGCTCAAAGGAGACATCAACTGCCTGCGCGGATGCCACCAGCATCAGCGGCCATAAACAGGATATCTGTTTCATACCTTTCCCTTATATTTTGATTTAACCGTCAAGAGTGTAGGAGGCGCTTCACGTGCCAGAGACGGAAAGATTCAAAAGGGAGAGAAGGGTGCCAAACTTAAATTTACCTTACGGCATGTTGCATGAATTTCTCGAGTGACTTCAATTCAGGCGCCCCGGCAGGGCTTAAAGTGCATAGGTATTCCCTATTAAAAACATAGCATCAATCGAATTTACTCTACAGTCTCAGCCGTTAATATAAGCGGAATAATCTGTCTTAATTCACGGAATTTTATGCAAAACAAAGCATTAGTCGTCGAGGGCGGCGCCATGCGCGGTATTTTTGCCGCCGGTGTACTGGACACCTTTATTCAAAACGCTTATCACCCTTTTGACTTTGCCATTGGCGTTTCCGCCGGGGCTTCCAACCTGCTGGGTTATGCATCCCGGGCAGAACAGCGCAGTAAGAATGTGATTTCCCTGCTCGCCACCGACAACCGTTTTTACAGCCCGGCCCGCTTTGCCAAAGGCGGGGATCTGGTGGACGTGAAATGGCTGTGGGAAGAGTCCAACCGCCGCTTTCCCATCGAACTGCCACAGGCGCTGAGCAGAATGCCGCTCTTTGCGGCGGTCACCAATATCGAAACCGGCAAGCCCGAGTACTACCAGATGCAAATGGATAATGTACAGAAGGTCATCGAAGCCACCGCAGCCCTGCCGCTGGCCTATCGTCAGGCGCCGTGTTTCTCCGGTCAGTGCTTTGCCGATGGCGGCGTAGCCGACTCCATCCCGGTTCGTGAAGCCTACCGGCGCGGGGCGCGTGATATTACCGTGGTACTTTCCCATCCGCTCAGCTACCGGATGAAACCGCTTAAAGCCCCCTGGCTGATGAAACGCCTGCTGGGCCGGTACCCGACCATCGCCGAATCCATGCTGGTACGGGCGGAAAACTATAATGCGTCACTGGACTTTATCCGTAATCCACCAGCGGATACGGTGATCCGGGTGATTGCGCCACCGGAAAATTTTGGTGTGAAGCGTCTGACGATGAGCCGCAAACGTCTGGATCTGGGATACCAGATGGGCCTGGCCGCAGGCAACGGGCACCTGGAAAGCCTGAAGGGCATGGCAGGGCTGACTGACGAAAACTGCTACTTCTGTTTCTGAACAAACGGGGAACGGTATGTTCCCCACCCTTACTCCTGACAGCATCATCATCTAAGCCTTGCCATTTCTATAGATAGTTAACCGGATGAGCGCCTGTATTTATCAGTTTCTTAATTTTGCGAACATTCAATAAAAACCAGTGTTTTATATGTATTTATTTCCCATCTGTGTATTGCAGATCGTATCAACCCGATCAATAATGCAAATGATAATCACTGTTATTAGCATAATATCATGGAACGTTATTCTTTATTGAGCCCTCTTTTCGCCAGCATCTGTCTGGCACTATATGGCGGCCAGGCCATGGCCGATACACTCACAACACTGCCCGAATCAGAAACCGAAACCGGGCAACAGCAGGCGCTGCTGGACAGGGAGACACTGACCCAGGCTCCAAAAAACAACAGCACCCTGTCTCAGGTGGTTAAACACGAACCCCGCTCAGGTATCAACGAAGCTGACTCTGCGCTGAGAGGTGGTGACCTGGCCCCGGAAGAAATCTCCCTGTCGGGTGCCCGACCTCATCAGACTAAATATTCCATCGGCGGAATAGGAGTTAACAACCTCACGACTTTTTCGTCAGGCAGTGAAAGTACGGGAAGACTTAAGTCAGGGCATACCTCTGGCTACTATCTGGATACCAACTTGCTGGAAAGCGTTGAGGTGATGGATCACAACATCTCTCCTGAATACAACGGATTTACCGGTGGTGTAATCAACGCAGAGATACGAAAGCCAGAGAAGGAGTTCACGGCTGAATACTCTGTCCGTATGACGGACAGCCGCTGGAACCGCCATCCAAATGCAACCGGGAAAGATGAGAATTTCTCAAACGATGCGCGCCATGGTGACGGCCGCTATCAGCCAGAGTACCAAAAGCTGCTGCATTCCATTCACCTCAGCGGAGCCATTAACGACCAGCACCGGCTTGGTATCAACGTGAGCCATCAGGATTCTGCGATTCCACAGCAGGAAGGGGACGTAGACCAGAAGCTGGACAATCTGTTCATCACCCATGTGTGGGAAGGGCTCAGATGGAAAACCACCACAGACCTGCGCTACAGCAGCCATGCCAGCAACAGCTTCATGAATGGTTTCATGAGCAAAGAAGCTTACCAGCACAACAGTAAAAGTGTCTCCACTCACCAGGGTATCGGCGGCAGCCTGAAGATTGAAGGCGAGCTGGAAATCGGCCTGTGGGAAACTACCCTGGCCCACGATCGCCTGAGTGATAAACGTGAGTCAGATGCCGACTACCTGCGCACCAACTTCGATTTATCTGCCACCCCAAGGGTAATGGAGATGCTCGGGGGGTACGGCAACCTGGCACAAGTTCAGCACAGCAGCCAGGTTAAAACGGTTCTGAGAATTGACCCATTCTTTACTTCAGATTTTCGTCACAGTCTGGATATCGGTGCCGATTTTTCCCACCACAAAGCCAGTGGCGAACGTGATACCGACTTTATGTCCTTCACGTACCGAAAACTACCAGGTGGCACAGAGACCGCGACCAACATGACGCACTATCGTCAGGGCAGCTACAGTGCCAGCACCTCAAACTACGGTCTCTTTGTAAACGACAAACTGGAGTGGTCAAAACTGGAACTCAACCTGGGTGCACGGGTTGACCGTATCGCCCTGTTTGAACAAACCGTATTCTCACCACGGGTATCGGGCAGCTGGTATTTTGCGCAGGATAACCGGATCACCCTCGGCGCATCCCGTTATTACAGTAATGCTCTGCTTGGATGGGCAATGGATGCGGAACGAAACCAGTATAAAACCGTGTCTAAAAACTGTACGCCTGATGACGGTAACTGGGACAGTAATGACCGCAACAATTACACCTGCAGCAGCGTGACGGACTATGAAAATGCAGATCTGAATACAGCTGAAACACCTTACGCAGACGAACTGAGCGCATCATGGCTTATCGGCTTTGGTAACTTCCTGGTTGAGCCTGTCTACGTTTATCGCCAGCAACGTAATGGTCTGTCAATAGTTAAAGACGAACTGCTCAATAACCTGGAAAGTGATACCCACCTCTACAGCCTGTCTGTCGATACAAAAACGCCATACCGGATTGCCGGCAGTCACTTCCATGGCTCATTTGACCTCTCCTACACCCAGCGTAAAGGGCATGGTGCAAACAAAGCCACCTATGACAGCGACAACGACCTCAACGCAGGTGACGATGCTGAATGGCTGATGGTGGACGGGGAGCTCATTCGCCGCAATGAGATGAAGAGCCGGGGCTACCAGGCACCAGTTAAAGCAACCCTTAACCTGATCAACTACTGGCCAGAGCAAAACCTGAGCCTGAACAACAGGGTTAACTACCGCAAAGGCGGTGATCTGACCGTATTTACCGGACTGACCCCGGTGACAGTTGAAGGTGAATCAATCCGGGTAGACACCCTGGAAACACACACCATGGATGATCTCATTACCTGGGATATGTCGCTGAACTGGACGCCACAAAGCCTGAGCCAGCACGCTACCTTTGGCCTGAGTGTGACCAACCTGCTGGATGAAAGCGTGAAAATCGCCACCTCCGGCACCAACGTCAACAACAGACCAAACCTCAAAGATAAGTACAGTAAGGGCCGTGAAGTCTGGCTTAACCTGACTGTACGTAATTAACCAAAAACACAAAACCCCGGGGGCTTTGGCCCCCATTCTCCGGTTGTAGCTATGAAACGATTGATTCTTTCCTGCCTGCTGATAAGCAGTGCACTCATGGGCTGTCAAAGCCCCTCCTCATCAACGGCACTTACCGAACGTCAGGATATGGTTCAGGGCGAGCTGAACAATGGTCTGCGCTATATCTATATCCACAATCCACGCCCGGCTGACCGGGTTTCTGTTCAGCTGGTAGTCCATGCCGGCTCACTGGTCGAAGAGGATGACCAACGCGGCATTGCCCACCTGGTTGAACACATGGCTTTCAACGGCACCCGCGATTTTCCTGCCAATGAGATCATCGAGCATCAGGAGTCTCTGGGAATGGTATTTGGCCGCGATGTAAACGCCATGACTGAGTACTACACCACGTCATATTTCCTGCATCTGCCGGACAGCAGCGACACCATGCTGAATGAAGGCTTCCACATGCTGGCACAACAGGCATCTGCGCTGGTTTTCGACTCCGGTGAACTTGAAATGGAGCGGCCGGTTGTTGAAGAAGAGTGGCGCCGGGGACGCAATATGATGGGCCGCCTTGGAACAGAAAACCGTAAGATCCTGCTGGCGGGCAGCCGCTTTGGCGAACGCGATCCTATCGGTGATATGGAACTGGTTCGCCATATCGATGCCGGACGCATCCAGGCGTTCTGGCAGGACTGGTATCACCCAAATAATATGACGGTGATCGTTGTAGGCTCTGCATCACTGAAACAGGTGAAAACTGCACTTGAACATCACTTCGCTCCACTCAAACCTCAGCCGCTGCCAGACAGGCCTTCACTGACGGTACCACTCAATTCTGAGCTGACACTGCACCTTATTGAAGATCCGGAAATCTCTACGGAAGTGCTTTCATTCAACTTCCGGGCCCCTGAGCCTGTTGCTGAAAATGAAGAAACGCTCAGGGCACAACTGGTAAATCAGTTGACGATGGCTGTGCTGAACAAGCGTCTGCGCGAAATCTATCAGACTGAAAGTGAACACGTCAGCAAACTGATCGCCATGTCACGCCCTGTTGCGACCGGATACCGCAATAACCGCGTGATGGCGCTGCTAAAAACCAATGACTATCAGGCAGCGGCGGAGGAGATGTTTACTCAGGTCAGTCGTTTTGCCGAACACGGTTTCAGCCAGTCGGACCTGGATAACGAACGCTCGAACCTGCTTTCCCGTCGTCAGCAAATGGCCGACAGCCTGACTGACACCACCAACCGCCGTATTCTGATGTCGGTGTTCAACAACCTCCGCAGCCAAAAGCCGCTGACAGACCCATCTGAGCTCGCCGGTCTGATTGAACAACAGGCGCTTAGCATTGAGCTCTCTGAAATTAATGCTCACCTTAAGCAGATAGTGAAACAGGAGCAGCCGGTTATCATCGCCCAGATCACCCCGGAAAACAGCACCAGGATTCCCGATGCCGGCTGGTTAAGCAAACACTGGCAGGTGGCTCTGGCAAACCCTCCTGCAAAGCTGCAGGCGATAGATCCGGTCAATACCCTGATGAGCAACATTCCACCGAAGACAGAAATCATCAGCCACCGTATCGAGCAGGGAGTACATATCTGGCAACTGGCGAATGGCAGCCAGGTCTGGTTTGAACCAAGTGACGAAACTCCGAGCCAGCTTATGATCCAGTATCAGGGCTGGGGCGGCAGCCAGCACCTTCCGGAGGAACTGCGCCGCGCCGCTCATCAGGCCCGCCACCTGGGCAAATTCGGCTATGGCGGACTGGATTACAACCAGCTCAACATGGTCAATGCCGGTACTGCCAGCCGAATGATGATATTTGTTCGTCAGGACCGTCACGGACTGCTGGGCAACACCTCAACCGGGGATCTGGAAAACTGGCTGCAAAACCTCTATCTGCAGATAACCCAGGCCAGCGACAACCCGGAACAGTGGGAAACCACCCAACGCCTGCTGAGCCGTGGCATTCAAAACCGTCAGAAGAGCGCTGACGGCCAGTTTAACCTTGCCATCGACAAGCTCCGCTTTAACGAAAATCCCATGCGGATAACCATGACAGAGCAGGAACTCCGGAAGATACACTCATCAGATATTCTGAACGCCTGGGAGAAACTGACCAAAAGCGCAAGCGGGCACCAGCTGATCATTGTCGGCAACGCAGACCCTGAGCAGGTAATTGGGCTTGCCAGCCGTTATATTGGCAATCTTCCGGCGGGTAAGACTTACGAACCTGTTGCCCTGCCTCCACTGGCTGCGGGTACGCACCAGGTCCGGATTGAAGCAGGCCATGAACCAATGGCCGTCACCAGCCTGCTGTTTAACCAGCAACGAACCTTTAACTATCAGGACGAACTCACTGCCAGCCTCGCCAGCAGGATCATCTCGACCCGGCTGCGCGAATCACTGCGCGAAGCGGCCGGGGGCGTTTACAGCGTACGCTTTGGGATCAGGCTGGACAGAGAACGACAGCAGGCATTTGGCCTGGTGAGCTACAGCCATGCTCCGGAGCGGGCAAAAGAACTGCACCAGATGACAGAGAAAATACTGGCGAAAGTCCGTCAAAATGGCGTCTCTGAAGAGGAGCTGACCACCGCCCTGGATCAGATGAGCACAGGTCTGACCGAAGAAACAGTAACAGATCGCCAGCGCATCAGTTGGGTGAAAGAAGCGGCGATGTACCAGGAGCCAATCCCCACCGTCAGCGATTTTCACCAGCGACTGGATCAGGTCAGACTGGATGAAGTGAACCGGCTTATCAACGAAGTTCTCTCAACACCCAACTGGATCGATGCCCGCCTGCTGCCAGCCAACAAGGAAAAAGCGTGATGAATATCCTGCGTCAGTTCGGCAAGATAGCGGCACCGTTCTGGTTAAACCTGGCCAGCTGGCAAAGCTGGCTGGTCCTGGCACTTTGCATCATTGCCAAGCTGGTGGTGGTTGAGATCCTGGTCCAACTCACCACCTGGAACAAGCACTTTATCGATGCGCTTGCCGCCGTCGATGTGGACAGCATCTATCCCCTGCTGTTTGAGTTTGCGGCCCTGATAGCCGTCATCGTTGTTTTAAAGGTTTATGCCACCTGGTTGCAGAAGTGGGCAGAACTGCGCTGGCGTACCAGCCTGACCGAACAGCTTCTTAAGCAGTGGCTGGAGAACAAAAACTATTACCGCCTGACGCTGAGCGGCGAACCCGACAACCCGGATCAGCGTATCGCAGAAGATGCCAGGCTGCTGGCCAGTGACAGTATCACCCTGGTACTGGGACTGATCCAACACGTTGCTACGCTGGCCGCATTCAGCCTGGTACTGTGGGAGCTATCTGGTGACTTTATCCTGCCGGTAGTGGACTTCCCGCTTTCGGGTTACCTGCTCTGGCTGGCAATAGCGTATGCCGCATTTGGCTCCGGACTGACCCATATTATTGGCCGTAAACTGCACCGTCTCTACTATGGGCAACAACGCCGCGAAGCGGATTTCAGGGCCAGCCTGGTACGTAAACGGGATCACGCAGAACAGATTGCACTGCTCGCCGGGGAGAAGCAGGAAAGTCAAACACTGTTGCAGGAGTTTTCCTCCATCGCAGGTAACTGGCGTGCACTGATGGAACGGGAAAAAAAGCTCAATTTTGTCGTTCTTACCTATCATCAGATCGCCAAAATGCTACCCTATTTTGCCGCTATTCCGGCCCTGATCGCCAAAACCATCACCATAGGTGGGGTATTTCAGGTCCGCATGGCCTTTATGAAAGTCTATGCCTCCCTGAGCTGGTTTGTGCACAAATATGATGACCTGGCGCGCTGGAGTGCAACCGTTGAACGGCTCAGTCAGTTCCAGACCGCTATTGATGAACTTTCTCCGGTGCAATCCCCGGCGAACTCAGGCCAGCTGGGCTGCGATGAGCTGTCCATCGCCACACCTCAGGGCAGACCTCTGCTCAGGGGGCTGAGCTGGTCGCTGGGCAACTCGCTGCTTCTGAGCGGAACCAGCGGGCTGGGCAAATCCACTCTGCTGCGCACCCTGGCCGGGATCTGGCCTTTTTATCAGGGCTCACTGACTCTGCCACAACAGAGCAGCCTGCTTCTTCCGCAACGTCCTTACCTCCCCGGTGGCACACTGGCGCAGTGTCTGGCTTACCCTCAGCCAAACCAGTGGCCGAAGGAATCCATGCAAAGGGCACTCTCACTGGCGGGACTCAGCCGGCTTTGTCAGCAACTGGAAACCAGTGATGAATGGGCTCTGCGGCTTTCCCCGGGAGAGCAGCAAAGGCTGGCTGTTGCCCGGGCCTTACTCCAGAAACCCGGGGTCGTCATCCTCGATGAGGCAACCAGCAACCTGGACCATGACAGTGCCAGCGAACTCATTCGTCTTCTTAAAGAAGAGCTGCCCGGCAGCCAGTTGCTGATGGTCTCTCACCAGCGTCACCTGAGTCCTTTGTTTGAGAAACACCTGGACCTCAATGCATTTGCCGTCCCGCAGCCCCAGGAGTAAACATGCGCTTTTGGATATTGTTACTCATCCCTTTTAGTCTGCACGCTCAGCCACTGGAAACCCTGGTAGAGCAACGCATGAAGAGCGAACGGGCTATCGCAGATGCACAGCTGCAATGGCAACAGGAACAGCACAACCTGTCCCGTCAAATACGGCTTTATAAGAAAGAGTTTGAGCAGTTAACGACTGCGATCGGGCAACGTCGCGCTGAGCGGGATGCTGTCGCGGAAAAAAGGGAGGCACTGCTCAGCCAGCAAACTGAGCAGGAGCTGCAGGGGGAGCGCTATCACGCGCTCCTCGAATCGGGCATCCACGAGATGATGCTTCAGTGGCCAAAGTTGCCTGAACCTCTGCATCTGCAACTGACTCCGGCCTACCGAAAGCTGACCGATAACAGGCTCAGCCTGTCGGCCCGCATTGCCTCACTGGCGGAGATGCTGAAAGGCATTGATCGCTTTGACAGCCGGATAGTTCTCCACCATGGCGAGTTGCCGGGAAGAAACTGGCAAAGTGAGCAACTCTACCTGGGGCTGGCTCAGGCACTGTACCGGCTGCCTGACGGCAGTGAAGCCGGGATCGGCTATGCCGGTGAATCCGGCTGGCAATGGCAGGCCATGCCAGAGTTCAGTGATGAGATTAACCTGGCGTTTGACGTCTATTTACAAAATAGAAAGCCACAGCTGACCGTACTGCCGATAAGAGGGATCATGCCATGAATCGTTGTCTTATCCTGCTCTGCGCTCTGATCGCCTTTCCGGCACCGGGCTCAGTCAGTCAGATAGAAAAACAGCTCCGCACAGAACTCGGCCAGGCGCAGCAGCAGTACCAGAAAACGCTGTCTGAGATCGCCAGCCAACGAGCCCCGCTGCTTAACGAACTTAATCATTGGGAAAAACGTCTGGATGAACTGCGGAGCGTCATGTCCGGTCAGATCCGTCAACATGATGAGCAATACCTTGGGCTGGATCAGCTGCAGTCCCGGTTAAGCCAGTGGCAGGAGCAAAACCGTTATATACACAATGTTCTGAGCGAACTGTCCGGTCAGGGAAATCAACCGGAAGATGAAGTGCTGAGCCGCCTGCACGACCTTGGCAGACATTTCGCTCCCCATAAGCAGCAGGCACGTGCCATTCTGCCACAGGGTGAGATCATCTCAGGCCAGAGTATCAGCGCCGGGCCGATCAACTGGTTTTCTGATGACCAGGGCAACTGGTACCTTACCAGCACAGATTCCGAACCCGGGGAAATCACCCTTCAGATACACCCGGCTCAGGCATCCGGTGAGAATAACTGGTGGCGTATTGAAAGTGACATCACGCTCGGCAAAGCCAGTACGATTGAGGTAAATCAGCTTTCTCTGTGGCACAAGCTGACCCGGGGAGGCATCTGGCTATACCCAATCCTGCTGTTCGGTGCGCTTTCCGTCCTGATTGGCACCATCAAACTGATTCAATATATCCGGTTAGCCAAACCGGTTCGGATCGCCTCACTCAGCCCAACAAAGCCCGGACCAGGGCAATGGCAACAGCAACTGGTCTGGGTTGCCGCCCGCCAGGAAGGTGAAGAGGCACTTTATCAGCTCCTGTTTGACTGGAAGACACAACTGGAACGCGGGATGTCTTTGCTGTCTGCTACCGCCGCAGTTGCCCCGCTTCTTGGGCTGCTGGGTACGGTAAGCGGCATGATCAGCACCTTTGAAATGATGAACCTGTTTGGCAACAAAGATCAGAGCCTGCTGGCCGGTGGCATATCTGAAGCCCTGATCACTACTGAAATTGGCCTGGTCGTCGCAATACCGGCATTGCTCATGCACGCGTACCTCAGCCGAAAACACAGGGTATATCTGGCCGGACTGGAAAACGACGCCCAAAGCCTGCTGGCAAAACAGGAGGGCCACCATGCTCACTAAACTTGCTGGCGCCGGGCTCATCGCCTGGATAACGACAGGCTTTGGCCTGCTGCTCTATTTTCAGCTCACCCGGTTAATGATAAACCGGGCCAGCCTTGACTCATCAGAATGGAATCATCACCGCACGCAACTCCTTGCCTGGGCCGGATGCGCTCCTTTGCTTGGTTTACTGGGAACCGTCCACGGCCTGGTCAGTCAGTTTACTCAGGCCGATATCCAGGCCTTTGGGGCAGGTATAAGCCAGGCTCTGCTGACCACAAAAATCGGACTGATCATAGCGATTCCCGCCTGGAGCCTGCTGGTGATAGCTGGCCCGAAGCAGGAGGAAGCCCGGTGAGAAAAACACGTCTGTTTGCACAGGATGATGAACGCCCGGCCATCGATATCTCTCCTTTACTGGATGTTGTGTTTATCCTGCTTATCTTCTTTGTTGTCAGCGCCGTCTTTACCCGTGATACCGGTGTGGAAGTGGAGCGCCCGGCCGCAATCAGCAGCAGTGATCTGCCCGCCAAAAGCCTGTTGCTGGCGCTCACAGCAGACGGAGAGGTCTGGCACGGTGGCAGCCGGATCAACCTGGCCGGAGTAGCCCCGCTTCTGACACAACAGGCTCCGGACCAGCGCAATGTGATCATCCAGGCCTCCCGCACTGCAAGTACCGCGATGCTTATCGACCTGGTCGACAGCTGCAAACTTGCCGGTGCCACCAGCGTAAATATAGCGACTAAGGACAAATTATGAGGCATAACCTGTGGGCCCTCGTGATCGCAACGCTCATCATGGCCATGCTGCTGTGGACTATTGCTTACAGCGGCAACCTGACTACCCCGGAGCACACAATTCAGGTACGTAAACTGAGCAGCGTGACTCTGCCTGTGCCACCACCACCACCCGTAACACAAAACCAGCAGAAGAAAAGCGAGCTTCGGGTAAACCTGAATACCCTGAACACCGGCAGCAGGATCGAACTTAAAGTGTCACCACTGGCCGTGGAACTGCCCAGACTGGCGGTTCCTCAGCCGGTTCTGACTCAAAACTTCGGGCTGACGGAAAACCTGAGTGCCGGAAAGCTTAAGGAATCCCTGACGACGTTTTCCCTGCAGGAGTTGGATGAACTTCCTGAACTACTCTCCAGGCTGCGCACCAGACTTCCTGGAAGCCTGACCCGGCAAGGTCTGAGTCAGGCCAAAGTTGTGTTGCACATCATTATTCACGAAAACGGCCAGCCAGAATTGGTCGCTGTCAGTCATCTTCCCTACAACGAACTGGAGCCTTTAGTGCGTGACCTTATCCGTCAGGCCCGATTCAGCGCTCCTGTCCGTCAGGGAACAAAAGTTAAAGCAGAATTTCTATGGCCCGTTATTATCAAAGCCTGACCTTACTTATCTTACTCCTTTGCAGCCCGGTTCTCGCTCTGGACCTCAATCCGGACAAGGATATCCGTTTCGCTTTTCAGGCCACTCCGGCGACCCCCTATGAGCCAAAAGTCAGCCGGGAGGTGTACGGGGCCCTGCAGCAGGCAGCTGAACTGGTTAGAAATAACCAAAACGAAAAGGCAGCAAAAAGCCTGGCTCTGACGTTAAAGCGGACACCAGACCCTGCCTTGTGGTATGGCCTCGCCCAAATACAGCAACAACAGGGCAAGTGGCACGAAGCGCGTCGTTCTCTGCTTTCAGCTATAAAGCTGATGCCTGACTTTCGCCGGGCTCACCAGGCACTCGGGGCAGTCCTGACACGCACTGGTAACTATAACCAGGCACGCCAGCACCTGCTGAAAGCCCATCCTCAGAGTCAGCTGGCATCCCATTATCGCCTGCTGGGTTATGGTTACCTCCGGCAAGAACATTTTCTGGCAGCCCAAATGGCGTATCAACAGGCCCTGATCCACGAGGCAGATAATGCCAATGCACTACAGGGGCTGCTCCAGGCCGCATTCGGCTCCGGAGATCTCAGCCTGGCAACCTCTGTTGCAGAAGAGTTGCTGCGCTCAGATCCCAACAATCCGCAGTTGTGGCAAATGAAAGCCAATATTGCCCTTCAGGAAGAGCAGTGGACAAATGCTGTCACTGCCCTTGAAATCGCAAACCGTCTGAAGCCCTCAGCCGAACAGGAGCTTCGCCTGGCAAGGCTCTACCTTCAGCAGGAACAATACAGCCTTGCTGCACCGTACTTAAACCGCCTCGCCGCCAGGCCAGACCAGATCGAACCGGGGCAGCTCGTCGAGGCAGGTCAGTTTCTCTTATCCCGCGGCCAGCATACCAGGGTATCAAAGCTCGTCACAAAGCTGTTAAAAATCAGTGGACTATCTCCCGAACTGAACAGCGAGCTTTTTTATTTGCGGGCACAGGCTGCGCTGGCAGAACAGGACTCCGTTACCTCCATCCGCTATTTCGAAAAAGCGCTCACATACAACAGTCAACACGGCAGGACACTGCTCGCCCTGGCCAGACTCAAACCCGCTCAGTCTGAAGCGCTGCTTACCAGAGCAAGCTATATCCCGGATACCTCGGCAGAAGCCAACGTATCCCTGGCTCAGTACCTGGTTGAAAAAGGAGCATATCAACGCGCGCTCACCCACCTGAAAGCGGCGCAGAAAAAGCAGCCCGGTAATCAGACTCACCGGGAAAACATAAGGATAGTTGAGCGGCTGATAGCACTCAGATAGAAACTCCCTTTCTGACATGATTGATACGCCCGACAAACCATATTAAAATGGCGTTTCACTTTTCAGCAGTTCAGGGAGAGCAATCGTGCAGTGGGAGATCGCCCAGTGGTTTGGGATGGGCAGCTTTGTAATCGGTCTGGTGACTTTTTATCAGAAAGATGACCGCAGACTGAAATGGATGCTGATGCTGCTGAGCGCCAATCACTTCATCCATTTTGTACTGCTCGGCGCAACAACTGCAGCCCTGAGTGCCTTTCTGTCCGGGCTGAGAACCGGCCTTTCAGTGAACAACCGCTCAAAAGGGCTGGCATGGTTTTTTATTGCGACCGGGATCATCGCGGGAGCCGGACTGGCAGACTCACCCCTGGATATGCTGCCGGTCTTGGGCACCAGCATTGGTACCTGGGCCCTGTTTCGTCTTGAAGGGCTGAAAATGCGGTTCGCTTTTCTGGCAGGTGCGTGTTGCTGGCTTGCCAACAACATCATAGTGCACTCTTATGGAGGCATACTGCTGGAAACCTCAATGATCGCCATGAACCTGGTGACCATCTGGCGGCTGTATCATGAAAAGCAAAACAAGCGAGCGGTTGAAGTATAAAAAAGCCAGGCAGCGAACTGCCCGGCTCCGGAAGGATTAACATCCAGGATGTTATCCCTCTGGTTCGCTTTACAGCGTCTGTGACAGACGGCAGTCTGAATCACCGCCGACGAACAGGGTCAGAGCCCCGGATTCGGTTGTCCAGCCGGACACGCCATAGTAGGCCAGTTGATCCGCTGGGATTAACAACTCAACCTTTTCACTCTGACCCGGCTCAAGAGAGACGCGGGCGAATGCTTTAAGCTCCCGCTCCGGGCGCGTGACGGTGCTGCAGGCACGGGACAGATAGCACTGCACCACTTCTGCAGCGGCGGCATCACCGGTGTTGGTTAAAGTTACCCGTGCCCGCAGACCGCCATCAGACTGGCAGGCCACCTCCAGATCCTGATAGCTGAACTGGCTGTAGCTCAGACCATAACCAAACGGATACAGCGGTGTATCCGCCATATCTTTGTATGGCTGGTAATCACCAAACGCACGCATCTTCCCTATTGGTTTACGGCCGTAATACAAAGGGATCTGTCCGGTGGTTCTTGGTACCGTCATGGTCAGTTTACCGCCTGGTGAGACATCACCAAACAGCAGATCCGCCACCGCCCTGCCGGTTTCCGTGCCACTTTGCCAGGCATAGAGCAGGGCATCGGCGTACTGTTCAATGGCAGCTGACGGAATTGGCCGGCCGCTGCACTGAATCACCACCAAAGGTTTACCTGTCTCTCCAACCGCACGGATCAGCGCTTCCTGGCCGGCTGGCAACGCCAGCTCGGCAATATTGCGCGCTTCACCGCTGCGGCGGTGGCTTTCGCCCACACACAACACGACCAGATCGGCCCTGTGAGCACACTCGACCATTTCATCGCTGAATGCGGCATCCTCAGTGATCACCTTGTGACGACCAGAATGCTGACAGATGCCCTGATAAATCGAAACGACATCCTCACTGTTACCATCCAGGCACCAGGAGCCGAGATGCTGGCGCTGACTGTGCGCATGAGGACCGATGACAGCGATAGTCTGCGGCGTGTCAGCCAAAGGCAGTATCCGGTCACGGTTTTTCAGCAGCACCATCGATTGCTGAGCCAGTTTACGGGCCAACTGCTGATGCTCAGGGTGCCCAAGCCAGCGCTGAGGCTCATTGGGGTCAGCGTATGGAGACTCAAACAGCCCCGCCCTGAACTTGGCTCTCAGCACCCGTTTTACCGCATCATCGAGCCAGGCCATAAGCTGTGGGTCATTTGCTGCCAGCGGCTCAAGCAGTCCCTCATAGGCTTCATTGGTCATCGCCATATCCACTCCGGCCTGAAGCGCCTGCCGGGCTGCATCAGACGCATCCCGGGCAACGCCGAAGTGAGTCAGATCGGAGATGGAACCCCAGTCACTGACTACCATGCCATCAAAACAGTGCTGTCCTTTCAGCCATTCACGGATAAGCGTCTGGCTGCCGGTGACCGGCGTTCCGCCAAGGTCGTTAAAACCGGACATCAGGGTTGCCACGCCTTCTTCCACCGCTGCTTTAAACGGCGGCAGATAGACATTTTGCAGCGTATTACCGGTTATCTCTGTGGTGTCATAGTCACGCCCGCCTTCTGCCGCACCATAGCCGACAAAATGCTTGGCACAGGCAAGCAACCGCCCTGGCTGAGCCGGGTCATCGCCCTGAAAGCCCCGAACCACTGCCCGGGCCATCGCACTGGTAACAAACGGGTCTTCACCACTGCTCTCGATTACCCGGCCCCAGCGGGGATCGCGGACGATATCCAGCATAGGGGCAAAGGTCCAGTTGATCCCCAGTGATGCCGCTTCCCGGGCAATACCGGAATACGCCTGTTCAACCAGAGACGGATTCCAGGAACACGCCTGGGCCAGCGGTATCGGCAGCACGGTCTTCTGCCCGTATATCACATCCCGGGCAAAAATCACCGGAATACCAAGCCGGCTCTCCTCCACGGCCACCCGCTGGATTTCATTTAACTGCTCCGGGTCAACCGTTTCCCCCGGAGCATTGCCCGCCCAGGCGGTATCGGCCAGAATACGTGAGCCAACACGTCCCTCGCGCACAGCGCCAAGATACTGGCTGCGTTTCAGGTTGTAGTCGAGCATTGGAGACTGACACAACTGACCTACTTTCTCTTCCGGTGTCATTCTGGAAAGAAGATCTGCGCAGCGCTGCTCAGTGCTGAGTCCGGGGTTCTGATACGGTTTCATTGCTCTCCCCCCTGCGGCTGGTACTCAGGAAACGCCTCGCGGAGAAACTCATCCATCTCTGTATACAGGGCCAGGTCGCCCTCGGCATGCGCCCTGAATTTCAGTCGCTCGGCCGCTTCAGGCACATAACGCAGATCCAGCTCGACATAGGTTTCTATCAGGCGCAGCAGCCCGTCACTGTTCAATTGAGCCAGGCTCTGCTCAGCGCCCTGCCTTGCCTGGTAATAGAAATCTGGTCTGGGCCCGAATACCGTTCCTTCCCAGGTCTCCACCACCTGCTGATAACCGCCCAGATAGATATCATCGCGACGCATTTCAAGTTTGTTCTTGCCTTTAAGAGCCTCAATATAGTGGCCCTGCTGGTACTGCTGCTCAGCATAGGCAAAATAGTCTGATGACAGGTTGTACGCCTTAATCCAGGCCACCCCGTACGCCACAGCAACGATCAGCACAAATGCCAGCCATTTAATCCGTCCTGCCATCACTTCACTCCTACACCGGTAAAGGCTTTAATAAAGTTCTTCTGCAATGCAAAGAACACCAGTACCACAGGTACCGCTATCATGGTGGTCATCGCCCAGAGCTGTTCCAGGTTGGTTCCCGGTACTTCTGTCTTAAAGTTATACAGCGCCAGTTGCAGCGTCATCAGAGAGTCGTCACGTACATACAGCAGCGGCCCCATAAAGTCGTTCCATGCCCCCATAAAGGTCAGGATCCCCACCGTTGCCAGCGCCGGACGCAGCATCGGCAGAACAATACGGAAAAATATCCGCATTTCACTGGCACCATCGATACGCGCTGCTTCCAGATAGGCGTTATCAATCTGCTTCATAAACTGCACCAGCAGGAAGATGTTATACGCACTGATGGAGCCGGGAATGATCAGCACCCGGTAGGTATTAATCCAGTTCCACTCATACATCATCATGTAAGTCGGGATGGTGAACAGGATCGCCGGAATCATCATCGACCCCAGGATCACTTTCAGCCAGAACTCACGACCAGGCAGATTGGTTTTGACTATCGCAAACGCCACCATCGAAGAGAACAGAGTGTTAAGCACGGTGACAGAGACAGAGATAAAGATAGTGTTAAAGAACACACGCCCCAGGTTAACCGTATTGAACACTTCGATATAGCCGTTCAGAGACCAGCTGACCGGCAGTGCATTAGGTGAATGCATGATCTCCGGCCCGGTTTTGAACGAGTTGATGATCATGTAGAAAAACGGATACATCACCACGATCGACACCAGGATCAGCGTGGCGTATATCAAGACGCTTTTTTGTTGCTTGCTCATGCGTCCGCTCCTTTGGTGGTAATTTTCAACTGCATCATGGTCAGCAGATAGATGATGGCGGCCAGCATCAGACCAATCGTTGATGCCTCACCCATCTTCATCTGTTCAAAACCGGTCTGATACAGGTAGAGCACCGGCGTCAGGGCCGACTGATATGGCCCGCCGCTCAGGTCAAAGTTCATAAACACTTCGATAAACATCTGCAGACCATTGATGATGTTCATGGTCATCACAAACACGATCTGAGGCATGATCATCGGCAGGGTGATCCTGCGGGTTTTACGCCACCACGATGCGCCGTCGATATCCGCTGCTTCAAACAGCGACTTATCGATACTGGCGATACCACCAAGGAAAATGATCATCTGCACGCCAAACCACTTCCAGGCACTAAACACCGCAATAACCGGCATCGGCAGCCACTGCTCAAATTTCCAGAAAATGGGCTTATCCAGCAGCTCTGCACCGAGCATGGCAGACTGGAGCGGACCAGACGGTCCGGAGATAAAGTCAAAAATCACCATGGCCACGGTGATCGAGGTGATCACAGGGATAAACATGACGGTACGAAACAGACTGGCGAAGGCGTTGATTTCATTTAGCAGCAATGCCAGCCCAAGGCCGATACCAAAGCTGAGGAAAACAAAGATCACCTGGTTAAACAGCACATTAAACAGTGACTTCCAGAATGTCGGGTCAGTAATGACCGTGATCCAGTTTGCCAGCCCGACAAAGCGGGTGTTTTCCGGCATCAGAATGTTGACGTTCAGAAAGCTGCTCTCAAAAGAGAGGAAGAACGGATAGAGCAAAAAAACAGCAAAATAGATAATCCAGGGTGCAAGGAACACATATCCTGTTGCGATATTTCGATTTCTCATAGGGCAACCACTTGATTAGATGGGTTATTTCTTAAAGACCTTGCGCGCTTGCGCCGCTGCTTCTGCTACGGCCTGCTCCGGAGTCAGTTCATGCTTGAGCACGACTTTGGAGTACTGCTGCAAAATGATGTTGGCCACGTCTGAGGACTGAGCGAACGGTTCACTCATCACCGTATTTGGCAACTGCTCAACAAAAGGTCTGGCTTCTTTGCTCTGATAATACGGACGGCTCTTAAGCGCGGTCAGGGCTGGCAATTGCCCCAGCGCGACGTTGGCCTTATGGTTCATATCATCATCCATCAAAAGCTGAACGAACGCCCAGCTGAGCAGCTCCTGTTCGATACTGCTTTTGAAAATCATCAGTGCACGGCCGTCCAGGGTGGAAACCGGAGTATCGCCCGGATGCAGGGTTGGCAGCGGCGCCACACCAACATCTTCACCGATCACCATAGGCCGGCCAGCGGCTTCCTGAAGATTGGTTTTCCAGCCAAAGCCGAACTGCAGCCACATGCCTATGTTGCGTGAGAAAAAGCTTTTCTCCATTGTCATCGGCGCATACTGCTGCACCTTCTGCATGGTGGCGAAAAACTGCGCCATATTGGCTTCCGGCTTATCGAATACCGGGTGGGTACCAAAGCGGTTGAGCAGGGAGTACTGCCCCTGATTAAAGTTGTAGTAGAGCTGAGCCAGCATACCCCAGTACCAGCTGCCGGAGGACAGCACATCATTCCACAGCACGGTGCCGTAAACAGGACTGCCGTCAGGGCGCGGAGGTAACTGGCTGATCTTTTCGGCCGCGGCAAGAAACTCATCCCAGGTGCGGGGCGGTTTGTCCGGGTTCAGGCCAGCCTCACGGAACAGCTCCCTGTTGTAGATCATCATCTGAGTCGTCACATTCCACGGGATATAGTAAGTGCGACCAAAGTTTTTACGCAGGAACCGGGGATCAATCCGGTCGATAAGTTGCTGATAACCTTCAAACTGGTCAAAATATACCAGCTTGCCAAGCCTTGCGTATTTGGCTGGCTGATAGCCAAATACACCGGCATATAGATTGGGCATGTCGCCCGCGGCCATCCGGGTCTCCAGATTTTCATCATTGGAGATCACCACTTCTGCATCCGGATAGCGCTTATTAAACTCGGGAATGACTTCCTGTCTCAGGAAATTCATATAATTTCCCGCTGGTGACATGACCTCAATCCGGGCTCCGGCTGCCGTCTGGCTGGTTAAAACCAGAAGGCAGGCACACAACCACTTTTTCATGCTCGAAACCTTACAAGGTATCCCTTGTGATCAGTTTGGTCGGCAGGATTTTTACTTCTTCAATCTCTTTCTCGCCCTGCAGCGCCCGGATAAGGGTCTGCGCGGCAAGTTCACCCATCTCTACCTTCTGATGAGAAATGGTGGTCAGGGCCGGGATCATCAGCTCAGCCATCCGAATATTGTCAAACCCGACAATCTTCAGCTGGTCAGGAACGGCAATGCCCGCTTCCTTTGCTGCCCGTAAAATACCAATCGCCATCTCATCATTAGCAGCGAAAATTGCCCCAGGCCGTTTGCCTTCCTCAAGTAACGCTGTCATCTGCTGATGAGCGGTTTTTTCGGTAAAGTCTGACTGAATCAGAAAATCGCTGTTAAAACCAATATTGAAATAACCCAGCGCAGCCATGTATCCCTCCAACCTTTTCTGGTTATCGTAGGAATCTTCCGGGCCGCCGAAGTAGTACACTTCCTGGCAACCGGCTGCGATGAGCGCCTTAGTTGCAGCAAACGCCCCGCCAAAGTTATCGATAAGCAGGTTGAAGATATTCGGTGCAGACACTTCCCGGTCCAGTACTACCAGAGGGAAATCTTTTTTGGCCACTGACTTAAGAAACTCATTATCAAATGAGTTGGTCAGCACAATGGCCCCATCTACCATACGGTCACGAATATACTTATACGCGGTTGAATTCTCGTTACCGTACATGCTGCACGCGACCAAATCATATCCGCAGCTGTGAACCACCTGCTCCACCCCTTTAACCAGCTCACTGTAAACGGGTCCGAACCAGGAGTTAAAAAACAGCCCGATCGCTTTGGTCTTCTTCTGCTTCAGTAACCTGGCGTTACTGTTTGCCACATAATTCAGTTCGTCGGCGATTTTCAGCACCCGGTCCCGGGTTTCCTGGCTGATGCGCTCACTGCCATTCATGGCGTAGGACACAGTGGAAATCGACACATTAGCCTTTTTCGCCACGTCCTTAATGGTTACCTTCATGGTTTCTCTCCCGTGCGAACCAGATGTTACCCCGGCTGTGCACACATAATGCTTTTTTGTTGAAACGATTCTATCAGCATTTTGCGGCGATGGACACGAAACCACCAACGAACTTGTTACTAAATTCGATCCGCCTCACTAAGAGGCGGTCGGTTTACAGAGTAATAACCAACTGATTACTCTTATCATTCATCTCCATTTGAGCCATGCTGACAAGTGCACCACCACTGCGGTAACGGTTCTCTGTCAGCTCAAAGCTCAAATTCTGGCCGTTTAGTTCGACAGATTTCGGCGTAAATTCACCGGTTTCTGGTCGAATTTCGATATTCACCGGGCGGCCATTCAGCTGGTAGCTGAGAGAGACAGTTCCCATCGCTTTGGCGACCACCGGGTCCAGAACCAGGTCACCATCTTCAAAGCGGATCCCCAGCACATTGGCAATCAGCTGATTGATATAGATACCCGGGCCACTGGAGTAAATCCGCCATCCGCCTTTGACTTTCACTTTACCCTGCTTCAGCAGGTCAAACTCCTGGTATGCCTGGTAGCGGTCAAGGAACTTACCGTCCGAGCTGGAGAAGTAGGCATTGGACTGACGCGGCTCGGCATTCGGCACCGCAGACTCAATTCCGACCGGCAGGATCTTGTACAGGTTGTCGTACACCGCTTCCGCATCACCCAGTTTGCACAGCGCTTCGATAAAGCGGATATGTGCATGGCAGTACTGCAGTCCGACTTCACGTCCGAGGTTGGCGGCCAGTTCAGCGCGCTTAAAGTAAGTCTGCTTGCCCGCCTTGTATTCCGCCATACGATCCATCAGGCGCACACCGTCCGGGAACACCAGCTTGTCTTTAATCGTGGCCATCTGTGCTGCCGCCATCTCAGGCTCAAAAGTCTCTGAAATAATCGAACGGCTGGCCGGCAGCAGACGGAACTGAATCCCTGTTTTCTTATCTGACGGGTGCAGCAGATATTCGATATCACGCACCTCTCCCTGCTCATCACGGTCAAAATGAATGAAGCCTGCAACCACACCGTCCTTCACCAGGTAGCGGTTGAAGTCCTGCTCCATATTGGTCGCCAGGGTCAGCATACGCTCAGCCAGTTCGCTGTATTGCGATGGCAGGGCTTTATGCATGGTCTTGAGCGCCTGCAGGGTCAGGGGAATGGTCCAGCCACTGACCATATTTTCACGCAGGGACTGGTTAGCCGGTTGCAGGGTGTCATCCCAGTCACCATCGCCATAGCTCGACAGCCAGGTTCCCGGGACCAGGTTATCTTCGATGTGTTTGAGCTGGCGCTCTACGTGCTCGATCAAGGCTGGCGTCTCTTCACTGAAAGTAAACTGCTGATGGGCAAGAGTGTATGGCAGTGGCTGGTCCAGAACAGCGCTGTCACCGGTCGCGACCAGATAATCTGCCAGGGCTTTCAGCGGCCAGACGACGATATCCCCGTGCGCTTCTTCCTGCTGAATACGGGCGTAGTTATCAAACATAAACCACTGAGGCCAGGTACCGGTTTCCTGGTACTGATGGCTGTAGATGGTCTCCAGCACATCACGCGCTTTACCAAACTGCTGCAGCGACATAAACAGTTCGAACGGGCCCTGTGATACATCCCGGGTACCCCAGGCAGCACCGGAATACTGCTCCAGACCATGCGGCGTCGCGTAGTGCACCAGCGCATTGTGAGTAAACCAGTGCATGGTTTCATTCAGCTTCTGACTGTTGTGCTGCTGGTTGGCAATATCCAGACTGAAGTGGTTGGTCAGGCGCTGCATACGGTGATATGCCGCTGTGGTTTCCTGATCAAAATCGAGCGTTTCACCCCGGGTATCAGCATCACTCAGACGGCCACCAAATGACACGCTGGCTTTATTGCTGACGCGGCCTTTAAGCACCAGCGAGGAAACCGAATCACCGGATTTGATCAGCTCATGTTTGCCGAACTCTTCAGAAGCCAGGATGGTGAAAGCCAGCTCAGGTGAAGAAGCCGCTATAAGCTCATTGTCTCCGTGAACGTGGAACTGATTTCCTTCTGCAGCCACACTCACCAGGGATTCCGCTTCGTTATTACCAAAGATCAGCTGATGCGAGATCTCCAGTTCCAGCGGTGTTTCGATACCAACCAGTTCAATATCCAGCTGCACTGCCGGCCTGTCCGCTGCACTGAAAGAGCGGATATCCAGATATCCCTGCTGGTATTTATATATCCAGCGCGAGTAGTTAGTACCCACTTCGTATGCTGAAGGCATCGCCAGTGTCTTCAGCCCATCACCTTCGCGAATATGAATGCGCTGCCCACTGTGTGTGAACTGGTTCAGGGCGTTGCGGTTAACGCCAAGCAGTTTATTGAAGGAGGTGTTGCCAAGCGTCAGCTGAGAGTTGAACACACCGAAAATGTAGTGGCTGGCACTCATAACCGGATTACGGAAATCGTCATGATTACCCGATGCGATCACATGGCCGGTAGGACGCTCAAGATAGCGCTCTTTTTCTGCCAGCGTCACGTACTGACTGCGCTCACCAAAGAACGAAAGCAAAGTCCCGTCACGCTCTTCGGCAAAGTAGCGGGCAGCACCAAACAACTGGCCGATTTCCTGATCGCCCAGTACTTCGCCGTTAAGCAGTTGCGGGTAACAACCAGTCTGTGGGGTCAGGGGCTTAGCACGCTCCCAGTCAGGAACAAAACCATCGCGAATACTCTGCAGCTCAGCCAGATCAACCGCGTCACTGACATTGGCATCCGGACAGTGCGGCAGTACCAGTCCGTAGAAAGTCACCTCAGCAGAGGCTCCGGCCGCCAGGGTCTCCGGTTCTGTCTGCAGGGCGATATAGCCCATTTCATACTGGTACTTCTGATTGTCCAGACGGGCACGATGCAGGGCCTGTGCTTTACCGGTGAACTTGCAATCCGTACCAAAAAACTGGAAACCATCGGTACTGAAACTGGCCACCTCGCTCAGCGAACCAATCTGAATCAACGGATTACCAGTGCTTTGTGGCAGGTTCTGGCGGCTGCACACGGTATAACCAGCCTGTTCCGATTTGAACACCTGGTGATCCAGGTACTGACAACAGTATGCTTCGTTGGTTTTCACTGCGCCTTCATCAGCCAGCGCTACGTCCTGGCCAAACACCAGATCAAACTTAAGCGCGGAGTCAGAAAGGTTTTCCAGCGCCACTTCATAGAAATAGGCGTTATTTTTCACATGCAGGGCGATGTGCACTTCAACCTGAGGGCTGCGTACTTTCCAGCCAATCGCGCCCCCAGACAGTTGAAACGTTTCTACTGAGTCACCAAAAAAAAGCAGAGGCGTAACGTCAAAGCCATCCTGCAGGTAACGGCGCAACCAGATATTTGACAGCGGATGCTGGTGCTCAGGGGTTTCAAATACAGAAACCATCAGTCTGTCACTGAAGATAGCGCGCAACGCACAATCTGAGTTGAAGTCCAGACGGAGTGGTGATGAACCGACGCTGTATGCCGGTGGATTAATTACTTGTTTCATTGCGATAATACTCCGGTGTCGCAAGTCTTAAATTCAGAAAAAAATGTTGTGTTCGGTGTCATCATCGAACAAATGGCACTTGTTCATGTCCGGCTTTAGCCAGCAGGTCTGGCCTGGCTGAGGAATGGTCTCCTGATGATCCAGCTTACATACCGCCTCCGACCCCAGCAGTTCAAAGTGGACGAACACTTCCGCCCCCAGCTCTTCAACCGCGATAACCGTTGCCTGAAGAGAGGAATCACAAGGCGTATCGCTGACCCGGAGATCTTCCGGCCGCACGCCCAGGTGAACACTGCGATCCTGCCACATCGCCGCCCGAATACACTTCTCTTCGGGCATTGACAGTGTCTGCTCACCGACACAAACCTTCAGACCCTGCCCCTGCTTGCGCAAAGTGGCATTGAACATGTTCATCGCCGGCGAGCCAATAAACTCAGCCACAAACTTGTTTTTAGGCTTGCGGTACACATTCATTGGTGTATCCACCTGCATGATCTGCCCTTTATTAAGGATGCAGACTCTGTCACCCATGGTCATGGCTTCAACCTGATCGTGAGTCACGTAAATCATGGTCGCAGGTTTACCCGATGACTTCAGTTCCTGATGCAGGCGGGTAATGCGCATCCGCATTGAAACCCTCAGCTTGGCGTCCAGATTAGACAGGGGCTCATCAAACAAAAACACTTCCGGCTTTCGCACCATAGCGCGTCCCAGAGCCACCCGCTGACGCTGTCCGCCAGACATCTGCTTCGGCTTTCTGTCGAGCAGTTCTTCGATCTCCAGCAGTTTGGATGCTTCCGCTACCCGCTTTTCAATCTCCGGCTTCGGCTTTTTGGCTGTCTCCAGACCGAAAGCCATATTTTCATACGCTGTCATGTGAGGGTAGAGCGCGTAGTTCTGAAACACCATCGCGATACCACGGTCTTTTGGCGCCAAATCGTTACACGAACGCTCACCAATCGTCAGCTCTCCGCTGGTCACACTCTCCAGCCCGGCAACCATACGCAGCATGGTAGACTTGGCACAGCCCGACGGGCCCACCAGTACCATAAATTCACCATCGGCAATTTCCAGGCTGACATCGCGGATAGCGTGGAATCCGTTGTCATATACCTTATTGAGATTATCTAATACTACTCGTGCCATTTCTTTGTCCTGTCTGCCACACGGCAGAATCGTTTCTAATTCATATCCGGGGACGCGGTCAACAACGACAGACCCATTGTCTGACCAAAGCGTGACACGTCCCCGTTTACTCAGGGGTAATCAACAAAAGCGTCCGGCACAAACCGGGCATACATCTGCTCCAGTGACGCCTTCAGTCCCTGGCGTTCCAGATAACGATTTACGTCAGTCTGTATGGACGAGGCGAAAAAGGCCCCGACAAACATCCCCTGGTCGATACCAATAATCTTGTCCGACAGCTTTCCATCCGGCCCAATGGCATCACGCCAGCCCGAGGAGGTCTGTACCGCTGGGTAGCGGGCTTTAATCGCTTTCAGGCGGCTCACCGCATCCTCCGGGTCACTCAGATAATAGAGAGCTGAAGCGTGCGGCGTTCCGGCGTCGGACAAAACGGCGGTCTGATGACGATAATACGCCTCTGATACCTCTTTGATGCCATAAGCGTGATAGCCGTTACTGGTGGTGGCCGACGCAGAAACAAACGGAATGCCCTGATTTGCATCAGAATAACGCTTGTGCAGCTCACTGACCGCGGTCAGATAGCTGTTGTCCGGCATCAGTACAGCCTCATTCAGCCAAAGCGATGGCATCAGAGCCTGGAAGTAAGAGCCATCCCAACTGAGCATCGGCTCCAGATAAACACCGTCCCGGTTGTAACGGCCAACCGGCATCGGCATAGAAGTAAACGCCCCGGCCGGTACCGGTGACGCAGTGCCTTCGGTCACCAACACCGCCCAGATGGCCGCCAGGCGGCTTTCATTGGTTTTACGGTCTATGTGATAGCCCATAAACTGCCCGGTCTGCTTTTCCCACCCGGCGCGGAGCAACCCACGGCCAGAATCATACAGACTCGACCAGCCAGGCTGCTGGGCAACCAACAGTGCCTGGGCACGGTCAGCAATTGCAGCGAGACGGGGGTTAGTATTGTCCGCATACGCACCATTCAGTGCAGCCAGAGAGAACGCCATGTTGCCGTTATCAACCGCAGAGACTTTGCCGTCCGCCGAAACGGTCAGCTCACTGCCATTAATGCCATAGAGCCAGTAAAACAGCCCATTCCAGCGAGGTGCGTTTTCCAGGACTGTGAGTACAGACTCCATACGGGTGATCGCATCCGCATTTCCGCTGCGCTGCATTTCTGTCAGCAGGTTCAGGTACAAACCGACACCGGTAATATTGGTGTAATTCGCAACTGTGTTACCCGTATCTGCCACCATTATGTGGTCGTATGGAACCCGGGCCGACGGTGAAACGCCAACGCCATCGATAAAGAAGTTCAGGTTCGACTGCAGCTCTGCACTAAAACCAGCGGGATAGTATTTGGAAGCGATCCTGACCTGAGTGATAACTTCAGGTTTTATCTCTGCCGCAGCCGACTCAGCTCCGCCGCACCCGACTGCGCCAAGGGATAACGCTCCCGCCACCAGCATATTGATTGCCTTTGCCATAGCTATCTCCTGCTCAGAAAGTCCAGATCACGCCAACTTTTGCAAACACACCTTTTTTATCACCCCAGGTGTACTCGTTGCCGTTTTGCTGCTTGTGGTCACGATAAGCCAGATCAGCCAGCAGGCTGACAGTGTCATTGACCGGGATCTCTGAGTAGAGGGCGTAGTTGTTATACTGGTAGCCGGAACCGTCATGGATTTCCGTATCGCCACGTTCGTATCTGAGCTCCAGGTAGACCTCATTGTCAAAGCGGAACTGAACCAGCGGCTTGATCGCCTTTTCTGTCCAGGCAAAGTCATTGTTATCTTTATGATACAAAGCCTTGGCACCCAGACTAATCCAGTCGTTCAGACGGTAAATATACAGAGGCTCGGTTTCATAGAAACTGGCGTTTTCTTCCTGCCAGTGGCCCATTTCCATATTGAGGTGAACGAAATGCTTTCCAAAGGTGAAGTTCGCCTCAGGCGTCACCTGATAACGGGTTCGCTCTTCCAGGCCCGTCATCTTCTCGTAGCCCACTTCCAGCGCGTAACTGAAGGCTTCGTTAACCCACTTCTCATAGCGGGGCATCAGTTCAAGACTCAGTGTTGGCTGACCTTCCGGCGTTTTGTCTTTGCCTTTGTAACGATGGATTTCCTTCAGCACATAAGCCACACGCCAGTTTTCCGCCAGCTTAGTGTTACCATCAGCAAAAATGTAAGACTCAAACAACTGACTCGGCGCGTTATCGTAGACATACTCTTCATACTCAAAACCTGTCAGTACGCGGGTGCGTTTGGCTGATGACTCCGGCGCTGCTACCAATAGCTGACCAAAGCCCCCGACCTTTTCAATACCGCTGAACTGAATTTCAGGCTCGCCGTAACCTGGCAGCTCAATATTTTCCCAAATTCCGTCCTGTGCCATCGCCGCGCCACAAGGAGCCAGCCCGACAACCACTGCTAATAAATGCTTTTTCATCCTGTATGTCCCTTATCAGTTGTTTGGTACGTAGCTCTGGTACATAGCTTCGACTGCCGGTGTGTACCCTTTGGCATCGAGGTAACGCTTCACATCGGCATTGATCTCTTGCGCCAGAAACGCGCCCACAAACATGCCCTGATCCAGAGACAGGATCTTGGTTGAGATACGGCCTTTGTTATCCAGTGCGTCATACCAGCCGTATGGCGATTCAATTTCAGGATAGTGAGCTTTTATCGATTTGAGCGCTTTAACCGCGGTGTCCGGGCTCACCAGGTAAGAAAGTGCGACCGCGTGCGGTGTCCCGGTTTTTCCCTCGTCAATCTTGTTGTTGAACTTCACCTTGCTTTCCGAAAGGTAAGGCACACCAAAAGCGGCGTACTCATCGTCAACTGTGGCAGCAGAAGAGACCAGAGGAATGTTGTGCTCAGCGGCATACGCCATCTGAATGAAAGTCATGTCCTGAACCATGGTGTAGTCAGGCATCAGCTCTTTTTCATTCAGCCAGATAGCCGGCAGCATGGCCTGAAAATACGCCCCATCCCAGGTCAGCATTGGATTGTAAGTCCGCCCGTTGTAGGAATACTCCTGAGTGTAGAGCTCCATATCATTGAACGCGCTAGCAGGAACTGCTTCCTCGCCCATATCTGCGGTGATCAGGGCTGCCCACATAGGAGCCAGACGGCTCTCGTTAGCTTTACGATCGACAAAATAGCTCAGTTGCACGTCATTCTGTACCGACCAGCCCGCGACCATTAATCCGCGGCTCTTGTTGTACAGTTTCACCCAACCCGGCTTTTGCGCTTCCAGCAGAGCATCGATACGCTGAGAAATACTCTGTTTCAGCGCATCATCACTGCCGATAAAGGCGCCAGCCACCCCTGCAAGTGCAAAGGCCAGGTTACCGTTGTCAACTGCCGGCACCGTGCCATCATCAACTGGCTTAAGCTCCTCGCCTTCTATGTCGTAAGGCCAGTAGAACAGACCATTCCAGGTCGGTGCTTTCTCCAGCGTATCCAGTACTTCTGCAATACGCTCCAGCGCACCAGGTGTGCCACCCTTGTCAGCTTCGACCAGAATGTTGAGATACAAACCGATCTCTGTGGTGTTGACGTAAAAACGGTGTTCGATATTGCCGTCTTTTACCAGAATGGTGTCGTAGGGAACATTGGCTTTCGGATCGACGCCAACACCGTCAACAAAGAAATCCAGGTTGTTTTGTAACTCAGCCTTAAAGCTGGCCGGGTACAGGTGGTCCCTGAGCGTCAACGAGTCAATGGTGACAGCGGCAGCGGATGTCACTCCGGCAAATGAGAGCACCATAGCGCCTGCCAGACTGGTCAATCTTGTCTTCATCGTTTGTTTGTCCTTGTGGTGAATTACAATGCAACCTGCTTAAACGTTTCGATAAGATTTCCAGATTTGAAACGTTTCGTCAATCAACATGCCACCATTTCTGTGATCCGGTTAAATTTATTTTTTCTACACAAACCCCGTAAACTGCTCACAAAGCAACCATAAAACACTTTAAAAACAACAAATAAAACTAACAAAATCATTAAAAGCCGGAACTCTCCCCCCTGAAACCCACCAGAATTCTGATTAACAGCAGCAATGCGACCCACAAAACCCATAGACCCGGCACATACCAGAAAGAGTGAAAATTGGCGAAATAATGTCCTTGATCACAGATCTGTCACCAGGAATTCCACTTTTTCTTGCATAAGAGCAGTGATTACATCATCGTCACAGTCGAAACGTTTAAACTCAACCCTACAATGGAACCTGGCACCTGTAACACTCGCTAAAACAGAAGAGATAAAGGACATGGAAAAACACACTAAAACCCTGTTAGCCGCCGCAGTTTCGCTTGGCTTCCTGAGTGGCTGTCTGGACGACCCCTACAACTACCCCGAGCCAACACCACCCTCGGCACAAAAGGAGATCTACAGTGCACAGAGTGACGGCACCTATGCACTGAGCATTGTGGATCAGGCCGATATTGAAGCTCAGGTAGACAGCAGCGGTAACGCTTCACAGGGTAACGTCTCAGTAACGGGCCTGAATACAGGCACCAATCCTCCGGTAAACTTCCGGGTGACAGGCTCTGCCAGGGGACGCCTGCAGGCCAAATCAGCCAACAACAATCCGGTAGATATGGGCGTGGATAAAAGCAGTTCAACACTGCAGTTTGATTTCCGCCCGCTGGACAAACCAGCTCTGAAACAGGCGATCTATGTATCCGCTCAGCAGACCGCCGGGACGGATTCGTCTCAGGTATCCCTGAGCAGTGCGGCCATGGCATTGAGTCAGTCTTCAGGTCAGACCCTGAAGATCCCACTGTCCTGCTTCAACATGGACTTCAGCCAGACGGTAACGCCATTTGTGCTGCATTCAGATGGCAATCTGAACGCGGACGTGAGTAACATTCGGGTAGTAACCAATTCTGTGGAAGGGGATAAATCGGTACTGGAGTGCAGTAACAACAGTATTCTGGTTGAACCTGACGCAGGCTCGGAGAACTCCAACCTGTTTATTATCGGTAACCCTTCTCAGGGATGGGCTACCAACCTGACGACCTGGATGACTGACGGCTCTGCTTTGCAGCTGGACTGGGGACACGACAGCTTTTCCATTACTTACCCAAGCCCCGCGGCAGGTGCCAACGGCGGGGTCATTCTGCAGCCACAGGACAATAATCCAAGAGATGTCGCTGCGTATGTCGCAACCGGCGTTCTGGAGTTTATGCTTAATGTTGAAAGCTATGGCAGCCACCCGACCAAACGTCTTCAGGTTCAGATGGAGTCAACGGTCGGCAACTCTCAGCCCTACCTGTTACCGCAAGGGTTTGCAGAAAATTCCTGGCAGCAGGTCCGGGTTCCGCTTAAAACCCTGTTTACTCAAAAAGATGGCAGCGTTGATATCAACGTACTGAGAAATATCAACAAACCTTTCTCACTGCTGCCGGAGTGGATTTCTGAAAGCGACACTCTTGCAGGCATGAAGTACACCATCGCAGGCGTGAAACTGGTTATGAATCCATAACCAAAGCGAAAGGGGCATATCCGCCCCTTTCCCTGCCTCATACTTCCCGGAGCCGGATTAGCAAACCACACCCAACGCTTCCAGCTCCAGCTTCGCCTGCTCTGCATTCTCAAACACAATCGCATGGATCCCGGCTGCCCGGGCGGCTTCCACATTGGCCGGATTGTCGTCCAAAAATACGGTTTCTCCGGCAACCAGACCGAGGTCTTCGAGCAGATGCTGATAGATCCTGGCTCCAGGCTTAAGACAGCCAACTTCCGCAGAGATAATCGCGCCATCAAACAGTGGCCAGAAGTCATATCTCTGTTTCAGGAACGCCACGATCTCATGCACGTTGTCAGTCAGTGCGCAGGCCCGGTATCCGGCGACTTTCACCGCTTTCAGCAAATCTTCACAGCCATAAAGCGGAAGCTGGGTTTCCTTGATGTAGTAAAACAGCTTATCCATCTCGTGGGCAGAAAAACCCAGCGTCTGCTGATAGGCCAGTTTGGTCTCCTGCTCACTGCGCTCTCCCCGGTTCAGTGCCATCCAGATATCGTGTTCGAAAATCTGCTTCGCCAGGGCGATATCACCACGCTGCTCACCGAAAGTGAGCCGGACAATTTCCAGCGGTGCCCAGCGCACCAGTACGTTACCGACATCAAACACCACATTTTTGATCTGCATAGCTTCTCCCAATAATAAAAATGGCCACCTTAACGGTGACCATTTTATCGGTTCTGACCTACTCAGGTATGAGTATTCTGTCAGATTTCAATCATTTCAGGTCAGTACGATAACGGGCCATCACGCCGGTTGTCTGTTTCATCTGGGCGCTGACTTCACCTGCCAGGTCCGGGCGGTCCGCTTTAATGGTGTAATTTTTACCATTATTGAGCTTGTTGAAATCTACTGCGTACTGGGTATAACTGTCGCCGTACTGGTAACGAATATTCATCACTTTCTGGTCCAGGTTGTACACCAGACCGTAGATGGTCGCGTATGGTGTCATAACACCGTTCAGCTCGCGGTTGGCCGCATCGAGCGGAATTTTGTATGTCACACTGTCGATCTTGGCGATACCGTTGGTGTAGCTGCCAGGCTCGGTCAGCTGGCTCTTCATGTACTTATTCCACACAAAACGCTGAGATGACTCAATGTTACCTGGTATTTCGAACCTGGCACTGTAGTCTGATTTAGACTTCGGTTTGACCTTTTCCCAGTTTTCCAGATGGTTAGCAAATTCCGGACTGTTGGTCATCACGTCATACTGCTTACCGTGGTGGATCTGCCATTTACCATCGATGACTTCCAGAATTGCCGAATCACCGGAAGCATCCTGAAGCGAGTAATGGCCTTTCAGTGCCACACCGTTGTGACTGAACTGCTGCAGCTGGATCTGGTCAAGACCTTCCAGCGCCTGCTCTACCGTAGCAAAGTTATCCAGGAAATAGGCAATAAGGGCCAGATTTTCAAGCTGTTGCTTGCTGCTGTCCTGCTCTCCCGGGCTCTCTTCATCCAGGTAAAGTGCATTGGCTGCCAGGCCGGCTTCATTGAAGCCATCCACCAGCCCCATACCGTAGATGGATACACCCAGTGACGCATACTTCGAAGTCCAGCTCGCCGCATTTTCGCCTTTGGCACCGGCGTAGCTCTGCCCTTTGGGGCGAACATCAACGGTTGGCTGATTCTCTTCCATCCAGTCCATAGTACGGCTTACAAATACGCCGTGAGTATCGGTTTCCCACACCAGGCGCGAACACGCCGAAGCCGTGGTTGAAACGCCCGCCATCATTGCCGATACAGAAGCCGCCAGCAGCCATTTCTTTGCATTCATTTTCATTGGTTGTTTCCTTTGACTGGTTAACTGAGCTCCATTTTTATGATTATCACCACACAAGTAATCTCAGATATGTTGTAAAGTTTGCAACGAAATCAGCAGAAGCCCGGAGAAGGAAGCATGCCAAGAGCCAGCCTGGAACAACTCACCGCCTTTGTCGCGGTAGCCGAACACGGCTCATTCAGTGCCGCAGCGCGGGCGATAAGAAAAGACCGGGCCACCCTGCACCACCAGGTAAGTGACTTGGAGGCCGACTGGGCGGTGACCCTGTTTGAAAGGGAAGGAAGAAAGCCACAGCTGACCGATGCCGGAGCCATGCTGCTCACTCAGGCCAAGCATATCCTTTACCAGATGAGCGCACTGGAGCTGGCGTGTGACAACCTGTCAGACGGCAATCCAACCCGGCTGACGGTGTGCCATGATATGTCAGTGCCCTGCGATGCTATTGCCCACTTTGAGCGCAACCTGCATCAGGACTTTCCCCAGACCAGCATAAACTGGCTGCACACCAGCCGGGATAACGCGGTCAAAGCCATTCTGGAAGGAACGGCTCAGTTTGCAATTACCATCAACCAGAACCGGCCTTTTCCCCGCGATGGCATGAGCTTTATTAACCTGGGTTACCCGAGGTTCGCATTCTACGTCCACAGGGACTCGCAGCTGGCTCAGAAGGAAAAGGTTACTCTGGCTGATTTGGCCGAGCACCGACACTATATCTCTGAAAATACAGCGGAAAGCTGGATGGCGGCACAACTCGACTTTTCACCCTATACATCAACAGTCAGCAACATTGATGTACTGCTGGCCCTTTTGAAAAACGGTGGCTACGCCCTGCTGCCTTCGCACCTGTTCTTCTCGGAGGCCTATCAGGGACAGTACCGCAGGCTGGATGTCGATTTTCTGAATCATGACGGACGCGCGGGCTATGTGCTGCTGGCCCCGACATTTCAGGGCCAGAGTGAGCTGCACGGCAGGTTTGCAGAGATTGTCCGGGAGTGGTTTAAGCCTCTGGGGTGAACTGGCCAGCCTCTTCCACCAGCCAGTTAACAAAGCGCTGCACTTTCTGCGAGCGCTTGCCCGGCCCTGTCGCCAGATAATACTTCTGCTGGCAGCGTACTTCGGTCCCTTCAAATGGCGTGATCAGCTCACCACTCTTTATCCTCTTTTCGACCAGACTGAAACGCCCCATCGCGACACCGGCATTATGGATGGCGGCAATCACCGCCAGATCGGAACGGTCAAATCCGATACTGGGGATCCCATCGATCGCAGGCAGGCGGTTGGCTTCGGCCCACTGGGTCCACTCGTCAAAATCTGAATCATACTCCCAGGCCTGATTGTCGTGCAGCAGGGTCGCGTTGACCAGGTTGTCAGGATTCCCGCAAAGCGCATACTGACTGGCATACTCCGGGGTGCAGACCGGAATAATGGTCTCGTTCATGATTTCCGTGCAGTCGAGTTTTTCCGGCATCCGGTCATCGAAATAGAGCGCCACATCAATGCCATAACCCTGGAAGTTCACGTTCTCGTTACCTGTCAGGATCTTAAGGTCAATCAACGGGTAGCGCTGCTTAAAACGGTAGATCCGGGGCACCAGCCAGCACTGGGCAAAAGACGGGCGGGAGTAGATGGTCAGCACGCCCGAAATATCACCGCTTTTCACGTCCAGGATCTCCTGATTGAGCTCGTTCAGGGTTCGCCTGAGCGACAGGTAGATCCGCTCGCCTTCTTCGGTGAGGCTGATCTTACGGTGCGAACGGATAAACAGGGCGATACCCAGCTCCTCTTCAAGCTTCGAAATACGGTGGGAAATCGCACTCGGCGTCATCGACAGCTCTTCGGCCGCCAGGGAAAAAGAGGCGTGACGCGCTGCCACTTCAAACGTATGCAGCTTGGACAACTGGAAGCTGTTCAGCCTCTGATTGCGGGCAAACATGGTTTCTCTGCTGTACATCCCGATCTCCGGTGCCTGTTCGAATTGGGGCGAGTATAGAGCCATCGGTTGAGCAGAGATATAACAAAAACACCCAACCCGCCCAAACATGGACCAGATCACACACTTGTTTCAATTCAGTTCATCTGAATGTGAGTTTTGATCGTTTGTCAGTCAGACCATTAATTCGTCTAATTGATACAGAACACAACAAACACAAAGGTCTGAATATGGATTCTCAACTCTGGGTTATCGGAACCCTGATAACCAGTATTTTAATGATCGTCTTTGCGATCGTCCGCTTTAAGCTGCACCCTTTCCTCGCCCTTTTGATGGCCAGCTTCTACGTCGGAACCATGATGGGCATGCAGCCACTCGAAATGGTCAGTGCGATTGAAAACGGCATCGGCGGTACCCTTGGTTTCCTCGCCACTGTCATTGGTCTTGGCACCATCCTGGGTAAAATGATGGAAGTCTCAGGCGCCGCAGAGCGCATAGGCATTACCCTGCAGAAAATCCGCTGGATGTCGCCGGAAGTGATCATGGTACTGATCGGTCTGGTCTGCGGTATCACCCTGTTTGTCGAAGTGGGCGTGGTACTGCTGATCCCACTGGCATTCTCTATCGCCAAAAAGACCAACACCTCGCTGCTGAACCTGGCGATCCCGCTGTGTACAGCCTTGATGGCGGTTCACTGTATTGTGCCTCCTCACCCGGCAGCCCTGTTTGTCACCAATGAGCTGGGCGCAGATATCGGTTCGGTGATCTTCTACGGTCTGGTGATAGGCCTGGCGGCTTCGCTGATCGGTGGTCCGCTGTTTCTTAAAGTGCTGGGCAGCCGCCTTCCGTTTAAACAGGTGCCTCAGGAGTTCACCTCGCTGGAAGTCCGCGACGAATCTGAACTGCCGTCTCTTGGCGCTACCCTGTTTACCGTGCTGCTGCCTATTGCGCTGATGCTGATGAAAACCGCGGCAGAGCTGAATATGGAGCACGGCACTGCGCTTTACACCACGCTGGAGTTCATCGGTAACCCGATTACCGCCATGTTTATCGCTGCATTTGTCGCCTACTACACCCTGGGTATCAAACAGAACATGGGCATGAGCACCCTGCTGGAGAAAACCGAAGGCGCGTTCTCATCTATCGCCAACATCCTGCTTATCATCGGTGCCGGTGGTGCGTTCAACGGCGTACTGAAAGGCAGCGGCCTGGCCGATGTACTGGCCCAGATCCTCTCAAACCTGGACATGCACCCAATCCTGCTGGCGTGGCTGGTTGCGATTGTGCTGCACGCCGCGGTTGGTTCAGCCACCGTTGCCATGATGGGTGCAACCGCCATTGTTGCTCCGCTGCTGCCGCTCTACCCGGACATCAGCCCTGAGATCATCACCCTTGCGATCGGCTCCGGCGCTATCGGCTGCACCATCGTGACCGATTCCCTGTTCTGGCTGGTGAAGCAGTACTGCGGCGCCACCATCACCGAAATTTTCAAGTACTATACGACAGCTACCTTTATCGCATCCTTCGTGGCGCTGGCCGGCACGTTCCTGCTGTCGTATATCATTTAAGGTAAGGTACCACTATGACAACAATTAACACCCAACAACTGATCGCGGACTTCCCTCTGGTTGAAAGACTGATCGCCCTGGAAGAGCTGGCCTGGTTTAACCCGGGCACCACAGGCCTGACTGACGCGCTGCCTTATGTGGGCCTTGGCAAAGACGATATTCAGGATGCCAGTGACCGCCTTAAGCGCTTTGCTCCGTATCTTGCTAAGGCTTTCCCGGAGACTGCGGAAACAGATGGCATCATCGAATCCGAAGTCGTCGATATCCCGGCGATGAAGCAGGCGCTGGAGTCACGCTATGACATGCAGATCACCGGCCGTCTGATGCTGAAGAAAGACAGCCACCTGCCAATTTCCGGCTCAATCAAAGCCCGTGGTGGTATTTATGAAGTGCTGACTCACGCGGAAAAACTGGCGATGGAAGCCGGTCTTCTGAGCGAGTCTGACGATTACAGCAAACTGCTTGGCGAAGAGTTCCGCAATTTCTTTAAGCAGTACAGCATCGCCGTTGGTTCGACCGGTAATCTGGGCATGTCTATCGGTATCATGAGCGCCAAACTGGGCTTCTCTGTGGCAGTGCACATGTCTGCCGATGCCCGCCAGTGGAAGAAAGATAAACTGCGTTCTCACGGCGTTGAAGTGGTGGAATACGAGCAGGATTACGGCGTTGCGGTTGAGCAGGGCCGTAAGGAAGCGGAAAAAGATCCGAGCTGCTTCTTTATCGATGATGAAAACTCAAAAACCCTGTTCCTCGGCTACTCGGTAGCAGGTGAGCGCCTGAAAAAGCAGTTTGATGAGATGGGCGTTAAAGTCGATAAAGAGCATCCGCTGTTTGTCTACCTGCCCTGTGGCGTTGGTGGTGGCCCTGGCGGCGTCGCCTTTGGCCTTAAGATGGCGTTTGGTGACAACGTCCACTGTATTTTCGCCGAGCCAACCCACTCCCCTTGTATGCTGCTGGGCGTTCACACTGGCCTGCACGATGCAATCGCGGTGCAGGACATCGGTATCGACAATATCACTGCCGCAGACGGCCTGGCAGTAGGCCGTGCTTCCGGCTTCGTGGGACGTGCCATGGAGCGTCTGCTGGATGGTTTCTACACCATCTCAGACCCGCACATGTATTCTCTGCTGGGTGAACTGAGCAAGCAGGAAGATATCCGTCTTGAACCGTCGGCACTGGCTGGCATGATCGGCCCGGTGGAAGTCACCCGCGCCGCTGAGTACCAGCAGCGCCACGGCTTCGATGCTGACACCATGGCCAACGCAACCCATCTGGTATGGGCAACCGGCGGCGGTATGGTACCTGCGGCAGAAATGGCCTCCTACCTGAAAAAGTCCCGGGCTTAAAAAACAACCCAGGCTAAATAAAGAAGGCGCAGCATAAGCTGCGCCTTTTTTGTTCTGTCACAAGCCCCCTGGCCTGCTGACAACAGCTCAGTAAACCCCTGGCTCCCCCCTGAACAGTACCCTGTCGTTACCACGATAAACACCAAAGGTCAGCACCGCCCGGGGGCTCTCATCCCCCCGGCCATCCCAGTTGTAATAGAGGTACTCCTGACCTCCGGTGTTGACGCCATAACAGTTCAGACCGGTTTCATGACCGGACTGAGCCGTACCAATCCGCAACCAGAGTTTGACCTGCTCCCTGCGGTCCGCCACGTTCTGACTGGCGCTCAGCGCGCTGCTTTCCCCACCCGTGACGGAGCCCGCGCCACTGAGAGAAGCCAGAGAAGCACCGTCCCCCGGCCACAGCTCTTTGCGGCAGTAATTTGCTCCGTTAAACGCACTGCCACTGTCGAGCGGATTAGTGACAAAGTCGCTGCCATTCCAGTATTCCGCCTCAACCGGCACCGGAAGGTCGGCACCACTTACACCACCGATATCAAACAGCTTCAGGCGTCCATAGCGCACATCCAGCGGGCTGCCCAGCTTTGTCCCATCAACGGAAGCCGTGCCATTGTTACGGTATGTATCCAGAGTCTGGAAGCCGGTGCAGCCGTCCTGACTACAGTCAACAGTACCACTGCTCACCTCAAGCCCGATCTGCAGCTGATACGGCCCATCCGGCACGGTTTTCCTGGGTGAAGCTGCCGTTTGTACCCGGTTGAACTTCAGAGCAGACAGTGGCAATCCGAGCGTACCGCCGGACCAGTCTGACTGCCAGCCCGGCGCGGTAATCGCGCTGGTATCCAGCCGGGGGGTGAGATCATTTACCGCCGGAGAAGTTTTTGTGGAATCCAGCCCCGTCAGCCCGAGCAGCATCTGATACGCGGTCATAAACTCGTAGTTAGTGGTCGTCGTTCCACCAGAGCTTCGGGCGGCCACTTCAAACTGAACGCCGAAATCCTGCTCCATATAAGTAAAGCTGGCCTGCCCTTCACTGACTGTCTGAGAAGTCACCACAAACTCGTACGGATAGAAGCGCCCGATCGCCGCTACGCCCTGCTCCAGGCCCCCCAGTGCGTAGCCGGCATATTGCGCCTGCAGCCATAGGCTGCCCACCTCGTTCCAGCTCAGGCCGCCGACAGCAAGACCATTTTGTGCCTCATTGCGGTTAGTAAACTCATAAGTGCCACCAGATACCATTTGACTGAGCGTGCCCGCTACTCCACCATCCGGAGAGTGCAGTGTATGACTGAGAGTAACTTTTGCCAGTTGTCCGCCCTCACTGAAATAGTTCGGAGTAACCGGATGGGAGCATCGTGAATCGGAGATCAGGTCTGCGGTACCATCCCTGGAACTGTCACCACTGATAGCAGAGCCGGTCCAGGTCAGCGGATGGATCACCACACTGAAGGTTTCACCGGCTCTGGCAAAACCCGGTCCGGATTCCGCAGTACCGTTGTAACCGGTATTGATCCCGGACGACTGAATATCACAGATAGCAAAAGTATGCGGCCGCGAATGAACCAGAATATCCCCGGCATAGCCGTCACTGGCTTCTTCAATGCCGAGCGTCACTTTACCCGCATCAGCATAGTTCACGCTGATTTGTGCCACGCCCTTGCTGAAGATGACCGATTTGGTCAGCAATGTTGCGTCTATCGTGCCGGTTGATGGCAATACTTTGGTGGTATCGGTCAGTTTAAGGGTTTTGCTGCCCTCATAAGTCTCTACTACCACCCCATTTTCATCCACAGCTTTGATGGTCACCGCTGTATCCTGACCGGCGATCATAGTCAGCGGACTGGGCTCAAACATATAAGCATTAGCCAAAAACTCATAGGAGCCACTGCTGGCAGTCACTGCGGGCTTTTCCACCCATAAAGCCGTCACATCTGCCTCTGCAGCAATCGGAGAATACAGGTAGTAAGTCACGCTTCCCGCGACAAATGGTGAAGAGGAGGTGTCGGTGATACAGCTGCCTGTTGCGCTCTCTTTCCAGCACACTTCAGCAGGCCCGTCGTGGACAATATCCAGATTACCGGTGGCGTTCGTATCAACTTGCCCCTGGCTGTTAGTAATGGAAAAAGTCACCGGAATAGTTTTACCCACAACCTCACTGGCTGATACAGGGCTGATACGAAGCTGCTGAATGTCGTCATCGCAACTTGAAATATCACCGATAAGCTCTGCGCTTCCCCCCATTTTCAGATACAGGGAAGCCACTGCCCCGGTAATTCTGGTAAGGCCACCATACATATCGACGATGGACTCAGAGATCACAAACGCTATCGCCTGACCACTGCCAGAGAAATAAACTCCGTTAGTTGCCGGAGCATTTGCAGCCAGATAATCGACCTGATAATTAATCCCATGTGAAATCAGATACAGGTCGTCCGCCACACCAGCTGGATTTACTCTGGAGTTACCGGATACCAAAATCTTGTTGGCATGAACGCGGACTTTACCATTAATGTTTACCGTGGCTCCTCCCCCTACGGTAAAGGTTTCCATAAAGTAATCACCCGCTTCCAGAGTCACCGTTTTCCCGCCGATAATATCGATACTTTTGTACTGCCCGGGGACCAATACATCACCGTCCATAGCCACAACATTGCCTGAACCTGGAATAAAACCAGAAAAGTCATAAGCAGGAACTTTCAGGCCGGGATCTGCCACACAACGGGTTCCGTCACAGAAATTGGTCGAATTATCAGGCTGAGTGACATTATCAAACCCTACTCTCCCTGTGGGTACCGTTCCCGTAATAATCGAATCCCAGCCCAGTTCCATCTCCCCCGCGGTACTCCAGGTCTGGGCCGCACCGGTAAACTGGGTGCACTGCGCAAGTGCCTGGTTGTTGATACAGAGCAACAACAGGCCAAACAGCAATTTTCTCAGCAATCCTTTCATATTCAGCCACCCTGAACAAAAAGTCGGCACACGTCCTTTCAGTTTAGACCAGCCATATTAAGTTAAATGTCTATAAGCACTGATAATCTGTCATTTTATGTTAAAGCTCAGTTATCCCTGTTTTCAGACAAAAAAATCCCCGGAACTCAGTCCGGGGATTTGTCTTTTCAGGTGCGCTTATTTCAGCTTGTAGAACACGGTCGCCAGCGGCGGGATGCTCAGCGACAGTGACTGATCCAGCCCTTCGCTCTCAACCTTGCTGGTTTTGGCGGTCTTCTTCACTTTGAAACCGCTGCCGTTGTACTTGCTGTCATCGGTGTTCAGCAGAAGCTGGTAAGTACCTTCAACCGGCATACCCAGACGGAACTCTTCGTGTGGTACCGGGGTGAAGTTAGAGATCACCAGAATACGCTCGCCGTTTTCACTGATACGCTCGTGAGCCAGGATACTGGCATCGCGCGCGTCCTGCAGACGCCATTCAAAGCCCGCCGGCTCGCTGTCCTGATCGTGCAGGGCAGGCTGGTTTCGGTACAGGAAGTTCAGGTCACGGGTCAGGTCGCGTACGCCCTGGTGACGTTCGAAGTCCAGCAGGAACCATTGCAGCTGGTCATCGTGGTTCCACTCACCCGTCTGACCGAATTCCGCACCCATGAAGTTAAGCTTCTTACCCGGCTGAGCGTACATGTAACCCATGTAAGCGCGCAGGTTAGCGGTTTGCTGCCACTCGTCGCCCGGCATCTTGTTGTGGATAGAACGCTTGCCGTACACCACTTCATCGTGTGACAGTGACAACACGTAATTTTCACTGTGTGCGTACACCAGCGGGAAAGTGATGGTGTCGTGGTGGTATTTACGGTGAACCGGATCTTCCTGGATATAAGACAGACTGTCGTGCATCCAGCCCATGTTCCACTTAAAGCCAAAGCCCAGACCACCCATAAAGGTTGGCGCAGATACGCCAGGGAAAGCGGTGGATTCTTCAGCAATGGTCATGGCGTTCGGGAAGTGACGGTACACCTCTTCGTTCATCCACTTAAGGGTCCAGATAGCGTCGTGGTTTTCACGGCCGCCGTCGATATTCGGGATCCACTGGTCATGGCTGCGCGAGTAATCCAGGTAAAGCATCGATGCAACCGCATCAACACGGATACCGTCAATGTGGAACTGCTCGAACCAGTACAGGGCATTAGAAACCAGGAAGCGGCGTACGTGCTCGCGGCCCATATCGTAGATATAAGAGTTCCAGTCCTGGTGCCAGCCGCGGCGTGGATCCGGGTCATGGAACAGTGGCGTGCCGTCAAAGTCTGCAAGACCGTGGCTGTCAGCCGGGAAGTGTGCCGGAACCCAGTCCAGAACCACACCCAGGCCAGCCTGGTGACACTGGTCGACAAAGTATTTGAAATCATCCGGTGAGCCGTAGCGGCTGGTCGGTGCAAACAGACCAACCGGCTGATAACCCCAGGAGCCGTAGAACGGGTGCTCTGATACCGGCATCAGTTCAACGTGGGTATAACCCATGTCGGTCAGGTACGGGATCAGCTCATCAGCCAGCTCACGGTAGTTAAGGAAATCGCCATTATCATTACGCTTCCAGGAACCCGGGTGCAGCTCGTAAAAAGAGAGTGCTTCCTTGTTCTTGGCGGTAACCGGACGTTCCTGCCACTTTTTGTCCTGCCACTGGTAACGTGCGTGGTCGTAGGTCAGGGAAGCAAATGAAGGGTACTGCTCAGCGTGGAAACCCCATGGGTCCGCCTTGTGTGGCAGGCCTTCACCGTCTGGCCCTTTCAGCTCAAACTTGTACTGGGTACCTTCCGGCATATCCGGCATAAAGATACCCCAGATGCCGTAGTCCAGACGCTGCATCGGGTTACGACGGCCGTCCCAGTTGTTAAACGCACCGATCAGGCTTACCGCGCTTGCGTGCGGTGCATAAACCAAAAAGCGCGTGCCTGAGATCTGCTCTCCGCCGCGCTCAAGGGTGACAAACTGTGCGCCCATATGCTTGTACATTTCAACCGGGGTATGAAGGTCTTCGTATTCTGCGTACAGGGTATGATACTGGTAAGGGTCATCGACGATTTGCTCGGCACCATCCCAGTCAACTGCTAACCGGTAGTGAGTGAAGCGAAGGTCGTGATTATTTAGTGTAAAGCCGCTGGTCTCTTCGCGCTTAAGCGTCACGCGCTGACCGTCTCCTAGCACCAACTGAACGCCATTAGCTCCCGGCATCCATACTCGCAGTGATACGTCCTCTTCCTGATTGAAAGGACCTAAAAACGAAAATGGATCCGCAAAAGCCGCATGGGATAGTTGGGTGTAAGCCTGAGTAAATTTTGCTTTTTTAGTCAATGCCTTTTCCCCTGACATATTATATTCCGCCCATTTTCTCTGGTTCAGAAAAAAAGGGTTATCTCCTTGCAAGAAAGCCCGCCATATTATGGCGAGCATAAAAAATTAGGTAGGGCTGAAAAACGTGTTACGCCATACGCTAAAACGCCACCAGTCTAACATGGTTTCTATAAAGTGAAAGACATTGCATAGTTGTCTGACCAACGCCTGACACTTTAATTTCTAACTATTCCCCCGGCCAATACCTGACCGGGGGAATATCCCATTATCGGCTGGCTTTAGCCCGCACTTCTGTGAGGCGCTTAGCAATATGATTGACGTCCGGGTTGGCAAAGACCTGATCCAGGTTCATTGACAACTTACGACGCCAGTTTGGATACTCATCAACGGTACCCGGGATGTTGACCGGCTTATCCATTTCCAGCCAGTCTTCAAGCTGTACACTCAGCAGTGAGCTTGAACCCGCTGCCACGTGCACCTGAAGCGCTTCGCTCAGATACTTGTCCATCGGAACCAGAGTTGCATCACGGCCGATACCTTCAGGCAGGTTACCGTGACCGGCAACGCTGTTGAGGATCTGCTGCTTGCTCTCCAGACGATCCTTAAACAGACCTTCCAGTTGCTCTGCATCAGGGTAGAGACCCAGCTCCTGGCCCATCTTCAGGTCATCACAATGCCAGAAACCACGCAGGGTTGGCATATCGTGAGTACACAGAGCGGTCATGGACTGCGCCGTGTAGTGCTCCGGTGAGTAGAAGCCGCCATCTTCTGCGGTTTCGAAGAAGAACACCTTGTAAGAGTGAACACCGGCATCAGCCAGAATGTCCACGATCTCATCCGGCACGGTACCCAGGTCCTCACCAATCACAGAACAGTTGTGACGGTGGCTTTCCAGCGCCAGGATTGCCAGCATGTCTTCTACCGGGTAGTAGATGTACGCGCCATTGGTCGCGTCTTTACCGCGCGGGATCCACCAAAGGCGAAGCAGGCCAAGAACGTGGTCGATACGCAGAGCGCCACAGTGCTTCATGTTGGCACGCAGCAGCTCGATGTACGGGCCGTACGCAGTCTCCAGAAGCTTCTGAGGGTTCAGCGGAGGCAGACCCCAGTTCTGACCCAGAGGACCCAGGATATCCGGCGGAGCACCGATGCTCACGTCCTGACACAGGTCACCTTTATCAGCCCAGGTTTCTGAACCGGAATCAGCAACGCCTACCGCAAGGTCACGGTACAGACCAACGCACATGCCCTTCTCTTCTGCCAGAGCCTGAGCTTCGTTGATCTGAATGTCCGCCAGCCACTGCAGATACATGTGCAGCTGAACTTCATCCTGATTCTTATCAATAAATTTACGAACCGCCGGGCTGTCGAACTTGCGGTACTCTTCAGGGAACACCGGCCAGCCCCAGACGTTTTCATCTTCTGCACGCAGTTTACCGTGCAGCGCATCAAAGGCCGCCTGTTGCAGCAGGCTGTCACCGCCTTTCTCAACAAACGCCAGGAAATCATCAGCACGTGCGCTGGTCTTCGCCAGGTGGCGGGACTTGAACTCTTTGTACAACAGCGGCAGTACGCTCATCTTAAGCGCAGATACTTCGCTGTAGTTCACCCAGTGTGAATCACGGGCTTTTTGTAAACGCTGCTGGAAATCAGCACTGCCAACCAGTTGCTGAGCCTGAGTGCTCAGGGCAAATTCCGGTACAGAGCTCACATCAATGTACAGCACGTTCAGCCAGCGGCGTGAAGACGGGCTGTATGGGCTCGCACCTTCCGGGTTAGCCGGGAACAGCGAATGGATCGGGTTCAGACCCACAAAGTCACCACCGCGGTTTGCGATTTCACTTACCAGCTGTTTCAGGTCACCAAAGTCACCAATACCCCAGTTGTGGTTGGTACGCAGCGTGTAAAGCTGAACACTCGGGCCCCAGATCTTCTTACCGGTTTGCAGCGGCTCCTGCTTGTAACAGGCCTGCGGCGTGATCACCAGTGTCATTTCGTAAGGGGTCTTACGACGCTTACGGGTCACGATCAGTTTGTGGTAACCCCAGGAAAGGTTGTTTGGCAGTGAAAACACTAAAGGGCCACCCTGTTCACGCTCGTCTGAAACGATTTGTGATTGAAGATAGCCCTCAAGGGTCTCACCCTGCTCGGTTTCCAGTTTCCAGCTGAATTCGCTCTCGCGGGCGCTGGTTCCCAGATGAAGGGGTACATGGACCGGCTGGTTGTCTTTCAGCACCAATACCGGAGGCAGTACATCTTTCTTGTGCTTTTTCTCTGCGGACTTAAGCAGTGCTTCATCGTCAGAGGTGTCGTAGCCTAACGCACCAAGCAAATAACGAATGGTTTCATCCGACACAAAGGCTTCGTCGCCCCATGCGCTGACGTAGCTGTCGGTAATACGAGCCATTTCAGCGACTTGTTTTAATACTGATTGTTGTTTCATCGCTCTCTCCGAAGGCGGGACGAGCCCGCCTTCATGGTAGGGTGGAATACTCTCTTAACGTTTAACCGCTTCAAGTTTCCAAATGTTGTTAACGTAGTCACGGATACTGCGGTCAGAACTGAACTTACCAACCAGCGCAGTGTTCAGGATGGCTTTGTGTGCCCAGCCAGCCTGGTCGCGGTACTGCTTGTCCATGTCTTCATGCGCTTTCACGTAAGAAGCAAAGTCAGCCAGTACCAGGTATGGGTCACCACCGTCCAGCAGGCTGTCGTATGTTGCGCGCAGCTTGCCTGGTTCACCCGGAGTAAACTCGTCGCCCAGCAGCAGGTCCAGAGAAGACTTCAGCAGATGATCTGCGTGGTAGTAGTCGTATGGGTTGTAGCCAGCCGCTTTGGTCGCTTCAACCTGATCAACTTCCAGACCGAAGATGTAGATGTTCTCGTCACCCACTTCTTCACGGATTTCCACGTTCGCGCCATCCATAGTACCGATGGTCAGTGCACCGTTCAGGGCCATCTTCATGTTACCGGTACCTGATGCTTCTTTACCTGCAGTAGAAATCTGCTCAGAAACGTCAGCCGCCGGGATGATGATCTCAGCCATGCTTACACGGTAGTCAGGGATGAATACCACTTTCAGCTTGTCGCTGATGCGTGGGTCGTTGTTCACCTTCTCTGCGATCTTGTTGATTGCGTAGATGATCTCTTTCGCCAGGTGGTAGCCAGGCGCCGCTTTCGCACCGAAGAACACCACACGTGGGTGCATGTCGAACGATGGATCGTTCAGCAGGCGGTGGTACAGAGACAGGATGTGCAGCATGTTCAGGTGCTGACGCTTGTACTCGTGCAGACGCTTGATTTGTACGTCAAAGATAGCATCGGTATTCAGCTCGATACCCATGTTGTCAGAAACCCACTCAGCCAGACGCTCTTTGTTCTGCTTCTTAACGGCCATGTAGTCTTTCTGGAACTTCTTGTCGTCAGCGAACTTGGCGATTTCAGTCAGTTTATCCAGATCTGCCGGCCACTTGTCACCAATCTTGTCAGTGATCAGAGCAGACAGGCCAGGGTTACAGAACTTCAGCCAGCGACGCGGAGTTACACCGTTAGTCACGTTGTGCAGACGGGTCGGGTACAGTTCGTGGAACTCAGGGAACAGGTCACGCTTAACCAGCTCTGAGTGCAGCGCAGCTACGCCGTTCACCGCGTAAGAACCAACCACACACAGGTTAGCCATGCGAACCATACGGTGGAAACCGTCCTGGATGATAGACAGCTTCTGCTGTTTCGCTACATCACCAGGCCACTTGGCACGAACTTCCTGCAGGAAGCGGTGGTTAATTTCAAAAATGATTTCCATGTGACGCGGAAGCAGACGCTGGATCAGAGACTCGCTCCAGGTTTCCAGTGCTTCAGGCAGCAGGGTGTGGTTAGTGTACGCAAAAGTATGCGAGCTGATTTCCCATGCTTTTTCCCATGACAGGTGCTTCTCATCGATAAGGATACGCATCAGTTCAGGAATCGCGATAGTCGGGTGAGTATCATTCAGCTGGATAGTTTCGTACTTAGGCAGGTCTGCCAGTGCGTGGCCAGCGGCTTCGTGACGACGCAGAATATCGCGGATTGACGCTGCACTGTGGAAGTACTGCTGCATCAGACGAAGAGTCTTACCTTTTTCGTGGTTATCGTTCGGGTACAGAACTTTGGTGATGTTACCTGCGTCGATCAGCGAGTGCTGAGCTTCGAAGTAATCACCGTTGTTAAAGCTTTCCAGAGAGAAAGGCGCAATTGCACGACATTCCCAAAGACGCAGCGGGTAAACCGTATCGCTCTCGTAACCTACGATTGGCAGGTCCCATGGCATACCCTGTACCGCCATGCCTGGTACCCAGCGACGACGGGTTACGCCGTTTTGCTCGTATGACTCAACATGACCGTAGAAGCCGATTTCCTGAGCCAGCTCAGGACGTGCAACTTCCCATGGGTAACCTTCAACACCACACCATGCATCCGGTGCTTCCTGCTGATGACCTTCTTTGAAAGACTGCTTGAACAGGCCGTACTCGTAGTGCAGGCCGTAACCTACAGTCGGGAACTCCTGCGCAGCACATGAATCCATAAAACACGCAGCCAGACGGCCCAGACCACCGTTACCCAGCGATGGGTCACGCTCTTCTTCCAGCAGATCAGACAGGTTCTGACCCAGCTCTTCCATCGCTGCACCGATTTGCTCGTACAGACCCATGCTGATCAGGTTGTTCCCGGTCAAACGGCCGATCAGGAACTCAAGAGAAAGGTAGTTTACGCTTTTCGCTTTCTTAATTTTTGGGTCGTTCTCAGTCGCCAGCATGTCAAAGGTGGTCATCTCAGCCAGGGCACGGCCCATAGCCAGGTACCAGGCACGGCTGTCAGCCGTTTCTTCTGTCTTTGCATACGTCGATGCCAGATGCTGTTTTACTGCACTTTTAAAGTGCTCCTTGTCGAACTTTTTCTGTTCACTAGGCTTCATGATAAAAATCTCACTTCCTGATGTAATCCAATACGCTATATCGTGCATGGACGACGTGGTTGAAACATCCTCCCGCAGCAAGGGCGGAGGAGGATGAGAAGCGAGGGCGTAGAGGAGGACTCCCCCTCCCGGGAATGAGCTGCGTCACAAATTCCTCCCGTGATACAGAGGTTTGACGTGATTCATCTCACACACATTCTTTACCCTTCAGGCGCAACGGTTAATCTTTGTTCAGCACACTAAATCGCTTCTCATCGTCAATAATGCAGCCCCGATCACATTTCGCTTTCAGATAGACGCTGCCCCGATTAAAAAAACAGCACATTCTGTGCAAATATCAATGTTGCATAGATAACAATTCAACCCAAAGGTGACCAGGATCACAAATACAGGGCGTACCCCATGTCACAAACGGTTACATCTGCTCAATTAAGAGGTGGATCATAGTTGGGGGGATTACTGATAAGTATATTCGCCCGAGGTCAACACAACATAAAGACGATATAAAGACAGATTATGTGGATTCCTTCTAAACTGACCCGGCCGGGACGCCTGCACAACGCCATTTTGCGACCGCGGGTACTGGACCTTTTGCAACAGGCCCCCTGCTACAAGCTGGTTCTTTTTCGCTCGCCTGCCGGATATGGCAAAACTACCATGGCAGCCCAGTGGCTGGCTGACAAAACCAACGTAGGCTGGTTCAGCCTTGATGAAAACGACAACGACAGCTTCCGCTTCGTAAACTATTTCATCCAGGCGCTGAACAAAGCCACCAACAACGCCTGCCCGAATGCCCAGGCACTGGCTGAGCGCCGCCAGTTTTCTTCGGTCACCAGCCTGTTCAGTGAGCTGTTTGCGGAACTGAGTGAGTACCAGCAGGAATGTTATGTGGTACTCGATGACTACCACGTGATCCATAATGATGAAGTGCATGAGGGAATGCGCTTTTTCCTGAAACACATGCCTGACTGCATGACCCTGATGGTAACGACCCGGGCAACCCCGCCGCTCGGCACCGCTAACCTGCGCGTACGTGACCTGATGATCGAAGTGGATAATGACTCACTGGCCTTTGACAACGAAGAAACCACGCGTTTCTTTAATCAGCGCGTCACCGATGGCATTGATGATGCCACAGCCAATACCCTGCGCAGCTATGTTGAAGGCTGGCCGTCCGCCCTTCAGCTTATCGCCCTTCAGGCCCAGCACCAGAAACGCACGCTGGCTCAGTCTGCCGAGTCTGTTTCCCAGTTCAACCACGCTCATCTCTGGGAGTACCTGGTAGAAGAAGTGTTTGAACTGCTCGACAGTGAAACCCGCCAGTTCCTGATGCAGTGCTCGGTACTCGATACCTTTAATGACAGCCTGGTAGCAGAACTGACCCAGCGTGATGATGCGCTTGGTATGATCGAATCGCTCAACCGCTACGGCCTGTTTATCTACCCGCTGGAAGGGGAGCAAAACTGGTACCGCTTCCACAACCTGTTCAGCGAGTTTCTGTCTCACGAACGTCAGGCACGGATCCCTCAACAGGAAGAGCAGCTTCACCTGGCTGCATCCAAAGCCTGGCTGCACCAGGGCAATCCGAACCAGGCACTCAGCCATGCGCTGAAGTCGAAAAACGGCGAACTGGTCGGCGGGATCCTGACTGAATACGGCTGGAAACTGTTTAACCGTGGAGAGCTGGTACTGGTAGAGAAAGCCATTCTTTCCCTGACCAGCGATCAGCTGTATGCCTCACCTAAACTGCCATTGCTGCGCGCCTGGCTGGCACAGAGCCAGCACAGATATAACGATGTGGGTGACATGCTGGCGCTGGCAGAAAAAGAGATGCAGGCACGCAACATCAAACTGACCAGCGATGACGAAGGCCAGATCAACGCCCTGCTGGCTCAGGTCGCCATTAACCAGAACCGTCCGCAAAAAGCGCTGGAGCTGGCTGAACTGGCACTGGAGCAAATCGACCCGACCACCTACCGAAGCCGAATCGTGGCAACCTCTGTCGTGGGAGAAGTCAACCACGTACTGGGACGCCTTGACCGTGCCCTGCCACTGATGCAACAGACCGAAAAGCTGGCTCGCCAGTACCATATCATGCCTCAGGCATTGTGGGCACTGTTGCAACAGAGCGAAATTCTTATCGCCCAGGGTTTTGTTCAGGCCGCTTATGAAGTACAGGACAGCGCGTTTAAACTGGTCGAAGAGCAGCAGCTGCACCAGCTTCCGCTGCACGAGTTCCTACTGCGCCTGCGCGCTCAGGTACTGTGGTGCTGGAACCGTCTGGAAGAAGCCGAAGACTGCGCTTACAAAGGCATTGACGTTATCGGCCCGCAAAACACCAGCAAACATCTGCACAGCCTGTCGATGCTGGCCCGGATCGCGATGGGCCGTGGTGAGCTGGACAAAGCCGCCCGCTTTATCCAGCAAATCCAGCACCAGCTGGCCCACTTCAACGATCACATCGACTGGCATGCCAATGCTTCGCTGGCCCTGCTGCTTTACTGGCAGCATCGCGGGGAAGGTGCGGAAATCGAGCGCTGGACAGAAGAAACCGCCAGGCCGGAAAGTGCCACTAACCACTTCTGTCAGCTGCAGTGGCGTAACTTCGCCCGGGCGTACATCAACCTGGGGCGTTATCAGGAAGCAGAAGAAGTCCTGGCACTGATGCAAAAGCAGGCTCAGGCGCATCACCTGCTCACCGATCAGAACCGCAACCTGATTGTTGAAGCGGTACTGGCAGTGAAACAAAACGACATGGCCCGCGCTGAGCAACAGCTAAAAGAGGCTCTGGCCCTGACCAACCAGACCGGAATGGTAGGCAACTTCCTGATCGATGGCGCAAGCCTGGAAGGCGTGCTGGAACGGCTGATGAGCAAACCTGGTCTTGGCGATCTCGAACGTCACCGTGCTCAGATGCTGCTGAAGGACATTTCCAGCAAGCAACGGTCACGTTCGGTGCACTTTGACGAAGACTTTGTAGAGAAACTGGTCACTCACCCGAACGTACCAGAGCTTATCCGTACCAGCCCGCTGACCCAGCGTGAATGGCAGGTACTGGGGCTTATCTACTCAGGTTTCAGTAACGAGCAGATCGCCCAGGAGCTGGATGTGGCCGGAACCACGATCAAAACCCATATTCGCAACCTGTATCAAAAACTCAATATTGCAAACCGAAAGGAAGCTATCGAAACAGCAGAAAACCTGTTAAAACTAATGGGTTATTAAATGAACAGCCGGCGGCAAGGATGCCGCCAGGTTAAGGACAGGGATATGCTGACCGAATGGGCCCCAAACAGGATCTGGTATTGTGATGCCATCGCAGGCAGCGGCGTGTCAAAGCGTCTGCAGCGAATGGTCGTGATCCGCCTTACCGGGGGCAAACTGGTCGTCCTCTCCCCAATTGAACTGACCACCGCCCTGCAGCTCGAACTGAGCAAACTGGGCACCATTGAAGCCATCGCGGCACCAAGCCCGGCCGATCACCACAACCTGTCTGACTGGTGGCTCGCCTATTCTCAGGCCCGTTTTCTCGCAACTCCTACCCTTATTCAGAAACGTTCTGATCTGAATTTTGATTCCGCCCTTGGGACAGAAAGCGCGCCCTGCTGGCAGGGACAGCTCCTCCAGACCGCAATACTGGGTATCCGCCAGCCACGGAAAATAGTGCTGTGCGACCCGCAAAGCCGGACCCTGTTGTTGCCCGATCTTCTGGTCGGCAATCAGCCCCACCTGCCCGGCCCTCAAAAGCTGCGCGCCATGCTCGAAGGTGGCTACCGGGAATTCAGGCTGCCACTTAAAGACCGGCTGGCGATTGATAACCCCGCTCTGCTGCGGGCTTCCGTCCAGCAGGTGATGACCTGGCCATTCGACAAACTTATCAGCAGTAATGGCCTGTGCATTGAAAAAGACGCCAGGCAGGCGTTCTACCACGCCTTCTGGTGGGCCTTCCACTGACAACTATCTCAATTAGCTCACACTTCTCTCATTAGCTCAACTTTTTGCACAGGCAACAAATTTCAGAGCAAGATCACACTCTCTGTTACGCAAACCCATAAATCCGTGTCTAAACTTTCATGTGAAAAAAAAGCCAATTGCACAAGTATGCAATTGGCTATCATAAAAATATTTGGTGAACAAAATGTTCACTAACAACGTCAGTTGGCTAGGTGACCCTCGGCTTAAAAAGGGTCAATTACAATAATGCAGATAACGTGCCAACTTTTTTCACCGCTCACACCCATTAAAACGGCGAATTAATGTACGCATCCACATGCTTATTTGCAAATCGCAATTGCATTTTGCAAAGCAACGCATTTTGTGAATCGGATTGATTACTCCATTAATAAAATATCACCCTGTTTCATAGTGAGGATTGGCTATATAAACAGAAATGATAAACAAACAGTGCGCGGGAGCAAAAAAGAGGGGGATGCCAACTACATGCCCATAAAAAACAATTAGTTAAAAGAATTACGGCTGGGAAAAAGCAAAAAAAAAAGCCAACCGCTAAGACAGCAGTTGGCAGAATAAAGGAGTGAACAAAATGTTCACTAACAACGTCAGTTGGCTAGGTGACCCTCGGCTTTAAAAGGGTCGAAAGGGATAATGCATTATCCGTGCCAACTTTGCAAGCATTTATAAAAAATTTAATTTCACTTTTATGAGTGCCCGTAAAATTGTTGCAGATTATGTTTTTGCGGCTTGCGCCATCCCGTTCCGCTTTCCATGGTGTGGTTTCTGGTTCATAATCCGCCATCTGACTATGAACTATCCCACACTCAATTCATGAATCACTTGTATACCTTTTTAAAAGGCGTCGCCATGGGCGCCGCTGATGTAGTGCCTGGCGTATCGGGCGGTACCATTGCATTTATTACCGGGATCTACGATACCCTGCTGGAAAGCATCCGCCGTATTAACCCGTCCCTGCTTGGGATCTGGAAAAAGCAGGGCTTTAAAGCGGCGTTTGAACATATCAACGGCGTTTTCCTGATCACCCTGTTTACCGGCATCATCTCAAGCATTTTGACACTGGCTAAGCTGATCTCCTGGCTGCTGACCGCACACCCGATCCCGACCTGGTCGTTCTTCTTCGGTCTGATCATCGTCTCTATCGTCCATGTGCTGAAAGAAGTGGAACGCCGTGATCTGTTTACCGGGGTGTTCTTTATTCTGGGTGCGCTGTTCGCTTACGGCATTACCGTGCTGAACCCGCTGCAAATGGCAGATACCGGCTACAACGTGTTCTTCGCCGGTGCTATTGCGATTTGTGCGATGATCCTGCCAGGCATTTCAGGCAGCTTTATCCTGCTGCTGCTGGGCATGTACGCGCCGATCCTGGCCGCTGCAAAAGGCCTGCAAATCGATGTGCTGATGCTTTTCGCTACTGGCTGTCTGGCCGGCCTACTGAGCTTCTCACACCTGCTGTCCTGGTTGCTGAAGCGCTTCCGCTGCTTCACCCTGATGTTCCTGACCGGCCTGATGATGGGTACCCTGCCAAAGATCTGGCCATGGAAAGAGACCATCAGCTGGCGTATCAACTCTAAAGGCGAAGAAGTACCACTGATACAGCACAACCTGAGCCCGTTTGATTTTGAAGCGGTCACCTCTCAGCCTTCTCAGCTGGTTATGGCTGTTGTAATGGCAGCTCTGGCTATCGTGCTGGTGCTTGGTCTGGAGAAACTGGCGGATAAGAAGTAACAGCGTTACTGATTGTTGATGAGACGGAGGCTTTGGCCTCCGTTTTTTTGTTTTGAGGGATTGTAGCGCCGTATGTACTCCGTCATCCCGGGCCCCGACCCGGGACCTCGTGAAGCGATCTGTGAACTGTGCTGGAGCACGTATTACTAAGCACTGACCAGCAGGAGATCCCGGCTCGCGCCCACCACTGAGCAAGTGATGACGTTCAGTGGAGCGCGTCCGGGACGACGATTTTCCGCATGCGTCGTCGCAAACAAAAACATTCACACAAGCAACAAAAAAAGTCCCGGCCAAAACCGGGACTCCCTTTCAAACCAAAGCAACCACCTTAGTCGTCACGCATCTCCGCCCATGCCTGAGCACAGCGGACCGCGCGTTTCCAGCCGCTGTAGCGCTGCTGGCGCTTCTCTTCGTCATCCGCCGGAGCGAAGCTGCGGTCGATTTCCGCCTTGTCTTTCAGCTCGTCCAGGCTGCCCCAGAAGCCTACCGCAAGACCTGCCAGATACGCCGCACCCAGCGCAGTAACTTCGGTCACTTTCGGACGCAGCACCTGAGTATCGAGCACATCCGACTGGAACTGCATCAGGAAGTTGTTTGCTACCGCACCGCCATCCACACGCAGCGCTTCAAGGCGGATGCCTGAGTCAGCCTGCATCGCATCGAGTACGTCGCGGGTCTGGTATGCGATACCTTCCAGGGTAGCGCGGATGATGTGGTTAGAGTTCACACCACGGGTCAGGCCAACGATAGTACCGCGGGCATAGGCATCCCAGTACGGTGCACCCAGACCGGTAAACGCCGGTACCACGTACACACCATTGGAGGTATCAACCTTGGTCGCGAAGTATTCAGAGTCGCGGGCGTCTGCCAGCAGTTTCATCTCATCACGCAGCCACTGAATAGAAGCGCCGCCCATAAATACTGCACCTTCCAGTGCATACGCAGGTTCGCCGTTCGGGCCACAGCCAAGAGTAGTCAGCAGGCCATTCTTCGAGGTCACTTTCTCCTGACCGGTATTCATCAGCAGAAAGCAACCGGTGCCGTAAGTGTTTTTCGCCTGACCAGGCTGAACACACATCTGGCCGAACAGGGCGGCCTGCTGGTCACCGGCAATACCGGCGATTGGAATACGGGTACCGCCTTTACCACCAATGTTGGTCTGACCATACACTTCCGAAGAACGTTTTACTTCCGGCATCATGGAGAGTGGAATATCCAGCGCCTTAAGCATCTTCTCATCCCACTCCATGGTGTTGATGTTAAACAGCATGGTACGCGATGCGTTGGTGTAGTCGGTCACGTGTACGCGGCCCTGGGTCATCTTCCACACCAGCCAGGTATCCACGGTACCGAACAGCAGTTTGCCGGCTTCCGCGTCTTTACGCGCGCCTTCAACATGGTCCAGAATCCATTTTACTTTGGTACCTGAGAAGTAAGGGTCCAGCACCAGGCCTGTGTTTTCACGAATGTACTCTTCCAGCCCCTGACGCTTCAGTCCTTCACAGATCTCTGCGGTGCGGCGGCACTGCCATACAATGGCGTTATAAACCGGTTTGCCGGTCTCTTTATTCCAGACGATGGTGGTTTCACGCTGGTTAGTGATACCGATACCCGCGATCTGGTCGCTGCGGATCCCCGCTTTACCCAGCGCTTCTACCAGGGTAGAGCTTTGGGTGGCATAAATTTCCATTGGATCGTGTTCAACCCAGCCTGCCTGAGGGTAGATCTGAGTGAATTCACGCTGTGACACACTGACAATGTTCGCGTCGTGGTCGAGCACAACGGCACGTGAGCTGGTAGTTCCCTGATCAAGGGCGACAACGTATTTTTGCTCTGTCATGAGGTAGATCCTTTCTGTTTCACGTTATTGGATAATTATATCAGTTATTGGCTGCAGCCCCTTTGTACGGGTAAGGTTACGGGTCAGGCTGCAGCGCTGTGTTTTATGTCGCGGTTATACCGCCGCTTCAGTGTTCTCTGCGCTTTCAGCTTCAGCTTCGGTTTCATTACCTGGCAGGTAAGCACCAATGGCTTTTGGATACAGCCAGCCACCAAAACAGGCACCTGCGATTGGCGCAATAATCGGTACGATGAAGTAAGGGATATCTTTGGCACCGCTCAGGGCGTAATCCCAGCCCGCCAGGTAGGCAAACAACTTAGGACCAAAGTCACGGGCCGGGTTCATGGCGAAGCCAGTCAAAGGACCGAGAGAACCACCGATCACCGCGATCAGGACACCGATCAGCAGCGGGGTCATAGGACCGCGCGGCGCACCGTTCTTACCATCACCCAGCGCCAGAATGGCAAACATCAGAACCGCAGTAATAACAAACTCAACCGCCATCGCACCACCGAATGAGAGCGCTGCATTCGGGTAAGTAGAGAAGATCCCCGCCGTTGCCAGGGCTTCCTGGCTGCCACGGGCAAAGCCGTGCACCACTTCGTACTCAACAAACAGATTACTGTAAAGGCCGTACACCAGCGCTGCTGAGCAAAATGCGCCCGCCATCTGAGCTGCGATATATGGCAGCACTTTCTGGCGGTCAAAACCGTGAAACGCCGCCAGCGCAATAGTCACCGCAGGGTTGATATGTGCACCAGACACCCCCGCTGTACAGTAGATGGCAATGGCCACGCCAAAGCCCCAGACAATGCTGATTTCCCACTGACCAAATTGCGCACCGGTTAACACCAGTGCGGCAACGCAGCCGACGCCAAAGAAGATCAATAAACCGGTGCCTATGAATTCTGCTACGCACTCTCCCCAAAGAGTTGGTTGCTTTTTAGTATTCATATTCCAATCCTTTATTTATCCCAGGTTTAAAAAATGGCATTCTCAGAGTCCTCTCCAAAACTGCCTGAGTAAGTGAATCTCTCACTTAATGTGTGGGCATTCTGCCAGCAAAAATTCATTCGAAAAGTGATCGTGCTCGTATATGAGCGTTCGAACCCTGAAATTTGAAATATTTGCTCCAAAAATGTTAAACAAGTCAAATTCCGAACATAAAACGAACAAACGAAACCCTTTGCAAACCTATATACCAAACGTTTACTTTCGCAATTAACATAAACCAACAGAATTACTTTCACTCGAACCAGTCGTTATCAGACTGGTAACATTTGTCACACTAACTGGTACTACCTGACGGTAAAACACCGGCACAAATCAAGAAATCAGCGGTTTCATATTGATGCTCGATTGAATTACCCCGGCGGCGGAGTAAACTTGATTGAACGCAAACGAACGCCCCAGCTAAGGAAGTAGTGAGTGAAAGCGACCAAACGACAACAAGAGATCATCGAATTAGTACAAACTCACGGCTATGTCAGTACGGACGACCTGGTAGAGAAATTTAACGTCAGCCCGCAGACCATCCGCCGCGATCTGAACGAGCTGGCGGATGCCAACCGTATCCGACGCAACCATGGCGGTGCCACCCTGATCACCAGCTCTGAAAACTCTTCCTACAGCACCCGCAAAGTGATGGCACTGCAGGAAAAAGAGCGCATCTCACGCGCGCTGGTAAAACACATCCCGGACGGTGCCACCCTGTTTATAGACATCGGCACCACCCCGGAAGCGGTTGCCCGCGCCCTGCTGGACAACCACCAGCAACTGCGTATCGTGACCAACAACATCAACGCCGCGACGATTCTGATGGCCAAACCAGACTTCAAAGTCATCCTGGCCGGCGGTGAAGTGCGCAACCGTGATGGTGGCGTCACCGGCGAAGCCACACTGGACTTTGTCTCTCAGTTCCGTCTCGATTTTGGCATTCTGGGTATCAGCGGCATCGACTACGATGGCTCACTGCTCGATTTTGACTATCACGAAGTGCGGGTGAAAAAAGCCATCATTGAAAACAGCCGCCGTGTTCTGCTGGGCGTGGACAACACCAAGTTTGGCCGTAACGCTATGGTGAACCTGGGCAATCTGACCGAGGTGGATTTGGTGATCACAGATGAAATGCCACCGGAGTCAATCTGTAAGATGCTGGAACAGGAAGAGATTGAGCTGGAGATTGTATAACACCTCCGGCAACTGGTATTTGGAATAACCAGGCCCTGATGTTTTCATCAGGGCTTTTTACTGGCTGCTCTCAAGGTAAGATTTGAGTTTTTCCCTGAGCCAGCGGTTAGCCGGACTGTGCTTCATCCGGTTATGTGTCATCATACGGTGCTTGATCGGCAGGCTGGTAAAAGGCGCATCGAGCACCTGCAGATCCAGCTTACCAGCAAACTGACTGGCGATGCTTTTCACCATGACAGCCAGACAGTTGCTGTTAGATATCATGGTCATTTGCGAAACCAGCGAGTCACACTCAGCCGCTACCTGTCTTTCCGCAATCGCCTCTTCGGTGAAGTAATCCGCAAGATAAGCCTCTTCCCGGCGCAGCTTCAGTGTTACGTGTTTCTCAGCATAGAACTGTTCCAGGCTGAGCACGTCCCCGACCCTGGGGTGACCCTTTCGCGCAATAACACACAGCTCATCGGTACAGAAATACTCAGAGAAAAAAGAAGGGGCGGAGTAGTTGGCAAAATCTATCGCCAGATCCGCTTTCTGCAGGCTGAGGTTATTAAGCAGTTTCTCTTCACTGGACAGGGTTGGATGAAGCTCAATTTGCACTTTTCCCAGCGTCTGATCGGCTTCAATCATGGGTAACAACTTCAGCATAACAGGCTCAGAGGTATAAACCACAAAGCGGCGTGAATGCTCTGTACTGAAGGTATCAATCCCCTTCAGAGCATCCGAAATCTGATTGAGGGCCGGCTCAATCTGGCGGGCGAGTTCATGTGCCTGATGCGTTGGCGCAATTCCCCGGCCGGAGCGGATGAAAAGCTGCACGCCAAGCTGCTGCTGCAATCGTTTGAGGACGCCACTCACACCTGGCTGAGTCAGCCCCATCACCTCTGCCGCAACGGTAATCGAGCGGTGCTGATAAACTGAGATAAAAACCTTAAGCAGGTTCAGGTCAATATTTTTTTCCGCCAAGTGCCCCTCCAACACATAACAAATCGTGATGCTTTAAATAAAGCTTCATGTATGTATTGTGATGTGTCAACCGAATAAAGTAGCCCCGTACCCACAACAAGACACAACGAGGCTCACTATGACTACCCGTTTTGCACTATCTTCTGTTTCACTGGCACTTATGGTTTCATTTTCAGCTACCGCGGATTACGCCAGCCTGGACACCTACCAGGGTAAACCCGCAACAACACATACAAAACAGGCCAATGAAGCGTTAGCAAAACAGCTGCCGTGGCAGGATGTCAGCGCATTTGAGCGCACGCAGAAGGGATTGATTGCAGAATTTGGTACCCATGAAGCGGGTGAGCTGAAAAACCGCTTTGAGTACATGGCAGAGATGAGCGTTGACCAGTTGCCTGCTTCCGTGAACCCGTCAATCTGGCGCCAGGGCATGCTGAACTATGCAGCGGGTGGTCTGTACAAAGTCACCGATGGCGTATATCAAATCCGCGGGGCAGACCTGTCTAACATGACCATCTACCGCACAGACAATGGTTATGTAATCCACGATCCCCTGCTGTCCAAAGAGGCCGCTGCCGCCTCCTGGGAATTTGCCAAAATGCACCTGCCAAAAATCAATGGCGGGCATAAGATCACCGGCATGATTTACTCACACATGCACGCCGACCATTTTGGCGGCTCGAGGGGCATTCTTGAGTCGGGCGACTTTATCGACGGCGCACCAATCTACGCACCGAATGACTTCATCAAAGAGCTGGCCGATGAAAACGTGATTGCCGGCTCCGCAATGGGCCGCCGTGCGAACTATCAGTACGGCACCACGCTGGATAACAACACTCAGGGCATTGTCGATAACGCGCTTGGTCTGGGAACCTCACGCGGAGAGGTCACTCTGGTTGCACCAACAACAGAGATCAAAGAGCGTGAAAAAGTCGTCACCATTGATGGCCTGGAGTTCCACGCGATTAACATGCCAGGCGCAGAAGCCCCGGCTGAGATCGTGCTTTATGTGCCTGAGTACCGCTCCCTGAACACTGCAGAGCTGACTTACGACGGCATGCACAATATCTACACCTTCCGCGGTGCGAAAGTACGCGATGCGCTGGTCTGGACCAAGTACCTCACCGAGCTGAAGTTACGTTACGTGGACAGTGGTCTGGTCGATAACATTCACGCGGCTCACTCCGCGCCGGTGTGGAATGATCCGAAGACTGCGACCAACGAAATCGCAGACTACATGACACTGCAGCGCGATAACTACGGCTTTATCCACAATCAGGCGATGCGCCTGGCTAACCACGGAGTCACCATCAACGATGTGGGCCGCGAGATTGAAAAAATCGTTCCGCAGTCTCAGTTGGATACCTGGCATACCAACGGCTACCACGGCTCGTACAGCCATAATGCCCGTGCGGTAGTGAACCTTTACCTGGGTTACCACGATATGAACCCGGTGAACACCAACCCACTGCAAACCCGCGATAAATCGTGTGTTTACGTGGAAGCCGCCGGTGCAGACACGCTGTTTAAAGCGGGGCAAAAACACTTTGAGCAGGGTCAGTACCAGCAGGCGTCTCAGCTGTTCAACGACCTGGTACAGTGTGAACCAGGTAACATTGACTACCGCTTCGCGCTCGCAGACAGCTTTGAGCAGCAGGGATATCAGTCTGAAACCATGGCATGGCGCAACTCGTACCTTCAGGGAGCGGTTGAGCTGAGAACCGGCGAGATCAAGCCATCAATCAAGATTGCGTCTCCGGATGTGATCGCCAATACACCGACCGGCATGTTCCTCGATTTCCTTGCGGTAAGGCTGAACGCAGAGAAAGCCGAACAGGCAGGACTCGATTTCAGCTTTGGTATTGTTCACCCGGACCTGAATGAGTCCTACTTTGGTGAGGTTTCCAACTCGAACATGGCCAATATTCAGGTGGAAACCCTGCCGGCAACCGATGTGGCGCTGGAAATAACCAAAACCGACATGACAGAGCTGGTACTGGGCAAAACAAACCTGGAAGCCCTGCTTAAATCCGGTAAAGCCAAACTGACTGGCGATAAGAGCCTGGTAAAACAGCTGACAAACAGCCTGGATGACTTCGACGGTATGTTTGAGATTCTGCCAATGCCAGAAAAGTAATCCCCGTTGGTTAAACTCCCCCACGCCCCGGCAGCCACTGCCGGGGCGTTTTTGTCTGAACCTGAACAAAAAACGGACAATCATCAGGTAATCTGCATACCGAAACTTTCGAACGAACGATATGAAACGGCGATTCGAGCGCTCATTCGAACATTTGTGAACATGATCAACCCATAAAAACGAAAAAAATGACACACTTGCCCGGGTTAAATCAGAGGACCGGGTGGAGCTATGGACAAAATACCTCGCTTTGAAACACAAGTAGTGATCATAGGTGGTGGTGCAACGGGTACCAGCATAATGCGCGACTGCGCGCTGCGGGGTATTGGCTGTATCTTGCTGGAGAAAGATGATCTCGCCTCCGGCACGACCGGGCGCAACCACGGCCTGCTGCACTCCGGTGCCCGCTACGCGGTGACCGATATGGAATCCGCCAAAGAGTGTATTCAGGAAAACCGCATTCTTAAGAAGATCGCCCGTCACTGCGTTGAAGCGACCGACGGTCTGTTTATTACCCTGCCAGAGGACGAACTCAGTTTTCAGGATACCTTTGTCCACGCCTGTGAGGCAGCAGGGATTGATACCGAAGTACTGACGCCAAAACAGGCTCTGATGCAGGAGCCTAACGTCAACCCGGCACTGCTGGGCGCGGTCAAAGTGCCGGACGGCACCCTGGACCCGTTCCGCCTGTGCGCCGCCAATGTTCTTGATGCCAAAGAGCGTGGGGCACGCCTGTTTACTCATACTCAGGTGCTCGGCCTTATCCGCGAACAGGATCGCATCGTCGGCGTGCGTTGCCTTAATACCCGTAACCATCAGTTTTTTGAAGTTTATGCCCAGGAAGTGGTCAACGCCGCCGGGATCTGGGGCCAGCAGATCAGCGAATACGCCGATCTGAGCATTAAGATGTTCCCGGCCAAGGGCTCGCTGCTGATCCTCGACTACCGGATCAACAACCTGGTGATCAACCGCTGCCGTAAGCCGTCTGACGCCGATATTCTGGTACCGGGCGATACCATCTCACTGATCGGTACCACCTCTGAACATATTGATTATGACCAGATCGATGACCTGCACGTAACCGCCAAAGAAGTCGACATACTGCTTGAAGAAGGCACCAAACTGTCACCGATCATGGCCAATACCCGCATTCTGCGCGCCTACGCCGGGGTCCGGCCTCTGGTGGCGGTGGACGATGATGGCAGCGGCCGCAATATCAGCCGCGGTATCGTCCTGCTCGATCACGCTGAGCGTGACGGCCTGTCAGGCTTTACCACTATTACCGGCGGCAAGCTGATGACCTGCCGCCTGATGGCTGAATGGACCACCGATCTGGTGGCGAAAAAACTGGGTAACCACACCCCATGCAGCACCCACGAAGTACCGCTGCCAGGTTCCGCTCAGGCAGAACAGAAAGTGAAGAAGACCGCCAGCATCGCCAAGCCGGTTTATCAGTCCGCGTTTTATCGCCACGGCGAACGGGCAGAAAGCTTCCTGACTGAAGCACCTGAAAGCCAGGCGATCATCTGTGAGTGTGAAATGGTGACCGCAGGCGAAATCGAATACGCCATCAAAGAGCTCGACGTACATAACCTTGTTGACCTGCGCCGCCGCACCCGCCTGGGTATGGGGCCATGTCAGGGCGAGCTGTGTACTTACCGCGCCGCCAGCCTGTTTGAAGAGTACGCCCAGCTTGATGGTCATCAGGCAAGTGGCCTGCTGGCCGATTTCCTTGAAGAGCGCTGGAAGGGGATCAAACCGGTTTTCTGGGGTGAGGCCCTGCGCGAAGCAGAATTCAGCTACTGGATATATGAAGGCCTGTTTGGTGCAGGCGAACTGAGCAGCAAAAACAGCCCGGCTGAAGAGGAGACAAGCCATGATGAAGTTTGACACCATTATCATCGGCGGCGGACTGGCCGGTTACACCGCAGCTATGCGCAGCCTTGAACTGGGCAAACGCACTGCGATGATCTCCCAGGGACAGAGCGCGCTGCATTTCTCTTCCGGCTCGGTGGACGTACTGGGCAACCTGCCTGGCGGCGCTGACGTTATCGCTCCGCGTGAGGGCATCGACCAGCTCAGCCAGATGGCTCCAAAGCACCCCTACAGCAAACTGGGCTCAAAAGCCGTATTTAACGGCGTGAACTGGTTCTCCCGCCTGCTCGGCGATCTGAATATTCCACTGCGCGCCCAGGCGAGCGGTGAGAACCACCAGCGCATTACCCCACTGGGGACGCTTAAAACCACTTACCTGTCTCAGCCGTATGTTGAGCAGTGGAGCATGGACCACGGTGCCAAGTCCTTTGACAAAATCGTGGTCGTGGGTATCGATGGATTCCGCGATTTTCACGCTCAGATGGTGGCTGACAACCTGGCCCGTAACCCGGATTTTGACCGCTATCAGATCCACCGCGCCAGTGTCCGTATTGCCGGTTTTGACGCCCTGAAACGCAATCCCTGTGAGCTGCGCTCTATTGATATCGCCCGCCTGCTCAGAAGTGAAGAAGCGATCAAAGCACTGGCGAACCAGCTGCTGGCTGTGGCTGCGCCGGGCGATCTGGTTGTCATGCCTGCTATCGTGGGCAACGGTGATGGCCTTATCTGGCTTAACCAGCTCCATAAACTGACCGGACTGACCATCCATGAAGTGCCAACCATGCCGCCATCTCTGCTGGGGATCCGCATCGAAGAAGCGCTCAGCCGCGCCTTTATCCGCCGCGGGGGTACGCTTCTGAAAGGCGACCAGGTGGTCAAAGGCGACTTCAGAAACTCCGGGGACGAACTGGAACTGACCCAAGTCTATACCCGTAATCACGGCGCGATGACTCTGGCAGCGGATCACTTTATCCTCGCTACCGGCAGCTTTTTCAGCATGGGCCTGAAGGCTGACCGCCAACAGATCTGCGAGCCGGTATTTTCGCTGGATATGGCACCATTTGGTGAGCGCGACAGCTGGCACCAGCCTGATTTCTTTACTAAAAATCCTCACCCATTTATGGCGATGGGGGTAGAAACCAATAATAACTTTAACCCGTCAATTGGCCAGAAGTGCATTCGCAACCTGTACTGTGCAGGTGCGGTGCTGGCTCACTACAACCCGGTGACCGAAGGCTCAGGCGGTGGCGTGGCAATCGCGACCGGTTTCCACGCCGCCAGCCAAACCCAAAGCTCTGGCTCTGTTAAGCCTCAGTTGGAGGAAGCGTTATGACAGACACCCTAATCCCGGTTAAGACTCATCAACCGGTCGGCAGAGACACCAGCTTTGACCAGTGCCTGAAGTGCACTGTATGTACCGTTTACTGCCCGGTCGCCAAAGCGAATCCGGACTATCCGGGCCCGAAACAGTGCGGCCCGGATGGCGAACGCCTGCGTATCAAGAGCCCTGAGTTCTACGATGAAATGCTCAAGCACTGCACCAACTGTAAGCGCTGTGAAACCGCCTGTCCGTCCGGGGTAAAAATCGGCGATATCATCGCGGTCGCCCGCGGCGAATACGGTAAGCGGGAACTCAACCCGAAAGCGGTGCGTGACTACGTGCTCAGCCATACCGACCTGTTCGGCACCCTGGCGACCCCGTTCGCGCCCGTGGTTAACTTCGCGACCTCAATCCCGGTGGTGAAAAAAATCATGCACAAAACCATCGGCGTGCATGACCACAAACAGTTGCCCAAATATTCACATGGCACGTTCCGCCGCTGGTTTAAGCAAAACTGCACCAGCCAGCCGCTCTACCCGCGCCAGGTAAGTTACTTCCACGGCTGCTATGTAAACTACAACCATCCGCAGCTCGGCAAAGACTTCGTACAGCTGATGAATGCCATGAGCATTGGCGTCCGCCTGCTGGATAAAGAGAAATGCTGCGGCGTACCGCTGATTGCCAACGGCTTTCACGACAAAGCGAGAAAGAATGCCAGACTCAATGTTGAACAGCTGACCAAAGCAGTAGAAGAGCACCAGACTACCATTCTGTCCACCTCCTCCACCTGCTCGTTTACCCTGCAGCAGGAGTACCCGCACGTACTCAAAGTAGACAACAGCAAAGTGGCAGACCGAATCGAATACATCACCCGCTTCCTGCTGCGCGAGTTTATGTCCGGCAACATGCCGAAGATGAAGCCGCTGAACAAGAAAGTGGTGTATCACACCCCGTGCCACCTGGAGCGCAGCGGCGGTGCTATCTTCACTATCGAACTGCTGAAAATGATCCCGGGGCTGGAACTGATCGTGCTCGACAGCGAATGCTGCGGCCTGGCCGGTACTTACGGCTTTAAGGAAGAAAACTACGACGTCTCGATGAAAATCGGCAAGGGTCTGTTTGAAGCGATAAAAGCGGCCGATGCAGACTACGCCATCACCGACTGTGAAACCTGCAAATGGCAGATTGAAGAAAATACCGCGCTGGAGACCATTCACCCGGTAAGTCTGATTGCGGAGGCGCTGATTTAACGACAAAAATCGCGCTCAGGCAGATACTGACAAGCAGACCCTCCCGGTCATGGAAGGGTTAACGCGTGTCTGTGTTCAGTATCTGCCTGAGTAACAAACCATTTCCAATGGCTCATTTGATCATTCCTGTGATCCGGCACCTCCCCCGTGCCTCTTATACCCAATGGTATTCAGATCTGCTTCGGCAGATCTTTTTTTTAACCATCACATTACACAAACTAAACCGTGTCCCAATCCGCCCGGCTCTGATAAAGTCACACTTATTTTTTTATGAAATACCAGAGAGATGCATAAACATTTCACTTCAGCCCTGGCGGTGCTCGCTGCCCTTGGACTTGGCTTTTTTGCCCCGGACCTTCTTAAATTCATGCCGGAAAAATCCGGCCCCAAAGTGGACCTGAGCCAGTATTGCCCGCTCAGCACCACGCCCTGTGAGCAGGCCGGTGCCACTATCACACTTGAGCACGACGTTACCGCTCCGCTGAAACCCACCCAAATCCGGGTAGAGTGGCCTGATGCCGGTACCGGCACCCTGCAATTGGAACTGAAAGGCGTGGAAATGGAGATGGGCATAGTGAAAGCAGAGCTGACCCGGGCCGAAGACGGCAGCTATCAGGGCACTCTGCTGTTGCCGGTTTGCACCGCCGATGCCATGACCTGGGTTGGGCGCATCACTGCCGGCAAGAAACAACTGCTGACATCAGTAAGGATGGCACGATGAGCAAAAACTTATCCCTTGCGATGGTAGTTGCCTTTGTTATCGGCTTTTCAGTACGAAACTACCTGATCGAACAGGAAAAAGTCGCCAATCCACCTGAGCCAGAAGCTGTTTCCAGCGCCGTTTTTACCGGCAAAGATGACCAGGCCGTTGACCTGTATGACCCGACCGACAACCGCATCCGGCTGGTCTACTTCGGCTTTACCCGCTGCGCAGATGTCTGTCCGACCTCACTGGCCATGCTGGCCGGGGCACTGAATCAGGTCAGTGAAGAAACCCGGGCACAGTTCCGTCCGGTGTTTATTTCTCTGGACCCGGAGCGCGATAACGCTACCCTGGCTTCCACCTACGCCAGCTACTTTCACCCGGATATCGAAGGCCTGAGAGCGCCACTGAGCACCACCCAACCTGTGGCTGACCGCTACGGCGTGATTTTTCATAAAACCGAGCTGGAGAACTCGGCCATGGAGTACACCCTGGATCACAGCTCTTACTTCTATTTTCTTAAACCCGATGGAACGCTGATAACCAAAGTGCCTCACACCATAAGCCCGGCGCCCATCGTTGAGGCCATGCAATCTCTGATAAAGGAAGAACAATGAGACTCAAAACCCTGTTGCTCAGCGCACTGCTGATCAGCCCTGCCGCCCTGGCGGCCCACCACGGCGGTGATATTGAAATCCATAACCCGTATGCCCGTGCCGTACCACCAGGCGCACCAGCCAGTGCGGCGTTTATGCACATAAAAAACAAGTCTGATTCCCTGCGCACTATTGTCTCAGCCTCCACCCCTGCTGCCGGCGTTACCGAGCTGCATACCCACATTAAAGAGGGTGAAGTAATGAAAATGCGCCAGATCGAGAAGATCGACATTCCGGCGCACGGTCAGGCTGTACTCAAACCTGGCAGCCTGCATGTGATGTTCTTTGAACTGAACGAAGCATTTAAGGAAGGGGACAGCATCGAACTAACGCTGAAGTTTGCCAACGGCGAAGAGCAAACCATCATAGCGCCGGTTAAAAAAGTCATGAAAGGCATGAAGCACAAACACTAGTGCCCTATAAGCAGGGAACGACGCCGGAACTTACCTTTCCATTAGCTCCGGCATCGCTCTGCTCAGGGCTGATTCTGTGCGGAGAAAAACGGCACCTGCGATTCCTGCACCACAAACTCAAAACTTGGAATGTGACTTCTCAGGGTATGTGACAGCTTACTGAAGTTGACCGGCTTGGAGACAAAGCCATCCATTCCTACTTCAAAGCAGCGGGACTTTTCTTCCGCCAGCACGTTAGCTGTCAGGGCCACAATAGGCACCCGAAGCGGACTGCCCGCTTCAAGTTTTCGAATCGCCAGAGTCGCTTCAAAGCCATCCATTACCGGCATCTGACAATCCATAAACACTAGGTCATAGTGCTCAACCGCGCAACGCGATACCGCAATCCGGCCGTTTTCCGCTACTGTGACTGAAACACCCAGGCGCTGCAGCATCTTCTTCATCACCACCTGATTCGATACCTGGTCTTCCACCAGCAAAATCTTCAGCTCCACCCGGCCCTGACTCTGCGGCAGCTGATATTCAGGCACATTGTCTGTATGCTCTGCGCCGGAAAGCAGCTTACGGACATGATGTTCCAGCTCCTCTGTCCGGTATGGGCGCATCAGATAACCTTTGATGCCATAACGGGAGAGATCGTCACGGTTTAATTCTTCCGCTGAAACCATAAGCACAGGCGGCGCTTTGTCTGCCAGTTCATGGACAATCTGTTGTGCCAGTTCCGTTCCGCTGATCCGCGGCATGTTTTTATCCAGCAATACCAGCCGGAACGGCTGCTGTTCACGCACTGCATTCCAGAGCTGGGACATCACCTGAGTTTCATCTTCAGTGCATTCCACGGACAGGCCCATTTTGTGAAGCTGCAGTGAAGTAATCCTGTTATTAAACTCACTGTCATCCACTACCAGCACCCGGCTGCCTTCCAGCCCTGTGGTTACAGGCTCCTCTCCGGCGGCCTGGGTTTCAAAACGAAGGGTAAAGTAGAAATGGCTGCCAAGGCCAGGTTCGCTGTCGAGAGCCAAATCTCCACCCATCAGGCGTACCAGTTGCCGGGATATCCCAAGCCGCAGACCCGTACCGTGCTCCTGCTGCGGGTCGGCAATCTCTGCCCGCACCGTACTGTCAAACAGGGTTTCCTGTTGAGAACGTTCAACCCCTATGCCGCTGTCTTTCACCTCAAACAGTATGGTTTCGCTGCTGTCGTCATACGCAAGGTGCTGTACATCAAGCAACACATAACCGTTATGGGTAAACTTAATCGCATTGCTGACCAGGTTCCGTAAAACCTGACGCAGGCGGTTTCTGTCCCCCAGCAGGAAGTGACTGATGCTGGCATCCGCGGTGCACTGAAACAGCAGATCTTTCTCAGTCGCCCGTGGCCGGAATGTAGCATCAATTTCAGCGATCATCTCCGCAATATCCAGCCTGCTGTTAGACAGCGCCAGTTCACCAATTTCAATCTGGGACAGGTCATGAATGTCATTCACCAGGTCCTGCAATCCGGCAGCAGAGTTGTGGAGCAGTGAGGCGTACTCTTTCAGATCACGCGCGCTTGGGTTTTCACGCAGCAAAGTAATCAGCCCATACATGCTGTTGAGAGAGGTGCGGATCTCCCGGCTGACCGTTGCCATCGACTCGCTCTTACGCTTTCTCGCCTCTTCTGCCGCCAGACATCGCGACGACAGCGACTGACAGGTGTTGCGGATACGCTCTGCCGATTCGTTGTACCGTTGCCTGAACTGCTCTACCTCATCACCAAATCGACGATCCGGCAGTTTGAGCGGCATTAACTGGTTATCGGCACCAATCGCCCCCACCCTGCGGGCAATCTTTTTCACCGGAGACAACACCTGATGCCTTACCAGGACGTAAAATCCCAGCGCAAACATCAGGGCACACAATCCCTGCAGCGCAACCATCTGGCGCAGGTGAACGCTGTCAAAAACCCATTGAGTATCAGGAGAGAGCCGGACTTCCAAAACATAGCGACGGGTTTCACCAGCATAGTTCTCGGTCAGCACCGTCCACAAATGCGGGGCTGGCAGGTCAGCAACACCGGAAGGGGCAGGCGGTCCGAAACGCACCACCTGCGCTGAATTACGCAAAATGGCCACTGAATGCACTTCAGAAAGCTGATAAAGATCTTCTGTAATCAGAGTCAACTGGTATTGATCATCGGCAACCAGACTACGCTTGATCCTGGGCAGATAGTACGCAGGTATGGATTCAAGCACTGCATTGCTGCGCTCCATACTGTGACGGTACTCCGACCACACCTGAACCGCGACCGAAACCACCGTATACAATCCGCTTAATATGACCAGCCCCAGAAGAAGCTGTGATGCAAGACCTAGCCGAGCCTTATTAATCAATACGTTGTTAAAGAATGCCATCTTCAACTCCACGTACCGTTTTATTTTTTATACGTTAAGCATAGACTCTGATTTTGTTGCCGGGGACAACGGGCAGGGGAGAAAATTCTGTCGCTTCCCGATTCTTCCACTAAATTCAACCAGTTGCGTATCGTGAATTTTTTTGATCTTTTTCACATTTTTAGCTCCTTAATACCAAATTAAGCATACATTTGAGCAACAGAAAACAACACAAAACACCACAACTGTTAACCAGGGCAAAATACAAAAGATAAAAACACGTTACTTTATAGACAAACTTACCGCAAAAGTTATGATTAGCAGAACCGGCTAGTCATAAGCCGGGCAAATAGCAACACACATCATTTATTTACAGGTAGTAATATGAATAGTAATCCTTCCCTGCTGAAGCGATTCGCAGACGGAAATCTGGTTTACCAGATCCTGTTTGGAATCCTGTTCGGCGTTCTGCTGGCCATGGCCTCTCCGCAAACTGCACAAAGCGCAGGTATGCTGGGCAGCCTGTTTGTTGGCGCCCTTAAAGCTGTAGCACCGATACTGGTGTTCATTCTGGTTGCGTCTTCTATCGCAAACAAAACCAAAAACCAGAACACCAATATGAAGCCGATCATTGTGCTTTATCTGGCTGGTACTTTCTTTGCTGCCCTGACGGCAGTCGTAATGAGCTTCGCCTTTCCGACCCAACTTACGCTCGTTACCGAAGCCGCTTCTGCTAACCCGCCTCAGGGTATTGCCGAAGTCATGCAGACCCTGCTGTTTAAACTGGTAGATAACCCGGTTAACGCCCTGATGAACGCCAACTACATCGGTATTCTGGCATGGGGTGTGGGCCTTGGTTTTGCGCTGCACCACGCGTCTGACACCACCAAAGCGGTATTTGAAGACCTGAGCCACAGTGTGTCTCAGATCGTTCGCTTCATCATCCGCCTGGCGCCGTTTGGTATCTTTGGCCTGGTATCTTCTACCTTCGCCAGCACCGGCTTTGAAGCCATTGCAGGCTATGCACACCTGCTGGCCGTTCTGCTGGGTGCGATGGCGTTCATGGCACTGGTTGTAAACCCTGCAATGGTTTACTTCAAGATCCGCCGTAACCCATACCCACTGGTACTTCAGTGCCTGCGTGAAAGTGGCGTAACCGCCTTCTTCACCCGCTCAAGTGCGGCGAACATCCCGGTGAACATGGCTCTGTGTGAGAAGCTGGAACTGCACGAAGATACATACTCTGTATCGATCCCACTGGGTGCAACCATCAACATGGGCGGCGCGGCTATCACCATCACCGTTCTGACCCTGGCAGCTGCTCATACCATGGGTATCGAAGTAGACCTGGCAACTGCCCTGCTGCTGAGCATCGTTTCTGCGGTATCAGCATGTGGTGCATCCGGCGTTGCCGGTGGCTCGCTGCTGCTTATCCCGCTGGCGTGTGGCCTGTTCGGTATCTCCAACGACATCGCAATGCAGGTGGTAGCGGTTGGCTTTATCATCGGTGTGATTCAGGACTCGGCTGAAACTGCCCTGAACAGCTCTACCGACGTGGTATTCACAGCTGCAGCCTGTCAGGCTGAAGAGCTGAAATACGAAGCTCAGGAACTGAAACGCGAAGCTTGATTCTTAAGAGTTTGAAATGGAAAGCCCCCGCTTAGTTATGAGCGGGGGCTTTTTTTGTTTTTGAGTTTTCTGATCGCTACAAGAGATCCCGGCTCGCGCCCGCCTCTGAGTGTGTGATGACGTACAGCGGAGCGCGTCCGGGATGACAGTACGTATTTATTCAATTAAAACAATCAACTAAATAGAAAACCATGTCATCCCGGGCTCGACCCGGGACCTCGTGAAACGGTCTGAAAACTTACCTACGGCTCAGCTTTCCCCACACCCTTCCCGCCCATCGGCTGACTGAAGTCCAGTGGCTGTTCCACAACAACGGCTTCAGTATCCTGAGAATCCCCTTCATCAATCGCATCTTCTTCCGGCTCCGCTGAAACCGGTTCGCCGACCATAAACTCATTCCCGTCTATATCCGGAAAATACGACGGGCGTTTATACATCTTATTCAGCGCTTTAATAATGGAGTGAGTACGCACTTTCCCTTCTGACATCCGGGCAAGGATAGGCTTGGCAATACCCTGCAGTGCCACCACTGCGCTGATGTCTATTTTATTAGCCACACTATCGCGACGCTTTTTCGCCCGTTCATAGCCGCCTTGAGCAGAAAGGAAATACCAGATATAGCCCAGGGGCGCTGCGTACTCCAGCTCTTCCTGGTTAGCCCAAAACTCACCGGCAGCAAACTGGGCTTTGGCATCACCGGTTTCTGAGGCCAACTCCAGCCAGTAGGTCGCCCGTTCGATACTCTTCTCCACACCCCGTCCTTCAGCGTACTGACGGCCAAGACGGACCATCCCTTCGGTGGAGTTCTGTTTTGCAGCCCGGTAGTTCCATTCCGCTGCAGCGGTCGGATTCGGGTTAGGGTTAGACTCCGCCACACACCAGTCCCCCATATACAGCTGAGCGTCGAGAATATCGTCTTCCGCCACTTCCTCAATAAAACCGATGCCTTTTTCAACATCCAGGTCAATACCTTTGCCTTTGAGCAGACACAGACCAACCTCAAACATCGCCATCTTGTCCCCGGCGCGCGCTTTAATGACGTTACTCCAGTAGGCCGCCTGCAATTTCAGCAGCACATTGTCCTGACCGTACTTTTCACACATCCGCACCAGACTGTGCATCGCAATTTCGTTATCCGCCTTTGCGGCTTTCTCATACCAGTGCAACGCCTCACGCGGGCTGGAGTGCTCAGCCTCCTTGGCCAGAAATAGCTGGGTCGCTACGTGACCGGTTTCGGCCTTATAAATACGTTCCTGATGCTCTCGCTCTTTGGCGGCCTGCATGGCTTTCCGGTAGGCCGTGTCACGGGCCTCCTTTTCAGCTTCTTCACGCTTTTTCTTTGCTGACAGGGAAATCATCCAGATTATCACCAGAATCAGTGATATAGCTGATGCCCCTATCGCGATACTCATTATGCTCATATACGACTTATTTCAATTGGTTGCATTTATAGTTTAACGGCAACCCGTGATTTTGATGATAGCTTTTGCCAGTTTTTATGAGCAAAAAGCAAAAAAGCCGCCATTTCCCCTTCCCTGACCAGGCAATGCCACCCTGAATCTGCACACTTCGGGATGCAGCTTCAACTTCAGCGCCATTACTATTTCAGCGGCACAGCAGTTGTTGTTTACTGGCAGCGAAAAGGCAGAACAACAAGAACTCCCGGCCCAACCAGGGGCCGCTTAATAACAACGCACAGCTGCAAAACTGTTTGGATTACCCATGAAACAACCCACCCCGACTCTTTATCTTAAAGGCACGTTCAACGGCTGGGGACTCGACACCCCGTTTATCCGCCACAGCGATACTCTGTATACCGCCAGTGTGATTTTTTCCGCTGACCGCCATCAGTTTAAAATTGCCGATATGGATGGCAGTGAAGACTGGACCTTCTCTGCGCACCCTGTCGAAGCCGTCTCCGTCAGCACGGACACTCCGTTTTCCCTGAGACGCACCCAAAACATCGGCAATGATCTGGTGTTTTCCCCGGCTGAGACCGGCCACTTCACCCTTAAGCTGGACCTTGGCTCAGAAGAGCCTGCCCTGACCATCACATGTGGCAGTGAGAGCGGAGAACCCGGCCGGTCCCCTGTCTCTGCCAGACTCCCTGCCCCAGAAGGCAAAGCACAACCACTGAGCGGTACAGACTTTGCCCCGGCGCCAGAAGCGCTGTTTGAAATGCTGGCCATCGAAAGCCGTGAACCTTTCCCGTATGTGTTTGGTGATAACACCGATGGCTACTTTGAAGGGACGACTTTCACCATGGCATCCGGCGGGCGCTACCGTCACCATCAGGGCTGGTATCTGGGCGGTTTTGCCTCGCTTGCCGATGGCAGACTTAACGATAAAACACAGGCAGAGAACGCAAAGCTACTGCCATACGGCGCTGAGCACACCTTTCGCAGCGGCGCAGCCGATACCCTTTCCCTGATTTCCGGTCAGCGCACGGTGTGCCTGACGGTTCGCAGTGAGATCCCGGCGGCTCTGGCTCTGCTTCCGGAGTTAAATGTGGCTATGGCTCACAGCCATACAGAGCAGCATGAGGACGTCCTGCTGTATGAAATCAGTGCTGATGCCTGCCCTCAGGGCTGCCCGCGCTATATCGCCATCAGCGCCGATCAGGAAGTCATCGCAGAGGAAGGCCGGACCGGTCAGTGGCCGCAGGCAGAGCAGTCTCTCGCTCTGCCTGATCACAATGCCCGGCTGATGCTCTCCACCACAGGAAAAGCCACCTCGCTGACCGTCTATCTCTGTTTTGAGCATGACAAACAGACCACCATCGATAATGCCAGAAACGCGGCTTTCAGCCGGGCAGAAAAACGCCACCAGCAGGAAATCTATGATTTTCTGACCGCTGCTTACCTGCAAACTGAAAACAACGAATACAACCGCGCACTGATGTGGGCACGTCTTGCCAGCCGCACCTTTGTCAGCCATGAGTTTGGCACCGGGATCTGGGCAGGTCTGCCATGGTTCAAAGACTGCTGGGGCCGCGATACCTTCATTGCCCTTTCCGGCACCAGCCTGGTAAACGGCAAGTTTGCCGAAGCGCGCTCGATCATAGAAAACTTCGCCACCATGCAGATGGCGGATAAGACGAGCGTCAACTACGGGCGCATCCCAAACCGGGTGACCAGCAAGACCAACATCATCTATAACACCACCGATGGCACGCCGTGGATGATTCGCGAAATCATGGAGTACATCAACTACAGTGGCGATACAGACTTTGCCCGCACTATGTATCCGGTGGTACAACGCTTTATTGAAGGGGTGGAAAAGCACTACCTGGATGATGACGGGCTGATGAAGCATCGCCATCCTGATACCTGGATGGACGCCAAGATCAACGGTCAGATCCCCTGGTCCCCGCGCGGACCAAAAGCCAATGATATTCAGGCGCTATGGTTCGAAAGCCTGCAGGTCGCCAGCCAGCTGGCTGAGCTTTGCGAAGACCCGGATAACGCTCAGAAATGGCAGGCCATGGCAGCGAAAGCCAAAACCAGTTTCAGCCGAAAGTTCTGGGATCAGGACACGCAACTACTGGCTGACCGGCTTGAAGAAGGTGATGAAGCCGATTTCAGCATCCGCCCCAATCAGCTGATGACGCTGAGTATTCCACAGGCTGCGCCACTTATCAGTGACGAACAGGGCCCGCACATGGTGCGCTCATGCACGGAGCACCTGCTTTTCCCATGGGGGATCTGTTCGCTGGATCAGGCGCATCCGGATTTTCACCCTTACCACGATAATCGCAACGAGTATCACAAGGACGCGGCTTATCACAACGGGACTATCTGGGGCTGGAACGCAGGCTTCACCGTCAGCGCCCTGACCCGCTATTACCAGCAGGATTTTGCCTGGCAGCTGAGTAAAAACCTGGGCCGGCAGATCCTTGAACAGGGCCACCGCGGCACCATGAGTGAAAACCTGGACGCATTCCAGCCAGATACTGACAACCTTTCTGAAACCGGCACTTATGCTCAGGCCTGGTCGGTGTCTGAATACGCCCGTAATGCGCAGCAGGATTACCTCGGCTTTAAGCCTCAGCTTCTGAACAACCGCCTGGTACTGGCACCACGTGTTCCGTCTGAATGGGGCAACTTCACCGCTACCCTGCCATTTGGCAGTAACAACCAACTGCTGGTGAGCCGTGAAACCGGGAAAGATGGCACGGAGAAGTTCACCTTCTCCCCGAAAAAGGCCGACAGCAATATCACGCTGGAGCTGAACCTGATTTGCGGAGATAAACGGGTGAATACAACATGCGTTCTGGATGCCCCCCTGAGCATTACCCTGAACACGGAAAGTAATGAGTATTGCTGTGACTGTGACAGAGAGGATGTAACTGTTTACGCCTCACAGCGTGAGTCATATCCGGTACTGGATGGTCTGGCATTCGCTACGCCGCAGTGGGACCGAAGCTTTAACGCGCTGAACAGCGAAAACTATCTGCTCAACAAACGCAATCACGAAACGCTGCCAGCCTGCAGGGACTGATACTCACTGGCATAAAAAAAGAGCTCCGGACGGAGCTCTTTTTTATATATAGAACAGCTTTAGTTTTTCAAAATCCACTCCAGAAACCCCGGTAACCGCTCAGACCAGGCCTGCTCATTATGCAGGTGCCCCTGACCTTCACTGTAAGTCAGCCGGATATGCTCTGCCTGGTGCAGCAGGCCGCTCATCTCCCGGCTTCCGTCCCGGTATACAGAAGCAAAATCATCACGCTGATCATCACTGGTTTCCTCTGTGCCCATATCCATATAGACACGCAGCGGCAGTTGAGGGAAATGACTTTGAACATAACCGAGCATCGCTGTGCGGTTAAACCAGAACGCCGGAGAGAACACTCCAAGCCGGCCAAACACATCCGGTCGCCGCAGGCCGCCATACAGGCTGATATAACCGCCCATCGAGCTGCCAGCCAGAATCGTGCTCTCACGACCCGCCAGGGTGCGGTAATGATTATCTATGTATGGTTTGAGTGACGAACAGAGGAACTCAATATACGCCTCCCCCTCTCCCCCGGACTGATGAATCTCCCTCCCGCGACCCGGCAGTTCAAAATCCGGATCCATCGGCCAGGGAGAGTATTCATCAAATCGACTCAGCCCCTGCTTCGCCGTTGCACAATCAACAGCCACCAGGATCACCGGAGGAATTGTACCGGAACGCGTCAGTTCATCGAGCGCCTTTCCCGCCCGCCAGCTGAAGCCATAAGAAGCCGTGGCATCATCAAGGACATTCTGCCCGTCATGCATATAGAGCACCGGATACGCCTTGTCACCCTGTTCATAGTTTTCAGGCAGATAGATCCGGACCGTTCGGCGGCGGTCCAGCTGGGGCATATCAAAGTCCGGAATAACGGTCAGTCTGTTTGGGTCAAAGTGCATCTCATGTTCCCCATGTTCAACGAAAAAAGGCGCTCAACTGAGCGCCTTTTCTGTGGTTATCACTATTTGCTGTTTACCGCTTTTACAAACGCTTCCTGAGCACCTTCAATGTTCAGTGCTTTGGCTTCATCAAGCAGACTGAGCGCTTTTGGAATGTCGCCTGCGGCGACGGCGGTTTCGATGGCGTTATGATAATACGCCTGGGTTTCTGGCTGAACAGTCACAGGTTTTGGCTTAACTGCCTGAGGTTCAACCCTGAGTACCGATTTTTTCTTAACAGTACTTAATGATTTGGTATCGATTACCAGTTCCAGTTCACCGCTGTTTGCATGTACATAAACAGGGTCAACAACGATTGGGAGTGGTTCACCAGCTTCTTTTGCCCGGACTTTTGCCGGATGCTCAACTTTAACCTGCTTGCTCAGCTGACCCGGATCGGTATAGACCACCAGGTAAGGTGTTTTGTCCGCATCAATTTCAGCATTTAAACGATAATGTGTACGGGTAAACATATCTGATACCCGGATATTTTTCTCTGTTACTTCAAATTTTTTCTGAACCTGAAAAGAGGCATCAAGGACAACAACAACAGGAGCAAATACCCGCTTATCGGCCATTATGCTTTCCAGCTGAACAGAAACTTTTCCGGACTGAGGTGAAAACTCAAACGCCTGAAAACGACTAAAACCTTCTTCAAATTTAGCGACAGGGCTTGTGTCATCAATCGCCAGCTCCAGCGATTCCTCTTTACCTAACTGCTGCCAGGGAAAGGCAGAGTAATTGGTACAACAAACTTCAGCTTCGTTGAGTGGCTGAACTTCTTTGTCAGCAACCGTGACCGGAGATACAGAAGCGCATGCTGATAATAAACCACCTAATACCAGAGCAATCATTGCTTTATTTTTATTCATCTAAACCTCCGAATTGAAAGCAAAAAAGGCAGCCAAATGGCTGCCTTGACTATAACATCAGTTAGAACCAGATTTCAGCTTCTACGCCGAAACGGGTTTCGCTGCCTTTAGCACCAGAAGACCACTGGAAGTTGTCATCAGATGCTTTCATGTAAGCAACATAAGGTTTAATTTGTGGACGTCCCCAGTAGTCAGCATTTACTGTAAATACTGGTGCCAGAGTTGCTGTGTAGAACTTGGTATCACCTTCACGGCCACCCCAAATATCGTCCTGAATCTTCTCGTTGCCGTATGTCAGCACAGTTTCAAAACGGAAGTTCTCATTAACTTTGTAGCTAGGAGTCAAACCTACGATCATGCGCTTCACGCCGCCTTCTGAGCCCCATACATTACCAAGCTCATCATTTTTAAGATCCCAGTATACGACTTCAGAACCCAGCTGGAAGTTGTCAGTAATGTTAGCTACACCGTAGGAAGTAAAGAACAATGAAACATCATCTTTGTTCATATCACTCCACTTACCAAAGTTCATGCCTTTGATTGCAGCGAGGTCTTTACCGTAAGTTAAACCAGTGGTCGACCAGCCATCAAAACCATAGTAGTCACGGGAATATGTGATACCGGCACCAACACCTTTTTCAGCCTTATCGTCAGAACCTGCTTTTTCATCCATATTGGCTCGTGACATCAGCTTAAGGTCAAAGTCGAAACGCCCACCCAGAGCTTCAGCACCGTAGTAGTAAAAATCAACAGACGTCATAGTTGTACTACGGCCACCAGCAGTACCATCTGTAGTTTGACCTTCTTTATTACTCTTACCCTGACCTGGATCTGCAGAAACAACCGCTACACCCATATTGTTGTACTGAATACCAGCACCCACACCTGAAGACTGCTTCCAGAACTCTTTAGTAATGATACCAGCCTGACGGTTCAGATAACGCTTACCTGCCCAGATGCTCATACCTTCTTTAAAGTAAGACAGGTCACCCAGCTCAACATAGGCCTCTTTAACTTCCAGCGCGCCACTCATACCGTGTGCTTCGTTGCCCGAAGAAGAGTTATACCAACCACGGCCACTACCAAAATCAGGGTGGTCTTCGTTGTTACCGTACTCAGTTTTCAGTACATATTTCGACCAGGCACCGTTATCGTAGTTATCACCACGGGTTACGGTAAACTCAACCTGATTTGGGTTGCCTGAGAACGCTGCACCTGCAGCACGGTATCCATCGCGGTGTTTCCAGGTATCAGCCAGTGTCTGAGACTCACCGTAGTTATACAGAAGATGTGCATAACCATTAACAGTCCAGCCTTCCTGAACCTCTGCCATTGCAGAGCCTGCAAACAGAGCCGCACCCACTGCAGCAGCAATTACGCTTACTTTCTTAAAAGACATCGTTATCTCCTTAACGATTGATTTTCATTGTATTGATTTCTCTCCCGGTCCCTGGTGAGGCAACAAAGGCAGTAATTGCCAAATAGAGGGTCACAGGTTTGTGAATCAGTTTTTGTTTCACGGTTTACAATGTTAAGGAGTGATGACAAAAGCGGCTTCCTCCACCCACGTTTTTTTGCAGGGGGAGGAGAAAGGAGGAGATCGTTTAGCGTATAGCGTTTTTGCGAGTCAAATCACCAAAACAGGGTTGAGTATGACGTTGAACGAACCAATTATTAACTACAGAGTGAGAGTTTCATCAAACATCTGCTAAGGTAGGTAAGGTAAAAAGAAATAAACTTTCATGACAAAAGTTGACCAAAAGGCGGTTGACGGATTTTCGTCACAACTCATACTTGTAGAGAGCTATAACTAGAACCAAAAATACATGATCATGGAAAACAATCTGGCAAGCCCATACCCTTTAGGTGCGACCCTGGACAGCAACGGATGCAACTTCGCCATTCACGCACCAGAAGGGAAGAACATTGCTCTGGTACTGTTTAAAGACAGCCAGGAATTTGAAACGTTCCCTTTAACGTCCGGTCCGAAGGGAATTTTTTATACCTATATTGAAGGAATCAAAGCCGGACAGCGTTACGGTTACGTCGTCGATCATAAAGACGAAAAATTACTCATCTCCGACCCATACGCAAAAGCATTAGATGGGCCACTTGGCTACGCCCCCCCTTTCAGCCCTGAAAAAAGCTGGCAGATCAGCAAATGTGTGGTGGCTGACCATCACTTTGACTGGCAGGACGTAAAATCACCAAACCGGCCGATTGAAGAAATCGTCCTTTACGAGACTCATGTAAAAGGCGTCACCAAACTTCATCCGGAAGTGGAAGCCCGTCATCAGGGAAGTTACCTGGGGCTGGTCTCTCCGGCAATGCTCTCTTTCTATAAAGAGCAGGGCGTCACTGCGCTTCAGTTACTGCCGGTTACCGCCTGTATGCACGAACCGCATCTGCTTGAACGCGGAATGGTGAACTACTGGGGCTACAACCCGTATCTGTTTATGGTGCCGGACCCAAGGTACGCCACCCAGGATGCAGTCACCGAATTTAAAACCGCGGTGCGCGAGCTGCACCGTAACGGCATCGAAGTGATTATGGACGTGGTGTACAACCACAGTGCAGAAGCCGGCGATGGCGGACCAGTCTTTAACCTGAAGGCACTCGACCACCGTCACTACCTGCGCCATGACCATCACTTCTCCAACTATACCGGTTGTGGTAACGCGCTGGATCTGACCCACCAGCCAACCCTGAACCTGGTGATGGATACGCTGCGCTACTGGGTACAGGAATACCGTATCGATGGTTTCCGTTTCGATCTGGCGGCAACGCTGGGTCGCAACCGGGAGCACTTCAACCAGGGCGCTTCGTTCTTCCAGGCGGTTGGCCAGGACCCGGTACTGCAAAAAGTTAAACTGATTGCAGAGCCGTGGGATATCGGTCCGAACGGTTACCAGGTCGGTAACTTCCCTGATGGCTGGAATGAGTGTAACGATAAGTTCCGCGATATTACCCGCAGCTTCTGGCGCGGTGATTTCGGCTATCTGAAGGAGTTCGCCACCCGGATCATGGGCTCTCGGGATATATACTCCGCCAGCCGCTGGCCGGAGAAGCTGACCGTCAACTACATTACCTATCACGACGGTTTTACCCTGCAGGACCTGGTCTCTTACAAACATAAAAACAACGTCAAAAATGGCGAAGGTAACCGTGATGGCCACGGTGACAACCGCTCTGATAACTATGGCATCGAGGGGGAAACCACCAACCCGCTGATCCTGGCAACCCGTGAGAAGCAAAAGCGTAATTTCATCGCCAGTCTGCTGTTTGGTTTTGGTATCCCGCACATTCTGATGGCGGATGTGGTCTCCCACACCCAGGGCGGCAACAACAACGCCTACTGTCAGGACAGCGAAACCAGCTGGCTGGACTGGAACCTGACCCATACCCAGCAAAACTTCCGGCAGTGGCTGGCTGATATGAATGCCGCCCGCCAGAAGTATATGCTGCCGTTCGTCAAAGCCTTCAGCGGTAACTCACGCCATCGCAACCGGGTCAGCTGGATGCGTACCGGTGGTGAGCTGATGTCTCATGACGACTGGAACCAGATCCGGGCTATTGCCCTGCATCTGGGGCTGGATGAAGACGGTGATGAACTGCTTTACCTCATTAACCAGTCCAGTGTACCGGCCCGCTATAAGCTGCCTTCAGACCTGGGCCAGAAATGGACGGTGCTGTGTGATACTACCCAGGCCAAGGTCGAACCCCAGCCAGCAGACCGCGAACGACTGGTTGAGCCATTTTCTATGGTGATCCTGTCGTGCAGGGAGCATGGGGTGAAACGAAAAGCAAAGGCGAAAAGCGAGAGTAAAGAAACGGAAGAGTAAGAGCTTGGTACTCGGTCCTGGGTTCTAGGTACTGGGTTCTAGGTACTGGGTTCTCGGTTCTCGGTTCTCGGTTCTCGGTTCTCGGTTCTCGGTTCTCGGTTCTCGGTTCTCGGCAATATGATAAATCCCGACAGCTAAGCTGTTGGGATTTTTTTCTCCCCACCTTCCTGAACCAAACCCGCGAACCACGTACCACGAAGTGAAGCAAAGCGCTCCATCACCACCATGGCCTGTATACGTTTCAACCCCTACCATTGACCATTAATATAATCATTGATAGGTGCCAGATTTCACAATAATATGGCGCCCAGGTTCAGATACCAGACGACATACGAAGCGTAAGGATCTGGCCAAATCAAAATAATTTAACAAAAAACATATACGTCAATGGCATTACCTAAATACATTCTGAGACTGCTGCGTCCGCTGCTGGTCTCCCTTGCGCTGTACAGTTTATATCTGGCCGGCGTACAGGCTACAAAATCTGAACTCTCGGCTTATCAGCAGTCCCAGACCAGCATCCGCATTGCCAGCGCAATGTTAGATGCCCATCTGAGTGCTGCCATCAACAAGTTCTATGTACTGGAACGGTTATGGGAAGAGCAGGGCTCTGACTCTTACCAGCAGACGGTTGCAAAGCTGCTGCGTGATACCCCACTCTATTCAGACATAGTGCTGCATGAAAAAAACAACAATAACTACCTGACGGCTGCGCAAAGCGGACTCTCCCCGGCAATGGTCAAAGGGCTGAGCTGGCACTCCCTGAGTGAATATGGTGAAGCTTTCGAAGTGTCGTCCATTTATGAAAAAACCCCGGGCCACTGGGTGTTTGCCGTCAGGCATTCCAATGATACTCCGGCTTATGCACTGTGGATTGAGTTTGACCTCCTTTACCTCACCCAGCATCTTAAACAGCTCACTCCGCTTAATCATGGCTATCTGTTTATTGTAGACCGGGATACCCGCAGACTGGTTTATCACCCGCAAAGCCGCAAGATCGGCCAGCAGTCGATCAATTATCTTGCCGGCGTTGAGCCACTGATCAACAAAGGGCAGAAACATGGCAAACTGGAGTTCTACCACAACAGCCAGAACCATATCTCCGTGTTTGATGCCGCCAATGACCTCGACTGGGTGTTTGTTGCCGGTACCAACCGCGCCGATATCCTGTCCAGCAGTAACCAGTACTATCTGACAGCCCTGATCCTGTTTGCACTTATCTCCACCTGGATTGCCATCAAATACCTCGGTGTTCAGCTCAACCGCGACCTGCGCCGCCTGAGCAAAACCGAGGATCTGCTCGCTTTCCAGAGTCTGCTGAAACAAACCATCAAGCGCTTCTGCTTTGCCCGCGGTGTTCAGCTGTATATCTACTACCCATGCAGCCAGACTTTTGCCACCCTGGATTACCGTGGCCACCGCCAGCTGATTGTGGAAGCGAAAAAGCTGTCAAAGCAGCTTCAGTCAAACAAAGTGGGTTACTACATGGGAAAAGACGCCGACCACCTGGCGCAAAACCTGCGTATTAACCAACGCCACTACCGGATCCCACTCAACCACAAAGGTAAGCTGGGTGGCATTCTGTACATCACATGCCGTCTGCCGCTACCAGGCGTTGTGATCAAATCCATTCAGACCTTTGCTTCAGCCGAGCTGAGCAACCACATTCTGCGCGATCACCTGAAATACAAAGATCCGCTGACCCTGCTGGATAATAAGGCCCGGCTGCGTAAGGAACTCGATTTTGCTCTGATCAAACCTGACTACTACCTGGCGTTTGTGGATATCGACAACTTCCGCAACTACAACGATCGCTTTGGTCACGCTATCGGAGACCGGGTACTGAAAGAGACCGGGGCTATCCTGCGCTCTTACTTTCCAGAACCTGGCGCCCTCAGCATCGCGCGGATTAGCGGTGCAGAGTTCTGCGTGTTGTTTCATGCCCGTGACAATCAGGAGGCCTATGCCCAGCTGGAGGCACTGCGTTCAAGCATCGCCAACCAGCCAATCCTGATTGGCAGCCACACCCTGCACCTGACGGTCAGCGTAGGTCTGAGCAAGGTAGAAGAAGGTGAGCAATCGAGTATCATCCGGGCAGACAAAGCCCTGCTGCAGGCTAAAAACTCCGGCCGCAATCAGGTGATAATGAAAGCAGCTTAAACAGCTCATAATCAACTCTTCATGCCGGGCCTGCCCGGCATTTTTTTATTCTTCCTATTCTGCCTGCTTTTACCCCTCATCAGAGTGCAGCACACAACCTTCCCAAAAAGATTTGTTGAGATACGTTTCATCTACCCTGACTGTTCCTTTCCAAACCACCACTCACCTCATCAATCTTCATCCATAATAATCGTCAGAATTACATAATTAACCATTGAAATAAAAGAAAATACCTCCAGTAAAACCAATAGACCCGGGGTTCATCTCATCCCCTGACACACCCGGAGGGGCGTAGAAAAGGAGGCTGAGTTAGCCAAGTCACAGCAATTAAATTCGAAGCCGCACAATGTGGACACGGCATCACATTTTGCTGTTTCAGGCTCTTCAGGCACGTTTTTTTTGTTCTATGTGTTGGGAGTCGGCACTGACGCCGGCGCAGGACAAAAGGAACAGATAAAAATGAAAACCCTACCTCTGCTTTTCACCGGTCTTTGCCTGGCCAGCAGCCAGGCATACGCAGACTGGTATTTCCGGGGAACACCCAACGACTGGAACGCTGCCGCGATGACCCGGCTGACCAGCAATCACTATCAGACCTGCCAGTACTTCGCCAGCGGCGACGAGAACGGCTCACCGCGCTTTAAGCTCGACCGTTATGGCGACTGGCAGCAGGCCATTCCGGACCAGGATTACGTGGTCACCGGCAACCAGCACTATAAAATCGACCTTTACCCGGACAGCCAGACCATCAATACCACCCAGGTCAGCAGTTGCGATGCAGGGGAGCCGGGATTCGCCCAGCTCTACTTCCGTGGCACCGCTAACGGCTGGGCGACCAGCGCCATGACCAAAGTCAGCGCCAATACCTGGCAGTTGGATGTCCATTTTGACGGCCAGAGTGAGCAGAGATTTAAGTTCGATGTGACGGGCGACTGGAGCCAGAACTACGGCGATGATAACGCGGACGGCGTACTGGATGCCTCTGGCGATGATATCTACACCTCAGTCACCGGCAACTACCGGATCACAGTCAATGACCAGACCCTGGCCTACACGCTGGAAGCGCTGGACTCACCGTGTGAGACAGGCTGTACTGAGACGCTCGGCGCTGAGTATCAGAGTGACAAAACCACTTTCTCCATCTGGTCTCCGGACAGCAGTCAGGTCACTGTAACCGTAAATGGCCAGGAGTATCCGCTGAGCAAAGTCAGCGACTTTAACGGCTACACCGGTGTCTATCAGACCAGCGTCAGCGGTGACCTGCACCTTGCCGAGTACACCTTTAAAATCAACGGAGTTCAGGTCCGCGATCCTTACGGAAAAATGGCGAAGCCGGGCACCGGAGACCAGGAGGCGGTCAATATCGTCATGGATATGAGCCGTACAGCACCAGACGGTGGCTGGGCAGAGCGGCCACAGCTGTTAAACCGTGAAGACGCGGTGATCTACGAACTGCACGTGCGCGACTTCTCCATCCACCCGACATCAGGCGTGAGCAGCAACAAACAGGGTAAGTATATGGGGCTGGTCGAGCCTGGCACCCGTTACAACGGGGCTAAAACCGGCCTGGACCACCTGCTTGAGCTTGGCGTCACCCACGTACAGCTGCTGCCGGTCTATGACTATGCGACCTGCGACGGCCTGCCGGACAGCGATCCCTGTTACAACTGGGGTTACGACCCGCGTAACTACAATGTGCCGGAAGAGCGCTACTCTCAGGTGCCCACCGACTACCAGGCCCGCGCCAAAGAGTTTAAGACCATGGTGAACGAGTTCCACAAAGCGGGGATCCGGGTGATTATGGACGTGGTCTACAACCACACCTACTCAAAAGAGATGTTCGAAAACATCTCCCAGAGTTACTACACCCCAACCGACCTCTCCGGTACCGGCAACTCCATCGACGCAGACGTACCTATGGTCAGCAGGATGATCCAGGACTCGCTGGCCTACTGGGTGGATGAGTACGGCATCGACGGCTTCCGCTTTGACCTGATCGGCATCTTCTCTCACGCAGAGGTGGAGAAATGGGGCCGCCACCTGAACGAGCGCTTCCCGGGCCGTAACCTGCTGCTCTACGGCGAACCATGGAATGGCTACGCGTATGATGCCAAAGAGGGCGAGCGGGTGCGCTACGGCACTACACACAAGATGGTGGAAGAGCACGTAGGCGTGTTTAACGGTGCCTATCGTGAAGCGCTGAAAGGCTCTAACGACGATACCCGTACCGGATATATGTTTAATAACCTGTCCGGCGCAGATAACGGCTGGTCAATCTACGACGGCCTGCGCGGTTCGGCTTATGACCCGAACGATGGCCGCAACGGCACCTGGTTCCGCAACTACGCCGCCGATCCGGAGCAGAGCATCAACTACATCTCCGCTCACGATAACTTCGGCCTGTGGGACAAGGTTTACCTCAGCCTGTCCACCAACGTCAGCCAGAACGGTTCGCATCAGATCCTTTCCCTGACACCGCCAGCTGACCTGGGTTACGCCAAACGTATCGTTAACTTCGGTACCGGCATGATCCTGACCAGTCAGGGCATTCCGTTTATCCATGCCGGAGACGAATTCCTGCGCACCAAAACCCGCGATGAGCAGATGCATATCGCTGATGCCTGGAACTACGGTGAGCACGGTGGTACCCACAACACATACAACGCGCCGGACAGCTTCAACAGCATCAAATGGCAGCGTAAGGTGGATAATGCCGCCAGCTTTGGCTACTTCCGGGATCTGGTCGCGCTGCGCAAAGCCCACCCGGGCCTTCGTATGACCAGCAACCAGGACATCGCCAGCTATATGAGCGTGACACGCCCGGATGCCTTTGGCGGCCAGCTGGTTACCGGACACATCCGGTATCCGGCAGACAGCCACAACCTGTTTGTGGTCTACAACAGCGGCAACAACCAGACCATCAGCCTGCCGTCAGGCAGCTGGACCAAAATCGCCGATGCCAGTGGTACCACCAGCGTCAGCGGCCTCTCAGGTCAGACTCTGGTTGAAGGCACCGCTGTGACTGTGTTCAGCCAGCCCCGCTAAAAACAGTCTGTCACAAGCAGACCAACCAAAAACAGGCCGGGCAGCACTCGCTGTCCGGCCTGATTTCTTACTCCAGAGGCAGATACCCCGAATAGGCCACCCCGGAGAGCATCGCCATCTCCCGGTGCCAGGTCGCCAGATCATCGCGGTTGAACTTGCTCAGATGGTCGTGACCGCAGGCTCTGGCCATCACCTGCATCAGTGAGACTGACGCTTCAAAGAAATTAGCCAGTTGACGTGCTGACTTGTCCACATTAAGCCGCTGGCGAAGGTCCGCTTTCTGGGTCGCGATCCCCGCCGGGCAGTTGTTGGTATTACACATTCTCGCCGCAACGCAGCCAATGGACTGCATCGCACTGTTGGATACCGCCACGCCGTCGGCGCCGAGCGCCATGGCTTTAACAAAGTCCATCGGCACCCTCAGCCCACCGGTAATGATCAGGGTCACCCGCCCGCTGGCTCCCTGCCGGTCCAGGCAGCGCCTCGCCCGGGCCAGTGCCGGAATGGTCGGTACGCTGATATGGTCCCGGAACATCTCCGGGGCGGCTCCGGTGCCGCCGCCCCGTCCGTCAAGAATGATATAGTCCGCGCCCGCATCCAGAGCGAACTGAATATCACGCTCGATATGGTTGGCACTGAGCTTGAATCCGACCGGAATGCCACCGGAGACTTCCCGTACCCGGTCTGCAAAGCGGGCAAAGTCTTTGACCGTGTGGAGATCTTTAAACGTTGGAGGGGAGATGGCTGGCGTGCCCGCTTCAATCCCGCGCACCTGGGCTATCTTACCGATATTTTTCGCTCCGGGAAGGTGTCCGCCGGTACCGGTTTTGGCACCCTGCCCACCTTTGAAGTGAAACGCCTGTACCCTGCTGAGCAGTGACTCCTGGTAACCGAATCCGGCACTGGCGTATTCGTAGAAATAACGCGAGTTCGCAGCCTGTTCCTCAGGCAGCATGCCACCCTCGCCGGAACAAATCCCGGTTCCGGCCAGCTCAGCTCCTTTTGCGAGCGCCGTCTTGGCTTCTTCAGACAAGGCGCCAAAGCTCATATCCGACACAAACAGCGGGATAGTCAGCTTAAGCGGTTTTTTCGCCTCCGGGCCGATCACCAGCTCAGTGTCGACCGGCACGTCTTCCATCAGAGGCCTGGTCGCCATCTGGGCCACCATAATCTGAAGGTCATCCCAGTGCGGCAACTGGTGTCTCGGCACACCCATCGACGTCATGGGGCCATGATGGCCCATGCTGCTCAACCCTTCCCGGGCAAGCTGATGGATAAAAGTAACCGTCGGCTCCTCTTTGGTCGCGACGGCCTGAGGCGCGCCCTCACCGGTGCTGACGCCCGGGCCTTCTTTCCCCACCTGACCGGCATCGAACTGTTTATGGCTGCCGTCACAGTAGGGCAGATTGCGGCTGTGTTTACACTGACACAGATAAGCATCACCGCTTTCGTCTGCTGCAAAACGCTTTGGCTTAAACTCAGTTCCGGCGTGGGAGCCGTCGCAGAACGGCTGTTTCTGAGAACGTCCGCAAACACAGAAATAGTTCTCTTCTCCCGCTTTCAGGCTGACTTTAGCCGGCCGGACAGCGGCGATTATGGGTTTACTCATGTTGCCTTCCTTTTGCTTTGACTGACCGGAAGTTATGGTCTCCCGTAGTCAAAAGCATAGGTGCAATCAGCCAAACCGGCGCAGTTTTACTCCAGCCACATATTCGCCAGCGACATGATCCCCATATTGTCAGTCTCAGTACCATGCAGGTTTTCTGCGTGGGAATAGGCGATGCTGTCACGCCAAAGCGGCGCGTAATAATAGTTCTGAATAAGCCAGTCTTCCGCCCGGTAGAGCTTGCGCAAAAAGTCCTGACTGTTTTCACTCTCCTGCATCAGAATATCGATAAAACGCACCAGACTCTGCTGTGCACCCGTTGGCAAACAATCAGTAAATACCTCCCCGGCAAGCAGCCATTCGTAGTACTGAAAAGCGGTATCATCACTGAACACATAGCAGTCATAGATAACATCTGCTGCCTTGTCTGCCACTGCACCTTTTTTCCTGGTGGTCCACTTCAGTCCCAGCCGGCTCAGGGAGTGAAGTACCCAGTGAAGGGCGTCCTGCTGCTCACAATGACCATACTCAAAGACGACCTCCCGCCCGGGAAGCTGCATGCTGGTATTAAACAGATGAAATCCCTCATCCTGATGATGCTGGAGCAATGTGCTGGCGGGGCTCATTTCAGGTGGCAGGGCAGCCCGAAAATGATACACCAGCCAGGCCCTCTCTTCCGCAGACAAGGAGGATGAATGGTGTTTAAACTGCAATACACTACAGCCACTGCGCTCCACTCCCTCCTCTTCTGCCTCCTGACCAGTGACCTCCTGAAGGTGAGCATACGCAGGCCCCGATGAGCTCATGTTTGCCCAGAAATCAATCCGCTCTATCTGGCCACCAAAACCAAAGTAGTGTTTATTTCGTACCAGGCTCCAGTGATCAGGCTGGTGCAGATCAATTTGATAAGGGCCGGTACCAGCCGGTTTATCCTGCGCGGATAAGTCAAACACGGCGCTGTGCGCGTCTGCCAACAGATGAAGAAAAACCGGATCAGGCTGACCAAGAGTGAACACCACCCACTGACCGTCCACCTCCACGCTGTCAAGGTGCCGGAACAACAGCTGATACGGATGGGGGGTATCCCGCCGGTAAACGATATTGTCTTTAACCAGCTCAGGCGTCAGCGGTTTCCCGTTGTGCAGCTTCACATGCTCACGAATACGCAGCCGGAGCTGAGTTTCAGACCAGACAATGCGGTGCGCAAGGTGAGGAACGATACGCTGCTGATCGGCATCGAAACGAACCAGAGGATCAAACAAACTGTTAATCAGCATCACTGAACGGGCAGAGAGCGCCCGATATGGCCGCCACTCGGGGAAAGAGTAAGGAACCAGACAAACCAGAGTATTCAGCTCACGGAGCTGCTCCTGTGCTTTGTCCAGCCACAGCGGCAGCCTGTCCTGAAACAGCGACTGCTGATCAAACTGCTCCGCCAGGTGATACGCCTGATCGATACGGCCGCTTTTCGCCAGTTGCTCAAACTGGCCCAGCAGCACCTCACCAAAACTTTTGCGCAGCTCAAGCTTAGAACGCCTTCCCCGCCCCCGCCCGGCCGTCCAGTTCAAAAGCTCTTTGTCAGCCAGAGAGCGCATCAGCTTGCTGACGTTACGCTCGCTGCAGGCCAGCTTTTCAGCCAGGACCGGCAGCTCCACTTCCACCTCATCTCCGGGCGGATACCACTTACTCAGTTGTCTGAGCCGCTGCAGCAGTGCGGCGGAAATAAAAGACGAACTATCCATTTTCATCCAGTCGTTATTTATTCAGGTTATAGACTCAATAATACCTCCAACACCACTAAGGAGGTCAATATGTATCCGATCTATCATCCAAAATATACGCTGGGCGCAGAGCGTCATCGTGAAGAGAACATCACAACAGTAACAAAACCCGCACATCCGGTGATTCAGGTTTTGGCTGTTGTGGTTATGGTGGCTCTGTTTATCTGATATGAACTCAGATATGCGCAAACCAACTACAAGTTCATCTTTTACTGATGTACCCGTAAGCGAGGGATACGGGGAACTCCCCGTATCCCCCAGGACTTAAGCTGAACTACACTTTACGCGCAATCACAGCAATTTCGGTGGCCTCTTCAGAGTAAGGATCACCGGCGACATTGGCGTAGTGTTCCACCACTTCAAAACCGCTTTGTGCCAGTTCACGACGCAGTTCTTCCAGACTGAAGTGCTTCAGCCAGTTATAGATGGTCCGGGTGCGCTCCGGCTCTACGATGGTGTGCTTGTTAAGCACCACTTTCTGCTCTTCATACTTAAACGTATTCAGGAAACCGTAGTAGTCACCGCTTGCCCAGAAGTCACCCATCTGGCGAAACGCAAGTTCAGACATCTCTGCCACCTTGTTGTACTGAGCCATGGAGCAGACATCGAGCAGCAGTGAGCCACCCTCGCTCAGGGCATCATAGTACCGGGCCAGCAAGGTGCGTCTTTGCTCCGGGTTCAGGGCGCAGAAGTCGCAGTAGATCATGGTCACCAGGTCATACTTTCTGTCCGCTCTGAACTCAAGGTAGTCCTGGTTGCGGTAGTCAATCTCAAGCCCTTTTTCTGCCGCCTGCGCTCTGGCGTAGCAGATGGAGTTTTCAGAAAAATCGACCCCGGTGACGTTAATTCCGCGCTCAGCAAAGCGGCTGGCATAAAGGCCCGGGCCGCAGCCAAAGTCGGCCACTGCGCTGCCCTTACCCAGTTCAAATCGCCCAACAATCCACTCCACGCTGCGCTCAATAAACGCGCTGTTTCTGGATGCCAGCTCGGTTGAATCGCTCAGGTGAAACTCAAGCATCTGGGTTGAAATATACGGATCATTCCACATGTCTGCGGCGGTGTAGAACCCGTACAGCGCTGGTTTTGCATTGATTTTGTTTAGTTTTTCAAACATCTCGTTTGCCTTAATAAATTATCCCTTACGGGAGTCTTAAGTGAGTCTGCGTGAAAGCTAAATCTAATGAGGAGTGTCGTAATGCTGAAGTTCCGCCAACAGAAATAACCAAACACACAGACACGACACATTGCGCTAAGCAATATGGAAAGTTCACGAAGTTGCCAGACTCATGTGCAGCAGCCAGCCCGCAAAAAAGTTGCAAACGTAACGGCCAGGCACAGTTACCCGGGTTCGTGTTTTGTATCTAAAGTGCGTTTAAGTTTTTTCAGTTCCCAGGATTAAAACTCTTGTTAATCCCGGAGCGGCGTCTCCAGTTGAGGAATGTATTTACGATGACAAATGTATCAATCTCCCGCTGAGGATTCAACGCTTATACGCGTGAACCCCAACGGTTATCCCATTTATGCTTTCAAAGGCTGGCAGGCTACAGGCCGCTGTCCGGCGCGTACTTATCGATCACTTCCCGCTCGGTCATCTCTTCGGTCTGATTTCTGAAGCCGCCTGAATGTTCAGGTGACTTTGTCATCTGAGCCCCGGAATGAATAATAAATTGACATTAAACTAACGTAACCCCACACCCCTTATGTGACCATCGTCACCATTCTAAAAACAAATAACAGAAAGAAAGGAAGGAGTTTTTGAAAAGGGTTTTCTGCCTGCTCCCGGTACAGCTTGCCATCGTATTTGTGCTGCTTACACTGATACTGATCTGGGGTTATCTGAAGCTTTCCCGGCCTGAAGATCAGGACATGTATACAGAGACCTGGGGCGAAGTCACCGGACATATCGATAAGGAGAAGTATCAGTCTGACCACGGTCTGGGATATTGGGTTCCAACCTGCGAAGTACTGATAAGCTACACAGACCAGCATGGTGAGAAGCTTCAGTTATCAAGTTTATCCGACAACGACTGTTTTCATTTCCCTTTGGGTAAACAGATAAAGATAAGACACCAAAAACAGGATACGGCCATCGCTCATATCGCACCTGAGTTCGATAAATGGCTGGCTGGTTGGTTTATCCTCTCCTGGTACCTGCTGGCGGGAATTTGCTGTGAGTTACTGCAACGATGTCACCCACAGCCGGATACGTCGCCAGAGTGATTCTATAAAAAAAAGCCCGGACAACTAAACTGTCCGGGCTTTTCTGTTCAGGCTTATCAGCCTTCAATGCCTTTCGCTTTCAGGAACTCGGCGTAAGTACCGCGGAAGTCGTGGATCTTACCGTCACGGACTTCCAGGATACGGGTAGCCAGAGAGTCTACGAACACGCGGTCGTGCGATACGAAGAACAGAGTGCCTTTGTACTGCTCCAGCGCGGTGTTCAGTGATTCGATCGATTCCATATCCATGTGGTTGGTTGGTTCGTCCATCAGCAGAATGTTTGGCTTGTGCATCATGATCTTGCCAAGCAGCATACGGCCCTGCTCACCACCGGAAATCACTTTTACTGATTTCTTGATGTCGTCCTGGCCAAACAGCATGCGGCCCAGGAAGCTGCGCACTACCTGCTCATCTTCCCCTTCCTGACGCCACTGGCTCATCCAGTCAAACAGGTTCATGTCCTGTTCGAAATCTTCTGCATGGTCCTGCGCGTAGTAACCGATGTTTGAGTTTTCAGACCACTTGTACTCACCGGTACGCGGCGCCATTGCACCCGCCAGGGTGTTCAGCAGAGTGGTTTTACCCACGCCGTTCTCACCGATGATCGCAACGCGCTCACCCACTTCAAAGATAGCGTCAAAGCCTGAGAACAGGTCTTCTTCATAACCCTGAGACAGACCTTCCACGTTCAGTGCGTTACGGAACAGCTCTTTGCTCTGCTCGAAACGGATGAACGGGTTCTGGCGGCTCGATGCTTTCACTTCGTCCAGCTGGATCTTATCGATCTGCTTGGCACGGGAAGTCGCCTGCTTCGCTTTCGATGCGTTTGCCGAGAAACGCGCTACGAAGGTTTGCAGCTCAGCGATCTGTGCTTTCTTCTTGGCGTTGTCTGCCAGCAGACGGGCACGGGCCTGGCTTGCTGCCGTCATGTATTCATCGTAGTTACCCGGGTAAACACGCAGCTCACCGTAGTCCAGATCAGCCATGTGGGTACAGACACTGTTCAGGAAGTGACGGTCGTGCGAGATGATGATCATGGTGCAGTTACGCTGGTTCAGGGTCTCTTCCAGCCAGCGGATGGTGTCCATATCCAGGTTGTTGGTTGGTTCGTCGAGCAGCATGATGTGCGGGTCAGCAAACAGTACCTGCGCCAGAAGCACACGCAGTTTCCAGCCCGGTGCAACTTCGCTCATCAGGCCGAAGTGCTGCTCTTCAGGGATACCTACCGCCAGCAGCAGTTCACCGGCTTTGGCTTCTGCCATGTAGCCGTCCATCTCTGCGAACTGAACTTCCAGATCGGCGACTTTCATGCCGTCTTCTTCGCTCATCTCCGCAAGGGAGTAGATACGGTCACGTTCCTGCTTCACTTCCCACAGCTCTTTGTGACCCATGATAACGGTATCAACTACTGTGAACTCTTCGTAGGCGAACTGGTCCTGGTTCAGCTTAGCGACGCGCTCGTTCGGGTCGTAGCTTACGTTACCTGAGGTCGGCTCCAGCTCACCGGAAAGGATTTTCATAAACGTTGATTTGCCACAGCCGTTGGCGCCGATCAGGCCATAGCGATTGCCTTCGCCGAATTTAACCGAGATGTTCTCAAAGAGTGGCTTTGCGCCAAATTGTTGGGTGATGTTAGCTGTAGAAATCAACGTCTATACCTTAGGTGCTTATAAATTGGACGCCAACTTACTTGCTGGGGGGGCAAACTGCAAGTTATTTTGAAGTTTGTCACATTATGATTACTATCAGTTACGGATTTGCAGCATTCAGCAAGGCAGAATCTGACCTGCTTTACAGTGTAAATAGTGCTCACAGTCACTGCTCCTCTCACTTGTGCCCTCTCAGACAAAAACGGATGCCCGCTCAGACAAGTTCTCAGCTCAGCTGCGTGAAACAATACCAGCAGCCGTGAACGGATACGCAAGTAAAGAGGATCTATGAGCGAGAAAGAAACCGCAGGCGTGGATGAAAGCCGCCGCAACCTGCTAAAACTGAGCGCAGGAACCCTGGCCGGGGCCGGAGTCATCGCCGGAGCCGGAGGCTGGATTAAACACAAAGTAGAAGGCGTTGAGCAGGATGGTTTTCCGGTGGAGATCGCCCCGGACTTTCACCCCATGGATCAGCGTAACGTACTGCTGACCTACGCCACCAGCCGCGCGCTGGCCGCACAATACCCGGAACGTAACCAAAGCTTTGGTAATGAAAGTGGCGGTCCGCTGCAGGCAGGAGAAACGCCATTCAACTTCCAGCACCATTTCCTCAACTATTACACCGCGCATACCCGCGCCGACAACAGCCGCGTCGGTTATACCCAGCTCGATTACGCGCTGGAAGGGGCCTGCTGGGAAGTAATGAACCAGCTCTCACCGATGCAGGCAGCAGGCGTCCCCAACAGCGGCATTCTTGGGTGGGATCAGTCCGATGTGTCGCCTCACCCTTATCCGTTCAAAGACTCGGTTGAAAAAGTCAGCGCCATCAAAACCGCCGCCAAAACCTTTGGCGCGGCCCGCGTCGGGATCTGCCGCCGCGACAAACGCTGGGATTACGACCCGCTCTATGATGTCTCCAAAGAAAAAACACTGAGCTGGGAAGAGGATTTTCCGTTTGAGCCCAAAAGCGTCATCGTGATGCTGGTCGATATGGACTATGAAGCCATGGCTACGGCTCCGATGATCCCCGGCTCTGCAACCGCAGCGATGGGTTACAGCATGAACACCGTACTGGCCGGTTCCATGGCGAAGTTCCTGCGTAACCTTGGATTCCAGGCAGTAGGTTCAGGCAATGACCTTGGCAACTCCGTCGCTTACGCCATAGCCGCCGGGCTGGGTGAAGGTGCGCGCAACGGCTGCCTTATCGCTCCGACACTCGGCCCACGGGTGCGCATCTGCAAAGTGTATACCGATCTGGAGCTGGAAGAAGGCGCCTACGACAAACCCCGCGACTTCGGCATCATGGAGTTTTGTGAGAACTGTAAGCGCTGCGCTGAATCCTGCCCGTCCGGCGCCATCAGTATGGATGACAAGCCGTCCATGGGCCCAACTTACCCTGGCAGCGACGACCCAAACTACAACTGGCATGGCGTTCCCGGCATGCACAAGTTCTACAACGACGCGAAAAAGTGCTTCAAGTTCTGGTCCGATAATGGCGGGGACTGCGGTGCCTGTATCGCTGCCTGTCCGTGGAACAAGCCGGATTTCTGGCATCACAGACTGATCGATGCTTCCAACACGTTCACCACCGGTATTGTCCACCGGATGATGAAGGAAGCCGACGTACTGTTTGGTTACGGCAACATCAATGATGAAAAAGCCGTAATCAAATTCTGGCGAAGCGGTTTTGACGGCGATTTTATCTGAGGAGCACCAGCATGATTGGATTAATGTGGTATCTGATGGGCATGGCGACCACCGCCGCCCTGTGGGGTTATGCAGAGCTAAGAAAGCATCATGAACTCGGCATCCCGGCTCACCTTGGCCTGCTGGCCACCTTTGGACTGGGCTGGATCTGTATTGGCTGGTCGTGGGCGTCATTTGCCGAAGGCGAGCCGCAGTCCGGAGCGATGGGACTGCTCTGCTTCGGGCTTCCGGCACTCATCACCGCGGTTCTGACCTGGCGTCACTACATTCAGCCAGCCGCCAGAGCCTGACCTTTCCCGCGGCGCCCTGCGCCGCCCGTTCCCGGAGAGCAGTATGTCCAGACGGATATCCCCCTCAACTTCCGTCAGCCGCCGTACTTCACGCTGGCTGACGACCGCTGCGTGGCTGTCTCTGGCTGGCGCACTGGTGACCGGCCTTATCTGGCAACAGCCCGATTATTCCGTCCTGCTGCAAGAACACTACAGCGGATATACCATCACCCGTCTCGATGATGCACCCGGCCATCAGTACCTGCTGAGCAAAGACAGCGAAACCCGCCACATCAGCCTTGGCGAAAGCCCTGGATACGGTGGGCCACTTCTGCTGGCCACGGAGATCAGCAAAGGCCGCCTGGTCAGCACCACCCTGCTCAGCCACAAGGAAACCCCGGGGTATATTCGCCGCTTTCAGGGCAGCCATTTCTGGCGGCAGTTCCTGCATCAGCCGCTCAACAATGACTTTTTGCCCGGGGAGGATATCGATGCCCTGAGTGGGGCTACTCTCTCATCCCGCGCTATTACCGGTGCGGTGCGTACCGCCGCTCACCAGGCCGCAGCCCGTTACGATCTGCCTGCCAGCTGGAATGAACCACACTTCAGCGCCGGACATAAAGAAGCACTTGCTGTACTGCTGTTCATTGCCGCCCTGGTGATTAAGAAAGTGCCCCGTCAGTGGCAGAAACGTTACGGACAGCTGCTGGCCACCAGCTCAGTAATCCTGATTGGTTACTACCTTAATTCAGCCATGTCGGTCACCATGATAGGCTCACTGCTGCTGGGTTACTTCCCGTCGCCCCGGGAGCACCTGCTGTGGTACATCATGCTGACCGGCTCACTCGGTGCCATACTGGTGCTTGGGCGCAATGTCTACTGCAGCCAGCTTTGTCCGTTTCATCAAATCCAGCGCTGGCTGCACAAACTGAGCGGGCTCAACCTGCCCCTGTACCCGTGGCTGAGCCGGAACCTGAAAACCGTGACCAACACGCTGCTGTGGGCCTCACTGATGCTTATTTTCCTCTCCCGCACCCCGGCGGTTGGCTCTTACGAGCCGTTCTCTATGCTGTTTTCACTCGATGGTATCGGCATTCAGTGGTACATCCTGCCGCTGAGTCTTTTCGGGGCCGCGCTGGTCAGTGATTTCTGGTGCAAGCTGCTGTGCCCGCTGGGGCGCTTTCTCAACACCAGTGTGGAGCTTCGTGCCAGAAGCCTCAAACGCTGGAACCAGTACCGGCGCCACGCCATCACAATCAGGGAGACACACCATGAGCAGTCGTAACCGGTCGAAAAAATCCGCCGACGGCTACCTGATCACAGCAATACTGTATGGCCTGAGCATCCTCACCGTGCTGGGCTTCTTTATTCAGCAATGGTTTGGGCTGGCCTAGCCCTGAACGAAATACCGAATGTGAACTGTGCAATGTCCTTTTATCCGGTATCACTGTATGATTCTTAATCAGAGCAACTGATATTTTGAATAGTGCGGTGATATCTATGCGCCATACCCTGTCAACCAGCCACCTTCCTGAGCCAGAGCGGCTGGAATGCTGGCAACGCATAACCAAAGGGATTTTTTCCGACGTCAGTTTTCGCTGTGAAAACCTCCCGTCTGAACCTTTTGACGGCCAGGTCTCGCACTCCCGGCTGGGCCCGCTCGATCTTTTCGAGCTCAATACCGCCGCGCACCGCCTGCAACGGACTCATCACCATAACCCGGCCCCGGCTCTCATCCTGACCTTACAGCTGGAGGGAGAAGGCGCGTTCAGCCAGGGTGGACGGTGCGACGTCCTGCAGCCAGGTGATTTCGCCCTGCTCGACTCCTGCAGGCCCTTCGAAATGCAGTTCAGCGAACCAACCACCCTGTATGTTATGCGTCTTCCGTGGCCACTGGTCCGCCAGCAACTGCTCTCACCCGCCCTGCTGACCGGCCTGGGTATTGATGGCACTTCTGGTTCTGGTTTTGTCGCCTCAACCCTGATTCAGGCATTCGCCCGCGAGGCGCCTGCACTGCCCCATTACCAGAGCGAACGTCTTCTGAGCTCTCTGATTGATACCGTCAACACCGCCGCTATGGCGCACCTGAGTGAAAACAGCTGCAGCACATCGGATTATCGCGCTTATCAGCAGTCCCGGATCCGGGAATATATAGAGCAGAACCTGCACAACCCTGAACTGAATCCGGCTATGATTGCCAGCCAGAACCAGATGTCGCTGCGCTCGCTGAATAAACTGTTTGAAACGCAGGAACACTCGATTGCACGCCTGCTGATCGAACGACGGCTGGAAAAGTGCAGCAGTGCACTGACAGACCCCGTTCTGGCCGGAAAATCGATCACCGAAATCGCCTACAGCTGGGGATTTAAAAGCTCCTCCCATTTCAGCCGGACATTCCGTGACAAATACGGACTCAGCCCCCGGCAGTGGAGAGAGAAAGGACAAAGCCGTACACTGCCGGCAGGGAGCTGCCCCCAAAAAAAAGCCACTTCCAGAGAAGTGGCTTCACGCAGATTAATCAGCTCAACAGCGGATTATCAGAACTTGTAAGACGCGCCCAGGTAAACAGAACTCAGGGCAAATGTGTTTGACCTGCCGTCTTCTGCATCAACAAGGTTAAACCCATCAGCTTCGTATGCAATTCGAACACCCAGACCTTCAATCTGTGCAGGGGAGTATTCCAGGCCGATACCGTAGCGGAAAGCACTGCCAGAATCATCAGAGAAAGCCCGGCCGCCTTTTTCGTTCAGGCTCAGGTATGAAAGACCAAGCGTTGTAAACGGACGAAGGCCGTTGTCAAAGGTGTAGCCCAGGTTAGCCGCAATCGAAAGAGCACTTGGATCCCATGCGTAACCTTTGGCAGGAATAAGTTTAAACTCGCCGTATTTCGTGTAGCCACCTTCAACAGAAATGATGCGGTTGAACTGGTAGCCACCATAAACACGCAGAGCACGGTCACCATGCAGAGTGTTGGAATGTACGTAATCCAGATTGTTCAGTTTGCTTTTGGTCAGGCCAACACCACCACCGGCGTAAAAACCTGGATCAGTTGCACCCGCCAGTGCACCTGTTGCAAATAAAGTCGTAAGAGCGAACGCCACTGCTTTTTTCATTTTGTTACCTGTTAAGTATTCGTCTAGGTTATTGATTCGAAGGCAGTGTAATGAATACTTTTCCAGGGATCTGTGGCGGAATCGTCTGGCTGTATCGGGGAATGTTAGGAGATTGTCGCGGGGAAAGCAGGTACCGGAATATCTGGTCTTGCTACCGGGTAAACGGCTCCAGCTCATACTTACGCAAAATCCGCATGTACTCACTGTCACCGGTTTCCGGGTCCGGTACTTTAATCAGATCGAGCCCTTTTTGTAGCGCCTCTGGCAGGCGGGGATCGGTGTCACGGTGGAATGCATAGTAAAGATCAGCCTCGTTGAGCACATAAACGGCTTCGTACTCATCTTCGTTGATCCCAACATGAGCCATGCTCCAGTGCGCTGTTGTCTCCTGATAAGCCCAGAGGTCAATCCGGTCATACTCAAGCATTTTCGCAAGAGAGTCTGCTGTGTTTGTCCGTTCAAGATTCACCAGCGCGACCCCGGCTTCCAGAGCGAGCTGTTCACCAACATCATCAAGAATAACGCCTACCGAATACCTGGTCAGATCCTCCGGCCCGGATATCCGGATGTTACGGCTTTTCTTGGCCAGCATCACCACCCGGACTTTGTAGATAGGTCCTGCCCACTGGAACATCTCCTCCCGCATGCGGGTGCGGACCATGGTAAACAACACGGTATTTGGATCCTGCTTGACAGCCCGGTAAGCGCGCGGCCAGGGACGGAGTTTGACCATGTCCGGCGTAACCGGCTGACCGACTTTCCTGCTGGCGGCCTCCAGCATATCGACCGCGATCCCTTTTAGCTCACCATTTTCACTGTAGTTAAAAGGCGGATACTGTTCAGTGTAGAAAGTCAGTGATTCCAGGGTATTACTCTGCGCTGCCTGTGAAAAGCACAGCAGTGAGAAAGCGAGTGTGGAGAGGTGGCGGCGCAAGCTCAAAGCATCTTCGTCCGTGATAATGTTGTTACTTTAAAGATAGATGAAGATAAGCGCCGGATTCAAAAGCTGCCAGTATCAGTCTCTCATTTCCGGAATTTGCAGCCTAAAAAAGGCCGTACAATATGCAGGTAAACACCTACTCCATAAAAGAACAACGCCCCGTACTGTGCCAGGGTCATCATCAGGTCCTGCCGGGCCATCAGAATCCCATAGTCAGCATCGGAAAGGTAGGGATCATCAAACGGTACAATGGTCATCGCCCAGAGAATCACACAGACCGCGACAACGGAGACCAGTGCACAGTGGAGTGTAAGTTTTGCCAGGTGTTTAAAGACTTTGACTGCAGTGATTTTGGTGGTGGTCATTTGCGCTTTGGTACTGCCTGGTGGCTGGGATTTGGGGGTAAGGTAGCATTGAAAGCAGTTTTGTGAAAAGACTCCCGTATAGCAAACCTAGCTTTGAGTTAGCCAGCAAAGAACTGTACGATAACAAACTATATCTTGATGACAATCTTAACAAGCAATGGCAAGCCTATATGCACTTCTCTAAGCTAAACTATCCGAATAACGAGACGAGAGTTCAGAACGAACTCAATACACTTTTCAAGAAGTGGTATGAGTCCGCATCAGTGAAAAACTTTCCCTATAACCGCACTTCAGATCATATGGTCTTTGATGGCTTCTACCCACACTACTTCAAACAAAAGTGCAAAGTTTTGTTTATAGGCCGAGAGTCCCTGAATATTACTGGTGACAACTATATTGACTTGCTGCATTACCATTACACTGAAAAAAAAACTATAGGTGACAGGTCTCTGAATCAGCATAGATTTCACGCTTTGAAATTCTATATTGCATATGGATTGAATCATAACTGCTGTAAATGGGAGGAGATCCCAAATGCTTCTGAGATCGCGGAAACATTCGCAACAGATCAAGGCCTGAGCTTTGCCTTTATGAACCTGTCCAAACTAAGCAATGACTCAGGCAACTGGCAAGTAGATTGGAACCTTGTTGATGGATTTACGAAAGCATTTGAATCCTCAGCTATTAACTTTTTCTCAGAACAAATTGATATCGTTACCCCCGACATCATTCTAACGATGAACCTGGAGTCCCGGCTAAAAGTTCTTGGAAATGTTGAGGTGCTTGAATACGGGGAGTGTGCTAGCTACTACAAATTACATACTCCAGCTCGTACTTATCTGCTCATAGACTTGTTTCATTTTTCATCAACCAAATCGATGAAAGAATGTCTCTATAAACCTGTTGTTCGCGGAATTAAAGAGTTTAATCTAATCGATACTGGAATGTTATAACGTGGGGCAAAAGACAGATCTTGACCCTGTAATTAACCTAAAAAATGTGAGTACTGGCAGTACTCAAACCTTTACCTCCGCCCTTGCTGAAACCAGATCCTGAATCAGGTTCAGGATGGACCTGTATGCGTGGCAGGGCCAGTGTTTCTGTTGGACCTCAGATCGCTTTACCAGATCCCGGCTCAAAGGCCGGGATGACAAAGGTGGAATTAAAGAGGGTCAAATTAAAGAGGGTCAGAGCCGTTTTACTTATCAGTGCTCTTCCGCCATCCGATCTTCCTGCCTTACTTAGCTTCCCTCTACCTGCTCCCGGTAAGCCTTCAATTTCATCAATAACGCTCTGATTTAAAACGGCTCTGACCCTTTTATTCCAGGCCATTTAGAGGCATGGATTAACAACGAGGTGAGGGGTGGCTCTCCCCCCTGGCGAGGTGCCGCGCAAGTGGGGAGTTAGAAGGGTGCAGGTAGCATGTGGAAGGGCCTATAAGGTTTCGGCTGTTTCACTTCTCGCCTTATTCATTAAAACTATTAAAAAGACATTCTGAATGACCTATCAATGTGTCGAATCCAACCTATACTGAAAAGGCCTGGCGCTATTGATTGATTTGTCACTATATATTTTGCTTATTAATTAAGGATATAGGATGTCTGTGCTTTCAGTTTTGCACATATTCCGAAGTGGACATTTCAATTAGTAACCAGCGCCTGGTAAACCTTATTAGTCTAGGAGTGGAGTTATGAATCCTTGTATAAGAAAACTGGTTCTCACTGGGGCTCTCGTGCCTTCGTTAATGTTCAGTTCTAATGCATTGGCGTGCAGTGATACACCTCTTATTGGAACAATGTGTGCGTTTGCCGGAAACTTCGCACCCCGCGGATACGCATTGGCCCAGGGACAGCTATTAAGCATTTCTCAAAACACAGCACTGTTCTCTATCCTGGGAACAACATATGGCGGTGATGGCAGGACAACTTTTGCTTTGCCTGATACTCGTGGCCGGGCTCTGATTGGGGCGGGTAATGGCCCTGGCTTAAGCAACTACAGACTGGGTGCCCGGGGTGGTGTCGAGACAGTCGCTCTTACTCAGGCGCAAATGCCATCCCATGCCCATACGGCTTCTACTTATATGTCAGGTGATGTAGATATCGATGGTGTGATCAATCTTCATGCATTTAGCGGTAACGCAAGCGATACAGATCCGGCAGGTAATGTGTTGGCTAAGCCAAAAAATAAATCTGTGTACTCCTCCAGTGTGCCAGATGTTGAAATGAGTCCGGACTCAATCTCTTTTAGTTTAGTTGCCTCAAATAATTTTACAGCTTCAACTACAGTTAATAGTGCGGGTGGCAACCAGCCTCATGAGAACCGTATGCCTTATGTCGTGGTGAACTGGATTATTGCGCTGCAGGGTATTTACCCATCGAGAAACTAACTGAATGATAAATATTATAAATAAGTGCTTTGGGCTGATTGTGTTTAGTCTGCTTTTTACGTCGTTGAGCTATGCTGAAAGTCAAAAAGAGCAGCTAACGCGAGGTTATGACGCGCTTGCAATTGAAGATTATCCCCTGTCGCTCAGCATATTTAGGCAACTCAGCGAACAGGGGTCTTCTGAGGCGAACTTCGCGTTAGCGCTGTTTTATAAGATGGGTTGGGGGGAGGTTAAGCAAGACTCAGAGAAGGCGTGTAAGCTCTTTTCAGTCGCCGCTAAACAGGGAATACCTGCGGCACAGCAGGAGTACGGCTTTTGTTTGTTGCGTGGTGGAATGACCAATGCCACTGAAAGCCCCAGTGAATGGTTTGAGTTAGCCTACGAGAATGGGATTTACGAAGCAGCCTGCGATAAGGGGCGATTGTATCTGGGTTCAGAATGGCACGAAGCTAACGTGCACAGTGCAATTGATTGGTGTCGACGGGCGGCGCAGAAAAATGCAGTTAAAGCTCAGGAGACGCTTGGAGATATTTACATATCCAACCCGGAAGTGTTCAGCGCAGAGCGCGCAGAGTATTGGTACCAACAGGCTATCAATAATCGCTCAGGAGAAGCGGCATATAAACTGGCTCTGCTTTATTTAGAAGCCACCGCTGAAGAAGACGGTGACGACTACAGCTCAAACAAAGCGTTGTATTTGTTCGAAATAGCGTCATCTTTGAAATTAGAAAAAGCCTATCAGCCAACCGCTAAGCTGTATTGGAAAAAACTACAACAAACTGAACAACACAGCCCGCAGATAATGGCCAAAAGTTATCTGTGGGCTAAAGCGGCGCAGCAAGTGACGCCTGGTGAGGAAACTGCACTCCTGCTCGAGGAGATCGAACGCGAAATACCCCATCAGTGGAAAAGCAGATTAGATGCCCAGGTTGAAGAGTTTCTGAATAATAAAGGGCATTGATTAAGAGTCGTTGAGGGGGCTTGATTCCTGCCGCATGCTTACTGATTGACATCAGGTTCCACCAGACCGACAGAAATATTTGAGACTGCAGTACTCAAACCTTTACCTCCACCCCTGCTGGTACCAGATCCTGAATCAAGTTCAGGATGGACCGGTGTGCGTGGCAGGATCAGAGTCTCTGTTGGATCTCAGTTCGCTTTACCAGATCCCGGCTCGGAGGCCGGGATGACGAAGATGTTGGAAAACTTAAAAGCTATGCTACGGCAATCCACTCAAGTACCCTCTCCCGGTATTCACGGTGCTCTTTGGACGAAGCTCTTGGGTGAGCTATCCGAACACAATCCATTCCGCTACTGCAAAAACGCCAGTATCTTTTTTTCACCAGTTCAGTTGTCTCGTATCCATTGAAGTGGTCGTTCATCAGGCGTTTTATTGTACTGTCGACCGCTCGGTTGCAACCGGCGGCGAAAATGATGAGTTCCGGCTGGCAAAACTCAATGGCTTTGGCAAGCAGGGCTACTGAATGGCCCTGAATCACTTCAAATTCTGCTTTGTTGCGGTTGGCAGGCGTCCGGCCTGCGTAATCCCACGCAAACAGATTGGCGTACACCAGCGAGGCCGGATGCTGCGACAGTGTACTGGCGACTTTGCTGTAAAACCGCTTGAAGTGGGAAGCATGCTTGGTTTTCAGCTTACCGCCTTTTCCGTCCAGCAAATGCCAGGAATAACGCTCAAATGCTTCATTAACCAGCAACTCCGGGGAGCTTTGACGATTGTGTTCCACAATACGCCCGATGGTGTTTTTACCGTTTTTGGTGTTCCAGAAAGCCGTTTCCCTGCCGACAACCATGACCCGCTTTCCGGCCGTTTTATACTCTTCAAACGGATAAGGCAGGAACACCCCTGAGTATCTGTCTTTCCCGTCGGCAATAAAATCTGCTGAAGTAATGGCAGACAAAACTTCCGCGTATGTGCGCTTAAGCGGCTCTGTATCCATAATTTATGTGATATGTCTCTGTTTTATAAGATTCTTAATCTTAAGATGTTCAGAACGCGCATTGATTGCGTTGTCTCACAACACTGATGGAATACAGGACTGACTGAATGAAAGAAAAGCTGTGTCACGATCTTCTGGAAATCTGCCCGGGTTTAAAATCTGTTAACGGTTATCTGCTGTTTGGTTCACTTGAATCTGCCCCTCCTTACCACAACTCAAGCTACATCCACTGGCGAATCGGCAGTGGCGATTATCCGGAGATAGAAGCGAAATCCCGTGAAGTTACCAATTTTATCAACCACTTTCTTGAAAACCATGCACCTTCTTTCCTGACACCTCACGGCTATTTCAAATTTGTACAGGGAAATACCCAGCTGGTGATGACGACCCGGGACATTGTGGATACAATCCTGGACAAAGTAGAACACATGGCAGGCTGAGCCTGACGTTCATCCTGAGCGGCCGGCATTGTTCCGGCCCACCGAAAACAGCGATACACCGGCAGTCATTTTTCAGTTAAACAAAGGCTTCAGCATGCATGCCCTGAGTGAAGCCACGCCTCTCCCATTTTTGTTTTCGATTAACCCTCCTCCTGGTTTTACTAACCCAGCTAATGCAACTAGATTTATATGAGGCGTACAGCTTGTGTGGTTTTTGCTGTCTCAGCATTTGATCCGGGGGCCGGGATATGACGATAAGAAAAATGTTTGTGCTGACGATACTCGCGTTACTGGCGACCCTGATCATGGGTGGTGGCGTTGTGGTATCCAAAAATCTGGAAGTGGTGGCAGAATCACAACAGTTGGACCGGCAGGAGATCCCGATGCTCAACCGGGCGCATCAGTTGAAGCTTGCCGTCGTACAGGTTCAGCAATGGCTGACCGATATCAGCGCCACCCGCGCACAGGATGGACTGAATGATGGCTTTGATGAGGCAGAGAAAAACGCCGCCCTGTTCAGAAAGCTAATCGCAGAGCTGATCACATTAGACCCGGACCATGCAGATCGTTACAGAGCAATGCTGCCGACGTTTGACGCTTATTACCGGGATGGCAAGCGCATGGCGCAGGCCTATATTGAACATGGCCCCAGCGGAGGGAATCAAATCATGGCGGAATTTGATCAGTCCGCTGCGGCAATGAGTGAAACGGTCGATACATTTCTGCTTGATATTGAAGACGACACCAGAAGCAAACTATCGATTCTAAACCGATCCTCTGTGTCCGTTATATATGCGACGGTTACGGGGTGTGTACTGGTTTTGGCTGTGGTCATGTTTTTATATCACATTATGTCCCGGGTTATCCTCTCTCTTGAGCATGTATCGAAAGAGATTGCCCGAATCGCATCAAAGGATTTGCATACCGAAGTAGACAATAATCACCGTGGGGAGATTGGGGCTCTTCTTAACAGCGTTGAACGAATGAGAGGGGCGCTGCATGACATGGTTTCACAAATCAGCAATGCCTCTGCCGGGCTGAGAAAAGATGCAGAAGCCCTGACTGTAATTACCCATCAAACAAACAGCAACAATCAACATCAGCGCGCAGACATTGAGCAGGTAGTCAGCGCCATAAGTCAGATGTCGACCAGTACGACGGACGTTGCACACTTAACCCGGCAGGCTGCCGACGCCTCAGATGAAGCGTCTCAAAAAGGTACCGAAGGACTCACTATCCTCGACCAAAACCTGGCCGCAATTGAAGACCTGATATCGTCAGTTGATGAAACGACAGGGGACGTCCGGGTGTTGCGGGATAAAAGCAATGAGATTGACCGCGTACTGACGGTGATTTGGGAAATAACCGAACAAACCAATCTGCTGGCTCTCAATGCAGCCATTGAGGCGGCACGCGCAGGTGAATCAGGGCGCGGCTTTGCCGTTGTCGCTGATGAGGTCCGGGGCCTGGCTCAGAGAGCACAGGATTCTGCAGGCGAGATCCAGACAATGATCAGTGAAATCCAGAGCGCCGCTAACTCGGTGAATGAGCATATTGGCGTCAGTGCGAAGAAAGCAAAAGCAACCGGAGAACTATCTGAAAAAACCAAAGGCGCATTTGACGGTATTGCTGTAGCCATCGAGAAAATCGACCAAATGATGGCGCAAATTTTGGCTGCATCGCAACAGCAGGCGCAGGTAACCGAAGATGTGAACCAGAAGGTAAGAAGCATTGATGAAATGTCAGTGCAAACCTCATCCAGTTCTGAACTGCTGTCTGAGACAAGCCAGGATGTCGAGCAGTCGACCAGGGTACTGCGCGGGCTGGCGAAACAGTTTAAAGTCTAAACCGGGAACCCGGCCCACGGGCCGGGATAAGTCAGAAATCCGGAACCAGCTTAGTCATACATCCACTTTTCAACTATCAGGGTGTGGTAGCCGTAACAGTCCGGCATACTCCTTTCTTCGGATGTAGGAATGGAAATCTCAATATAGACCCGATCACTGTACTCAGGCTCAGATCTGTAAAGCTCTGAGGCCTCCACACCAGCCTCTGACAGCTTCCTCTTGTCGCGAAGATACAGTCTGCCGTCTTTAGTCAGTGGCAGCTCAGAGATATAGTCTACGCAGTCATCTACGATGTTTTGATCGCCTGGTGACAGATGCGGGTACACTTCTTCACTGTTTAGTGCCGAGTTGTATGGGTCAATGTATTGCGGGCCCTGAATGGCAGCCGCTTCGCTGAATGGGTAAATGCTCATGTTACTTCTCCTTAAACAAATTCAGGGCACTCTCAAACGCTCTCGCGTATCCGAAAGTGACCCCATCGAGAGTAAGTAAACAGGCTTAAGTTTATAATGGAAAAAAGTGGATAATGGACAATCAGCGTGAGTGAAAAAGAAGAGAAACAACAGGAACTAATCGCAAAACACCAGGGACAGTATATACCGGTCAGCACGATAGAACACCACTATTTGCCTTATGAGCTGCAGCTTTCCAGACTGTCACCGCAGGCGCTTTCCGGGTACAGCCCTTATGACTTTCTTTTCAAGGCTTCACCTGACGCTCCCCATGACACACTGGATTTACCCGGGTTAAAAAAAGCCTGCCAGGAGCTATCTGACAACGCAAACGGGGAGCTTGAATATGACACTGTCATCAAGACCGTAAACAAAAAAATCAAGACGATTACAGACCAGTCTTTGAGCTCATGGCAACAGGGAGCGCACGCAGAAGACGCTCTGAAAACGACCTTCCTTCTTTTTCAGTTACACAAGATCACTCCTATGGGATTGGATATCTTATCGAAAGAAGGAGACTCCAGGCTGACGGAAATCGAACTCTTCTCCTGCCACCATCAGCCCATAAACAAAAAAGAAGAGTTTGACCATATCATGCTGCTGAGTGCGTGGATAAAAGAGTTTTTCTGTAAGGCTTTATACCACCGGAGCGAAACAGAAAGAGGGGTGTTAAAAAATCTGGATCTGATCCACCGGGGCTACACCACTTTATATACCGAACACCTGAAAACAGGGAACCACCCGGGGCTGTTACGGGAGGAGGTTTTCAGCAGAGCTCCCGTTGATGAAGACCTCAGCACTACGCTGATGAGAAAGTACCGGTTGTTTACCAGGCAAAACAACCTGAAGATTCATTCCGGCATAAAGCTGGTTGATATCCTGAGCGATCCGAATACCCACGCAGACTCCAGCACCCTGAAACCGGTTGACTCAGAGCTGGCAGAAAAGTCCTCGGTCATTTTTGCCAAATACCTCCTGAAAGAGTGTTTCAAACTGAGCCGCCCGGAGGATTACACTGAAACTGCAGATAAATACTTACAGTCCTGTTCAGAGATTATTTGTGAAGTGTTTAAGGATGTCCTGTCCCTGAAAAAGCTCTCCATAAAAGCCAAAAAAGTAGGCAGCAGTGGTTCCCACCGGACATCAGTCAAAGAGACACTTAAGCGGCTTGTTGAAAACAACACTTCACTGATAAACAGCCCGTTCCGTATCGAAGAAAAGATAAACATGGATGAAAACTGTGACCTCCACTTCAGGAATCTGGAAGCAGCTGCTAAATGGGCTATCAGTAATAAAGCCGAAAACAGCGGTGAAGAGACAATATCGCTCGTTCAGTACCTGGATGCCGACAAGAAAGTATCGGCGTACATAGAGAGAATGACGCCTCAGGAAATCTTTGATGACATGGAGAGAATCCGGAACCTGACGATGGACAGCCAGGGGAGGTACCTGTCTGTACTCGGTGAGCCCACGGGCCTGCCTGGTTACCGTGATATCACCCAAATAAAGAAGTATGCCGCCACCTTTTTCTCCTACAGCTATGATGAGCTGACCGCATCACTGAACTACCACCTGAATGCACTCCGGAAACTAAAAGAACTGGAACTCCCCTGTGCACCAAATCCAGCCGTGGTTATTGGTCATATCACCCGTGTACCGATGAGAGAGGCCATCAGAGAAGCCGCCTGGATTATCTTTGACCGGGATAATCCGGCAAAAAGTGACTTACTTGACCTGTGGCCACCGTCTGAAAATCCGAACAGCAGAATAAACCTGGAGCATACCCGGAGAACCGGCGCAAACTACGTTGTAGCGGATATTCTGGATACAGAATGACAGAAGAGTACGGGGCTGCTCAGGCAATCAGCACTTCACCTTTCAGCCTGCCAAGCTGTTGAGAAAGCGCCTGAACGATCCCCAGCTGCTCATCTCTTTCCTGCCTGCGGGAGAGCATCTCCTGCAGCAGCTCAGCGTCTTCTTCAGAAGCCTGAAGTGATGCCACTTTTCCGTTACCGCCCATGTCCATGAAATCTTCATGGCTCATTTTTGCCAGGTTACCGTGGTACTGCATTTTGGACTCGACGGCCTGAATTTCAGCGGTTGCTTCCAGCTTTTTTGGATAAGTAACTTCGGGTGCCCGACGCTCCTGCTCCCTGCTCTTCAAATAGCTTTCTGCCAGCACTCTGTTCCTGGAACCATTGTTCTTTCCGCTGGCAACAGCCGTGCGCAGCGCGCTGAACAGACCCGACACCCTTGCTTTTCTGGCGTTCTCCTGAGCCCGCTGCTTTTGCCGTTCAAGACAATCAAGGGCTGGGTTAACCGGATTCGACCAGCCACGGATCATGTCATACGCCCGATCCCTGACTTCATCAGAGGCGTCAAACTGGCTGAGGATCTCACGTACCGCTTCTCTCACGTCATTCGTCACCCGGCTGGAAGTTGGCCTGCTGTACACCGTTCCAGCCACGTATCCGCCCCGATCGTTGTAATGGTTCAGAATTCTGGAGGTATACAGAAAGGCATGAATTAACGCTCTTTCAACCAGCGCGACCACTTCTTCTGGTCCCACAAACAGTTCACGCACATCAATTTTCAGCAGACCTTTACGGGCTTTAAGTACCAGACGGTTACGGACGGCCGTTTTAACCATGAAGCTTTTTCTGGTGCGCTTTGAACATTTGCCAAGCAGCTTATTATCATTGAAAAAACGGTAGTCTTTTCGTTCCCCATTATGAAAGAAGTACCCGGTCTTAAGGCCGGAGAGATGCTGTTCTTTACGAACATCAAAGTTAAGCGTCGTGCCGAAGCGAACGAACTCAATGCCCGCTTTATCTTTAAGAACAACAACGTAGAGACTTGAATTTTGCATAAACCCTTCCTTTCAGACTAATGACCATCACCCCGGTTCTTACCAGCAGTAGATACCCGGGATGCAGGTACTATACAAACCAAAAGCGACACATTTTGTCGCCTTATGGGTTAATCAAAAACAAACTGAGGGTTTTGACCGGCAGGAGCCACGACGGGCAGGTTCAGTGCTTTGTGTTTTAAGGCTCAAACAGCTTTAGGATTCCCGGCCTGACTGGCCGGGATGAAAGAGTTTCTTACTTCAGCGGCAAATAAACATTGGTCACCAAATCACACTCATCCACCTGATGGACAAAATTCAGGTAATGGCAGAAGCACGGATAGTCTCGCAGCTCCTCGCCGCTTTGTGGCAGCCACTGCTGATAGAGGTAACCGATAGTTTCACCAAGGCTGGCATGGCTTCCACGGTGAATCGCCAGGGCGCACCTGCCAGCCGGAATGGTGCCATTTTTAACACCATAGTCATTGTCCGGAATACACTCTGAAACCGTACCGCAGATGTCAAAACGGAACTCCTCAGGCTTGGTATCGTTCGGGTCACTGTATGGAATGCCGTAAGTTTCGCTGGTTTTGACCGGTGACAGGCCCGTCGCTTTACGCCATGCGATAAATCTGGCTGTGCTGTCATAAATCCGATCCGGGTGCCCTTTGTGTTCAGCGACAGCAACCTGTCTGCCTTCAAAATCGATAATTTCCACTTCCACGTTAATTTCTCCTGTTACCGGGGGCTGAAAATGATACCTGGAGTGCCATTTCTGCCACTCCGGCTGACTTCTGAACTCAGAAGGAGAAACACCGAACTCACGCCGAAATGCCCGGGTGAATGCTTCACTGCTGTCAAAACAGGCTTCAAACGCAATCTCAGTAATGCTTTTGTCCGGCTCAAACGCCAGCCGCATTGAAGCGCGCTTTAACCGGAGCAGCAGAAGATATTGCATGGCGCTCACTCCCACACTGGCTTTAAAGATCCGGTGGAAGTGATACTTAGAGCAAATCGCAACCCCGCTCAGTGTCTCCAGTGACAGATCCTGATCCAGGTTTTGCCCGATATAATCGCATACCCGTCTGACCCGCTTAGCCTGAAGGTGGCTGATGTTCATACTGTTTTCTCTTTCCTGTCAGAAGTTGTGGCCATCATATCCGGCGCGATTAAGGCACGCCTGACCGAGATTGCTCAGTTGCCCCGACAACCAGGAGACTGTTGCATGGTAACAGAGAAGAGAACCATTCTCTTCAGGGTTGCCGGCATACCAGTTGATATATCCACCTCCTTGATTACCTGGACTATCAGCCTGGTGAGAACGTTATCCCGATTGGGGGGAACAGAAACAACAAAAGGCAGGGATCAGGTTCTGATCCACTGCCTTGGCTGTCTGTAAGGAATGGGCTCTTTACAGACGACAGTGACTTATCTCCAGGCGGTAGGTAAAGCCATATTTATCAGGTACATCAACCGTTTTCTGATTCCTGTCAAGCGGCATCATCATGCTGTCATACTCAACACCATATCCATCATAGTTCATAGGGATCTGGATATTAACGGAGGGCGCTTCCCCTGCCTGATAAAGAACATCTGACGTATGGGTCATATGGTATGTGTTTCCCCGGAGATCATACACGTTAACCCGTGCTTTACCGTCCGTGCGAACCAACACTTCAAAGAAGCCATTATATTCAGGCTCATACCAGGGACGCTCCCCATCCGATGGCATGACATACTTAACAACGTACTTCTCGGCAGCGACAGGCTTCTCAAACTGATTCAGATAAAAATCACCTTTCAGAGCCGTCGGCACATCTTTCCATTTACCTTCAATTCGCTGGTAATCGGTAAACTCACCGATAAAGGTTGACTCACTATCGAGCTGCCCCCATTGCAGAGCGCGGTTTCCGCTGGCCAGTACCATAGGCTCTGAGTCGAGCATCCGGATCTCTCCGGTCGGGTAAACAAGCACAGCGGCAGAGCGAAGGGAGTCCGGGTCCACAACAGCAGCTATTTCACCATACACACTGCCGTCTGCACTGAAGAAATCCCCTGCATACAGGCCGGAATACGCACAAGCGAGCGTTTCATGAAAATGCTGATGCGCGGCATCTGCCGCTGGCAGCTCAATAGGGTCACCGAGCATATCTGCCAGGGAAGTGAGATCGCTTTCAAATGAGTCTGACGAAAAGCTCAGACCAGACAGGTCAATCCCTGAAGAAAGGTAATCGTGAAGCTCCGGGGTGATTTCAATCCCGTTTTCCGCGTTTTTATCGGCATCAAGCGCCATAAGAAGCCGGACCATATTCGCCGGAGCCTGACTGGTATAGTCTGTGGTGTTAGTCAGCTCAAGGGGCGTAACAAGTTTTGCGCCCCGGGTTTTTCCTATCAGTGTATTCCCAAGATAGAACTTAACCTCTTCACCCAATGAGTACTCAAAGCGGCCATCTTTATCGGTAACTCCACTATGATCGCCGGCCTGATAGTGAAGCCCTTTGATCGCCGCATCACGAATGAATCCCTCGAAACGACCGTTTTCATTAGGCTGAGCGGGTGAACTCCCGCTCTCCGTGTTTTCTGTGGAGCCGGTACCGCCGCCATTGCATCCCACAAGTACGGCGGAAGTAAGACAAATTAATAGTGGATATTTCATCTGCTTTCTCTGTTTGTCATTTTAAATATTCAGAGAAAGCCCGGGTGACCTATCGCATTCGGCAGATCTCCTGCAGGATGTCTCTGAGTGTTTCTACACGTTCCTCGCCCAGCACTTCACACAGTTGCTGCTCCTGTTGCTTCAGGTGCTGTGCGACCTCTTTACGAAACCTCTGCCCTTTGTCAGTAATCGCAATCAGCTTACCTTTCCGGCCTGAGGCACCTTCCTCGAGAGACACCATATCTTCTGCCTGCAAACGCTGAATGGCCTGATGAGCACCCTGTCTTGTCGTGCCCATTTCTCTGGCCAAATCGGAAATCGTCATAGTCCGGCCACGGAGCTGAGCGAAATAACGCATATCACCATCATTCAATGAGTTGTACTCAGTGCCTGAACGCCACTGAACCTGAGCTTCATTAAACGAAGTGATGCAGGACATCATGAGTCCTTTGATGTTACTGCTGAGGAAGTTGTTAATATTTTTGTCAATCATAATTGACGTTCCATTAAGGTGACAATATAAATGTCAATCTCTGTAGACATTATGTGATTACCGTTCCGCATACATACAGCTGATACTCTGATGTATGCCCAAGTTTTATGCAGACTAATGAATATAGCCTTAAATTTCATAGCCTTATCAGCAACTGATCTTTTAACTTGCTGATATTTAATGATACAGCTTACTACCAGTTGGTATTGTTGGCCAAAAGAACTGACTGCCTGGTTGTTCACAGCCCGGCCACTCAGAGCCGCTTTACAGTGTAAATGTCCGCTCTGCTTGCGGCTCTTTGAGCCACCTCCCATTTCCCCCACCTTTCCACCAAGTTGTGGCTCATCTGCAACTAATCCCTTCCGGGTTGATATACACTAACTTAAACAAACAGTTATAAGTGAGGGAAACACTATGTCGAAGACCGCCAAGATCATCAACGAGGACAAACTGTTTAAGAAAGCCCTGGAAGTCGGCTGCAAGATGGCAAAGATGCAGGGATTTGAGCTCGCCAACCAGGGTACCGCCGCGCCAATAAAGGCGAAAGCGGTGTATCTGTTTCTGGTAGAGGTAAAGCAGATCACACCTCTTCCTGCCGATAAGTTAGATGGCAAAAACATCAAGAAACGACTGGCGCTGTGGCTGCATAACGCGCTGCCGGATAACGATCCTCTGAAGTAACATTTTCCGGGCCTTGATCATAAGGCCCAGCTTACCTGATTTTCATATCAAGCCAGCCTAATTGGTTGGCCAATATCAAATCCCCCTGTCATTTTCTGTGACCAAAACAAACTTTCCAGCTTAATAAATCATCAGCACTCCATAATGTGACCAGTATGACAGCCACTTCAAAACTGGTTGATCTTTGTCCGATTTCCATATCATTTTGGTTAACCAATTATTCGCCATAGCATACCGTTTGCACATTCCATCACACCTGTCCATTGAGGTTAACTATGAGTCCTGCAGTCAAAAGAGCCTTTGCTCTTACCCCCATTGCGCTGGCTGTCGCCCTTTCCGGCTGCGTCAGCAAACCCGAATACACCCAGGCAAACCTGGAAGCCCGTGCCGTCAGCCTGATAAGCCAGGATGGCTATCAGTTTAAAGATCTGAATAAGAACGGGAAGCTGGACAAGTACGAGGACTGGCGGGCCTCTGTGGATGAGCGCATCAGCGATCTGATTGCTCAGATGACGCTGGAAGAGAAAGTCGGCATGATGCTGATCGATACCATGAATGCGGCGGCTTACGGAAAGATCAATGAAACCCACGCCGACTACATTCAGAAAGAGAAGATGAAGCGCTTTATCTTCCGGAACGGCATTCTGCCCCAGAACGAAGTGGATGCCCTGCCTGCAGATAAACGCGATCCTGCCCGTGCAACGGTAACCGGCCGTGCCAGCGCGCCAATCAGCCCCAAAGAAGCGGCGCAGTACATGAACACCATGCAGGAGCTTAATGAGGCGACCAGGCTGGGGATTCCGGCGCTGTTTAAGTCCAATGCGCGTAACCATAATGATCCGAATGCCCGCCCGGGGATCAACGTTTCTGCCGGCGCGTTTTCTGAATGGCCAAAAGAGGCCGGCCTGGCCGCAACCCGCGATATGGAGCTTATCAAAGAGTTCGCCGGAGTAATGAAAACCGAGTGGAACGCGATTGGCCTGAGAGGTATGTACGGCTATATGGCAGACCTTTCAACCGAGCCACGCTGGTACCGGGTACACGAGACCTTTACCGAAGACGCGGATCTGGCCGCAGACATCATGACTAACCTGGTCGGTACCCTGCAGGGCAAAGAGGTCAAATCGGACAGTACTGTCCTGACCATGAAACACTTCCCGGGCGGTGGCCCACAGTTCCTGGGGCTTGACCCGCACTATCTTGCCGGCCAGCATCAGACCTACCCGACCGGCAACTTTGATTACCATGTAAAACCGTTCAAGGCGGCGATTGACTCCGGTGTGGCGGCACTGATGCCTTACTACGGCATCGTAGGTGGCGGTGAGTGGTCGCTGGCTAATCCGGACGAAACCAATCTGGATGCCGGTGGCAAACCACTTAAGTCGCTGGTTAAAGATAACGTACACAACACGGTGCGCGTACCTTATAACGGCTACAGCACCAATGTGGGTACGCCTCCAGGCAACGTGGGTATCGCCTTCTCGAAAGGGATCCTGTCTGATCTGCTGCGCAGGGATCTTGGTTTTACCGGGGTGATCAACTCAGATACCGGAATCATTGGTGAGAAGAACGTCGCCAAAACCGACTTTGAAAACATCAGCAACAACAACGCCTGGGGCCTGCAGGACAAGAACAAAGAAGAGCAGCTGGTTATCGCTATCGAAGCAGGCACCGATGTACTGTCCGGCTTCCACGAAAATGCAGAGATCCGCAAACTGGTTGAGAAAGGCAAAATCTCTGAAGAGCGCGTAAATGAATCGGTGGCGCGCCTGCTGAGAGTTCAGTTTGAACTGGGCCTGTTTGAAGACCCATACGTGGATCCGGTACGTGCCAACGCGATTGTTGGTAATGCGGCGTTCACCCAGAAAGCCAAACTGGCCCAGCGCAAGGCTATCGTACTGCTGGAGAACAGGACTCAGCCGGAACAAACCACTGCCACTCTGCCGTTAGCGGCACCGTCTGCCGAAGCGCCGGTTAAGCTCTACACCCTGGGCATGGATAAAGAAACCGTTGAATCTTATGGTTACACTGTAACGGCAGGTGATGAGACCAAAGCCCGCCCAAGTGCCAAAGGCAACGACTACGCCCTGATCCGGGTGCGGGTCACCAACAAAGATACCGGTATGCTGGTGTTTGGTGGTGCGCGCTTTAATGAAGTGGACGTACTGGACTTCACCAGCATGGCCAAAGCCAAATCCTGGCAAATCAGCCCGTCGCTGGACGAGATCCAGGCGGTAATGGATGAAGTGGGCGCAGAAAACACCGTACTGTCGATCTACTTCCGCCAGCCGTTTGTGATGGATGAAGCAAGCAGAATGCAGGACGCAGGTGCGATTCTGGCGACCTTTGGTTCAAGGGATGATGCGGTGATGGATGTGGTGACCGGTAAGTTCAACCCGACCGGTAAGCTGCCGTTTGCCCTGGCCAACAGCGCCCAGGCGATCCTTGATCAGGCTTCCGACGCGCCGGGTTACCCTGAAGTGATTGCCGGCCGCAAAGATGAGCTCTATCCGTTTGGGTGGGGGCTGAAATACTGATAGCCTGATACAGGTTCAAAGCACTAAATAACAAAGGGTCAGCACCGACAGGGCTGACCCTCTTTGCATCCCGCTAAAATAACCCTGTTATCCTGCCTCATCGGCTCTCCCCGCCCTCCGGATAACGTTTTGTGGCCTCAGCCATCACTTCATCACGCGAACTGCCAATCTCATCCCAAAGGCGTTCTGCCAGCTGCGGATGTTTGCGGACAAACTGGCCACTGAACACCAGGTAATAGGCTTTACTGGAAATCGCTGGCTCAATGCGCTCGACCTGAGCCCAGCTCTTATCCCGCAGATACTGGCTGGCCAGGGTTTCCTGCAGGGCGATCACTTCAAGGCGGCCGGACAGCAGCATAGAAAACAGCTGCTCTGTGGTTTTTACTTCGTGAACCTGATAGCCGCGCTTTTCAAGCTCCCGGACCACAGAGTAGCCCATGTGTGCTCCCACCCGCTCACTGACAAACGGCAGGCCGGACTCCAGCCTCTCCGGAAGATGATCTTTAAGGGTATAGAAGTAATATCCCATGGTCGCGACACGCCTGTCTGTATCCGGCTGACCATCTTTCATCGGATAACGGGCATAACCAGCCCGCTCCTCATTATATGAGAAGATAAACCCGCCATCGGCCCTGCCGGTTTTCACCTCATGCAGCACTCTCTTACCCGGACGACGGACATAATCAATCTCAACATCCAGCTGCCCGGCAACGTGATTAAGCAGCTCCAGCGCCAGCCCTGGTGGCTCCGCTATTTTGGGGCCATTGCCCGCCTGATAAGGGTATGACTCCACATCAGAATAAGCGAGACGCAGCGTCACCGCAGCTGACAGCAGATTCGGAAATAAAGCTAAAGCAAACAATGCGCACAACCGGCGTCTGGTATTAGTCATATCTCCCTCCATTACCAGTTCAGCATAGGAGAGTCTGCCTCATTTTTCCCGCACCTGGCTCACTTTATTTATAAATTTTAAGGAGTTGGAGGCAATTTGCCCCCAGGCTCAGCAGCCGCCTCCGCACGGTTCAGTTTTCCTTAGCCCTGTTTTCAACACAGGGTACTGAGGTATATGTTTCCTTTCGTTAGATCACTATATTCAGGAAAATGAAAAGGTTGGCTCAATAATCAAAAGATATGGCCGTCCTTTTCCCACTGACGGCTCATCCATCCCTCATTGAACATCAAAACTGCTCTATAGTTAAAACAACGTCCTGATACTCTCCAGGAATAATGGATATCGCACAGGCAGTTCAATGGAAGAAGTACACCTAATGATATGGCTGGTTATTTGCGCCTGCATCAGCTTTATGATGCAGGCGGGCTTTACCCTACTCGAAACAGGCTCGGTCCGGGCAAAAAACTCCGTCAATGTCGCAATGAAAAACCTGGCTGACTTTATTGTCGTCAGCGTACTGTTCATACTTGTCGGTTATCACATCACCCGGGGAGAAAGCCTGTTTAACTTTGCTGAATGGGAAATCACCACGGCGAATGCCCCCTATATCCTGTTTAATACTATGTTTGTCGCTACTGCCGCAACCATAGTTTCTGGCTGCGTGGCGGAGAGAATGAGCTTTCGTGGCTACCTTCTGATCTCCATAATAATGGTACTGATTATTTACCCGCTGGTCGCATTCTGGATCTGGAACCCACATGCCTGGCTCAACCGGCTGGGCTTTCACGATTTTGCCGGAGCGGGTGTAGTGCACCTTGCAGGCGGCAGTGTCGGCCTGATTGGCACCCTGATGATAGGCCCCCGGGAAGGCAGATTCAGCAAGAATTCTGTGTGGGAACTGTCCTCCAATAACCATACCCTGGCGACAGTCGGCGTGTTCTTTATGCTGTTTGCCTGGATGGGCTTTAACGGCGGCAGCCTGTATGAGCTCTCTGACAGGGTACCGCTGATTATTCTTAAAACCATTCTGGCTGGTTCAGTCGCTGGTTGCGTCGCTCTGCTCCTGGTTTTCCGGCGTAAGCACCTGGAAATATTCTACATACTCAACAGTATTCTTGGCGGCCTGGTTGCCATCACCGCATGCGCTGATATTGCCACTATTTACGATGCAGCAGTGCTCGGCCTGCTGGCCGCAGTCACCGTTTACTGGGGAGAAAAACTGCTGCTTTCCGCCAGAATTGATGATCCCATTAACGCTGTATCCATCCATATGATGTGTGGACTGGTAGGGCTCCTGTATACAGGGCTGCTGATTGAACAAACAGGCAGCATTCACCCGTTTCTGATCCAGGCAATGGGTGCCCTGGCTGTGCTGACCTGGTGTACATTCACCGCATGGGGCACTTTTCAGCTCCTCAGATATCTGAAGCTTGACCGGGTCACGTCAGAAGATGAGGCCATTGGCCTTAATATCAGCGAGCACGGCGTAAAAATGACCTGGCTGGAAACGGTTAAAACCATAGAACAGATCAGCAACAGCGGTGACTACACCCTGAGGGTGCCCGTGGAGCATGGTACTGAAGCGGGAGATGTGGCTCTCTCTTTTAATCAGCTGATGGATAAACTCGAGGCCAATATCACCGTTCTGCACCAGATATCCCGGGGCCAGCTGCAGGATATAGATCTACCGGAAGCCAGTGATGATGACATTCTGGCAAAATCGATCCATACCATGCTCGCCAGTCTGCGCGGATTACTCAATAATGTAGAGCACCAGTTAAGCCAGAAAGAAGGCGAACTGGCAGAAAATGAACAGTCACTTCAGGATCTGCTGGAACGCTTTAAAGAAACCCAGAACCAGATCCTCAGAGCGGAAAAGATGGCCGCTCTGACCGGGCTGATCGTCGGTGTATCCCATGAGCTCAATACCCCTTTGGGCAACTCTTTCACCAGTCTGTCGATGCTTAAAGAGCGTATAGCCACTCTCTCAGAGGCATTTGAAGACCGCAGTATCAAAACGCAGGATCTGGAGAACTTTCTCAGCTTCTCTCACGAATGTATGGAACTGGTGCTTAACAACATCCTGCGCTCGATCGGATTAATGGAGAAAATGAAAACTCTGGATCAACAGCTTCTGATTGAATCTACCCGCGACATCAACCTTAAGAGTTTTATCGGGGAGCTTCTTGGCACCATGAACTCCCGACTGGAACAGGCCGGGGTGAGTGTTTCTGTCGATTGCCCGGATGATATCTGCCTCAGTTTGGCACCGACCGCACTTCAAAATGTTATTGAAGAGCTGCTGGAAAACAGCCTGGTACACGGATTTAGTGAAGAGCAGACCAGCAAAGAGATCTCCGTTCTGGCACTGGAAAAGCCGGACAGGCTTGAGCTGATCATCCATGATAACGGCCAGGGGGTGAACTCCCAGACACTGAAGAAAATGTTCCAGCCATTTTTCACCACCCGGCGTTCAAAAGGCGGAACCGGCCTTGGACTGCATATGGTTTACAACGTATGCACCCATAAGTTTGGTGGTAACATCCGCGTCGAAGACGATGATGGCTGCCGGTTTACGATTACTATTCCCACTTAACGGCTCTCTCCGGCTTCCTGCCTCAGGTTTACAGTGTAAACAGCGAGCCATTTCCCCTGCCTGCCAAATTCACTATACTTCCCCCACCTTTTCTGACCCAGACGAACGCTATGATCACCCTGACCACCAACTACGGCGATATTGAAATCAGCCTGGATTTTGACAAGGCCCCTGCAAGCTCTGAGAACTTTGTCCGGTACTGCAAAGAAGGCTTTTACGACGGCACCCTGTTTCACCGCATTATTGACGGCTTTATGATTCAGGGGGGCGGCTATGCCCTGCACAGTGATGGCTTTGCGGTCAATATGGTGGAGAAAGAGACTCATGCGCCCATCACCAACGAGGCCAACCGTGGGCTGAAAAATCTGACCGGTACCATCGCCATGGCGCGCACCGATGCGCCTCATTCTGCGACAGCGCAATTCTTTGTTAATCTGGCCGATAACGATTTTCTGGATCACACCGCGCCAACCAACAAAGGCTGGGGCTACGCGGTATTTGGCAAAGTGACCATGGGGATGGATGTGGTCACGGCGATTGGCAAAGTCCCGACCTGTACCCGTTTTGGCCATGAAGATATGCCGGTGGAGGATGTGGTGATTGAGAAGGTCACAGTAAAGTAAGCCACAGCAATGCAGCCGGGAAAAACGGGCTCCGCCAGTGTGCGGAGCGGTTATCTTACTTCCCGAACCACCTCAGCTTATCGCTGAGCTGAGTCACGCTGCCGACCACAATCAGTGCCGGGCTGGCCGCAGAGCGGGCCATTTCTGAGAGCTGACTCAGCGGGCCATTTAACACCCGCTGCTCTGGCCGGGTACCATTTTCGATAATGGCGCACGGCATATCCGCAGCCAGACCATGAGACAGCAGATTCTCCTCAATCCGGCCGGCCTGCTTCAGGCCCATATAGAACACCAGAGTATTGTTCGACTGAGCCAGTGAGCCCCACTCAATATCCTGACCATCTTTTTGCAAATGACCGGTAATAAACTGCACGCTCTGGGCGTGACTGCGGTGGGTCAGCGGGATCCCGGCATAGGCAGTGGCACCCGCTGCGGCGGTGATCCCCGGCACCACTTCAAACGCGATTCCGGCTTCGGCCAGGGTTTCCAGCTCCTCACCGCCACGACCAAAGATAAATGAATCGCCACCTTTCAGGCGCACCACTTTTTTTCCAAGCCGGGCCTGCTCAACCAGAATCTGATTGATCTGCTCCTGAGGCACACAGTGAAAGTCGAGCTGCTTACCGACATAGATACGCTCAGCCGTGTCGCCCGCCAGTGCGAGGATCTCTTCTGACACCAGGCGGTCATACACCAGAACGTCCGCTTCACGGATCACCCGGTAGCCTTTCATGGTGAGGAGATCCGGGTCACCGGGACCGGCTCCGACAAGTGAAACCAGGCCGGTATTTACGCCGGAATTTGCTGCTTTGTGAACTGAGGTCATAACTGCGCCTGTGGAGTCAATTTGGGTATAAGGGATGAGGTTCGGGGTCCTGGGTCCTGGGTCCTGGGTCCTGGGTCCTGGGTCCTGGGTCCTGGGAAAACCCTATCTCTTATAGCCAAACTGCAAGCCCTGCCGGGTAAGGCAGGGCTTGCGTGAGTGCTTACTTGGTGCTCAACGCTGGTTCCGCGTACAGCTGCTCTTCTGTGTCCAGAGCAGGAGCGGTTTTTGCGTGAGTCAGGTAAAGCGGGATACAGGTGAACACCAGGCCACCAACCAGGTTACCCAGAATGGTCGGGATAAGGTTGAAGTTCAGCCAGGTAGCAATGCCGAAATCAGCACCCAGCATCATGCCCAGCGGGAACAGGAACATGTTTACCACCGCGTGTTCGAATACCAGAGCGAAGAAGATAAAGATAGGCAACCACATTGCAGCGATCTTGCCGGCAACGGAGCGGGAGGTCATGTTGCCGATAACGCCCAGACAAACCATCAGGTTACACAGGATGCCTTTGACAAATACGGTGATCCAGCCGTTGATACCGTGGGCTTCAAAGCCGGCAGTACGCGCAGTCGCGGCGGCGATAAACTTCTGACCAACCGCACCCGGTTCAATGCTGAAATTCATGGTAAAGGTCAGTGCTACCAGGAAAGCCACCAGCAGAGAGCCAATCAGGTTACCCAGCGCAACACAGCCCCAGCAGCGGAATACCCGGTTCCAGGTAATGCCTTTGCGGTTTTCAAATTTGGCCAGCGGTGCCAGACCGAATACGCCAGTCACCAGGTCATAACCCATCAGGCTCAGAACACAAAAGCCAACCGGGAACACAAGTGCACCCACAATACCAATGCCGGTCTGAACGATAGTGGTGATCGCCACAACCACCGCCAGTGACAGAATCACGCCGGCCATCATGCCACGCAGGATAAGGTCGCGGGTTGAGGTGCGAACTTTCGCTTCGCCCGTATCAATCATTGTCTGGACGAACTCAGCCGGTTTTAAATAAGACATCATGTCTCTCCCAAAAAGTTGAAATGAAAAAGTAAGATTGAACAGGCAAAGGCTCCCTGCCCTGACCGTAAACTCCTCCCTACAAGAAGCACCGGACAGGAAGCCTTTTAACTGTTAAATCTCAGTCGGGATCGGATAAATCCCGAACGGGAACAGGAAAGCTAAGCGCTGACCTCGACCACACCTGACACGACCCGTGCCTGGTAGGCTTTGATACTGAACTGCTCATCTTCCATGCACTGGCCGGTGGCCAGGTTAAAGCGCTGCTTTTTGAGGGGACTTGCCACCCACAGCTCTCCCTGATGCTCACAGATCAGGCCGCGTGACAGCACGTTGGCCTGAAAGAAAGGGTCGGTATTGCTGATCGCCAGCACCTGCTCGGCTTCGGTAGGCCGAAACAGTGCGACCTGCTCACCATTCACCAGGGCACAAACACCGGTGCCCGGTACGATATCGTTGATGTCACAAACGGTTTGAAATGCCATGATCAGTTCTCCAGCGCCACATGCAGGATGTCGCCTTTGGTTTCAGGATGTTTTTCGGTGAAAGTCGCCGGACGGTGTTGATCCCGCTCAGCCACAAACATCACGTTGTCGTCACGCTTGTCTGAGTTAATGAAGTGCGCAAAGCGTTTAAGCTGCGACTCGTCGTTGATGGTGTCGGTCCACTCACAGCGGAACGCTTCCACCAGTTGGGCAACGTCCGCTTCCAGCTGGTCATTGATGCCCAGCTTGTTATCGACGATCACCTCACGCAGATAGTCCACTCCCCCTTCCAGGTTCTCCAGCCAGACTGAAGTACGCTGCAGCGGTGCCGCTGTGCGGATGTAGAACATCATGAAGCGGTCGATGTATTTGATCAGGGTTTCGCGATCCAGGTCAGTGGCCAGCAGATCGGCGTGACGTGGCTTCATCCCGCCGTTACCACACACGTACATGTTCCAGCCCGCATCGGTGGCGATAATACCCAAATCCTTGCCCTGTGCTTCGGCACACTCACGGGTACAGCCCGATACGCCAAACTTCATCTTGTGCGGGGTACGAATGCCTTTGTAGCGGTTCTCAATAAACGAGCCCAGGCCTACCGAGTCCTGCACGCCGTAGCGGCACCAGGTCGAGCCAACACAGGTTTTCGCCATACGCAGCGCTTTGGCGTACGCCTGACCGGTTTCAAAACCGGCTTCGATCAGCTTGCGCCAGATCTCCGGCAGGTCGTCTTTCTGCGCGCCAAACAGGCCGATACGCTGGGCGCCGGTGACCTTGGTATACAGGTCGTATTCCGCCGCTACGTTTGCCAGCGCAGCCAGAGCCTGAGGCGTCACTTCACCGCCCGCCATACGCGGAATAACCGAATAGGTACCGTCTTTCTGAATGTTGCCAAGGAAGTTGTCGTTGGTGTCATGCAGCTTAACCAGCTGCGGCTTAAGAATGTGCTCACCCCAGCAGGACGCCAGAATCGAACCGACCGCAGGTTTACACACTTCACAGCCGTAGCCCCTGCCGTATTTTTCCAGCAGTTCGTCGAAGGTTTTGATCTCTTCAATGCGGATCAGGTGGAACAGCTCCTGACGTGAGTAAGCGAAGTGCTCACACAGATCGTTTTTCACTTCGATGCCCGATTTCGCCAGCTCAGCATTGAGTACCGACGTCACCAGCGGAATACAGCCGCCACAGCCGGTGCCCGCACCGGTGGCCGCTTTGATGTCTGCCATAGTGTGGTTACCGTCTGCCACCGCCAGGGCAATTTTGCCTTTGGTCACATCAAAACAGGAACAGATCACCGCACTCTCCGGCAGTGAATCGGCTCCCAGCGCCGGCTTTTCAGCGCCTGCGTGCGCCGGCAGGATCAGGGTATCCGGGTGCTCCGGCAGGTCGATTTCATTGAGCATCAGCTGCAGCAGATCACCGTAATCAGAGGTATCCCCGACCATCACCGCGCCGAGCAGCTTCTTACCGTCTTCCGATACGATCAGGCGCTTGTAGACTTCCTGCTCTTCGTTCTGGTAAACGTAGCTCTTGCAGCCTGGCGTGCGGCCGTTGGCATCGCCAATAGAACCCACTTTCACGCCCAGCAGTTTAAGCTTGGCGCTCATATCGGCACCTTCGAATCTGCTTTCGTTACCCAGCAGGTGGTCAACGGCAACGGTCGCCATTTTGTAACCCGGTGCCACCAGGCCGAAGAAAGTCTCGTTCCAGGAAGCACACTCACCAACGGCGTAGATATCCTGATCGGAAGTCTGACAACGGTCATTAATCGCGATACCACCGCGTGGCGCAATGTCCAGTCCCATCTGGCGGGCCAGCTTATCCTGTGGACGGATACCGGCAGAGAAGACGATAAAGTCCGTCTCCAGTTCAGTGCCATCAGCAAAACGCATCACATTACGGGCATGTTCGCCTTCAGGGGCAATCTCCAGGGTATTTTTACTGGTGTGCACCTGTACGCCCATGCGCTCAATCTTCTGGCGAAGCTGATTGCCTCCGGCCAGGTCCAGCTGCTCAGCCATCAGCTTGGGAGCGAACTCAACCACGTGAGTTTCCACACCCAGTGCCTTAAGCGCACCCGCAGCTTCCAGACCCAGCAGGCCGCCACCAATCACTACGCCGACCCTGCTGTTCCTGGCACAGGCTTCAATCGCTTTCAGGTCTTCAATGGTGCGGTAAACAAAACAGTCTTTGCTCTCGTTACCCTTAACAGGCGGAACAAACGGGTAAGAGCCGGTAGCCAGTACCAGCTTGTCGTAACTCACTTCACGGCCGCTGCCCGAATAAACAACCCGGTTTTCGCGGTTAATGTTGATCGCCCGCTCACCCACCAGAACCTGAATGCCGTGCTTTTCATAAAAGCCCTGCTTCACCAGCGAGAGTTCGTCAGCGGTATGGTGAGAAAAGTAAGAAGAGAGGTGAACACGGTCATACGCAACGCGGGGCTCTTCACAGAATACGGTGATCTCCATGCCGGAAACGTCCGTTTTTTCCACGAGGTCTTCAAGGTAGCGATGGCCCACCATGCCATTACCGATAACGACCAACTTTAACTTGCTCATAAAGATTCCTGATATTGATATCTTTTAACTGAGCGCATTGTTAATTGTGAAAGAAAATGAAAACATGATGTAAATCAATTACGAAATAAAACTACCCTAAAGGGGTAGATGAAATATCACCCAATACGCAACCGTGCGTTTAACCCATTATTTTGTAAGGTTATATCTCAAAAGCCAGTAAACGGCGTAACTAATTCGCTATTGCACAATTACCGTAATGTAACAAAAATACATACTTGTTAAGACCGTTTGCTTCGCAGACGCGAAATAACAGTAAGAGAACAGATAATTGCGGCGGAGTTGTCTTTTTGCACGCTGAAATGTTACTGAAAAGTTAACCGAAGACAGGAGGATGACGAGGGGAAATGAACAAACATCCCCCGCAGGGGATGTTATAAATCAAGGGTTTCTCAGAAAGTAATGGCAAGGTTTGCTGACGCACCAAACTGGTTGCTGCCGGCATAGGTACCGGCCAAATCAACACTGACCACATCGCCCGGGCTGATACCAATACCCAGGGTAAAGGCGTTATCCACCGTATCTTTCATGTCCATCTCGTACCCGGCACGCAGTTGCGCCCAGTTCCAGGCATTGCCTTCCACGCCGATGCGGAAGAACTGGGTATCGTCATCCACGCCTTTAAAGCGTTTTTGCGCGGTCAGATCCAGATCTGCGCTGACCGTAAACAGCTCTGTCACGTATCCGCCACCAACGGTGAACTGCGGGCCCAGTTCATAGGTATACCCGCCAACTTCCGTGTCTATTTCCTGCGCCAGCACGTCTTTAATAGTCAGGCCCGCCCTGAAAGGCCCCTGAACCCAGGCTGCACCCAGATCCATGTTGAAGGCACTTTTCGATACTTCGCTGTCTTTGTAATTGTCGATATTGAAATCATCAACCTTATCCACCGCAGAGTAGGTAAACAGACGCTGGATCTTAGGCGTGACACCAAACGCAATATCCTGCCCCTGAATACTCAGTACTTTAGACAGTGCCAGGCCGTACTCATAGGTACCAAACGCCACCATGCCGACCGTGGAGTCGTTATAGCGGTCCTGTACATGCGTCGGGTCATTGGGGTTATGGCCGGACTGTTTGGCTGCCACGTTGGCAAGGGCGATCACTTCTGTAAAACCGGCGACAAAAAAGTTCAGTGATACCGTATCCATCGGAACTGCCACCGCAAAGCCGGCCCCACCGGTTACGTTGATCGGCTTGTTGCCTTCCAGCTCATCCATCATGGCATCGAGTTTGGCAGCATCTGACGGAGAACCCGCGCCACCACTCTGGTCATAGAAGTTCTGCAGGTCTTCAATGGTTTTTACCGACTCATCGCTGTCACGCACGTTAATGCCAATCGCCGGGATCAGCAGACCCACGTCATCCCCGTCACGATAAAGGGCACCGAGCGCCGGGTTATGGAATGCAGAAGTCAAAAAGTCTGCCGATACGACGCCGGTATTCCCCATACCATTACTTCTGGCGTCTGCAATATAGGGCGCCGCGACTGCGGCCTGTGCAAATGCTGATGCGGCCACTGCTGCCGCCAACAACGTTTTTTTATAGTTCATTGGTTTACTCCGGTTGATATTCAACGTTTCGTAGTTGTTGTTTTATTTTTGCTCTGAGCTGATTTGACTAACTTCAGTACGCCTGAACAGTCAGGTAAATAATGGCAACAGCATAAGTAAACAACAAGAAATAAGCGGAGCGAATCAGTAAAGTGTGAACCAGATAAGACTGACAGAAATTAAAACGGACACCCGTTCAAAACTATGCTGAGCCAGATAATAAAGAAACCGGCATTCCTGTAAGGCATGCCGGCGGAAGGAAAGGTGGTTTGCTCAACCGATCTCGAGCGCGAGATCAGACTGCACAGTGGAAGAACAGGCCAGCACATAGCCGTCGGCAATCTGCTTCTCGGTCAGGGTTTCAGTACTGGAAGATTCAACCTCACCCTGAGTCACTTTACACCTGCAGGAGCCGCAAATACCACTGCGACAGGCGACAATAAGCGGAAGACCCGCCTGCTCGATTGAATCGGCCAACAACGCTCCTTTTGTCACCTCAAACACAGTGCCAAACTGGGTGGCGGTGACACTCAGGGCGGTCTCTTCATCTTGTTCCACGGCGGCCTGCTCCACAGCGGCACGTTCCACGGCGGCATGCGACGGGGTAAAGCTCTCCTGGCAGAAATGCTCCGGATTGCCACCAAGGGCACTGAACCAGGTTTTCACATCTTGCATGAAGGCTTCTGGGCCACACAGATAAACGCTGCGTTCTGCAATATCAGGGACCAGCTTTGCCAGCCAGTTCTGATCAAGCCTCCCCTGCGAAAAGTCAGTCCCGCTGGCGTCTTTGAGCAGCAGGCTGAGTGTAAACCGAGGGTGCGCGGCAGCCAGGGTTTGCAGCTGATCAAAATAGATGGTTCTGGCGCTGTCTTTGGCTACGTGCAAAAACTGGATATCCGGCCCCTTCTGCTGCGCCAGCCAGTAACAGGCCATGGAATAAACCGGGGTTATCCCGCAACCCGCGCTGACCAGCAGGACTTTTTGCCGGGGAGGATGGTCGAGCGCATTGAACTCACCCACCGGAGCCATCACTTCCAGTAACTCACCCACGGCCAGACGCTCCACCAGATAAGCCGATACCAGCCCCCCATCAACCCGCTTCACGGTTAACTGCAGGCTGGACTCACCCGGCAAAGAGCTGAGCGAATAGGAGCGATAATGGCGCTTCCCGTCGATCTCTACACCCAGATTCACAAACTGACCCGGCTTAAACTCAAACCGGTTTTCCGGCTCTGTACTCAACCGGAAGCTGACGGTATCCGGCGTCTCATGCCACTTATCAATACAGCGCATGGTCACCGGCTGGCCTTGTTGCCATTTCTCTGACATATCTCTCTCCTGAAAGAAAAACGCGATTCCGGACGGCTCTCTCCATATGAAGAGAGCCGGTCAGGATCAGGCGGCAAGAATGGTCTTCAGGTCCTGCTCAACCGTTGAGATTGAACGCATATCGAATTTTTCCTGGATAATGGCAAGCAGGTTGTCAGTCAGGAAGGCCGGTGCCGTCGGACCGGTATAGATGCCTTTAACGCCCAGCGCAAACAGGGTCAGCAGAATCACAATCGCTTTCTGCTCAAACCACGACAGAACCAGGGTCAGAGGCAGCTCGTTAATGTCACAGTCAAACTCTTTGGCCAGTGCCAGTGCCAGCTGAATGGCCGAGTAAGCATCGTTACACTGACCAACATCGAGCAGGCGCGGAATGCCATTGATGTCACCGAACTCGTTGCTGTTAAAGCGGTACTTGCCACACGCCAGGGTCAGGATCAGGCTGTTATCCGGTGCCTGGGCAGTGAAGTCGCTGTAGTAGCTGCGTTCTGCTTTGTCACCGTCACAGCCGCCGACCAGGAAGAAGTGGCCGATATTGCCCTGTTTCACCTGGTCGATCACCGCCGGTGCCGCGCTCATCAGAGCGTTGCGGCCAAAGCCCACCGTGATCATGTGTTCAATTTCATCGTACTGGAAACCAGGCAGCTCCTGAGCGCAGCGGATCACTTCGCCAAAGTCATCCCCTTCCAGGTGTGCCACACCCGGCCAGCCAACGATGCTGCGGGTAAACAGGCGGTCTGCGTACTGGCCAACATCCGGATTCAGCAGGCAGTTAGAGGTCATCACGATAGCGCCCGGGAAGTTGGCAAACTCTTTCTGCTGGTTCTGCCACGCGCTGCCGTAGTTACCCGCCAGGTGCGGGTATTTGTTCAGTTCAGGGTAGCCGTGTGCAGGAAGCATCTCACCGTTGGTGTAGACGTTAATCCCAAGGCCTTCGGTCTGCTGCAGAATTTTCTCAAGGTCGTGCAGGTCGTGGCCGGAAACCAGAATACATTTGCCTTTAACCGGTTTGATATTGACCTGGGTCGGCTCTGGATGACCAAAAGTAGCGGTCTCACCCAGATCGAGCATCTCCATCACTTTGTAGTTCATCAGGCCGATCTGCATCGAGCAATCCAGCAGCGCGCCCAGATCTTCAGGGTCTGTACCCAGCCAGGACATGATCTGATGGAACTCGGCGTAAATCGCTTCACTGGTTTGCTCCAGTACGCGGGCATGCTCCATATAGGCTGCAGCCCCCTTCAGGCCATACAGGCAGAGCAGACGCAGACCGATCACGTCTTCATGGACGCTCTCTTTGCCGCGGTTCACCGCGACCTGAGGCGCAAACGCCAGCACCTCTTCAGCGCTTTGCGGCAGTTCAAAAAGGGCAACTTCCGGCAGCTCAGGCAGGGCGTTACCGGCCAGCTGATACGCTGCGGTTACCTGCTGTTTTAGACGGGCGCTGAATACCGTCGCCTGACGGGTCAGTTCAAGGATACGCTCCGGGTCAAAGTTCACGTTGGTAAGGGTGGCAAAGAATGCTTTTGGCGCCCACTGGTTCACTTCTTCATCAACAATGCCCTGCTCATTTGCCAGCACCGCCCAGTAAGATACGCCCTGAATGGCGTAAACCAGCACGTCCTGAAGGTCAGATACTTCAGCCGTTTTGCCACACATACCCTGAGCGAAAGAGCAGCCTTTTACTGCCGGGGTTTGAATCGTCTGCTCACATTGAATACAGAACATAACAGTCTCCAGTGTTGTTTTATTATTACCCGGGCGCGCCGGGATTGAATTAACACAGGAATAGCAGCGAACGTGCCAATTGTTATCTGTTTGATATTTAAGGAATTAATATAGCCGAGTGGCGGGATTTGTTGTAAAAAACACATCGAAGGTGATGTGTTTTTTACATCCTTTATTCAGGTTTCACCGCGAGCTTCTTACCCATCCGGTAGAGATTACCCCGGTCGGTTTGAAGAAAATCTGCCGCTTTTGACCAGATTCCATCCGATTTATCAAGTGCATGGCGGATCAGGTCAGCCTGATAACGCTCGACCAGAGCGCGCATCGGGGCCCCCTCTGTCGGGAAATAGTCAGATGTGTTTTTGACATCACCAGCGTCCGGAACCAGGCCAAGCTGATGGGCATAAATGGTGTGAGACTCTTCCCCCATGGCGCGCAGCGCACCACGGGTCAGGGTATGTTCCAGCTCGCGCACGTTACCCGGCCAGGACTGGCTCTCAAGAAAAGCGAGCGCCTTAGGGTGAATATGCAGGTTGGGCACGTTGAACTGGTGGCGAACTTTTTCCAGCAGATGCCCGGCCAGTACCGCGATATCGCCTTCGCGGCTGCGAAGCGGCGGCACAGCGATAGGAAACACATTCAGCCGGTGATAGAGATCTGCCCGGAACTGCCCCTGCTCCACCTCACTGGCCAGGTCCCGGTTGGTCGCCGCGACGATACGTACATTGACCGTCAGGTGCTTATCGGAGCCAACCCTCTGCACTTCTCCCTGCTGGATAACCCGCAGCAGCTTGGCCTGAAGCAGCAACGGCAGCTCACCGACTTCATCGAGAAACAGGGTACCGCCATCAGCCAGTTCAAACTTACCCGCCCGGTGGCTGCTGGCGCCGGTAAACGCGCCTTTGACGTGGCCAAACAGCTCGCTTTCCGCCAGCCCTTCGGGCAGCGCGGCACAGTTAATGTAGATCATCGGCCGGTCAGCGCGGTGTGACTGAGCGTGAAGCTGGTGCGCGACCAGCTCCTTACCGGTGCCGGTTTCGCCGGTGATCAGCACCGCGTAATCGGAGCGGGCCACGGTAGAAATATTGGTCCTCAGCTGCTGCATCTGGGCGCTGAGACCAACCATCTCCCCCTGCTGGCTGCGCGCCTGCTGTATCAGGGTCTGGGTGACGTACTTCTGCTTTTTGTTCTGTGCTTTAAGCGCTTTCAGTTGGCCGATATTGCGCAGCGTCGCCGCCGCCAGCGCGGCAAAGGTCTCAATCGCTACCGGCTCAATATCGTCAAATGCGCCCACGGTAAGCGAGTCCATGGTCAACACCCCGACCAGTTCCCCCTGCACGTACAGGCTGCACCCCAGGCAGTCGTGCACGTCTATGGTTGCCGCTTCGGTCAGCAGTACACCGTCAAACGGGTCAGGAAGATCACAATCGGCTTTAAACCGCACCGGTTCTCTGCTCTGCATAATGGCTTCCAGACGGGGGTGGGCGCCGGGAAAAAAGCGCCGCCCCAGCACCGCAGGTGACAGCCCTTTAACCGCGACCGGTTTAAGGAAGCCATCCTGATCGAGGATAAACAGGGCACTGGCATCACAGGGAAAGACCTCGCCGATCCCGTCGATAAGGTGCTGATACTGTTTCTCTCCGGCGAGATTGGAGCTTAAGTTAAGTGCCAGCCTGAGCAGCACCTGGTCGATATTCACGGGCGATCCTGAAAAAGAGTTAAGAAGCGGTGATAATAGCAAGGGGTGATGTCACGTGAACATCACCCCTTATGGTTAACCGTTGTAATTATGACAACGATCAAGCAGGCTGGACTCATCGTCCCTTACAGCGGCTGATTAACCTGAACCACCAGCTTGCCGAAGTTCTCACCTTCCAGCAGCCCGATAAAGGCCTGAGGCGCTTCTTCCAGCCCCTGAACCAGGTGTTCACGGTACTGAATTTTCCCTTCCGCCAGCCATTTGCCCATATCCGCGGCAAACTCACCATAGCGGTGGCCGTAATCGTCAAAGATGATAAAGCCCTGCATCTTAATCCGTTTGATAAGCAGCTGACCCATCAGCATCGACATACGATCCGGCCCCTGTGGCAGTTCGGTCGCATTGTACTGGGAGATAAGGCCACACAGCGGAATACGCGCGCTGGTATTGAGCAGCGGCATCACCGCGTCAAACACTTTGCCGCCGACGTTTTCAAAATAGACATCGATCCCTTTGTCGCACGCCACCGCAAGCTTGTCTGCCATATCCGCATCTTTGTGGTTGATACAGGCATCAAAGCCAAGCTTTTCGACCGCGTAGCGGCATTTATCGATGCCGCCTGCGATACCCACCACCCTGCAACCTTTCAGTTTGGCGATCTGGCCGACCATAGAACCCACCGCGCCGGTTGCCGCGGCTACGACCACGGTTTCACCCGCTTTTGGCTGGCCGATATCGAGCAGCCCCATGTAAGCGGTAAAGCCCGGCATCCCCATTACGCCCAGCGCGTAAGATGGCGCGGCAGGCTCCATACCCAGCTTAAGTAAACCCTCACCATCTGAGAGCGCGTAATCCTGCCAGCCACTGAACGCGAGCACCCACTCACCCACCTGGTAGTCCGGATGATTCGAAACTTCCACCTGACACACGGTGCCGCCAACCATCACTTCATTGAGTGCAACCGGGTCAGCGTAAGATTTGGCGTCATTCATCCGCCCGCGCATATAGGGGTCCAGCGAGAGGTAAACGGTGCGCAGCAGTACCTGACCTTCCCCGGGCTGTGGTTTAGCGATGCTCTCCAGACGGAAATTGTCATCGGTCGGTGCGCCTGCCGGGCGTGAAGCCAGCACAATGCGGCGGTTAAGTTCTGTCATGGTCGGTTTCCTTTTTTATGGCTGACGATCTGTTTCGGTCAATTAGACCAGTCGTCTAGTCTTGTTGTGTAAAAATCCCGCTTATCAAAAGCGGGTTAATCAGTAAGCGTTTACTTTTGTTTAAGCATTGATTGAGTAAAGCTCAGCGCGTGCTCAAGATTACTCATGTCCTGGCTCAGCTTGTTGAGCAGACTGGCACCCAGCCAGGTCTGATACAGGGTCCGGGCACTGCACTCAGCATCCTGGTCGGTTACCGAGCCTTCTTCGATTCCCTGCCCGATCGCCCGGGCGATGGCAGAGACAATCTGCTCTGCACCGCGGTTAAGCGCCTCACGCATCGGCTCAGACAGGTCAGAGACTTCAGCGCTCAGTTTCACCACCAGGCATTTGTTGGCGTTACACACCCCGTCTTCTGTCGCCAGCCAGCGGGAGAAATAATCGTTCAGGCGCTGATATGCATTTCCTTCAGCGTGCTCCAGCACACCGGCCAGCCGGGTCAGGTAGTTGTCGATATAGTCGCTGATCAGCACCTCACCAAACTGCTCTTTCGACTTAAAGTAGTGATAGAAAGAGCCTTTCGGCACCCCGGCGGTTTTCAGCAGTTCTGACAGGCCAACGGCGGTGAAGCCTTTGCTGACGACCAGCTGGTAGCCGGTCTCCAGGATATGCTGGCGTGTTTCATTGGTTTTACTCTTCATGGGTAATATTCTTGATCGAAATTAGACCAGTCGTCTAGTTTTTTTCTTACGGCACAAAAAAGCCGCTTACCGGTGAAGGTAAGCGGCTGCTGTTTATACTCCCGCGTTACGCTTTGGCGTTCACTGGCTGAACTTCAAGCAACTGCCGCTTCATCAGCTTAAGCATCACTTTGGTTGTCAGTAACTGCACCGCCATCAGTGGCACCAGCAGAGCCCAGTGCGCCAGGCTGTACTTATCGATCACGCCGTTCATGATCAGCGCATAATTAATGAAGAAGAAGCCAAACACCACCAGCGCAACACCCGGGCAGACCAGGCCAAACGAAGCCGGGCTGTTTTTCTCACCGTGCACAAACTCCTGGTAGTAACCCATTCTGTTCATCACCTTGTGACCAAATACGCCAATCACAATCTGCAGGCCGAGGAACAGGCTCATCAGCTGCAGGAAGTTGCTGTTTTGCAAATCGGCAGCGAAGTTATGGTGCACACCCATGGTCTGGCGGACAAAAGTAATGCCCAGCAGAGTCAGCACCGGAATAAGGATCCACAGGGTTGGTGCCGCGGCTTTATCAAAGCCTTTCACCGAGATTTGCTTCAGCGCGGCAAACAGCCATACCACCGTCAGAATCGCTGTCAGTCCGGCAAACAGAGAGGAAAGGGACAGCGCGATACCGCTGACAACCGGGCTGTGACTCATAGCACCCGGGGCCGCCAGGCCAACGGCCACCATGGAGAAGGTAAATGGCCCAAGCAGCTGGGCAAAACTATTGTTCGCCTCGTGATTAAAGTTGCCCTGTTCGAACAGGCGCATCATGTAACGGCCATAAACAGCCAGTGCCCACATACCTACCAGGGTAAAACCAAGCGCTGCAACCGGGAAAAGCGGCTGTACAAAGCTCCACAGGCCAGGCACAAACAGGCTGCCGGCAACAAACATCAGGTTAATGCTCATGGCCACGGTCAGCGGCAGCGCCATCAGGGTGACTTCTGCGTTACTCTGTCTGAGCGCATCGTATGCCGCTGTCTGTTTAAACTCACCAAAGCGCTTAAAGTTCCACACCAGCAGGACAAAATGGGTGATCGCCAGCGCGATAAAAATGGCCAGTACGGCAAGGATCAATACCGCTTTGACTCCGCCAGCTGTCACCAGGGGTAACCAGTGCTGCAGCGCCGCCATAGGCACGCCTTTATGAGGAACCAGAAACATCAGGTACATAAAGAACGAAATAGCCAGACCGCCTGGCCCCAGAGCCGCTAAAAAGTAGAGCGGAGAGTAGTTCTCTCCCAGGTTTCGTCTTAACATGTGTCGCTCCTTGTTTAGGTGTTACTATATTAGTTAAATCTAATCTAGGCACGAAAAAGCGGTTTGGCAAGTATTATTTTAGCTTTTTCTAATATTGATTTTTCCCGTCACTCCATTTAGATTAGAAATCACTAATTTAAATCAAGGCGGAGTAATGATGATGCTGAGCGGACTGTTTTCCCTGTTCACCGGAGCGGGTGGCAATGATGATGAGATCAAACAAAAACTGGCAGATAAACCACTGATCCTGGATGTACGCAGCCCGGCAGAGTACCGCGCGGGAGCACTGCCGGAAACGAAAAATGTTCCGCTGGATCAGTTGGAGCACTTTGCCGGCAGGCATAAAGATAAGCAGCAGTGCATTCTGGTGTGCTGCCAGTCAGGGATGCGCTCAAAGCACGCAGTGAACTGGCTGAAACAAAATGGTTTTTCTGATGTGACCAACGCAGGAAGTCTGAATAATCTGGCCAGGTTGAGCCAGTAACAGCGTGCAGACCAAAAACAAAGCCCGGGACTGTCTGCCCGGGCTTTTGTCTTTTCTGTGATTCGCAATTATCTGTCGCGAAACGCCTCTTCAATTTTCCGGTCAGTCTTGTACTGGCTCAGCGCATACACAGACCAAATCGCAGCCGGAAGCCAGCCAATAAGGGTCAGCTGCAGGATCAGGCAGAAAATTCCCGCAAACGGCCGGCCAATGGTAAAGAACTGCAACCACGGCAGCAGCAGGGCAAGAATGAGTCGCATAACTCTGTCTCCGGTGATGAATGTATCAACAGGAATGATAACCAAAGAGAGCGGCGGGTCAAGCCAGGTTATTGTTTGCTGTATCCCATCAGCCAGACTGAATGGTCATCAAAAAACACTTTGTACGAGCGCCTCCCTTCTATACTCAAATTATCACCGGACTGACTGCACAAATAACTATGCTTACCCTGACTCTGCTGCGCCACGCCAAATCCAGCTGGGACTACGCCGGGCTGGATGATTTCCTCCGCCCGCTTAACGCCCGCGGCTACCGGCAGGCAGCGCGGATTTGGGAAGGCTTTCCGGATGATGTGGATGAAATCTGGTGCTCTCCGGCGGTGCGCGCCTACACCACCGCCAGCGCCCTGCTGCAGGGACGCCCGGAACTCAGCGGCAGGCTGATACTGAAACCTGACATCTACGACGCCAGCTCCGGCGGACTGTGGCATCTGATAAGCCACGCTGGCCACCTCCACCACCTTACCCTGATTGGCCATAACCCGTCACTGGAGATCCTGGCAGAGCGCTTACTTGGGGAAGGTGTGGTGCTTAAAACCAGCCATCTTTTGCAGTTGTCACTCCATAGTGACAACTGGAGCACCCTGACCCCCGGGTGTGCCAGCATCATCAAACTCTGGCGGCCATCGGGTACGTGAAACTGCGCCGGATACCGGTAATTTCTGTAGGTCTTTTTGTTCATAAGCTGTACAATCAGCCGCCAAACTGAAATCGTTTAACACACTGCCCCACAAGCAATTTACCGGGCTGTTTTAGTGCAGGTCTGTTCCATGTCCAACCCTCAGAATATCAACAAACGTATGTCGATCACCGCGCTTGCGTGGCCGATATTAGTGGAAATTCTGCTAAGAACAGCGCTCGGTACCAGTGACGTTTTCATGCTCTCGGGCTATTCCGATAAAGCCGTGTCGGCTGTCGGGGTGATCACCCAGCTGACTTTCTTTTTGATCATCGTTTCCACCTTTGTCAGCAGTGGCACCGGAATTTTGATCGCCCAGTATAACGGCGCAGACCGCGGACGCGATTCCACCCATGTCGGGGTAGCCAGTATCGCCCTGTCGGTGGTGATTGGACTGCTGCTCAGCGTACTGGCAGTACTGGGAGCGAAACACCTGCTGCCCTGGTATGGCCTGGAAGCACAGGTCGAACAGTATGCCCGTGATTATCTGCTGATCAGCGGCGCCATGACGTTTAACGTCACCATCGGCATCGTGTTTACCACCATTTTACGCAGCCATGGTTATTCCCGATCACCGATGATCGTTAATCTGGTCAGCGGCGTACTTAACGTTATCGGTAACTATATCGCGCTCTATCAGCCATTCGGTCTGCCGGTATATGGCGTTCAGGGTGTGGCGGTCGCTACAGTGATAAGCCAGGTCATTGGTACCCTGGCGCTGGGAGGCATTTTGCTGCGCAGCTCCATATCCCTTCCAATGCGCTCGCTGGCGCAGGTGCCGGGTGAGGTGTATAAAAAGATCCTGCGCATCGGCGGGATGAACGCCGGAGAGGTACTGTCTTACAATATGGCGCAAATCACCATTGTCTACTTTGTGGTACAGATGGGCACCGCGTCCCTGGCAGCATTCACTTACGCGCAGAATATTGCCCGCTTCTCGTTCGCCATTGCGCTGGCGATAGGCCAGGCCACCCAGATCCAGACCGGGTATTACATTGGTAAAGGCTGGATTGAGAGCATTCTGAAGAGGGTGCAGATCTATTTTCTGGTCGGCTTCGCCGCATCGGTAACCATCGCCGGTACCATTTACCTGCTGCGCGAACCGATCCTGACCCTGTTTACGGATAAGGAAGAAATACTGCTGCTGGCGGGCTCTCTTGTGATGGGCTCCGTCATCCTGGAAGCGGGCCGGGTGTTTAACCTTATCTTTATCTCGGCACTGAAAGGCGCCGGTGATATCCGGTTCCCGGTACAGATGGGGATCTTAAGCATGTGGGGACTGGGCGTAGCCTTTTCCTGGCTGCTGGGAATCCACTGGGGCTACGGCGTGTTCGGCGCATGGATGGCCATCGCGCTGGATGAATGGTTTCGCGGGCTTATCATGGCCCACCGGTGGCGTTCAAAAATCTGGGTTAAGTTTAAAATCAGCTGATTTTTTTCACCGTACGCTAAGCATGCTTTTCGGTGAAAAGCAGCGAGCGGCAATGCGATGAAACGCTGTTTTTGCCTTTATGCTTGGAGAGGTACATAGCCTGATCGGCACGGGTGATCACCGCTTCCGTGCCCTTGTCCTCTTTCTCAAATCCACTGACACCAATACTCACCGACAGTGGCAGGCGCTCTCCCTTAAAACTCACCCGGCTCTGCACCACGCGCTTTCGGATAAGCTCCGCATAGTAAATCGCCTCGCTGCAACAGGTGCCCGGCAAAACCATACCAAACTCATCCCCGCCGAGGCGACCAAAAGCATCGCCCTCCCGGCACACCTTATTACAAATCCCGGCAAAATGACGGATGATCTTGTCACCAGCCTGGTGGCCGTAGCGGTCATTGATCTCTTTAAAATTATCCAGGTCAAACATCATAAAACTGGCGGGCGTCTGCTGCCGGGCGTATTCCCCAAAAGCGAGCGTAAGCTGTTCCATCAGTTTATTTCGGTTATACACGCTGGTAAGCGGGTCCCGTTCAGAAAGGGTAAGCAGCTCCTGCTGATGACGGCGAATATCGGTAATATCACGGCACATGCATACCGCAATCCGCTCACCATCAAGACGCAGGGAAAGCGGGTTGATCTTGAGCTCAAAGGTACGCGGCTCATTGTTTTCCAACGGTATTTTCAGCTCAGGAGATGGAACCAGTTCATACTCTATGGTTTTCATTTCGCCACTGCTATCAGCAAAAGCTTCCGCCAGCGCAGCCTGAAACATCTGATACGTTTCCTCCGGAAACAGCTCCGCCAGTGAACGACCCACTATTTCACCGGGGTCATGCTCCGAAACCCCACCGACTTCCAGGTAGACGCCCTTTTCCGACACCACCAGTACCAGCTCCGGAATGCCACGAATGATCTCTTTTAGTAATCTGAATTCCTGGCTATCCATACCCGCCACAATATATTTAATTACACCTGTATAATTACAAAGAATACACCAGGCTCTGCCCCAGTCCAGCCCAATTAGCATGGCAACCTTATGCATATTTTCAGATAAGTGATGCAGGCAGCATTATATTTCGGGGAGTTAAGTTACCGCCCGGTGAATAATTAACCAGGAAAAGCCAGTTCAAAAGATGTAAGTGTTTGTAAGGTACGCCATTCTGACAAGGGCGGAACTCATACCCTGAGCCAGATAAAAAAGCCCGGTTATCAGCAAAGTCAGCAGAACACCGCCAGCCAGACAGTGGTCTCATCCGGCGCAGTAGAGGCTACTTTATGCTTCTGATGGGCGGGAATATTGATATAGTCTCCCTCCCCCAGGGTCACGACCCTGCCGTCTTCAAACTCAAGCACGCCTTTGCCCCGAAGCACCATCACCCATTCGTTTTCCTCCTGACAGTACCAGCCGGTTTCCGGCGAGCTGTGACCATGAGAAAGAATGCGTTCGATACGCACACCATTGTGGCTGACGAGATCTTCAAACAGCTCTTCCGGCAGACTGGCGGGGATATTGTCAAAAATATTACTCATTTTTAATCTCTTTGATGGATACGGTGAACAGTAGTTATGGTTAAAATAGCGCAACTCTTTTCAGCCAGGAACCGTTATGTCTGTCACTCCCATCGCCATTCGTTTAACCCGCGGCAGCGACCTGAAGTCCGCGCTTGCGGAGCTGGTCAGCAAACACCAGATCAAAGCAGGCAGTATTGCCTCCTGTGCAGGCTGTCTTTCTGTGATCAATATCCGGCTGGCCAATGCCGGGCACACGCTTAAGCGGGAAGAACCTTTTGAGATAGTGTCGCTGATGGGTACCCTGACACCTGACCACCAGCATGTCCATATTTCTGCGGCAGACAGCACTGGCAGGGTATGGGGCGGGCATCTGCTGGAAGGCTGCACAGTGGCAACCACCGCAGAGCTGATTGTGCACCGCTATGATGCGATGCACTTTGAACGGGAGTTTGACGCGGACACCGGTTATACCGAGCTGGTGATACGCTGACTTCAGCCTGATTTAATGACCTTCAAAGTGGCCAAGGCGGGCCTCTCTTTTTGAGCGATCCCAGTCCGATTTAAGCAGCCGCTGGGCACAGCGCTCGATGCGCACGAGCTCGCGGTTAAGGTTGTCGTACTGGCGGGTTTCAAACTGGAGGATCACCCGGCGCATGGCGCGGATTAACTTGGTATCATAGCTGTCGATCAGCTCATTGGGATTGAGCCGAAGCCGCACTCTCACCCGGACTTCATTAAGGGCTTTAACGTGCTCTGCAAACAGCGCGTCAGACTCAGCAGGTGGCTTGTTGTGTACGCTGTAATAATGCTCAGAGGCCAGCGCGCAGAACAGCGCCACCTCCTCGCGAAATGCCTGCCGCCAGCGCCCACGCTCGTGGATCAGGTTAGCCAGCATCAGGCGCTGACGCACCAGGCGACTGACAATAAAACCGGTCACCACAATGACCACCAGCACGCCGGCCATAATCCACAGCTCCTGGGCCAACATAAACCATTCGCTCATAACTCCCCCCAACAGCATTAAGCTCATGGTTTAAGTATATGACATATCAGGGAGTTAACCTGGTTTGATTGGCTCCGGGCTGACTGCCCAAGGCTGACTGCCCAAGGCTGGTGACCCCGGGCAGGTTGCCCGGGACTGGTTAGTTAATGTGGATTACCACATCAGATCATCAGGTACCACGAACTCTGCATACGGGTCGTCTTCTGCCAGTGCTTCTTCAGAAGAAGAGTTGTTCTCGATGATGGTCTCTTCGTCGCGCGCGGCAATCTTGTACGCCACAGATGACGGGATCACAGCGTAGCCGTCCTCTATGCGGGCGACAGACAGCACGCCTTTACTCAGCTGGTCACGCACCTCAGAAGTCACATAGATGCCCTTAACAAGGGTGCCGTCGGTAAAGTTGTACTTGATGTCACCGTTCTTAAGATCGATGCGGTTCATCTCAATCAGCTGCTTCACCTGAGCTTTGAGCTCTTTGCTCAGCTTTTCTGCTTCACGCTGTTTGTTCAGCTCAATATCGCGCTGGCGCTGCGCTTCTTTGTTCTCTTCAACGGCCTGTTTGGCTTCACGGGCCTGAACACGTGATTTCTTGGAGCCTTTTTTGGCTTTCTTCAGTTTCTTTTCATTCACCAGGCCAGCTTTCAGCAGCTGTTCCTGCAGGCTTAGTTTTGACATTTTCTATCCGGTTGTAATTGGGTTAGCGTTTGCGGGATGGCGCTAAGTCTACCATAAAGCAGATAAATTACGCCCGGGCCGAATCCCGTAAAAACGGACAAAACCGTATCCCGGCACACTCCCTGACGGTGGTCTGTCTGGTTTGTTTTGACGCACAAGAGCAAAAACTCCCCGCCTCTGTCGCAGCAATAATAATCTGCTGCTATTTCTTTTTATCATCTCATTACATTCTGCAGACTTTGCGGTAGGCTATGCAATTAGCTCACATTGCAACCAATTGAACAGTTGATGCGCTGAACAGTGGACGTGAGCTGACAGTCCGGCTTATCACCTTTTCCTCACTCTTTCGCACCCACCGTCACCCGATAAGCCGGGCAAAATAATGATAAGAAAACGAAAGGATTTATATGTTTAAGAAGTTTGAAAGCTTTACCCGGGCCTTCCCCGGGGAAGAGCCTCAGCAACCCCCCAAAGGGATACTGGCGTTCTGTCGTCACTATACCCGCGGCTTTGAAAAGCCGCTGCTGGTGATGGCACTGCTGAGTACTACGGTGGCGATCATCGAAGTGTCCCTGTTCGGATTTATGGGCCAGCTGGTGGACTGGCTGGCACAGAGCAATCCGGACACCTTCTGGCAGGACAACCGCAGCACGCTTATCGGTGTGGGTATTTTGCTGCTGGTCGTGATGCCCATACTCGTCACGGTTTACTCACTGGTGGTGCATCAGTCGCTGCTGGGTAACTACCCGATGTCTATCCGCTGGCTGGCGCACCGTTACCTGCTCAAGCAGAGCGTTTCCTTCTATCAGGACGACTTCGCCGGACGCGTGGCGACCAAGGTGATGCAGACCTCGCTGGCGGTACGGGAAACCGTAATGAAGACCTTTGACGTTTTTGTTTACGTTTCGGTGTACTTTACCTCCATGCTGGTGATCCTGGCTCAGGCGGATATCCGGCTGATGATCCCTATGGTCGCCTGGCTGGCCGCCTACGTGGGCATTCAGGTCTACTTTGTGCCTAAGCTGAAAAAGGTCGCCTCTGAGCAGGCCGACGCCCGCTCAACCATGACCGGCCGTATCGTCGACAGCTACACCAACATCACCACGGTGAAGCTGTTTGCCCACAGCCAGCGTGAACTGGAGTACGCCGAAGAAGGGATGGAAGAGTTCCTCGATACGGTCAAACGTCAGATGCGTCTGGTGACAGGCTTTGATGTGTGCGTTGAAATCGCCAACTACGTGCTGGTGTTCTCTGTCGCGGCGATCTCCATCTACCTCTGGTCGGTCAGCGCTATCACCATCGGTGCTATCGCGATCGCCATCAGTCTGGCGCTGCGTATCAACGGCATGTCAATGTGGATCATGTGGGAAGTCGGCGCCCTGTTTGAAAACATGGGTACCGTGGTCGACGGAATAGAGACCCTCTCCAAACCGGTGGCTATCCAGGACAAAAAAGACGCCAAGCCGATTGAAGTTACCCGGGGTGGTATCGAGTTTAATAACGTCAGCTTCCACTACGGTGAGAAAGATAAAGGGGTACTCAGCCACCTGAATCTCAATATCAAACCGGGTGAGAAAGTGGGCCTGGTCGGCCGCTCCGGTGCGGGAAAATCGACCCTGGTGAACCTGCTGCTGCGCTTCCACGATGTGGAAGAGGGCGCGATCCTGATAGATGGTCAGAACATCTCTGACGTCACCCAGGACTCGCTGCGCGGCGCTATCGGCATGGTGACCCAGGATACCTCACTGCTGCACCGCTCGATCCGTGACAATATCCTCTACGGCAATCCGGACGCCGGTGAAGATGCTCTGCTGCGGGCAACAAAGCAGGCGCACGCCCATGAGTTTATCGAATCCCTGACCGACCCGCACGGCAACGGCGGTTATGACGCTCAGGTCGGTGAGCGTGGCGTGAAACTCTCCGGCGGCCAGCGCCAGCGTATTGCTATCTCGCGGGTACTGCTGAAAGACGCGCCGCTGCTGGTGCTCGATGAAGCAACCTCAGCGCTCGACTCGGAAGTGGAAGCGGCGATTCAGGAGAGTCTCAATGAGCTGATGCAGGGCAAGACGGTGATCGCCATCGCTCACCGCCTGTCGACCATCGCGGCGATGGACCGGCTGATCGTGCTTGACCAGGGACAGGTTGTGGAACAGGGCACCCACCAGCAACTGGTACAAAGCGGCGGGATCTACTCCCAGCTGTGGGCCCACCAGACCGGTGGTTTTATCGGCGAAGACATTACCAACGGCGCGGCGTAAACCGCACCGGATACAACAAGGGGCTCATACGAGCCCCTTTATTTGTTCTGCTTCTGTTCTGCTGCTCTACTTCTGCTGCAGCGCTTCCCGGTCTGCTTTCCTCAGCCCGGAAACCACCAGCTTATAGGAACCTTCCATCAACCCACTCAGCATCGTTTCATCAAGCTCGCCATCGAGCGAGATAGTGACCCAGTGCTTTTTGTTCATATAGTAACCCGGGATCACTGAATCAAACTCTTCGATCAGGGTTTCCACTTCGGCTGGTGGGGCTTTCAGGGTGACCCGTGCCGGCTCATCGAGCTGAGAGACCAGGGCATACATTTTACCCATCACTTTAAACACTTTCGCTTCCGGTCCGAACGGGAAACTGGCCTCCGCGCCGTTAAACAGACCGAGCGCCGCTTCTGCTTTGTCTTTATCCATAACTGTTCATCCTTTGAGCAACAGAGACAGCTTAACAGGTCTGCTCATCAGCGCAGCATTCATCCTGCAGAAATCCGATCACCTGCTCAAGCTGCTCATAGCAGGCCACACAAAACAGGGTCCGCCCTTCCCTGCGCTGAGTCAGCAAACCCGCCGATGCCAGACTGGAGATATGGTGAGACAGAGTGGAGCCCGGGATCGCCAGCTGCTCCTGAATCCCACCAACCGCAATACCCTGGTGGCCCGCTTTCACCACCACTTTAAAAATAGCCAGCCGGGTCGGATGGCCCAGTTCTTTCAATGCTTTAGCAACGATTTCTATATCCACCGATACACACCTGGTTTTATTCGAAATTTATCGAAATATAGCAGCTCAGCGCAGAAAATGCAGCCCTGCGTTCCTTCCTCCTCCCCAGCCTGGCTTTGAAAATTTTTTTCTTTAAAAATCATCGCGATCACTTTTATTTCGATATTTATCGAAATATTTCCCTTGACCATTTTCACCTCATTTCTATAATTCTCGAAATATAGAAGTTATCCAATACCGGAGTTTTTATGAATCAAGAGTTGCTCAACATGGGTCGCGAGGCCCTGGATATGTTTGTCTTTCTGGCGGCCGAACTGACGGTGCTGTTTCTGGTAATCAGTTATCTGGTGGGGGTACTGCAAAGCTACCTGACCCCGGAGAAGATCCAGTCGATCCTGAGTTCACAAAACGGACGCGGCTATGTGATCGCAGCGCTGCTGGGCTCGATCACCCCGTTCTGCTCCTGCTCCACTATCCCTTTCCTCAAAGGACTTTTAAGGGCGAGAGCCGGGTTTGGGCCTATGCTGGTGTTTTTGTTCGCCAGCCCGCTGCTGAACCCGGTGATCATTGGTCTGTTTGTGGTGACCTTTGGCTGGCAGGTGGCGCTGTTCTATTTTGGTATCGCCATGACTGTATCTGTCGTGGCAGGCTACGTGCTTGAACAGCTTGGCTTTGAGCGTTATGTAAAAGAAGAGGCCTATCAGGACGCAGGGTCATCAGCCTGCTCTGCGACCAGCTGCGCTCCGGCAAAACCGGCAGCCAGCCAGTGCTGCACCACGGCAAAGCCGGAACCACAAAGCAGCTGCTCAGCGGCTGACAAGGATTCAGCGGCAGAACAACCGGCCAGCGTAAACTGCTGCTCATCAGATGGTACCGCTGCGATGACACTGACCAAAAGCGAACCAAACCGCTGGGTCACTATCTGGCACAGTACCTGGAAAGATTTTAAGCAGGTTCTGCCCTACCTGATGCTCGGCATCGCTATTGGTTCGTTTATCTACGGCTTTATCCCGACTGAGCTTATCAGCCAGTACGCAGGCGCTGATAAGTGGTATGCGATCCCATTGGCCGCGGTGATCGGTATTCCGCTCTATATCCGCGCAGAAGCAGTGATCCCGCTCAGTGCCGCGCTGGTACAAAAAGGTATGGCGCTGGGCTCGGTGATGGCGCTGATCATCGGCAGTGCCGGGGCGAGTCTGACCGAAGTGATCCTGCTGAAATCGCTGTTTAAGACGCCAATGATCGCAGCGTTTCTCAGTGTGATACTGGGCATGGCGGTCAGTGCGGGCTGGCTTTACACCCTGCTGTTCTGAGAATAACTGTCCTGATGATAAAAAAGCGCCGGCCACTGAGGCCGGCGCTTTTTTATGAAGATAACCGCTAAACCGGAAGTACCCGGTTACGTCCCAGACGTTTGGCTTCGTAGAGCTGGATGTCTGAACGGTCCACGAGATCATGCGGGGTTTCCCCCGGCTGATACTCAGCCACACCGAATGAAGCGGTGACAGATTTCACCATCTTGCCGCTGCGTTTATCACGAATGGTCAGTTTTTCCAGGCTGGTACGCACTGATTCAGCAAAACGAATCGCGCTGCGCAGTGCTTTAGCCGGAACGATGTAAGCGAACTCTTCACCACCGAAACGATAAGCAGCGATACCATCACGGCAGGAGGTCTGCAGACGTTTGGCAATCGACTTAATCACCATATCGCCAAACAGGTGGCCGTACTGGTCGTTGTAAGATTTGAAGTGATCGATGTCGAGCAGTATTACACAGAACTGCTCACCCGCGCTGCAGTAAGCTTCGATATCTTTATCAAAGGCGCGGCGGTTCATCAGGCTGGAGAGGCCGTCAAACAGCGAATCCTGCTGTACTTTAGCCAGCTGATCTTTGAGCTGTTCGATCTCGCTGCTGGCGACATTGAGCTGATTGTTGAGAAACTGAGTGGTATGGCGGATGTCTTTGGACTCCACCAGCAGATCCCGCACGAGCCCCATGACTTCATCAAACGAAAGGCCTTCATCTTCCATCCGTTCAAGGCTGCTGAAACTCTTATCAATCTGGGTCTGAAAAGCACTGGTGTTGTTCAGGGTGTCGGACATCGAGTGAGAAACTTCACTCAAAAGACGCTCCAGACTCTGGCGCATGTGCGCCACATCGGTCTCTGTCTTTTGCGCCACGTACGTGCGGTACAGAGCCTGACTCTGGGCAGACGGACACACCCCATACTGATCAATGACCTCTTCCAGATCCCGGTTGAGCTCCGGCAGGGTGTTGTCGACGTAAGTATACCAAAGCGCGTAATTACTCGGCGTTGTCGGAACCTGATTCTTGATCATCAGAGGAACCGCCTTACGCAAATTTTCCGTAGCCTTCTGAAATTCTTCTTTTTTACTCATTTATTTTCTCAAACGTTCAGCGATGGACGCGGCTATCTTTAAAAATAGCTGAAATTTCCCTGCGATGAGACATCAATCGCAGCAAATTTTACTGACATTCCCATTCTAAAATCAATCGATGCCAAGTTCGACCAAAAATTAGAGATTTACAGTGTAAATATTGCGCGGCTCACCCTCTGTAGCTCAGGTAACATCCTGCGCCGGCCCTGAGCTGATACAAACCGCAATGAGCCAGAAACGAAAGAGCTTGTCTCTGCTACTGGTGTCCCGGATAAAAATGGTGAACCGGACCGTGGCCATTGCCGACCTGCAGCTCATCGGCGTGTGTGAGTGCCAGGGTGAGATAGGATTTTGCCATCGCCACCGCATCAGCAAGCGCCCTGCCCTTTGCAAGATATGAAGCAATGGCAGCAGACAGGGTACAGCCAGTGCCGTGGGTATTGCGGGTCACGACTCTTTGCGCCGAAAAGCGCCGGGTTTCACCGTCCTGAAGCAGCAGATCACAGCTGTCCGCTTCGTTCTCCAGGTGCCCGCCCTTAAGCAGGATGGCACCACAATCCAGGACGCGCAGCGCGGTCAGCATCGCTTCCATCTGCGCCTGATTTTGAGGAATGGGCAGCCTTGTCAGTACCGCGCTCTCAGGCAGGTTGGGCGTGATCAGGTCAGCCAGTGGCAACAGATGCTGTTTGAGTGAGTCCACTGCCCCACTCTCAAGCAGCAGATCGCCGCTGGTGGCCACCATCACAGGATCCACTACTACAAAATCCGGCTGGTACTGACGAATTTTGTCCGCCACCACCCGAATGATTTCCGCGTCTGCCAGCATGCCCACTTTCACCGCTTTTACGTTGAGATCGCCAAACACCGCATCGAGCTGATGAGCCACATGAAGCGCAGGAATGGGAAAAACGGCGCTGACGCCAAGGGTATTCTGGGCGGTTATCGCGGTGATTACCGAGCAGGCATAACCGCCAGTGGCAGAGATGGCCTTGATATCGGCCTGGATACCGGCGCCGCCACCGCTGTCTGAGCCGGCAATGGTCAGGACGACTGGAGTAACAATGGAAGTTGGATGAGTCATATACGCTCCTGTAAAGGACGTACAGGAACCGGCGCCCACGGCCTGGAGGCACCGGTGCGCAAGATAGTTCCCTACGTCAGTGTTAACTGAATCAGGTTCTGCGGGTCCCGCAATGCGATCTCAGCCTGCACAATGCAGGCACCCCGACTATTTCGCAGCTCAGTTTACACTTAGCGGCTGGCTTTGGCACGTACCGCTTTAATGAGCACCGAGGTATCCATGCGCCCTTCTCCCTGTGCAGAAAGGGCTTTGTAATCTTCAATGGTGGTTTCGGTGACCGGAAGACTCAGGCCCTGACGCCTGGCTTCGTCCAGGCAAAAGCCGAGGTCTTTGATCATCCAGTCGATGGCAAAGCCAAAATCAAACTCATTATTAGCCATGGTTTCAGCTCGGTTTTCCATCTGCCATGAACCGGCCGCGCCATTTTTAAGGCAGGCCACCAGCGCAGGAATATCCAGACCGGCTTTTTCCGCCAGCAGCAGGCCTTCAGAAAGCCCGTTAAGAATGCCGCCAATACAGATCTGATTGACCATTTTGGCACGCTGCCCCTGCCCTGCTTTACCCATCAGTACCGCAGAGCGGCCATAAGCATCAAACACCGGCTTAAGCTCATCAAACAGCGCCTGATCTCCGCCGCACATAATCGTAAGCACGCCGTTTTCTGCGCCAGCCTGGCCTCCGGATACCGGTGCATCCATAAAGCGCACCCCGGCCTTCTCTGCGGCCTCTGAGAGCTCTTCTGCCAGCAATGCAGAGGTCGTGGTATGGTCGACCAGAACCGACCCCGCTTTCATCGCAGAGAGCGCGCCTGAGTCCGGGTTGGTCATCTGGCGCACGTCATCATCGTTGCCCACGCAGGTCAGCACCACGTCCGCCTCTTTAACACATTCGGCCACGCTGGTGGCCATCTGCCCACCATACTGCGCAGCCCAGCGCTCCGCTTTTTCAGTGGTGCGGTTAAATACCGTCACTTCAAATCCGGCTTTTTGCAGGTGACCGGCCATCGGATAGCCCATCACCCCAAGTCCGATAAAACTGACTTTCATAAACTTCTCCCTGTTCTCTGTTGTTCTTATAGGTATAAAAAAACCGGGCCATATCAAGCCCGGTTTTTCAATTCAGCAATTACAGCTCAGCGTTGTGGTAAACCTGCTGAACATCATCACAGTCATCCAGAAGATCCAGGAATTTCTGGAACTTCTCAGCGTCGTCGCCGGTTACCGGAGTGTGGTTCTGAGGAACGAAAGTGATCTCTTCCACGTCCAGGGTTACGTCCGGCATCTGGCTGTTCAGAGCAGTTTTCGCTTTGAAGAACTCAGTGTGCGGAGCGAATACGGTCATTACACCGTCTTCCAGCTCGATGTCAGTCACGTCTACGTCTTCCATCATCAGCATTTCCAGTACGGCTTCTTCGTCGTCGCCTTTAAACTGGAATACTGCCTGGTGGTCAAACATGTGCGAAACCGCACCCGGGCTGCCGATTTTCGCGCCGGTCTTCACAAAGCACTGGCGAACATCCTGGAAAGTACGGTTGCCGTTGTCAGTCAGACAGTCAACGATAACGCTCGCGCCACCCGGGCCAAAACCTTCGTAGCGTGCTGGCTGGTAGTCTTCGCCGCCGCCGCCGGTCGCTTTGTCCAGCGCTTTGTCGATTACGTGAGCCGGTACCTGGTCTTTCTTCGCTTTTGCGATCAGGTGTTTCAGAGACAGGTTAGTATCCGGGTCTGCACCGCCGTTCTTGGCTGCTACATAAATCTCTTTGCCATATTTGGAATAAACTTTAATTTTTGCGCCTTGGGTTTTCGCCATAGAGGCTTTGCGCACTTCAAAACTTCTTCCCATCGGGATGTTCTCTCTGCTTCAGTTAACGCGAATCATGACACGGCCGGGCCCGCTTTTCTTTGCCCGCCGAGGGTGATCAGGCTACGCCCATCACCTGCTTATATTTTTGTACCGACTGCTCAAACCACGCCCGGTGTGTGTCGTCAATCAGCGTAGCCAGGTGATCGGAAAGTACTTCCGGACCGGCCTGAGCCTGCTTGATCTTCCACACCAAAAACGATGCCTGCTTATCGATCTCGATACGAAGCTTCTCTTCGGCGGGCAAAAGCGACAGGTTAAATGACATGGCTGTGTCTCAATCGGTGAATATCAGGCGGGAGAATATACCATAGTGAGACGGTTTTGGGGAATGCCTGGCAGGCGGGCTGTGAGATTGGCGGAATATGGCCGCAAAAGCGGTGAAAAAAACGTGCCCGGCAAAGCCAGGCACGCCACTTAACGGAGATCAGAACACTTCGTTGACGTGGAAATAGAAAGTTCCGCCATGCTCACCCCAGCCGATATCAGCGCGGATGTTCACTTTGTCTTTGATTTTCAGCCGGAAACCGGTACCGGCGCTGGTGACGGTCTTATCCCACAGGCCGGAAACGTCTTCCGCCACGGTACCCGCCGCGCCCCAGAACACCATACCAACGCGCCAGTATACCGGCAGACGGTACTCGACCTGGCCCATCATCATCTGGTTATCCCGGTAGCGGCCCTGCATGTAGCCACGCATCATGTCCTTACCACCCAGATCCGGCAGCTGGTTCCATGGCACCTTACCTGAGGTCAGGTTTGCCTGCACCTGCCACGCCAGCAGACCCGGCACCGGCGCCAGTGAATAATACTGAGAGGCCTTAAAATCGTATTTGCCAAAGTTCTCTGAGTTAGTCGTATCACGGTAGTAACCCAGGTCGGCCTGCAGCAGGGTACCTTCGGAAGCATTGGTGACATTGTCACGGCTATCGTATGCATTAGAGACAAACAGGCCATAACTGGTGTTACCGGTCAGCTCTGAGGCATATTTGCCCGCCGCCTGAACATCATATTCAATCTTGTCCGGGCTAACCGATTTGACGTTACCACCGATCCCAACAAAGTAATCCCCGCTGACCCGTGTCAGCCAGGTCGGTCTGATGTCGGCGACCTTCTCTTTGAAATCGACCCGGTTGTCGTCCTGCTGGCCATTGGCCCAGCCGCGCCCGTAATACACCGCTGCATCGTCAAACACCTTGATGTCGGTGAAAATGCGGTTATCGCCACCGTTGTAGAAATGCTTGTTACTGAAGGTGATCCCCATGGATCCGTTGGTCGAGATATAAGGGTTGATCACCATCGAAGACGGCTGGCCAGCCCCCTGCTCCGGATCCCCGTACAGGCCCACATACAGCATGCCCACGCCCAGCCCCTGCTCAGGGGTGTAGAACACCGCGGGAATGTAGCTGGAGTTAAGCCCCTGCTGTTTGTCGTACTCCTGCTCGGCCCCAATTACGCCAAGCACGCCGTCAAGCGTATCGGTGGTGGTGTTGGGCGTGGCTTCAATCAGCGGCGTAACTTCCGCTGCATGCACGAATGGAGAAACCACCAGCGAAGCGGCCAGCAGGTACCGGATTACAGATCGTTCAGGTTGCATAGTCTTTTGGCAAAAGGTCAGGGATCAGAGTGTCGGAATTATAATCCAAAATAATCAGAAGATTACAGATTTGTTCAAATCGCTGAGGAGGAATGACCAGTCAGGCCAAACATGGAAAGTAAGTGGTAGCCGGGGGAAATTTTCGCGCAACGCGCCTCTCCCCCAGAGATTGGCGGATAATTCAGGTGTGCCTTCTGCAGCTGGCACACTCTGCATCGTTGATGAGCCCGCGTTGAAAGCGGAGCTCCTGATGATCAGTGGTCGAGCAGACCCAGCTCTTCGGCTTCTTCAATGGTCAAACCGCTCTCACGGATCTCCCTTAAAGCCTCGATACGGCGTCGTGCTGCTGCACATCTCATTCTTTTGCTGGTTGGCTTGGGCGTGGCTTCATCCTTGAGGTCCCACTTGTCAGCCATACGAGCCATTTCATCATGGTCAATAGAATTAATGGACATATACACCTCCGAAAAACCATGTACTCGGGACACCTGTCTTGTAGCAAAGCCCGCATCGGGTTGTTAAGAAAAACTGTGCCGGAATGTGAGCTAACTAATAATTCCATCATCAAACGGGAAAAACGGCTGAATAATGCTGGTACAGCGTGAATATTGCGATTAAATTTAGCGGAATACCCTGCATAAAATCAGTGTGACCGGGCTCTCACAGCCACAGCAGCCTGACCTTTCCCCATATAATCCAGTATAGCCTTCAGATTTTCCCGCTGCCCGCCCGTATGAGCTGATTTGTAAGCTGGCGATTTTTCAACCAAACTTAAGATAATCCCATCAACGCAGGACGCAGCTATGCTCAACCTGGATCAATGGCAAAGCCAGATCACCTACTGGTATCAGAACCGGAACGATGATCAAGTGGAAGAGCTGATCCCCCTGATCATGCATCCGCCGGTCACCCTCTGGGGACCGGAAGCTTCCCCCAAACAGGGCAAGGCACTGGCATGCTGGCTGGACGGCTGTATGCGTGTCTACCAGTACTACATTACTCAGGGTCAGGAGATGACCGCCTACCAGTATCTCAACTTTGCCTACGCCAAAATGCAGGCACTGGCGAGCGATGCCATGGCAGACCGGGAACTGAAACTGTGGGCGATGGAGAGGCTGGAACATTTAATCGTGGTACTGCTGGAGCACTGCAGCCGTTGTCACTGGCTCAGCGAATGTGAAAACCAGGTGGAAGGGCATATTCACTTTATGGCAGCGCAGCACAACATCGATCTGGAAGACAACCGGAACGATGATCAGGGTGCATCCATGTGATCCGAAAGCATGATCATGGTGATGATCATTGTTTCTGCGGGGAAGAAATCCTGAATTTCAGGCAAAAAAAGGGCGGGCTATCCAACCCGCCTAAATTTCATTATTCATGAATGAACAATATGAGCCATCTATTAATTCATTGAAATGACAGGGCTAACTCTCATTTCGTGAACCACTTTAGCAACCGGTTGGCCCGGTTTTGTCAGGGCTTTGTCAACTTGAGTGGTTTTTATGCAAAGTTACGGTCAAATCAATACGAGAGCCCGGCCCATTAGTGATTTTTATATCAGCCGCCAGCCGCCACTTCGTCGAGAACCCGCATCACCGACTCATCGATATGACCTTCGAACACCTGCTTGCAGACTTTCCGCCGCACCGCCAGGCCACCGATCAGTTTCTCTATCGACAAATGACGGTTATCGCCACCGGCATGGAACAGCTCGATGGTCTTGCTCAGGGTTTCATACGGGATCACTTCCTGACCCACTTTCAGCCAGTCGAGCTTCTCTATGAGCTCCTGACACTCATCCATGATCGCCTGGTGTGGATGCCCGGTCATTGCCGAAAGAGCCGTTACAGAGCGTTCCAGAGCCTCTGGTGAGGTATATTTGGAAAGGGTGATGGTCAGCTCGTCCGCATTGATCTCTACCAGGTGCTTACGCTGCTTCACCCGGCGTCCGAGACGGCCCTTGCCTTTACCCGGATTACGCTGGATCGGCTCAAACTCACCATCGATGACCCCGGCCAGTTCTTCCAGCCTCTGGCTCGATACCATCTCGTTGCGCAGCGGGTTAGGCAGGGTTGGTGCCATATTGCGTTTACCGGCGTTTGTGGTACGGGCACGGGAGTAGCGCAGCACCTCTTCCACGTCACACTTGATGTCGATCAGGTAGTCATTCAGCTTGCCTTTGGTCTCCTGGGCCGTCACCGTCAGATGGTAACCCCACAGATTAACGACAAACATCTCATCGTCGCCCTTGCCTTCCGACAAACGGCGCAGTTCGCGGATCAGATCCATCGAGAAGCGACGCCACTCGATATTGCGGGCCAGTTTCTGGTTCAGTTCACTGAGCAGCATGCTGTCGGTAAAACGGCGTGACATCCGGCTCCGGAAGAACGAATAGAGCTGGAACACCAGGGTGTGCTGACGCAGGATCTCAGGCGGGAACAGGAAGAAATAATCCCGGGTCAGCAGCTCTTCGTAGAACGATGGCTCCCACACCAGGATGTAGAGGTTCGGTTTTATGCGAATTTCGCCCGCAGCGGTCTCTGAAGGGGCCTCTTCCGATGCAGTTATGGTGCGGGCCAGAAAACGGAAACGATCGCTCTTGAAGCCTTCTGGCATGTTCTCGCTCATCCAGCGGCCGGTCAGTTCGTGCAGCTGGAAATCAGTAAACTCGATCCTGTCGATGCTCTCGCGGATCGAATCACGGGCCGGACCACTGTCTTTCTTGCCGCGCAGGGCCAGAATATCCGTGATATACAGCGGCGTTTTGTTCGGGATCTGTTTGGCGTTGAGCTGATACTCCTCCTGATGGTGCTCGTGATACTGCACCGTCAGGGTGAACAGGGCGAACAGGGTCATCAGATCGTCGACTGTCATGATATTCTTTGAAGATCGTGTTTCGATCACTGCCCGGCTGCCGGAGATCGACACCATGGATTTCTGATAGCTTTTGCGGGTGCGCGGCGGTGCCAGCGCCTGATCGATGATCCCGGCCCAGTTGGTTGGCGATACCACAAACTGTTCAGACTCATCACGCATGGTTGGCGGTGTATTCAGGCCGTGTTCGTTAAGCAGGCGGCGGTTTACCTGATTTTGTGCCAGTGCTTTGGAACGCTTCTGTTTTTCGTTCTGGCGGCTGGACTCGGTTTTCAGGCTGGTGGCCCCAAGCGCGGTGATCAGCTGGCTGGGATTAATAAACTCATGCAACATGGTTTTACCGGCCAGCCCTTCTTCAAAGCGTACCGGGTGTTGTCTGAACAATCCGATACCCACAGCAGCACGCAAACGCTGCTGGATCGCGGCACGGGTCAGTCTGCGATCCGTTGCTTCAACGAGATCCGTGGTTGAAACATAACCGTCTTTGCTGGACATGCCCTGAAGTGAGATCAGGTTCAGCAGTTCAAGAATGCTTTTGGTAACACCTTTAAAGTGTTGATATTGTTCGATCCAATCGACAATTTGTTCGTTAACGGCAAACAAATGGCCATCTTTATGACCTCGTGGGGCTTTAATCAGGATCTTTTCTTCACTGCTCATTCTTGACTGGTCCGTAGTGCTCTGGCCGTAATTTCGTTATTGTTCCCGAAGATTAAAGAAAAAAGATCAAGAAATAAAGAAAAAAAAATCGCTTTTTTTAAACTGATCTTTTTGATTTAACTGATCTATATTGATTAAGTGATCATATGATCTGGGCGTTTTGTTGCTCGTAACTCACTGTAATAAAACAATAAAAAAAAATCCCTTCTGAAAGCATGATCATGACTCACCTGAAACGATGATCATTGTCCGACTGAAAGCATGATCAAATCTGACCGAAACTATGATCAAAACCGGATCGAACCGATGATCATCTGAGATCAGAAAGCATGATCACCACACCTTCACACCTTATCCACAAGGGCTGGCAAAGAATACGGGGCGGATCCGGATAAACTGCGGTAAGCATGATCAAGAGAGGGGACCATTTCCATCGTTTCCTGATGAGTTTTCCACAGATCAGCAGTTCAAAAACACAAATAACCGCGCCGCAGGTATGACAGTTCTGTGACGAAAGCATGATCATGGCCGTAAATTTTGCTTCCGGCCGTCTTCATGCATCCGTTTACTTACTGTTTACATACCGGTTTGGCCCGTCAGGCCCCGTCTGTCTTACATTGGCCGTAATTCGGAGAGTTTTTTTCATGCTTCCGGGACGGGAGTGATACTTGATCATCGATCCGCCTCCGGATCCGTCATTCCGGGATCGAAACAGAGCAGTGATTATCCGTTTTAGTCCTTGATCATTTTTCCGTAACCCCTGAATCTGCCCGTAACGATGATCAAGGCGCTCATCCTTGATCATTGTTCCCGATACCACGATTTACGGCGGGTTCTGAATGCAAATGACGCTGGCCGTAATTTATCGCAGTAAAGATATGGTTCCGGTAAAGCATTTTACGGTGGGAGTGTGAAACGGATCGGGAATTCATCAAATGGCATCTTAAACGGTCATTTTACACTGTAAATGCGTGACGCCGTAACACTTAAAATCTGACAGAGTTTGCGGCGCTTTTTACACGACAAAACGACAGTGTTTTGTACGCTTTTTCAGCAAATGGATAGATTCTTGTTATTTTAATGTGAGTTAACTCAAAAATGCCTGTTCACCTTTTTGTTGATGTAGTAGGGTATTGCTGTACAATGCGATTAGGCACTTGTTTGGATATAAAAAAATGAAAAGAGACAAAACCATACAGAACTTAGTTCGCCTGGCTGAACAGACTCAGCAGGTTCAGGCGGACCGGATTGAAATTGTTCTTGAAGAGCGAAGTGATGATCACTTCCCGCCGATGTCCAAAGCCATGATGGAAACCCGCAGCGGTTTGACCCGGCGTAAGCTTGATGATGCGATCGGTAAAATGGAGGCAGCAGGCCACCAGTTTACCAAGAACAATGCCAACCACTATTCCATTTCACTGGCTGAAGCTCACATGTTGATGGACGCAGCCGGAGTGCCAAAATTCCACGAACGTAAAAACAGTGCCGGCAACAAGCCATGGATTATTAACGTTCAGAACCAGAAGGGTGGTACCGGCAAGTCGATGACGGCGGTACACCTGGCCGCGTGCCTGGCCCTGAACCTGGACAAGCGCTACCGTATCTGTCTGATTGACCTTGACCCACAGGGCTCACTGCGCCTGTTTTTGAATCCTCAGATCAGCCTGGCCGATCACGATAACATCTATTCTGCTGTCGACGTGATGCTGGAGAACGTGCCGGAAGGAACCACCATCGACCGTGAGTTCCTGAAGAAAAACGTACTGCTTCCAACCCAGTATCCGAACCTGCAGACCATTTCGGCATTCCCTGAAGACGCGATGTTTAACGCAGAAGCCTGGCAGTATCTGTCACAGAATCAGTCACTGGATATCGTTCGTCTGCTTAAAGAAAACCTGATCGACAAGATTGCCGATGATTTCGATATCATCATGATCGATACCGGCCCGCACGTTGACCCGCTGGTATGGAACGCGATGTTTGCTTCAAACGCACTGCTGATCCCATGTGCGGCCAAGCGCCTTGACTGGGCTTCAACGGTTAACTTCTTCCAGCACCTGCCAACCGTGTATGAGATGTTCCCGGAAGACTGGAAAGGACTGGAGTTTGTGCGTCTGATGCCAACCATGTTTGAAGACGATAACAAGAAGCAGGTGTCCGTTCTGACTGAAATGAACTATCTTCTCAATGACCAGGTGATGATGGCGACCATTCCCCGCAGCCGGGCATTTGAAACCTGTGCCGATACCTACAGCACGGTGTTTGACCTGACGGTCGGGGATTTTGAAGGGGGCAAGAAAACCCTTCTGACCGCGCAGGATGCGGTACAAAAAAGCGCGCTGGAACTGGAGCGGGTACTACACAGCCACTGGGCATCAATGAATCAGGAGTCGTAATTCATGGCAATCAAAACTTCAGAACTCAACGCGAAACTGTTTGGTAAAACCAACAAGCGCCGGGTGAGCTCACCGCAGGAAGCACAGACCGCAGCCAAAGATAAGGCGCAGGTGATTGAGCTGGCTGTGGCTGGTAAAGAGACGGTTGCCTTTGAACTGATGCGCGTTCCGGCGGCAGAAGTAGCTGAGCAAACCTGCGTATTCGCGGAAAACTCCCGTGAGCAGTCATTCCTGAACCCGCATGCGTTGTCTGATATTCTGGTTACGCTGAAAGAGCGTGGTCAGCAGTACCCGGCGGTTGGCCGCCGTACTGAAGATGGCAAAATCGAAGTACTGGACGGCAGTCGTCGTCGTATGTCGTGTATTCTGGCGGAGCAGGACTTCCTGGTTTACGTGGCGGACAACATCAACACCGAACACGCCAAGTTCCTGTCTGATGTGGCGAACGCGCACAAACCTCTGTCTCTGTATGAGCGCGGCCGTGAAATGCAGGCCAAACTCGACAGCGGTGAAGCGGCGGATCAGAAAGCGCTGGCACAGATGTTCCAGTGCAGTGAAGCTCTGGTCAGTGGCGCTCTTAAGGCGGCCGCACTGCCACTGGAGCTGCTGCAGGCATACCCGAACGTGAGCGAACTGGGTCGTCCGACGATTGTTAAGCTGCACAAGCATTTCTGTGCTCTTTCTGAAGAGCATAAGAAAGAGCTGCTGGAGAAGTGTCATTCAGAGCAGGGCTCGCTGTGGCAGAAGAGTGCCAGCCAGGGCGTGGCGCGCATCACCAAAGATGTGACCGAGCAGCTGGAAAACTGGATCGCAGAGCTGATGCCGGCACCGGCAAAAGAGAAAGCGAAGAAGGTGGAACTGGTAAAAGGCCGGGTAAGTTACACCCGTAAAGGCAGTGCTATGTCGCTGAATCTGAAAAAACTTGACGATCAGCTGGCAGAGGAAATCCTGGAATTTCTTTCTCAGAAACTGGGCTAAGCCAAATCTGAAATTTCAAACCGCACTCAGGTGCGGTTTTTTTACGCCTGATCCCCGGGAAAGGAAAGAATGATTAGATAAAGCCGGGCCCAGGGTTTATCATTTTTGACAACGACTCCGATAAATTACCAGCTATGCATCTCGACTATCTTCTTAAACTGACTCAGGTTGCTCAGACAAGTTTTCACCGTTTTGGCGTCTGCCTTCAGGGGCCGGACGAATGGGCTCACTCTCTTATCCGGAACTACTGTCAGGCGCAGGGCTGCAGCGCGGCGGTGAAACTCGGTGGGGAGCCGGTTGAAGGTGTGGCTCACTATCCTGCCAAAGCCGGTACCCGACTATTGGGTCAGGAAGCAGACTGTCTGATTGTCGATTTGGCAGAAGGGCTGGATGCCAACAGTCTCACCGCAGCAAGCGGTATTCTGACCGGCGGTCATCTGCTGTTTATCCTTGGCAGCGACAAACCTGTTCAAACTCCGGCGGACAACTGGATGAGTGCCGCCTGGCAACAGTTAGTGTTTTTAACACCGGACTGCGTGCCGGACGCTTTGCCAGTGGCCGGGCAGCAGGACCAGGCAGAAGCGGATTTCAGTCAGCAGCAGGCAGCGGTGGATGATATTTTGCAGGTTCTGAACGGTCACCGAAAACGGCCGCTGGTGCTGACAGCTGACCGGGGGCGGGGTAAAAGCAGCGCACTTGGGCTGGCGGCAGGCAAAATTCTGGCTTCGCGTAAAGCGCGGATCCTGGTTTGCGCACCGGCAGTGAAGTCGGTTACGCCGCTGTTTCGTCACGCGGCTGAATCTCTCGGGCAGGCGTTTCATGCTTCTGAGCTGCATACCGATAATGGCTGGCTGCGCTTTATCGCGCCTGATCAGCTGCTGCGTGAAAATCCGGAGTGCGATTTACTGTTGGTCGATGAAGCATCTGCGCTGCCCGTCCCCATGCTTAAACGCCTGATTGGCTGCTATCACCGTATGGTGATGTCGGGAACGGTTTATGGTTATGAAGGCTGTGGCCGTGGTTTTACGCTCAAGTTTTTGCCCTGGCTGACTGCGAAGCGGCCGGGCACCCGTTTCCGCCATCTGGAGCAGCCGGTTCGCTGGTCGGCAGGTGATCCGCTGGAAGCCTGGCTGTTTGATACCTTCTTACTGAACTGCGATCTGGACGAAGCTGCGCTGCCGGATGCCAGACCCTGTCTTGAAAAAGTGCCGGCTTCGGAGCTGTCCCGGCAACCGCAGTTATTACGGCGCGTGTTTGCGCTGCTGGTCAACGCCCATTATCAGACCAGTCCGTCAGATTTGATTCAGCTTTTGGCCGATCCGGAAACAGAGCTGTATGTCGCCAGACAGGATGATACCTGTATCGGGGTGATATCGGTGGTGAACGAAGGCGGGCTTGAGCAGCACATGATTGACGCCATTGCCGTTGGAAAACGCAGACCCAAAGGTCAGCTTGTCCCGGTTACTATGGTGAATCAGCTGGGTATGGATGAATTTGCCCGCCTGCGCTGTAAACGCATTATGCGCATCGCCGTTCATCCTGACATGCAGGGCAGGGGAGCCGGGCTGAGTATGCTTAATCAGCTTCGGGCAGAAGTTCAGAATGATGACTGTTATCTGGCGACCAGTTTTGGCGCAACAGATGAACTGCTTGGCTTCTGGAGTCAGGCCGGTTATCAGGCTGTGCGGGTGGGCAGCAGCCGTGATCAGGCCAGTGGCTGTCACTCGGTTGTAATGATTCATGCTGATGGGAATGAGGCTCAGGCGCTGCTTGATCAGGCGCGCCTGACCGGCTGGGAAAACCTGCTGGTGAATCTGGCCGGTGCCGGAGCTCTCTCTCAGCTTGAACCTGCTCTTGTGATTCAGCTGTTGTCGATGGGGCGTTATCAGGATTACATGACAGAACTCAATCCGGGTCATCTTCGCCGGCTGGAACGCTTCGTGCTCGGAGGCGGCAGTCAGGACTCAGTATCGGATGCTGCGGTTCGTCTGCTTTTGAATCTGCTCAGTAACAGTGTGGTGGAGCCTGCGCAGGCGGCGTTGCTTTGCGCCTGTTTTATTCAGCGATGGCCGGTATCACAACTTGTGCATGAGTTTGAATTGTCCGGGAAAAAACAGGCCGCCGCGTTAATCCGCCAGGATTTACAGGTTCTGCTGGCGCAATTTACAGTGTAAATCGCAACGCACGGTTTTCTGAGTAACCTGTATGGCCGGGTCGATTTACACTGTAAATTGGCCTGGCCAGGTTGGCCAGCCCCGGTTGAGCCGGAAGAAATATTCCCGACTGAACTTGAGCCACAGACAGAAGATAATATCCCTGCTTACTATAAGCTTTTCATTTCCCGTCCTTTTCTTAATCCCCTTTGAACCGCTTCAGTGATGAGCTCGCCTCTCCTGACTTCTCTGTACAGCTCAGTTCTTCATCCATATCTTTCCACTGTCATATTTGCCAATCCCGGAAAGCCTCCTACACTCAATGATGATGTCAGTATAAAAATAGCTAGGTTTATCAGGTTCTAAACATGCAATGTCTTCTCGATGAGTCACTGGAAATCAGCAACGTACTACCCGCTAAAAACGAATACCAGCGCTGGCTGGACAGTAACGATACGCTGATTATTGATGCTTCTCCGGTCACCCGGCTGGACGCGGCTGGTTTACAGGTTCTCGCTGCTCTGTTTATCAGTGCCCGGCAAACAAATACTGACATCCAACTTATCAATGTGCCCGAAGCGATGGCGCAGGCGATCGCTGTGCTGGATCTGACCAGCCTGTTTGAAGGATAAACATTTGTGAGGAACACACCATGACAAAAATTCTTGCTGTTGACGACTCTGTTTCCATTCGTCAGATGGTCAGTCACACCCTGCGTGACGCCGGTTATGAAGTTGAAACTGCCAACGATGGCAGTGACGCGTTGCGAAAAGCCAATATGACCAAATTTGATGTGGTGATTTCAGATGTGAATATGCCGGTGATGGGGGGCTTTGATCTTGTCCGGGCAATTCGCGGGAATCCGCAATATAAGTTTATTCCGATCCTGATGCTGACCACAGAAACCAGCATGGAGAAAAAACAGGAAGGGAAAAAGGCCGGGGCAACGGGGTGGCTGGTTAAGCCGTTTAATCCTGAGACACTGCTCAAAACGCTTAAACGCGTTATCTGAGTACGCCTTTCCATAATAACAAGAAAGGAAGTGCTATGGCTTTGGACATGAATCAGCTTCGAAAGATGTTCTATGAAGAGTGCCGTGAGAACCTCGAAGTACTGGAAACTGAACTGCTGGAGATTGACCCTGCGCAGGTTGAACTCGAAACCATCAATACCATTTTCCGCGCAGCCCATTCGATTAAGGGTGGCGCGGCAACGTTTAATCTGCTCGCCATCAGTGAGTTCACCCATTCTGTAGAAGCCTATCTGGATGAGGTGCGCAACAGTCAGAAAAATCTGACCGCGCACAGCATCGATATCCTGCTTAAATCCTGTGACTGCATCAAAGAGACGCTCGAAGGTTACGAGCAGGGCGAAGAAGAGCCGGCGAGCGAACTTCGCGGGGTGATCACCACCGAATTGCAGCAGTTACTTATGGATGACGCAGAGCCGGAGCTGGTCACGGATGATGCCGCAGCAGAGTTGACTGAACCGGAAGAAGAGGATGCACGCCCCTGGCAAATTCAGTTTACCCCGCATCAGGACCTGTTTTTCAGCGGAAATGACCCGTTGCGCATTCTGGCTGAGATCCGCGAGATTGACCCTGAGGTCGTCATTCATTGTGACGTGACCAAACTGCCGGTGCTTTCTGAGCTGGAGGCAGAGCTCTGCTATTTGAGCTGGCGGCTTGAGGTGTCCGGCGGCATTGAGAAACACCTTCTGGAGGAAGTGTTTGAGTGGGTCGAAGATCAGTGTGACCTGAGTATCGGCAAAGCGGAGCCTGAGCCGGTCTCAGCTCCTGATTTGGTTTTACCTTCAGAGCCAGCGTCACCCGATGCAGCCGGTCTGGCTGAACCTGAGCCGTCAAAGCCGGAGACACCTGCAGCAGATAACAAATCATCGCCGGGTAAAGTCGCCAAAGCTGATTCCAGCGTCAGCTCTATCCGGGTGGATATCGATAAGGTGGACAGCCTGATAAACCTGGTCGGTGAGCTGGTGATCACTCAGTCGATGCTGACCGAAATCGGTAACGACTTCAGTGCCGATAAACTGGAGAAGCTCCGCGCCGGGCTGGATCAGTTGCTTCAGAACAGTAAAGACCTGCAGGAGAACGTGCTCAATATCCGTATGTTGCCAATGAGCTTCGCGTTCAGCCGTTTTCCGCGTCTGGTGCGTGACCTGTCCGGCCGCCTTGGCAAGCAGGTGGATTTGCGTATCAGCGGAGAAAATACTGAGCTGGATAAAACCGTGCTGGAGCGGATTGTGGACCCGTTGGTGCACCTGGTGCGTAATGGTATTGATCACGGCCTCGAACTGCCTCAGGAGCGCCTGGAAAACGGCAAACCGGACACCGGGGTGATAGAGCTCAATGCCTACCATCAGGGCGGTTCGATCATCATCGAAGTGAAAGACGACGGAGCTGGTATCGACTGTGAGCGCCTGTGGCAAAAAGCCAAAGACAAAAACGTGCTGCCGCCCGATGCCCGCCGGGAGGAGATGACGGACAAGCAGGTGCTCAACCTGATATTTGCGCCGGGTTTCTCTACTGCAGAAGAGGTCTCGGATATTTCCGGCCGCGGTGTGGGTATGGATGTGGTACGGCGAAACATAGAAGAGCTCGGCGGCCATATTGAAGTGGAATCGGCGCTGGGTGAAGGCAGCACCTTCACCATCAGCCTGCCGCTGACACTGGCGATACTGGACGGTCAGTTAGTTCGGGTTGCCGGGCAGGTCTATGTCATTCCGCTGCTGACCATTGTCGAGTCGCTGGAGATCGAGCCGGAGCACGTCAAGCTCGCTTCCGGCGGGATCGAGCTTTACCGGCTGCGGGAAGAAAATATTCCGCTGCTGCGGCTGCATGAAGAGTTTCAGGTTGGCCGCAGTGGCGATCTTGAAGGCCAGATCCTTTGTCTGGTAGAAGCTGCCGGTAACCGGGTCGGGCTGGTGATAGATCAACTGCTCGATCAGCAGCAGGTGGTGATCAAGAGCCTGGAATCGAACTACAGCAAAGTGGCCGGGATCTCTGGTGCGACCATTCTCGGCGATGGCTCGGTATCACTGATTTTGGATATTCAGGGGCTGGTGACGGCGTTCTTGCGTCGCCAGACAGACAACAACGGCGGCGCTGCGGCGTAAGGGGTGCAGATGGATCCGGTTATGGCAGATGGCAACAGTACAGACAATCAGATCAGCGCCAATGCGGATTATCTCAGCTTCAGTCTGAAGAATGAGTTATACGGTGTGGAAATTGGTGATGTGGAAGAGATCAGGGTCTGGGAGCATCCGACTCCCATCCCGCGCGCTCCGGATTTCGTTAAAGGCGTCATCAACCTGCGCGGCATGATAGTACCGGTCATCGACTTAAGGGCGCGCTTTGAAGTGGGCGAGTGCAGCTATCTTCCCACCACGGTTGTGCTGGTGCTGCGTTACCGTTTTGACGAGAAAGAACGCCTGATGGGACTGGTGGTAGACGCGGTGGCCGATGTGGTCAGCCAGGGTGACCAGTCGATCACCCCCCCGGTTGGGGAGACCCTGGTGACTCCGTTTACCCATGGATTGCTGAATGTGGATGAGCAGGTGATGTCCCTGCTCAGCACTGAGGCGCTTCTCAACATGGACTCAATATTAAAAGGATGAGGTAAGCATGGCAGCGAATGAGTATCTGAGCTTCATTCTGGAAGGCGAGGAGTATGGTGTACCGATTTTGGATGTGCGGGAGGTGCGCGGCTGGACACCGGTCCGGGCGGTGCCGAACACGCCGGATTATCTGAAAGGACTGCTGGAAATACGCGGTGAGTACGTGCCCATTGTGGATCTGAGGCTGCGCTTTGATCTGCCAGCGGCAGAAATCAATACCACAACTGTGGTGGTGGTTCTCAATGACAGCCAGGGCGAGCCACTTGGGATCATCGTGGATGCCGTTTCTGAAGTGTACGCCCTCAGTGGTGATGACATACGCCAGGCACCGAATATGTCGCGTACCCTGGATGATAACTATGTGGTGGGCATCGCCCCGGCCGGGGATGGCCACATCATTCTGATCAACTTAGAAGCTCTGTTCGATACAAAAGAGCTGAAACAACTAACCGAAAGCGAAGCGCTCAGTTAAAGGTGAACTTATGGGATTCTGGAATCGAAACAAAGAGCCGGAGGCGGCCTCACAATTTATTGCCGAGGCGAAAGATACGCTGATGCAGGAACATACGCCTGAGCCTGAACCACAGGGTGCGATCAGTTATGCTCAGCTTCTGTCAGCCCTGGATGCAGCGCAGACCGCGCTGATGATGATTGACCGGGACTTTAACATCACCTATGTGAACCGCCAGTCGCTGGCGCTGTTAAAGCAGCACGAAGAGTTGTTTCGCAGCGTTTGGCCGGGTTTCAGCGCGACCGAAGAACACCTGCTTGGCTTTTGTATTGATGCGTTTCATGCCAATCCGGCCCATCAGCGCCAGCTGTTGTCCAACCCGGGTAATCTGCCGTACCGTACCACGATAAAAATCAAAGATGTGCTGATTGAGCTTAACGTCAGCGCGATCATGGACGCATCCGGTACCTATACCGGTAATACCCTGGAGTGGAAAGACGTTACCCAAAAACGCGCCCGGGATGAAGAGATTGGCCGTCTGGCTTCGGCCGTGGAAGGCATGACGACCAACCTGATGATGGCCGATACCGATGGCATCATCCGCTACCTGAATCCGGCTCTGATGACACTGCTGAAAAGCCGTGAGCAGGAGCTGCGCCAGGTTCTGCCTGCGTTTGACTCATCTAATCTGATTGGTCAGAACATTGATGTGTTCCATAAAAATCCGGCCCACCAGCGCGGGATCATCAATAATCCTGACAGTCTGCCGTTCAGCTCTAATATCAAAGTGGGGTCGCTGGAGTTCAACCTTACCTGTATTGCGATGCGGGACAGGCAGGGCAATTACATGGGGCCGGCGCTGCAGTGGGTGGATATCACCGAGCAGCAGGATGGTCAGCGTCAGGTTGAGAACCTGATCCAGAAAGCCATTGCCGGTGAGCTCGATGAGCGGATTGATACCAGCCAGTACAGCGGCTTTATGCGTGAGCTGGGTGAAGGGATCAACAATCTGCTTGAAGCCATGGTGAAACCGGTCGATGAGTGTATTGCTGTGATGAGCCGGGTAGCGGAAGGTGACCTGAACTCCAATATGTCGGAAGACAGCAAAGGCGAGTTTGCCCGCCTGACGGAAGCGGTGAACACTTCGATTCTTAACCTGCGTAATATGGTCGATAAGATCACCACCTCATCAGCCCGGGTGGCAACGGCATCGACCGAAATTGCAGATGGCAATAATGACCTCAGCCAGCGGGTGGAAGCACAGGCATCGAACCTGGAAGAAACCGCTGCCAGCATGGAAGAGATGACCGCGACGGTGAAACAGAACGCGGCTAATGCCAAAGGAGCCAATGAACTCTCGGATGATGCAGCGAAAAAAGCGGGTAAAGGCGGTGAAGTGGTCGGTCAGGCCGTGGCCGCGATGGCAGAAATTAACGATGCCAGCCGCAAAATTGCTGACATTATCGGCGTGATTGATGAGATAGCTTTCCAGACCAACCTGCTGGCGCTGAACGCCGCTGTAGAGGCGGCCAGGGCCGGTGAGCAGGGCAGGGGGTTTGCCGTAGTGGCCGGGGAAGTGCGTAATCTGGCGCAGCGCAGTGCCGCTGCAGCGAAAGAGATCAAAGGCCTGATTAACGACAGCGTGGAGAAAGTGGACGAAGGATCCCGCCTGGTCGATGAATCCGGTTCTACGCTGAATGAGATCGTGGACGCGGTAGCGCGGGTTTCAGAGTTGATCACCCAGATCGCCCAGTCCAGTCAGGAGCAGGCCACCGGGATCGATGAGATCAGCCGCGCGATAGCGACCATGGATGAGATGACCCAGCAAAATGCATCCCTGGTCGAGCAAACCTCAGCCGCCAGCCAGTCACTCAAGGATGAAGGTCGCGATCTGCTGAACCTGATGAACTTCTTCTCGACCGATGAAAATGTCAAACGTCTGAGTGAACCGGCCGCGCCACAAAAGCCGGCACCAGCGAAACCGGCGGCAAATGTCAGCGAGCTTCGTCAGCCGGAGTCCGCGCCAAAGGTGGCCAACAGCGGCATTCAACTCAGTGAGGATGATGACGAATGGGAAGAGTTCTAGACCAGCGGGCTGCACCGGATGACGTGCTCGATGGCCGGGAGTTTGAGGTCACTCAGCAGGACTTTAAGTTCATTCAGTGGTTTATTCACAAGAATGTCGGCATTTTTTTGTCAGACAAGAAAAAGGCCATGGTGTATGGCCGGGTCAGTCGTCTGCTGCGTCAGCATAAAATGCAGCGCTTTGCTGAATACCGGGAGCTGATTGAGAGTGATGAAGAGGAAAAAGTCAACTTTATCAATCAGATAACCACAAATAAAACCCACTTTTTCCGTGAGTTACATCACTTTGATTATGTGGAGCAGGTGCTGGTTCCCCGCTGGAAACAGCGCAAAAAGCCGGTACGGATCTGGTCGGCAGGCTGCTCAACCGGTGAGGAGCCTTATAGTTTTCTGGCTATGCTGTCGCACAGCGGATTGCTGGAAAGTGGCTGCGATTTTCGCCTGTTGGCGACAGACCTGGATACCCGGGTACTGGCCCGGGCGAGGGAAGGGATTTACGACATGGATGCGGTGAAGTCGATCCCAGCGCGTTATCTCAAAGGAGCCTTTGTCAAAGGCAAAGGGGCGCGCGGTGGTCAGATGAAGATCAAAGCGGCACTGCAGCAGTATGTGACCTTCAATCAGCTCAATTTGCTGGCTGACTGGCCGATGAAGCAGAAATTCGATCTGATCTGTTGCCGGAATGTGATGATCTACTTTGACAAGCCGACCCAGGAAAAGCTGATCACCCGTTTTCATGAGCACCTTACCGAAGATGGGGTGCTGTTTATCGGTCATTCTGAAAGCGTGGGCAGCAAGACGGATCTGTTTCGTCACCTTGGTCACACCATCTACCTGAAACAGGTGTAGGAGAACGGGATGAAAGGGCGTAAGACTTCCGGACTTCATGATCGCATGCAGACCCATGCACAGCGGTTTAACCGCTTTTATCATCACAGCCACAAAAAACACCTTGTGAAAGTGATGCCGGGCGGAATTTACACCACAACAGAAGATGAGCTGATTTGTACCGGGCTTGGGTCGTGTATTGCTGCCTGTATGTGGGATGAAACCGTGCCGGTAGGTGGCATGAATCACTTTCTGCTGCCGTTTGACAGCAAATATGAGCTGGAGCACTGGCACCCCACCGAAATCATCTCTACGGCTTCACGTTACGGCAATAACGCCATGGAGATGCTGATTAACCAGCTGCTGGCTGCGGGGGCACAGCGTGACCGTATCCGGCTCAAGCTGTTTGGTGGTGCACAGATGCTCGGGAAACACGCCCTGATCGGTGACAAGAACATTGAGTTTGCACTGAGCTATGCCCACGCCGAGCACTTTGAAATTGATAAACAGGACCTTGGCGGCATGGTGCCGCGCAAAGTGATGTTTGAACCCCTGACCGGCAGGGCCTGGGTGAAACGCATCCGCTTTGCTGATGTTGAGCGCGTGAAGCAGCGTGAAGATGAATACGCCCAACGGCTTGATGTGGAGAGCCACCAGCCGCACGACGACGATGTGGAGCTGTTCTGATGAGTGACATAAAGCGTGTAATGGTAGTCGATGATTCGCCGGTATTCCGGGCGCTGCTGTCTGAGATCATTAACTCAGATCCATTGCTGGAAGTGGTGGCCGTGGCGGAAGATCCGTATCAGGCCCGGGAGTTGATCAAACTACACAACCCGGATGTACTGACGCTGGATATCGAGATGCCGCGTATGAATGGCGTTCAGTTCCTGAAAAACCTGATGCGCCTGAGGCCCATGCCGGTTGTGATGATCTCTACCCTGACCCAGCACGGTGCGGAAGTGACCCTGCAGGCGTTAGAGCTTGGCGCAGTGGATTACTTCCCCAAGCCAACCCTTAATAACCCGGCAGAGATGGTCGCTTACCGGGATCTGGTTAACGATAAGGTCAGGCTGGCTGCTGGTGCCAACGTGCGCTGGGATCATCGCCGCGAGCAGCATGCTATCGAGCCCTGGGTTGATTCTTCCCATTCCTGTCAGGTGATTGCGATTGGTGCATCAACCGGGGGTACAGAGGCGGTCAGAAACGTTCTGGCGGCGCTGCCAAAAGGGCTGCCACCAGTCGTGATCACTCAGCATATCAGTGCGCTGTTCTCCGGGCCGTTTGCCACCCGGCTCGACAGTTTCAGTGAGCTTAAAGTCATTGAAGTGACCGAAGGGCCACATCTTCTGGAGCAGAGTTGTGCCTATGTCGCACCCGGAGACCGGCATCTGAGCGTATTTGCCAGAGACGGGAACCTGTACGCCACGCCGGATGAAGGTCCGGCGGTGAACCGCCATAAGCCCTCGGTAGACGTGATGTTTGATTCCGTCGCTGAAGCGGCAGGCAGACACGCTATTGCCGCGCTGCTGACCGGAATGGGAAACGATGGGGCCAGCGGTATGCTCAGGCTGAGAAAACAGGGCGCGGTCACCCTGGCGCAGGATGAAAACACCTCTGTGGTATGGGGGATGCCGCGGGTGGCAGTTGAGCTGGGCGCAGCCCGCACCGTGGCGCCACTGGGCCGGATACCGGCTCTGATCTGTGAGGCTTTAAAACAGGATAGCGTCGTATCCTGAGTTTATGTCTATGATTTAAGAAGGCTTGCCGGTTACAACCGATACAAAAAAAAACCGGCAGATAATGATAATTGGCGGGGAGAGCCAAATGACAAATTCAGGTTCACAACGTGCGATGTTGGTATTTACGGGTCAGGGGCTGGCACTGCTGCTGGCCTGGTGGTTGTCTTCGTTCTGGCTGTCAGCTGTGCTGGTACTGGCGGCGGCTGGCTTGCCCTGGCTGCTTCAGCGAAGGGTGGTTGAAATTCATCAAAAAGCGAAGAAACAGCATATAGAGAGCAAACAGCAGGTGGGAAACCGGCTGAAAGGGCTGCAGGATCTGCTGGATAAAGAGACCGTCAGCCTGCAGGAAGCACTGAGTAATCAGCGTTCGGTCACCGAAGAGTCGGTGGAAACTCTCAACAGCAGTTTCTTTGGCTTGCAGGAACTGGCGGAAAATCAGAACTCGGTGTCATCGGATCTGGTGACTAACCTGCTGGTGAATGATGACAGCCGCTACAGCCTGAGTCAGGTGTTGCCCAAAACCGAAGAAATCATTTCTCACTATGTTCAGATCCTGGTAGATGTCTCTGAGCGGAGTATTTCCTCGGTTCACAGCATTCATGATATGTCGGCCAAGCTGGATAACGTGTTCAGCCTGCTCACCCAGGTGCGCGGGCTTTCGGAGCAAACCAACCTGCTGGCGCTGAATGCTGCGATAGAGGCCGCCCGGGCGGGCGAAGCCGGGCGTGGCTTTGCGGTGGTGGCCGATGAAGTGCGGGCGCTGTCGAAAAAGGCAGAAGAACTCAATGATCAGATCCAGCAGGAGATCAATGTCGCTCAGCAGACGATTAAGGAAGCCAATCAGACCGTGGGGGAGATCGCATCGATCGATATGACCGTCGCGATCGAATCCAAGGATCAGGTTGAAGAGATGCTGCACGGTGTTCAGCAGGTAAATGAAGAGATCAAACTGGAAGTGGATCGCCTGCGGGATCTGGGTGGCCAGATCGAAGGTCAGGTCAGCAACGGGATCCGCGCCCTGCAGTTTGCCGATATTGTCACCCAGCAGGGCGAGCATGCGATGAAGAGCGTCGTCAGCCTTGAAGAGCTGGGCGGCCTCATTCAGGCATACCGGGAAGAAAAACTGACTTCAGAGCAGTTTGTGGATCAGGTGGACGGGCTGATTGAAAAAGTGAAGCAGCGCGGCGCACCGGCGGCCACACAGTCTAATATTGAAGAAGGTGAAGTTGAGCTGTTTTAGGGGATAGTTATGTCAGTGAATACAGAAATAGACAGCAATAATCAAAGGATTACCATCTCTGTTGAGGGAGCGTTCGGATTCAATCTGGTGCATGAGTTCAGGCAGAGCTATTACAACCACAAGGATTACCGTTACGTGGTCGATTTTCGCAAAGTGGATTACATCGACAGTGCCGGGTTGGGGATGTTGCTCAATATGCACAAGTATCTGGGCCAGAAAGACGGCAATATCCAGATCACCAATTCCATGCCTCAGGTGAAGAAAATTCTGCTGATCTCGCGCTTCGACAAGAAGTTTTCGATTGAATAATGCCCGGGATTGTCTCTTTGGCCACAAACGATGTAACCCAGAGGATCCCATGCATATAGTGATTGTTGACGATCAGAAGACCAACCGCGAGATGTTTCGCTATATGCTGGCGGATCTCGCGGATGACATTACCCTGTTTGAAAACGGTGAAGGGGTAGTGGAGTATCTGGCTGAGCTCGACCAGTTACCGGATATCATCCTGATGGACGTGATGATGCCGGTCAAAGACGGCTTTGTTACCGCAAAGGAGATCCGCGAAACCTTTGGTGGCGTGCATATCCCGATTATTTTCCTTACCGTTCTCGATGACCGGGACTCCTTTGGCCGTTGCCTGTTCTATGGCGATGATTTCATCCTGAAACCTGTGGACCGGAGTACTCTTCTGGCCAAAGTACAGGCTCATTACCGTATTGCTACCATGCACAATGAGGTCAGCCGCCAGCGCGATGAACTGAGTCAGTTCCGTGAACAGGTCAAATACGACTACGCCATTTCTGAGTCTATCTTTACCAACCTGATGGAGGAGATGAACCACGAAATTGAAGGCATTCAGTTTGTTTCTACCCCAACTACGGTGTTTAACGGTGACCTTATCGTAATGGCAAACCGCCCCCAGGGCGGCGCGTACGTGATGATTGCCGATGCGACCGGCCATGGCCTTCCGGCAGCCATCTCTTCTATTCCTGCTACCCGGGCGTTCTTTTCCATGGCGGCTAAAGGCCTGGCGCTTGGGGATATCGTTTTTGAGATCAATAACTCCCTGGGGCGTTTTCTGCCAATGGGGATGATGCTGGCCGCCAGTGTGTTTGAGATAAGCGCCAACGGACGGGATGTGACCTGGTGGGGTGGTGGTCTGCCCGATGGCTACGTGATTGGCAGTGGAGGTGAAATTCTGAACCGGCTGACATCGCGGCACATGCCGCTCGGGGTGCTCAGCCCTGAAGAGTTTGAGGCAGACCTCACCATGCTCAGCATGGATGAGGGGCAGACCATTTTGTGTTACACCGACGGGGTGACAGAAGCGGCCAATGAGTACGATGAGCAGTTTGGTGAAAAACGGCTCAAAGAGGTTGTTAAGCAGGGAGGCGACCTTATCCCGGCGGTAAGCGAAGCGGTCAGTGAGTTTGCCGGCGGCCCCTGCCATGATGATCTGTCCATTCTGACGATGCGTTTTCCGGTGATTAACCAGAACCCGGAATGCCACGAGCTGGATAAGCCTTTTGTCAGCCAGATACGGAGTGAAGCCCGAATGGTGTTTGATAAAACGGCGCTCGTTGAGGCGAACGTGATGGGAGAAGTACGCCAGTTTATGACCGGCATGATCGCTGGTGGGCAGGACCTGGACCTGATCTGCTCGGTTCTGTCCGAGTTGCTGGCCAATGCCATTGAGCACGGTATGCTGGAGCTCGATTCTGAGCTGAAAGACGATGAAGATGGCTTTCTGATCTATTACCAGCAAAGGGAGGAGAAACTCAGAAATCTGACGGAAGATGCCCATCTGGCACTGGATATCGGCTTTGAACCCACTCCCGGGCTTTGCACCATGACCCTGGAGCATAACGGCAAAGGTTTTGATTATGAGCACATGGAAAGCTGTGATGATGACATGACTCATGGCCGGGGTATTGTGCTGGTTTCCGCTTTGTGTGAATCGCTTAAATATTCCGATGAAGGGAAAAAGGTGACGGCGGTTTACCGTCTGACCTGAGCCGGAAGGTAAACCTTTCTCCGGCTCAGATCTGACAGGCCCGGTTTTGCATAATGGCAGGCTTTAGCCTGCCATTATGCATTCTGCCTTGTGCTGTAAGCGCCGGTAAATGGTGCGATCCGGCGCTCACTCACTGTTTGGTGTATGAGCTAAAATTAAAAAGGTTCAAATAAAGTTTTACACTGTAAATATATTCTTGAGCGTGGTCGGAATTTGAGAAGAAAGTTACGTTAACTGCGCGCAGTTTCGTTACACTGATTCCAGATTGTTGTTGTTTTATTCACCGAGTGGAGCCTATGTGGAAAGAGATCGTCCGGTTATCAGATGATGAACAGTGCGTCATTGCGCAGCTGCCTTCCAGCATGATGGTTGACAACAACTTCAGCGAGGTAGGGCTGGAGCACGTGCTGAGAGACATCGGTGCGGCTGCGCTGTATCTCGATGATGAGGCGGTACAGAGGTTTGTGTTTGCCGCCAAGGAAGGCAAGAAAGACGCGTTTCAGGGTATCCAGGTTGCGTTTCGTAAGAATGCCGAAGTGACCGTGGTGCTCGAAGACAACGATATGATCGCCAAAATGGTGGTCACCGGCGCCTGTGGTGGACGGGGACTGCGTGGCAGTGAAATCGTGGAGGCCCTTACCAAAGGCAATGTCAAAAAGGGCATCAATAAGCTGGCGCTGAAAAAAGTGCTGGCGATGAGCCAGCGCGTTCCGCCGGGAGCGGAGTTTATTCAGGCCGTTGCGGTGGGCAAGAATCCGATTGACGGCAAAGATACCCGCTTTGTTCCGCTGGTGGAGGACGTAAACAGCCGTATCCTTAAACCTCAGGAAGTGAACAATGTCACCCATAAGGTGGACATGCGTAACCTCGGGGAGACCATCACAGTCGCTGAGCATGAAGAGATCATGCGACGCATTCCGTCTACCAAAGGCACCCCGGGTTTTACCGTGACCGGTAAACCTCTCCCGCCCAAGCCCGGGGCAGACAAATTGCTCAAGGAATCCAAGGGCAGCTATATCTCCAAAAAAGACCCGAACGTGCTGATGGCCGCGGTATCCGGCATGCCGATGCTCAAAGACAACAGCGTCGAAGTGGATAATGCCCTCGTGCTGAAAAAAGTCGATGTGGCGACCGGACATATTAAGTTTAAAGGCTGTGTGGTCATCAACGGCGATATTGAGCCGGGCATGAAGGTGCTTGCGACTGGTTCTATCACGGTGGGTGGGTTCATCGAATCGGCCGATGTGCAGGCCCACGGCGATATCATGGCAGCGAAAGGCATCATTGGCCGCCCGATACACGAAGGCGAAGATGTGGCCTGTGTGGTGCGCTCAGGCGGCTCTATCACCACCAAATATGCCCAGTACGCCAAAGTACAGGCCCACGATGACATCAATATGGCGATCCACTGTCTGCAAAATGAGATCCGCTGTGGCGGTAACCTGACCGTTGTGGATGCCAACGGGAAACAGGGGTCGCTTAGTGGCGGTAATATTCAGGTGGGTGGTCAGATCGTCTGTGTGACTCTGGGGGCTGAAGGGGGCGCAGCGACGGAAGTTGAGGCCTGTGCCCGTTATAACAAATACAAGCTGGGGATAGAAAAGCTCAAAGAGAATTATCGCGAAGCACAGGAATCGACCATGAAGGTGGTCCGCGCCGAGCTGGAGCTGTCCAAAACGCCGAAGAAAGAGCGTACTCAGGAGATGATCGATAATGTCATGAACCTTAAGAGTGAAACCAATGAACGCATGACGAAAGCAAAGAAAAAGCTCGATGCGGTCGAACTGGAGTTCACCCAGATGCTTGAGGCCAGCAGCATCATAGTAAAAGAGCGGGTCTACCCAAAAGTGACGATCCGCTACGGCGATGAATCAATAGTCACCCGCCGTCCCCATGGCCCGTCGGAAATCACGTTTAACCACTATGAGATAGAAATGGTCTCCATGATGGATCAGGACGCGCTTGAGGTGGATAAGAACAAACCTGAGAACAAAAAATAAGCAGAGCCGGCCGGCTCTGCTTTGTGGATTAGTCTGGACTGCATTTGTCTGAGACAAAGCAAGACGTCACCAAATCTGACAGATCCTCCTGTCGCGTTTTCCCCACTTCCTGTACCGGTTTTGATCCCGGTTGACTATGTAAACCATGTACCCAGTTTGCACAAAACAGGTTCTCCCCCTTTGCAAGGGGGAGTTAGAGGGGGTTCCACAGCGATCTCATATCGAAACAGCTGATCTTGAGCTGCCCCTCATCGACCTGCCAAATCCTTGCTCCCATGCTCCAGCGTGGGAATACATATCGTGCCTGATAGGTTGGTCTAACTCATTTTTGCCCCATTCTTATTTAGAGCATTGTCATCTTTTACTTCATCAAGTCATCATTTGACCTAAATTTACTCATGTAAGTAAAGTGTCTAGATGATCGAGAGAGCATCACACACCCATGTACCTTTGTGGTATAAGCCATAACGAGCTACAATCTTTTATGTTTAAGTGATTGTAAAGTAAAAATTATTTAGGTTATTATCGTTATTCTATTTCTTACGTTCAATTGGTGTAGAACAACAAACATGGTCTGCACTGTTCACACAACATCTACGGTTGACTCCAAAAATGGCTGAACAGCCATCAGCGCGTTGCCGAACTGAATTTTGAAACACGACAAGGTAGTAAATCACATGGCTTATGCAAGTCTGTCAATCTCGGATTTGATTAGTGAAATCAATAAGAACAAATATTACCTGCCAGCAATTCAACGTAAATTTGTGTGGCGGGAAGAGAAAATCTGTACCCTTTTTGACTCTATAATGCGTGATTATCCCATCGGCACCTTCTTGTTTTGGGAGCTAGATCAAGGCAATGCGAATGCCTATACGTTCTACGAATTTCTAAAAAATTATCATGAACGTGATTCAAAGAATGCATTGGTGAATTATAGTTTTCCGCACGATATAACAGGTGTCCTAGATGGGCAGCAGCGCATCAGCTCGATGTACATAGCGTTGCAAGGTATTTATCAAAGCCGCCCTAAGTACGCCAAAAGAGCCAAGGATTCCTCGTACCCCAAACGGGAATTTTACCTGAATTTGCTGGGCGATGCTGATGAATACGAGTTTTGTTTCCTGACGGAGCAACAAGCTGGTGAAAGCTCAACTGATCGCTATTACTTCCGGGTAAGGGACATCCTCGAATATACGGTGGATGACGACCCATATGATATCTTAGACCCACTACTTGCTCAAAATGACGATGGGGCAGCTCATCTTAACGCTAAGCGCAGTTTAGCAAGACGAAAACTCGACCTGTTGAAGCGAAAGATGTATCAACCCGATTTGATAAGTTATTTCAAAGTAACCGGCAAAGAGCTAGATGAAATTCTGGATATTTTTGTCAGGGTAAACAGTGGTGGCAACATATTGTCGAAATCGGATCTGCTGTTTTCAACCCTTGTTGCACACTGGGAAAACGGACGAGAGCAAATCGAAGAGTTGCTGGATGAACTGAATGGGGAAGACGGATTGTTTAGCTTCAACACTGACTTTTTGATGCGTACCTGCTTGTTCCTTGTCGACGCACCAATGAGCTTTAAAGTCCGGTCGTTTAACAAAGAGACCATCGAGGTCATTAAGCATCGCTGGATGGACATCAGTCAGGCGCTGAAGCGAACAGCAGTAATGCTCCGTGACTTTGGTTTTAATAAGAAACGATTGTCCTCACACTATGCAGCGACCCCCATTGCCTACTATCTACTAAAAGGCGGTGTTGTTAATCAAGAGATCAAAGGTCAACTGCATAAACTGGTGATACACAGCTTACTCAAGCAGGTTTATAGCGGCCAAGCAGACACGGCCTTGAATGGCCTGCGAGAAGGTTTGCGCCAAAAGGGGGATGAGGGTTACTTGTTAAAATCAAACATGTTTGATTTTGGTAAATTCAAGCACACCCGACTTGCCGGTGGTAAGAAACTGACCATTGATCACGACGATATTGACGAATTACTGGAACGCTCAAAAGGGGCATTTACCTTCATGGTGCTGTCACTCCTCTATCCTGATCTTAAATTGGATAAGGTGAACTTTCACCAAGATCACATGCATCCTGCATCCGGCTTTAAGTGGACAAAACTGGAAAGCATGGGGCTGGAAGAAGAAGCTATTCGCGACTGGCAGAGCAAACGCGACCTATTGCCAAACCTACAACTGCTGGAAGGTCAGGAGAATGTCGAAAAGCAAGCGAAAGCGTTGAATAAATGGGTTGCTGAGGAAGTCACAAATGAACCGTTATACCGTGACCAAAATTACATCCCTACAGAGCTATCTCTTCAGTTTAATGATTTTGAGGCATTTTTTGACTGCCGGCGATCACTGATGAAAACTAAGCTATGCAAACTTTTTGACGTGGAACAGCCAAACATGGTGGAGCCTGTCTCCGAAACTGAAGAGATCATCGACCCAGTCTAATGCTCCAAGTGGCAAGAGAGTAACTCTCATACCAAGATGGCGGTTAATGCATCTATTTACCGCTATTCATGACTCAAAAATGCCCCTAAATCATTCAGAGCTAATACTCTACAAAATCTAAGGGCGTGCGTTTTCCCTATAAAAGTTATCTGAAGGCATAGAGTGATCTACCGTAAGCGCGTCATAAACCCCGCATTCTAATCACCTATCACGAATAATAAGATCAAGTGTCCAACCATGAGGAGATTTGAAGAATTTTCTTGTTAATAGTCAGGATTAAATTTACATTAATTAATCGTGTTAGTCAGAGTTAGGGTGGTAGAGAATGGAAACGCTAAATTATCAGATGGATGATGAATCTATACAGGCACTACGATCCATCATAGGGCTAAAATGTAAAGTGATGGCGAGCAGTGAGGGCACTAGCTTTGAATCGAATACAGTTACAGTGACGAGCCTCTATTCTTTATTTTTCCAGATACCTACCGGTTTTATTGAGTTAAGCAACGATTGGTATACCAGCCCTCAAGGTCATGACTTTCATTTGCCTATTGCAAGATTTATTCATGAATTGAACCCAAAAGACGTTAAGGCAGGGCAACTTGAGGAGGTAAAGCTTTTCGAAGAATCTAAGGCAATAGAATTTATAGAAGTCGTTAGGTTACGCAGTCGTAAAGCAGTAAAAGAAAACTTTAAAGTCTTTATCCCTTCTTCAGAGGTTGTCATTTATGACTTTGGCCTCAACATTGTGCTTGTTGATGGCAATTGTATTTCGATCAAAACGGAAGACGATTTAATCATAGGTGAATGGATTATTTCTAATGAACCGATAGAGCCTTATCATGTTGAAGATATTTACGAGGAAACGTTAGAAACTCGTATTCGGATAACAAGATAAATGGCGAGCCAATGGGTAGATGGAAAACTCTTCTACCCTGTGTTGGGTAAGGTGAGGCACTGGCGGATCCCCTCATAATTCTGTCATCCCACAGAAGTGCGTTAACCGTTGATATTCTATGATTGCCCATCAGTATTGTTGCTCTCGAATGTGGTAGCGTCGATGCTTCCGCACTTCTCGCCCTAATCTGGGAATTGAGAGTACACGCCGGTGTTTAATAGTATTGGCCTGGAAGTCCCACTGCCATTTGGCTTGCATCGCGATTAGCCCATTCCACCACATAATGATTTCGGCCAGTAGCGCCATGAGCAACAAGATGTCGATGTGAAGACTACGGTAATACTCAAAATCTTTGCTGACTGTTGACATATGTGTAGATGGGTAAAGGCTCGGATACTGTCTATATGGGGATTGGTGACCGTATTTCAAGCAGTGGTATCATTGCTCAACTTACAGTTTTAAGTTCATAACGCGATAGTTCAGGCTTAATTATGATATTGAGAAATTAGGATTTTGTTGGTGTAAGAAAGGAAAAGTGTTGATCCAATCCGTTCTATGGCCTTGTTTCCTGCCATCATGAACACCGCGCCTGAGCCAACTAAGCAAAAGCTGCCGATGATCAGTTTGTCCACATCATTTCGCTCTGGATTTAGGTAGCGCACGCAATTATCAAAACCGTGGCCATGATAATAACCAGAGTAGCGGCTAGGCCGCCCAACGATGTATTAGGATTGGTAATTTTCTTTTAGATAGGCTTACCCGAAAATGGACTGTCAAAGTAATTCATCTTGTTCTCGTTATTTCATCTCACTGTGGTATTCGCTAAGTTGGTAACTTACCTTACCCGCTTCTTCCAGTGTAAAAATCCAGACACTATTGTCCGATGAAAATCGATATTGATTTGCGGTCTCTAAAAGCTGTAGCTGGCTAAGAAACTGCGCCATTTCTTTCTCTGCAACGACAAACGAACCTTGAGAGGTGTTGTTGTCCAGATTATTCGCTACCTCAATTTGCGTGGTCGACACAGGCAGAACATCTGGCAGCCACCCTCTTTCAAAGAGTTGATCCGCTTGAGCCTGCAGGTAATTATCATAGTGGCTTTGAACTATATCAGAGCAGCCCGATAAAACGAGGAGCAAAAGAAGAAAACGCGCTTTCATTGGTCTATCCATTTATTTCAGTGATAACAAGCGAGCAAAAATCGCCAAAACATTCAGCGAAATTATATAAGAAAAACGATTTGGCGTTTGTACCGCTCTGTCAAAGATTGGTAAGAACGATGTAGTGGATCGTTAATATGGCATTCTTCTGTTGAGCGTTGATAGAAGGCATTTTGGAACGACCATATCCGACAGTGTCTGTTTTCTCTATTCTCTAATAGGTGGTGGTTTTTCGGTGACCCTGATGCCTCTTTGTTTTCTGACGGCAAAACCAACCCACTCCTGGCAGAACTTTAGTGTGAAAACCTTGTGTCATGTGTTCGGTGTCCACCGCAGTAGTTATAGATACTGGCGTAGTCGTCCCAAAAGCGTCTCCCCAGAATTAGTGAAACTGAAAAGTCTCGTTAAATAGGTTCATGCGGCAAGCAACGGCTCTGCTGGGGCAAGAAGTATTGCCGATATGGTTACGGCACAAGGCGTAAAACTGACACGTTATCGAGCATCTAAGATATTGAAATCATTAGGGTTGGTAAGCTTCCAAACACCAAAACATCGTTATAGAAAAGCATCGCAAGAGCACGTGGAGATCCCGAACCATCTGTATCGCCAATTTGCCGTTACCTCGCCGAACCAAGTTTGGGTTGGTGATGTAACGTATGTCTGGACAAGTCAGCGTTGGATGTATCTTGCGGTTGTCATTGACCTGTTTGCGAAGAAACCCATCGGTTGAGCAATGTCTGTGTCCCCCGACAGAAAATTGACCGGAAAAGCTTTGTCTATGGCGTTTGAATCACGGGGTAAACCGAAAGGAGTAATGTTCCACAGTGACCAAGGGAGTCATTATACAAGTCGCTCATATCGGCAGTTGTTGTGGCGCTATCAAATCAAACAAAGTCTATCCAGACGAGGCAATTGCTGGGACAATAGTCCAATGGAGCGATTCTTCAGAAGCCTAAAGACAGAATGGATACCAGTATCGGGCTATCGGAGCTTTAGTGAAGCACGAGAACACATAACCCGATACATCACGGGCTATTACAGCCAACTCAGGCCGCATCAATACAATGGTGGGCTTACACCCAATGAGTCTGAACGGCTGTACTGGGAAAACTCTAAAACCGTGGCCAATTCTCCTTGACCACTACAACTTAACTTATCTGTTTAGCATACTGACCCGGAGTAATCCCCGTAGCTTTCTTAAAGTGGCGGTGGAAATGGCTTTGATCATGAAACCCTGCTTGTTGAGCTGCATGTAAGATTTTGTGCCCTTGCTTAATTAGCTTTTTCGCCATTCGCAATCTTGCTTGCACTTGATAAGCATGAGGAGGGAATCCATAGGCTTTCTGGAAGGCTCTTACCAAATGAAAAGGACTAAATGAAGCTAAGTTTGCTAGTTCCTGCAGTGAAACATCAGCACTGGGGAAATCATCTATGAACTCTTTAACCAGTTGAAGCTGTCGTTGCGCTTTGGGTGTTTCCTGAATAGTGACCAGTTTTTTGGGGAGGGTTACACTGCAGCCCGTTCTTCAATAGGTCGCTGGGTTAGTTGGTATACAGAATGCGGCATCGAAGGATTGGAAAGCTCTACCAGCGGGAGGGTGGTTCTTCTTTAATTAATTGATAGGTAAGTATTTCGAAGTCCCTATCGCTTAGCTCACATAATGGCAAATCTCGGCTGCTTGCATTCGTTGCATGTGGTCGATATCTTGATTCAATTTCATTATCGATTTGTTCATCACTAACGGTGTTATACATTTGAATTCTCTTTATTGTGTAAGATTGCTAACAGCGCTTATAAGTATTGACAATGGTTAACCCAGCTCATGTAGCAGGCTTCATCAGGGCGGAGGCCTTTGAGTCCTAGTGGTTAAGCTTCGTTATCATAGAATACCATATAGTTTAGTGGTGGGTTAAAACTGGTCGCTGGTTTGTAGTGGGAGAATGGAATGCTTTGTCATAGCAGTAGTTATCCAAGAACTCACAGCCTTTGGGAATTCATAACTAGCTTTTGTCCACGGATGATTCTGAGCACCCTGAACGACAGCGTGATCGATGGCTATCAGGCTGGAACAGTTTCAGTTTATAGCCAGACTTTATGTTGACCAATAATATCGAAGAGGAGGTCAACATGAGAAAGTTATCTTCGGGAAAATGCAGCGGCATTAAACGACCATTCAAGTTGGAAGAAATTTGGCGAATTAGAACTAGGCTAGAGCTTGAAAGCGACCTAATGCAGCTTGCACTATTGAACTTAGCCATTGATAGCAAATTAAGGGCAAGTGATTTACTAAGGCTGCATGTATATGATGTTTCTTCGCAAGGTGTAATCTATGAAAGGGTTCAATGCATCCAGCAAAAAACTGGCACCGACGTCCACTACGAGATTACCCCGAGAACGCAACAAAGTATTAGCCGATGGATCTACTCGGCATCCTTAGAGGCAAGCAGTTTTTTGTTTCCAAGTGGTCGCCGAAAAGGACAACCTATCAGCTACTCATTCTATCGATCGATTATCAGGAACTGGGCAGTAAAACTTGGATTGAATGCGGACTACTATGGCACTCATTCCATGCGCCGTACTAAAGCAACCTTGATCTATGCCAAAACAAAAAACATCAGAGCGGTACAGATTTTACTGGGGCACTCGAAGCTAGATAACACTATTCGTTACCTTGGAGTGGAACTGGAAGACGCTCTGAGGCTCTCAGAGCAAACAGACTGCTGATAAGCGCTGATACATACAGGCTTTTCTTTTCTTCTGAAAAGCCTGTGCCCCGGTTTCGGGTGATGAGTCATTAATAGGGGCTATTGAATCTTGCCTAACTTTCCCTCACCTGAAAAGAAGCTCAGTTCGAATTGCTAAGCGTTTAGGCAATTATTCGAGTAGGTAACTAAGGTCATAATAACAGAATTAATCCAACCTTCGTTATTGGTAGCGGAATGTCAATTATAAGCCCTTGTGCCTAAAAGCTTATCTTTAATATGGTCACCATTTACAAATGGCTAATCCACAACTTGTCTAGATTGCACCAACCAAAACCATTCACTTCTGCACCGTGTATTTTTTCAGAAACGTTCAAATTAAATACTTCTTGCTTGAGCTCGACCACTATTCCAGAATTATTTAACCAATATCGAAGCGCCAACAATGCGTCCGTCGCTAGCTCAAAGTTCGGTTCCTGTCGAATTGAAGCCAAGCTTTGTTCGATTATATCTAATATCTCAATAGGTAGCCTTAAGTCCTCAAACGGGAAGCGATAGAAGAAGCTTAACCACGAGGTAAAGGTATTGTTCTCATCAATAATGCTGCATATCGAGGCGTCTTTGTTGGTTAGGTAGTGTCCATATTCGACACTAACGTAGTTCTCGCTAGGAGCTGATAATTGCTTGAACAGGGTTTGGCATTCAGAGGTATCTTCAACATTGACCTCGCAAAGTGCTTTAGACAAGGCTGGGTTTTGAACTTTGAGAAACGTTGAACTGAAATTCTGTTGAGAAGAATACCCATCACCACTCACGGTAATCGTCTTTTCGGGCAGTTTCATGCATATATGATTCTGAGCGCAAGCTTTACTTTGTGCCCATTCAGGATAGACCCACAGCTCGACTCGATTGAGAATAGGTGTGTCGTGTGAATAAGCGCTATTGCGGCTCAACCTCAGCATTTTGCTCGAGAAAATGTCTAATGAGAAAGCGCCAGAACCAATCAGACGTTTGGTTGATGAGTATTCAAAAATCGAAGCCTCAGCTCTGGCAAGTGTGCGTGGTAAATGCCAATCAGGCTGATTCAAATTCACGACGATAACATTGCCTTCCGAGACAGAGACCTCCTCAATATGCTGATAACAGCGGCGCCATTTTGGGCTTTGAGAGAGTAGGTTGAGGCAGTGTGCTATGTCTTGAGGTTCAAGCGTTCGACCGTTATGGAATTGCACACCATTACGAACTTGGAATCTCCATTGCGTGGCGTCGTGATTTTGTTGCCAGTGATAAGCTAAATCACCACAGACTTTATCGTGTTGAACGAACGTTAGGCGTTGGCAAATTTGCATCACCAAAAACCGTTCAGTGCGTCTAAGGACACGTTGAGGATGAAGCTCCTCTAATTCTCGGTGAAAGGGGATATAGGCGACATTCTGTACCGATTGATTGGTACTGCTGAGAAAAGCTTGCAGTTCAGAGCCTGAATTTCGGCCATTGAAGCTTAACGTGTTAAACACTTGCTCTATGTTGCCTGCTTCAGCTTGGATTTGTGCGTATCGGTAACATGCTTCAATGGGCTCAACGAAACAAGTTAGTCGTGCTTTCTTTCTGCGGCCTGAACTGGCTTGCCATTCAATCCAGCCTTGCGCTGTCATTGCTTTGAGTAAGGTTTGAACGTGACGTTCACTTACGTGCAGCAGTGCGGCCAGTTGGTTGACTTGGCAGTGTGATACTCCAGGCCCGAAAGCCTGAAATATCTTTTCATACAGTTCCAGCTTGCGCTTAAGGTTGCCCAATTTGTTTTCCTAACGACGAGGTTGAGTTAAATGTTGATAGCCAGAATCAATGAGTGCTTTTTCCATCGTATAGAGAACTCGAGAGGTTATCTCTGAGCTTAGGATACCCGATTCAGTTTTGCCTTGAAGAACTAGCTCTGAAAAATGATCGATTTCAAACTCGAATCCATTCCCCTTCACTCGGCAGTCAATGGTTGACTTCTTTCCTTGATGTTCAATCTCAATACAGGTCGGATTCCACCATTTTTCTTGAATGGTGATGTCAATATCAGGCCCAGTCAAACGTGCGGTGCGAGGAAGATTTTGAACTGTTGATGCTGATATGGTGCCGCTAATGTTTCCTGAGAATTTAAAGCAGACATCGGTATCGACATTTGAGCCTTCATAAAGACACGATATCTTGACTTGAGGTTTTGAAGGGGTCACTCCCAGAATGCGGCACAAATCGTAGAAGAACCAAAGCCCGTATACACCCACATCGAGCGTTGCTCCGCCTGCTAAATCAGGATTGAAGATAAACAACTCAGGATCATAGTCATGCTGGTTGCCAAAGCTGGCTTCTATAGAATCTATCTGAATGTCGTTATCGACCAAGAATGATTTGAGCTCGCGATACGCGGGAAACACGACGGTTTTCATCGCCTCTAGTAACATCACGCCATTTTGCTTCGCGAGGGCTTTCATTTCAATCCAGTCAGCAAGGTTGGTAAACGCAGGTTTCTCGACCAATACGTGTTTGTTATTGCTTAGAAATAATTCGGCCAGTGGTTTGTGGTATGGGTGAACAGTGGCAATGTAAACGGCTTCAACGTTTGGATCGTTAGCCATCTCTTCATAAGAACCATAAGCCTTTTTACAACCAAATTTGTTGGCAAATGTGGCTGCGCGTGATTGGTCTCTTGCTGAAAGTGCATAGAGTTCACTATGCAGGCAGTGCTCTGTTAATGCCGTTGTGAATCGATTAGCGATATTGCCTAGGCCTGCAATACCCCATTTAATTTTCCGTTGCGTGTCACTCATCAGTTACTACTTCATTTCGTTGTTTTTTATTAGTGTACTTAGAGGTGTCGCTTATAAATAGAGAACAAATTTCTCTATTTGTTCTCTATTTATTTCATTCTAGTTGAAGATCTATATGGGCAGGGTGTCCGCATGAATGGTTAGGATTTAGCCATTGAGGTAAATCCGGCCAGAAGGACTTGTTCTAAGAAGGCGGGATTCATCATGCAGCGCTTCTGCTTCATTGGCACGCTGATCTTTGTGGACTCAGCTCTGAGCATATTCAACGACATATGCCTTAACCCCGCCAGATTTTCAGCCGCATTTTCCCGGTAAATCTGACAAGCATCTTCCCGCATACTCACATCCAAAATCCAGTGCATTGACTCAATGCCCCAGTGAGCGCGGATAGCATTCCCTGCCTGCTCTGGAGTTAGCTAAGCTGAACTGATGTAGTAGCGGTACTCCAGTTCTGGCTCTTTACCTTTTGTTGCCCGGTAGTTTTCGACCATCACGATGCTGGTGAGGTTGCTCCAGGCTGAGAAGTCCCCTTCAAGGTCACTCGCATTCAATACATGGCAGGTGCGCGCTTCAACACGGCCTTTCTGCTTCTCAATTTGACATGTAGCTTCATCAACCGGGGCTCGGCGGTACGGGGCAAAAGCCGTCTGTACAGCGGCGGCTAACTTACCCTGGTTACCTTTAACTGCTAATAAGTAGTCTCCACCCTTGCTGGTGATGACATCGGCAATCTTAGTCTGGCAGGCCATTGCATCAATCGTCACTATGGCACCTCGCAAATCGAGCATCTTAATCAGTGCAGGTATCGCGGTAATTTCATTGCTCTTGCTCTCGGTTTTGAGTTGCCCCAATACCAGCTGGTTGGCGCTGGCGTATGCGCTAACCATATGGATGGCACTTTGTCTGTCGTCTCTGTCATAGGAGCCACGTAATGTCTTGCCATCAATGGCAACTACTTCACCAGAAGTTAGTTTATGCACCGCCTTCATCCAGGCCACAAAGCAGTCTCGAAACTCTGCTGGATCGACGCTTGCTATCAGGCGGGCAAAGGTGTCATCAACAGGAACACCATTTTCAAATAAGTTGTGTTTAAGAAACCACTCATGGTGACCAAGAACATACTCGCGAATGTCAGTCCAGCCTTGGCCACCGGCTATCACTGCGCAGATAGAACCAAACAGGATGTCGAACAGCGGATAGTCCACCTTTGCGCTCTGTCGTTCGTCACGGATAATACTGAAATGCTCTTTAATGGTATCGATATTCATGGTCACTCCTCGAAAGAGGGGTATAAGATCATGGTGGCCTTATCAAGTCAACCTTGGTCAAACATTGGATAAAAAACGTTCATGATCTTGCCCTGTCTATATGGAGCGTTTCCAATCGGCTAGGGCTTTAATGTGTTTTGGCTCGATGTCACAACAGTCACCGATAGTATTTGCGCCAAGTGCTTGCCAGCGATTGATCTAGCCAACATCTCGGGAACTACTGGGCAAGAAGTGCTGAAGCTTAGTTACGCGCGAACGGAAAGTAATGGTTCAGTCTATTGTTTTATGCTAACCAGAGTTTTCTATACTTTAGATAATCCGTGGTTCACTAAATTAGCAAGATCACTGACAAACTCCTGTCCAGAGGTGTGCTGAGCTGATCAAGGTAAACACACCTTTGCCCCAAAATGAGTTGAAAGCGGTATCAGAATAGAGGAAAGCGTTCTAAATGGGTGGTACCAAAACTAATGGAAGTCCCTACCTAACCTCAATGATTTAGCGAGAGCTGTTCATATGTTACCTGAATATTCAATTTACGCTATACAAGCTTTTTATTGTCTCCCTTAACCATACGATTTTAGGATTCTGATTATTGCGCTTATGCCAGATCATCGTAAATGGAATCAGTAGCTTATGCTGATATTCTTGCGAAATTGGAATGGGCAGCGATACCAAGTTAGGGTGCAGTTGTTCACAATATCGCTGACAATACTTGGGTGCCGTGGTTAACATTAGATGGCTGGGCTTCTCTGCTACAAACAGCGCCTGTTCGAAGCTTGCCATCGTTAGGCTAACATTGCGCGTATGTCCCTGCTCAGCCAAAATCTCATCCAACGCCCAACTGTCGTTTTTCTCCCATGTAACATTGATATGGGCGTAGCTTAAGAAGGTCTCCAAGTTCCATTCCAGATCAATCGCTGGGTGGTCTTTTCGGATATACACCATAGGCAGGTCGGAAAATAGAACTTCAAAATTGATGAAAGCGCCCTTCTTTAACCTGCTCAGGATAAAGTCCTTTCTCACGACAGTACTGGCTCAGTTCGTTTTCAGTCATGGAAAAAGTTTCTGCGACAACGGCCAGTTTGGTTTGAGCTGACCATTGCCCGGATGAGGTATTACTGTTTGGCACTGCGGTTCCTGATTCTCTGAGTTGTTTTCGCCAATTGTACAGGGTGGCTTCGCTGATGCCTTCTTCTTTTGCTACTTCCACTACCGACCGAGAGTGCGGAGGTAACAACTTCTTCAATATTGCATCTTTTCTTTCTTGCGGATAACGAGACATGACTTACTCTGTTACCGCCCCTAACTGGTTAAATTTTAACAGTGACAACTATCCTGCCAGAGGGGGAAACTTAATCATGATCAGATTACCGATAACAGGTGCTAGCACGGGAATAGAACAAGTTATGCCATTAAGCATTGAAAGCACTTTAGCCCGCATTTGGTCATCTAAGGTATCACGCAAAATAGCGAAGGCTACAACGTAGCAACATGCCGCTCCAACGCCTTGGAAGAAACGCATAACTAGGAAGCTATTACTGGTTTCCGCTGAACCCGCTAACGTCGAAGCAAGCGAGAAGATCACTGCCCCACACATGGCGACAGGTTTACGGCCAAAACGGTCAGCAGCTCGTCCTACAAACACCATAGTAGAAGCCATACCCGCAAGATAAACAGAAAAGGCGATATGAAGTTGGGATTCACTTGCAGAAAGATCGTTGGCAATTTGTGGCAAGGCAACCAAATAGAGATCGATGGCAGTGGGATAGAGCAGCACAAAGGCAAAGCTGCATAGCAGATATCGGGATACATTAGCCGCTGGTTTCATGGTGGTCTCGTAAGTGGTTGGTCTTACGAGGATAATATGAGACATCACTGAACTTGGCGCGTTACCTTTATGACAACAGGTATTTCCATTTACTACATTAGTAAATGAAATGTATGGGTATGTCAGGGGTTAACGTCGGTAAGGCCCCTGTTTTTCATACATGCTTGATTTTTCCTTGAGCTACTGTGTCTTTGCTAAATTCAACCTAATACGGCGGTTACTAAACACTTTTGTCCAATAGTGATTAGCAGCCCAAAGCACGCCAAGAAACGACTCTGCCCGCCAGTGTGGTAACTAGCTAGGAGGGGAATTCAGCTTCACGCTCAAGCTCTGAGTATTTGCAGGGATTCAGTGATCGCTGTGAAAACCCCCTCTAACTCCCCCTTGCTGAAGGGGGAGAACTTGTTTTGTGGTGGTTGATAGTGAGAATAAAAACGGTCAGCTCTCATCTGTCCAGGTATGAGCCAGTACAACTCACGAGCCAAGAAAATCAGCCTGTGACTAACGCCACAGGCTGTATTCTTATTTAGCCCGAATAAAAGTCACAGTCTCGTACTTCAGTGGCTCCAGCGTCTCCATCGGTCTGATGGTTTCGATTACCGCTTTAGCGTCACTGTTACACTTCACGCCGTCTGCTTTGCAGTTCAGCTCGTGCGCTTTGTACATCACCGACTTGCTCATCACGGTTTTGCCTTTTTTCACTTTCTCTTTCAGCAGCATTTTCTCTACCGGGAAAGCGGTCAGCTTGCCGTTCACGTAAGCCAGGTCAACGCGGCCTGAGCGCTCTGTCTGAGCGTCAAACACTACTGACCAGCCGTCGTTACCGCTGGCGTGGTAGGCGTCCATCACTACGTTGTAGGTATCCGCGTCTTTAAGTGGCTGCCAGTCAGGTTTTTCTGGTGTGCCACGGTTTACTTCCGCAGAAACCAGCTTGCCATCTTTCAGTGACTCTGTTTCCTGGTAGGTGTACCGCAGGTTACCGCCGTACGGGAATTTACCCGCGTGCGCGCCTTCCGGCAGGGTTGCGGTGATGGCAGAGCTCAGCAGGGCTTTCACTTCTTTACCAGTCAGCGGAACCACAGACAGGGCGTTAGAGAATGGCAGCAGCTCCAGGCTGATGTTGCCTTCACGCAGGTCGCCAAATGCGATGTCCTGACGTACGCCACCGGCGCCAACCAGTGAGAAGTCGGCTTTGATGCCGGCAACTTTGGCAACGTCATCAGAGGCTGCCCATGCGTACTGGCCCCAGGCTACGATTGGCGCTACGTCTGAGCCATGCTCGTCTGTGCCGCCGTCACCCGGACGACGCTCGTGGTTGATGGTGTCCGGTACAAACGCGATCACATCGCCGTAGGCTTTGTTCAGCGCTGGCTTGTATTTGCTGTCGATGGTCTGGCGAAGCTCAGGGTTTTCTTCAGTGATAGTGATGTTGTCCTGATCTTCGATGAACTGCTCAACTTTGTCTGCACCCGCCAGTTTGGTGGTGCGGAACTTGTCCGCGTAGAACTCGTCGTTACTCAGCAGGGTATTGTGACCGCCACATTCGGCGATTTTGCCTGCATCATCAAATTTAGCGCGTACCCGGCCAATCGCCTGAGCCGACTCACCGGCCTGCACGATACAGGTTTTACCGCCGTCCGGGTTGGCGACCATTTGGGCGTAAGTGCCTTCGGTAGCTTTACCCAGGTTGGTGAAATCGCCCAGCAGGGTGTGCGAGTGGCCGCCAACAATCAGGTCAATACCGTTTACTTTTGAAGCCAGTTCAACGTCACGGGCGTTACCGATATGGGTCACCGCGACGACTTTGTTGATGCCCATGGCTTTCAGTGCATCCACGCTGTCCTGCGCCGATTTCACCATGTCAGCAAATTCTACGCCGCCGGTTTTGCTGGCGATGTCTTTCATATCATCCAGTGCAAAGCCAACCACACCGACCAGGTTTTCCGGATTTTTCGCCTGTTTGGCGTCGGTCAGCAGGGTTTTGTTGAAGCCGTCGAACTCATAGATGATATAAGGCTTAATGTTGGTGCTGCCTTTCAGGTGCTCATCACCGCTGATGTCCAGGTTTGCCGCCAGGATCGGGAAGTTCACGGTGTTAACAAAATCGGCCAGTTTTTGAGTACCCAGGTCAAACTCGTGGTTACCCATTGCCATGGCATCCAGGCCCATACGGCTCAGCAGGTCGGCGTTCATCGCGCCGTGGTTCAGTTTGAAGTAGGCACTGCCCTGGAATGCATCGCCGCCGTGCAGGAACAGGTAGCTGTCGTTATTCTTTTTCGCCTGGGCTTTGTAGGCCAGAGACTCCTGGTAAACGCGCGGGTAACCACCAAACTCGTTGAAGACCACGGTGTCTTCCATTTTAAAGCTGGATTTAACCGGTTCGAATGCTGAGTGGGTGTCGTTTACATGAGCAACGGTCAGTTCAAACGCCTGAGCCGCGCCGCCAATCATCATACCTACTGACAGTGCAAGCAGGGACTTACGAAGTTTCATTTTGGAGTCCTTATTCTTCGTTAGAGGAGAGCACAACGTTATAAAGCAATTGGTTGTACTGAAATGTGATCGGGGTGGGATAATATTGAGTTAATGCTCTATGTTGCAAGGGGAAATGTGAGCATAAGGGCTCATTCAACAGATATTGCCACTATTACTGAGTAAACTGACAGCACTTCCATTTGCTGTCTTAATTTTGAGAATCAAGCCGTTCACTCAGGAAGTCGATCAGCAGCTTCACTTTTGCGGGCAGGTGGCGGTTTTGCGGGTAGAGTGCCCAGATCCCTTCTTTGGACTCCCGGTAGTCGCGCAGCACTTCCACCAGCTCGCCGCGCTCAAGCGCTTCGCGGACGTAATAATCAGGAAGCTGTACCAGGCCTAATCCCTGACGTGCAGCCTGCGCCAGTGCGATACCTCCGTTACAGCGTAACCGACCGTGAACTCTGATGGCGGCCTCTTTACCCTGATCCCTGAATCGCCAGTACTCTATCGACCCCATCAGGCACTGATGCTGGACGAGTTCTGAAAGGGTATGAGGTTCACCATAACGTTCAAGGTAGGCCGGACTGGCACAGACGTGCAGCTGGCGGCTTGCCAGCCGTTTTGCGATAAGGGTTGAGTCTTCCAGCTTTCCAAGGCGGACCGCCATATCGATACCGGACTCGATCAGGTCCAGCCGCTGGTTGGTCAGCTCAAGCCTGATATCGAGCAGAGGGTATTGCTGCATGAACTCGACCAGCAAAGGTGCCAGGTAGAGCTCGCCATAGTTGACCGGTGCCGTCAGCCTGATGAGACCGGAAGGGCTGGATTGCATTTGGGTTACCGCCAGTTCAGCCTGACGCAGCCCTTCGACGAGGTGTGCACACTGCTGATAGTAGAGCTGGCCGGCTTCGGTCAGCGATACCCGCCGGGTGGTGCGGTTGAGCAGCTTGACCGCCAGACGCTCCTCAAGCCGGGCGACGCGGCGACTGACCTGAGCGACCGAGGTCGAGAGCTGCCTGCCAGCGCCGGTAAAGCTGTTGGTCTGCGCGACCGCGACAAACTCACTGATCCCTTCCCAGTTATCCATAATTCTTTTCCTCAGCGCTTCTGGTGAGGGTCCATAGTAGCATTATTACAAATCAGTAAAAATGATTTGCTGTTTAACCGGATTATCAAAATTCAGTGGGTAATTATACTGAGCACAACTTAAGACGAAGTGGCTGCCGATGTCCGGATGCCGCAAACCAGAGGATGCAAATCATGGCTCTTGAAATTAAACCTGGTCAGGAATTTATCAAATCAAAAGCAGCGGTTGCGTGGGCAGCCGGTGAACCACTGAAAATGGAAGAAGTTGACGTACAGCTGCCGAAAGCCGGCGAGGTACTGGTACGCATCGTCGCGACGGGCGTGTGTCACACTGATGCATTCACCCTGTCTGGTGATGATCCGGAAGGGATCTTCCCGTCTATCCTGGGTCACGAAGGTGGCGGTATTGTTGAGATGGTTGGCGAAGGCGTGACCAGCGTGGAAGTGGGCGATCACGTGATCCCGCTTTATACCGCTGAGTGTGGCGAGTGTAAGTTCTGTAAATCCGGTAAAACCAACCTGTGCCAGGCGGTACGCGAGACTCAGGGCAAAGGTCTGATGCCGGACGGGACTACCCGTTTTTACAAAGACGGGCAGCCAATCTACCACTACATGGGCTGTTCAACGTTCTCTGAGTACACCGTACTGCCGGAAATCTCACTGGCTAAGGTCAGCAAAGAAGCGCCGCTTGAAGAAGTTTGTCTGCTGGGCTGCGGCGTAACCACAGGTATGGGCGCAGTGCTGAATACGGCAAAAGTAGAGAAGGGTGATACGGTCGCGATCTTCGGTCTGGGCGGTATTGGTCTGTCTGCGATCATTGGTGCCCGTATGGCCGGTGCCAGCCGCATTATTGGTGTTGATATCAACGAGAGCAAATTTGAGCTGGCTGAGCAGCTTGGTGCAACCGATCTTATTAACCCGCAAAACTTTGACAAGCCAATCCAGGAAGTGATCGTGGAGATGACCGATGGCGGTGTGGATTACTCCTTTGAGTGTATCGGTAACGTCAACGTGATGCGTCAGGCGCTGGAGTGTTGTCACAAGGGCTGGGGTGAATCTGTGATCATTGGTGTTGCCGGTGCGGGCCAGGAGATCTCGACCCGTCCGTTCCAGCTGGTGACTGGCCGCGTATGGCGTGGCAGCGCGTTTGGTGGTGTGAAAGGCCGCTCTGAGCTGCCGGAAATCGTTGAGCGTTATATGGCCGGTGAGTTTGGTCTGCAGGAGTTCATCACTCACACCATGGGGCTGGATGAGGTCAATGAAGCGTTTGATCTGATGCACGAAGGAAAGAGTATCCGTACCGTAATCCACATGGATAAATAAATCCGCTTAATATCGGCCGCTGTTTTGGCGGCCGGGTGAGGAGAAGCAATGACACCTGAAAATATCAGTCAGAATAAAGTCTCTGGTGGCTGGCACAAGCAGTATCGTCACCGCTCTGACACACTTAACTGCGATATGCGTTTTGCCATTTTCCTGCCGCCAGGTGCCAGTGCAGAGAATCCGGTTCCGGTGCTGTACTGGCTTTCCGGACTGACCTGCACTGATGAGAACTTCATGCAGAAAGCCGGGGCTTTTCGCGCTGCGGCTGAGGCGGGGATCGCTATTGTCGCGCCGGATACCAGTCCGCGTGGTGAAAACGTCGCGGATGATGCAGAGTACGATCTGGGGCAGGGGGCGGGTTTCTATCTCAACGCAACTGAGCAGCCCTGGGCAGCGCACTATCAGATGCGTGATTACATTGTGCAGGAGCTGCCGGCGCTGATTGAGCAGCACTTTCCGGTTTCTTCTGTCCGGGCGATTTCCGGTCACAGTATGGGAGGGCACGGCGCGCTGACTATCGGCCTGAGTGAGCCGGAGCGGTATCGCTCAATATCAGCGTTCAGCCCTATCTGTCATCCGGTCGCCTGTCCGTGGGGCCAGAAAGCGTTTCGCGCTTATCTGGGAGAGGATAAAAAGCAGTGGGAGCAGTATGACGCCAGTCTGCTGCTGGCAAAGCAGGGCCCGAAACTGCCGGTGCTGGTGGATCAGGGTGACAGCGATGCATTTTTGCATCAGCAGTTGCTGACGCCGGAGCTGGAAAAAGCGGCGGCACTGCACGGCTCATCCGTTGAGATCCGTATGCAGCCGGGGTATGACCACAGCTACTACTTTATCTCCAGCTTCATTGGCGAACATATAGCGTTTCACGCCCGCTATCTGAAGCGATAAAAAAACAGGAGCCATCCGGCTCCTGTTTGTCTTTTTAGGGATGTCAGTTCACTGCCCTGACCCGGCCCTGTTTCAGGTCGTTGAGAACCTGGTTCTTTGGTCCGTCGGCGATCACCGCGCCTTTTTCCATCACGATTACCCGGTCTACCACGTCCAGCATGGAGGTTTTATGGGTGATCAGGATCAGCGTCTCATCGGATTTCAGGCTCGCCAGCTGATGTTTGATGTGCATCTCTGAGCGGTTATCCATCGAGCTGGTGGGCTCATCCATCAGCATCACCGGAGGGCGGCCAAGGAAAGCGCGCGCGATAGCAACCGCCTGGCGCTGACCACCGGAGAGCAGAATACCGCCTTCACCCACCTGACGCTCCAGACCGGCCGGGTCCTGCTGGGTAAATACGGTGACACCGGAGCGGTTAGCCGCATCGAGTACTTCACGGTCATCGGCCAGCTGCTGGCCCAGGGTGATGTTGTCGCGGATTGAGCCGTAGAACAGGGTGACATCCTGTGGTACGCAGCCGATATTGCGCCTGACGTCCACATAGTGCAGCTGGTTGATGTCGGTGTCATCAATGCGCACAGAACCCTGTGTGGGCTTATACAGGCCCATTATCAGCCGTTCAAGGGTGGTCTTGCCCGAGCCAATCCGGCCGATGATGGCGACTTTCTCACCCGGGTTAATCGTCAGGCTGACATCGCGTACCGAAGCCAGCTCAGATTCGGGGTAGTTAAAGGTTACCCGGTCGAGCTCGATCTTGCCCTGGATGATCGGGCGGTGGATGTAGCGCTTGCCAGGCTCCTGCTCGTCCGGCATCTCCATGACCTGTTCGATAATGGTCATTGCTGACTTGGCCTGGTTGTAGCGGGTAGAGAGCAGCGACAGCTGAACCAGCGGACCGACTGCACGGCCGCTCAGCATGGTTGATGCAATAAGACCACCCATCGACAGGTCACCGGCGGCAATCAGATAGACACCGACAATGATCATACCGATATTGGACGCCTGCTGAATAAATCCGGCCGAGTTCTGAATCGAGTCAGTGATGCGGCGGGTTTTGATGTTCCAGTTTGCCATGTGCGCCACAGCCTCTTCCCAGCGGTACTGGAACTGGCTCTGGGCACCGAATACTTTGACGGTTTCAAGGCCGGCCAGGCTCTCGATCAGGTTGGCGTACTTCTGCGATGCCAGACGTGAGCCTTCTTCGATGCTTTTACGCAGCGGGCCCTGGATCAGCATCGAATGGATCACCAGCAACAGAATACCGACGATTGGCACCAGCACAATCGGGCCGCCGACCAGCCAGATCACCAGCAGGAACAGCAGGGCGAAAGGCAGGTCGATCAGCGAGTTGATGGTCGCGGAGGTAAAAAACTCACGGATCGATTCAAACTCCTGCAGGTGGCGGGCAAAAGCGCCGACTGAAGGTGGTCGTGATTCCATCCTGATCCCCATCACTTTGGAAAACAGTTTGGAAGAGATCAGTACGTCGGATTTTTTTCCGGCCACATCGATAAAGTAGCTGCGCAGCAGTTTCAGTATCAGATCAAATACGAACACCACCAGGATGCCCGAGGCGAGCACCCACAGGGACTCAAACGCCAGGTTGGGCACCACTTTGTCGTACACCAGGCGGGTGAACATCGGCGTGGCGATAGCAAACAGGTTGATAAGAATGGAGGCGATCAGCACGTCACGGTAGATATGGCGTGATTCAAGCAGGGTACTCCAGAACCAGTGGCCGTCACGGGTTTTGAGGATTTCCGGTGAGCGTTCATCGTAGCGGAACTGCTTTTTAACCAGAAAGTAGCGGCCCGTGTACTGGGCGGCGAGCTCTTCAAGAGAGAGCGACACCGGCATCATGTGTGAGTCAGCGGTGACGACCTCGGCTTCCTGGGTTTCGTTGTTGACGCTGACCAGCACGCAGGCATCTCCGCCTTTGAGCAGCAGTACTGCAGGCAGTACCAGCTGAGGGATCTCCTCAAACGCCGCACGGTTTTCCCGCACTACCAGCCCGGCCCGCTCAGCAGAGCGGGGGAACAGGAAGGGGGTCAGTTTGCCATCTGTCAGCGGAAGGCCGTTGATCAGCGCTTCCGGGGAGTTGGAAATCCCGTAATAGCGGCTGATGTACACCAGGGCGTTGAGTAATGGGTCTTGCATAACTTCTGCCTTATCCCTTATCGACAATGTAACCCTGGAACACATCAATAAAGTGTTCTGCCAGGAAGTTGAGCTGCGCCTGAGTTTCTACCCGCGAAGCGATGGTGGTGATCCCCAGGTTGTGGGCAGTACGCGAGATAGAGGTCAGGGTGTACGCCTGTTGTTCATCATCCAGGTTGTGGGTGTAGAGATAATCAAGTTTCACGTAAGCCGGACGGAACTCGTTGATGTAGTCCAGCGAGTGGAAATGACGGCCGTAGTTATCAACACCGAAATCAGCGCCCGAAGTACGGATTGCATGGCATACCAGAGCGGTGTGGTGCTGGTGGTGCACAAAGCACGACTCCGGAATTTCAAAGTGCAGCTTGCCTGCAGCACTCTGATGGCGTCCCAGAGTCTGGGCAAGCCAGCGGATAAAGCTTGGTTCGGTGACACTGCTGACGGTCAGGTTGACAGCCAGGGTATTGGTCAGCTCACCGGACTCGATTTTGTCGATCATCGAACTGATTACATAGCGGTCAAAGATCTGACCCTCACCCAGTTGCTCAAGTGCAAACAGGTACTGGTTGGCGGTGTAACGCTGCCCGTCTTTTTCGATAGAGGAGAAGACTTCGCTGTGATAGCTGTTATTGGCTGAGTTAAACGCGGTCTGGTATTTAAACTCGATCCACTGGTTGCTGATCGCCTCTTCCACCAGGGCGCGCCATTGCTGTTTACCCAGCATCACTACGTGTTGCTCATCGGTCACGATGCCATAGCAGGTGTTTGGATTAGCGTGTGCTTTGGAGAGGGCATTATCCACCAGTGACAGGATTTCGGTGGTGGTTTTGCTGTTCTCATTGTGCACCAGACCAAGGTAGGCGTTGGCCGGGGTGGTGCCGGTTGGATCCGGGCGAATGTCCTGGGTGTAGTTCATGATGCTTTCAGCGATCACTTTCAGGTCTTCCTGTTCCAGGTTCTGGAAGATAAAACCGAACTCGGCGGTATTGATCCGCGCAATCGTCACATCCGGGGTGGAGAGGGTCATATTGAGGTGGTCTGCCAGCTGTTTGACCAGCTTATCACCCGCTTCGTAACCTTCTTCTTCATAGGCTTCTTTGATAAAGCTTGCTTCAAGGATGGCAATGCCACCGATCGCGGATTCTTTCAGCCAGGTGTTGAGCTGGCCCATAAAGAAGGAGCGGTTACCCAGGTGCGAAACCGGGTCCATGTAGGCTCGTTCACGCAGCTGCTCGGCTTCTTTAGCCTGCGCCTGGAAGCTTTTTTCTACCTGAGCGGACATATAGTTAATGCCTTTGACCACTGCGATCAAATCGCGGGTACGTGGCAGCTCCAGTGGCTGGCCAAACTGGTTGTTGGCGACATCGTTCATCTTCTGCACGATCTGGGTCAGCGGCTTGAGCGCCCGTTTAACCACCCAGGAAATGACCGCCGCACCGAGTACAAATACCCCGGCGAAGATGGTCAGCAGGTTGGTCAGGGCATACCAGAGCTGAGCATAGGCATCACCCGGATGACTGATGATTTCCACCTCTGCCAGCTGCATCCAGCCGCTGGTGACGACCCGGCGATCATGAATGGTGCGGAACAGGGAAAGGCTGGTAAACCACTCCGGTACATCGGCAGGTTTGATTGGGTAAGTCCGGACGATCTCCTTATCATTGCTGAGAAAAATCAGCCGCACCGCAGAGTAAGAACTGCCATCAAACAGGGCGTTGATCACGGACTCGACGGCTACCTCGTCCTGGTCTTCCAGGTAAGGAGCGAGCGCCAGACCCACCGTGTTGATGGTGTTGTTTACTTCTGAGCGCTGCTGCTGCTCAAGAAAGTTTCGCGTGGTGTTAAATTCGATAGCCAATACTGAAGTGATCAGCATTAAGAAGACGGCTAACATCCATGCGACAAGCTGTTTATATAAAGTCATCCTGCTTACTCGTCATAGTTGATGATCGGTTTATTTAGTTTGAGCGTCTTTTCCCGTGAGCGCAGATCATTCCACAAGCTCAACCGGGACGACTTCCCAGCCAACTTACCCGCTCCGCGCTCTTTCATCAGCCACAGGTTTTTACCGTTGAAGCTGTAGATTGGCAGCAGATCCCGTCTTTTCGACGCGGGCATAATGTTATATTTCAAATTATCCAGCAGAAGCGGCTCGGCACTGGGTTTGGCGTAGTACGCCAGCACCATGTGGAACTGATTCAGCTCGATAGCCTTAACGTAAATCAGGCGCAGTTTTTTATCCGGAACCCCCAGTTCCAGCAGCGAGAAGTACTTGGCGATGGTGAAATCTTCACAGTCACCGCCTGCGCTGCCGAGAAACTCCAGTGGTGTGGCCCAGTAGTCTTTTTTGCCCCACAGTATGATGTCATCGACAAAATGCATCTGATTAAAGAACTGATTGACCGCTTCCAGTTGTTCTGCCTCGGGCAGATTTTTGTAGCTGTGCACCACATCGCGCCAGGCGCGGACCCGTTTACCGGCCCGCTCGCCATACGTGCGTTCCACCGCATTTACCCATTGCTGCTCCTGATCATTGAGGGCAAAAGAAGCAGAGCTCAGCGCCATTGCGCCGAGCAGGGGAAGCCAGAACTTTTTACTGCCAGCCACCGGGTTACTCCCGCAGCGCGGTCTGACGCGCTTTGGTGATCGGTTTGAGCAGATAGTCGAGCACCGAGCGTTTGCCGGTAATAATGTCTACCGAGGCGGTCATACCCGGGATGATCGGCAGTTCGTCTGAGTGGCCAAACTGGGTTTCCAGGGTGCGCACCCGCACCAGATAAAAGCTGTTGCCCTCTTCGTCCTGAATTGTATCGGCACTGATGTGTTCCAGTACCCCTTCCAGTCCGCCATAGCGGGTAAAATCATAGGCGGTAAACTTCACCAGCGCCGGTAGCCCCGGACGCAAAAAAGCGATGTCCTGCGGCGCGATTTTGGCTTCGACCAGCAGGGTATCTTCGCCCGGGACGATTTCCACAATGTCCATCCCCGGCTGGATAACGCCGCCAACGGTGTTGATATACAGTTTTTTCACGGTACCCGTGACCGGAGACACCACCACGGTGCGGTTTACCCTGTCTTCCAGGCCGACGGTGGACTCGGTCAGCGCCGAGAGTTTGTCCTGGGCCTGGTTGAGTTTTTCCTGCTGCTCAGAGCGGAACTTCAGCGCTGCGTCGATCCGGCTGAGCATGGCTTCTTTGATCGCTGAGTTCAGTACCGGGATTTTCAGCTCGGTTGAGGTCAGCTCGCGGCGGGTATCGTTGACCTGACGCTCCAGTTTCAACAGTTCGATGCGCGGTACCACGCCCTCTTCTGCCAGCGGGCTGGTGATCTCCAGCTCCTTATTGGCAAACTCATAACTGCGCTTTAAGTTGCGCACCCGTGCCCGGAGCTCGACCAGATCCTGTTGCTTCTGTTTTACCTGTTGGTCGAGTACCGACACCTGGTTTTTCAGGTTGTTCAGGTCCTGGCGGTACTCTGCCATCTGGCGGGCGACCAGTTTCGGGGCATTTTCATTAATCTGCTCCGGGAAGATCAGTTTGTTACCTTCAATCTGAACGCTGTCCTGCCAGTTTTTCGGATCAAAATTCTCGTTGATTTTGATACTGGCGATCGACGCGCTCAGCTGCAGAACACTGGCAGTCAGGTTAGTTACCTGCTGTTCGCGCTCACGAAAATCACTTCGAAAGCGGGTGTCATCAATAAGCAGCAGTTGCTGACCTTTTTCAACGACCTGCCCCTCTTTGACCAGCAATTTCTTCACCAGACCGCCTTCCAGATTTTGTACCACCTGCAGCTGGGATGAGGGAATGACTTTCCCCTGGCCGACCGTTACCTTATCGATCTGTGCCCAGGCGGCCCAGCCAATGGCACAGGCAAAGAAAACCACCATGACCCACAACAGCACCCGGGCGCTGCCGGGGGTATTGAGCAGCAAGGCTGCCGTCTTGTCATCGACGTAGTCGAGCTCGTTCTGATCGAGGCGTTGTAAGCTCTTTCTGTCCATGTATAGTCCCTAATAAGCCGATAGCTCAGCTTTCTGTTATTCGAATGCTCAATAGGTTGATTTTATTGCTTGTTTGCACTGATGTTAAGCTATTCGTTTAATTATAGGGCAGAGTGATAATGCTGTGCTTCACCAAACAGACTTAAAATGCCTGTCTGGGGGTGGCAGCAGGACACAAAGTCGCGAAAATGCGATCCCGCCTGCAATTAGCGCTTGAAGTCATCAGATCAGAGGCGCACAATTCCCGCAACGCATAAGGAGTCTTCATGGAACTTTCTGATATTCGTCGCGAGTATTGTAAGGGCGGTTTGCGCCGTCGCGACCTGAACGCTGATCCGATGGAACAGTTTAATTTGTGGCTGGAGCAGGCCGTAGAAGCTCAGCTGACTGACCCGACTGCGATGACCATCGCTACAGTGGATGAGAGTGGTATGCCGTATCAGCGCATCGTGCTGCTGAAGAACTTTGATAAGAATGGTTTTGTATTTTTTACCAATCTTGCGAGCCGCAAAGCCCAGCATCTGGAGCACAACAGTAAGATCAGCCTGCACTTCCCGTGGCATCCGCTGGAGCGTCAGGTACACATTACCGGCGTAGCCAAAAAACTGGGCGCTATGGAGAACATGAAGTACTTTACTTCTCGGCCAAAAGAGAGCCAGATTGCTGCGATCGCCAGTCATCAGAGCAGCCGCATTTCTGCACGCAGCATGCTGCTGGGCAAATACATGGAGCTGAAAGAGCAGTTTGCCAATGGCGAGATCCCGGTACCCAAGTTCTGGGGTGGTTACCGCATTGAGCCACAGAGCATTGAATTCTGGCAGGGTGGTGAACACCGCCTGCACGATCGCTTCCTGTACACAAAACAGGAAAGTGGTGAGTGGGAGATTGACCGTCTGGCACCATAAAGGCCCGGCCACTCTGTTATATAAAGCGGATACGAAAACAGCGCCCTGGTGGCGCTGTTTTTATATTCAGGAGTGGCTGTTTGGTGTCGAGGTCAGTACCACGGAGATTTGTGTCCGCAGCAGGCTTTCCGGGATCACCGAGCCGTAGCCTGCATCGAGAGCAATTTCGATAAGCTCGTTTTTGCTGTTCGCGCCAAATTTCCCCCTCAGGCGGGCTACATGGCCTTCCACGGTTTTGACTGAAATATCCATCGCGTTAGCAATAAACTGAGGCTTTTTGCCGTACAGCAGAAGAAACAGCACCTGAGACTCCCGCTGATTGAGCTTTTCCGGCAAAGGGGATTCGTTTTCACCAAATACATGCCGGTCTGCTTTGCTCAGCCCGGTGGCCCGGCAGATCCAGTGTCCGACTTCCAGAATGGCGGTGTCTTCCAGTTCCTGACCGTAAAATATGGTGCCCTGCACTTCACCATCGTCGTTCAGCCAGGGGGTTTTGGTAAAGATATGCGCCCGCCACCGGCCATCGGGATACGGATGAATATCGAGTACCCGCATGGTGTTACCGCTTTCCATCACGGCTCTGTCCTGAGCCTGAAAGTCTCCTGCACACTCTGTGGTCGGGCTTGGCATATCGAAATCTGTCCGCCCGATACAATCCAGGTGTGAGTCTACCCCGATCAGGTCACCATACGCCTGATTGGCGTACACAAATACCGAGTCTTTATCCTTGCATCCCCAGCAGCCCGGCAGTTGAGCAAACAGGGATTCCAGATGTGGGTTTTTCGCCATAGTTGTTTTTTCAGGGGGTTAAGAAAGTTTAAGATAATACCAGTCTCATATCGGACGTAACAGCAGTAATTACTAAAATTGTCACTACTGATGGATTGTTCGGACAAAAAAAAGCCAGCTTGAGGGAGCTGGCAAACACAAGATACATCTTGTCGACGTGTAGAAGAGGTATGACATTCACTTCAGGGTCTAAGTGAACATACCTTAGAAGTCAGGCATCATGCCCGACCTCTGACCACTAAGTTAATCGATTTCATTATTGGCTGAAAGGGGGGAAATCCCTCTGTTTTAAAAGGCCTGGCGTGAGCCCAAAGTTAAAACAGATAAAAAAAGCCGGGCTGAATGCCCGGCGTTGAGTGTATGGCTGGTTACTTCAGGTCTCTGACAACCCGGAAACCGATAAAGTTGGCGGTGGTATTCGGTGACACATCCAGGTTCTCATACGCTGCGGCTTTGGCCGGTGCAAAGCTCCACGCGCCACCTTTTACGATACCGCTGTTCTGTGCGGTCCATTCCCAGACGTTACCCACCATGTCATACAGGCCGTAGCTGTTTGGCGCAAACGCGCGAACCGGAGAGGCGCTCTTGTTGGACCATGGCGTGCCGCTCCAGCCAGTGTTGGCTTCACCACTGCCAAAGCGTTCACCCCACCAGAATGCCTGCTTGCTGCCGGCACGTGCTGCGACTTCCCACTCTGCTGATGTTGGCAGGCGGTAGTTGTGACCGGTCTGGGAAGACAGCCATTTGGTGTAAGCGCGGGCATCGTTGCGGCTCAGACACACAGCCGGGAAATCCTGTGACTGTTTATAGCCCGGGTTTCGCCAGTAGCTGCCTTTAACCGGGACCGTTACCGCGTTCTCAATGGTTGAACACAGCTTTTTCAGCTCGGCATCGGACTGATAACCGGTGTGGTTAACAAAGGTGGCAAACTGATCCACGGTCACCGGCGTGGCGGAGATACCGAAAGCATGATCAAGGTTGACCTGCTGTGATCCGTTTTCACCTATCAGGTATTCGCCGGCTGTGACGACAACCATCTGTGGCGCTTTGCTGCCGGACTTAATCTGATCGGCAAAGCTTTCACCGGCCTGAGGCAGGTTGAGCTTCTCTCTCAGTACCGCGCGCAGGGAGTGGTCGCCCTGGATTTTCAGTTCCTGATGGAAAGACTTATAACCTTCTTTTTCCACCGTGATCATGTGCAGGCCGGTTGGCAGCATGATTTCAACCGGAGTGCTGCCGTAGTTTACGTTGTCGATCACCACGTTATCCTGGTGCTGGTTCGAGCGCACGGTCAGGCTTACCCAGCGGATCTCTTGCTGCTGTTTACTTTGCTGGCTGAGGTCACTCTGCTCGAAGCAGTAACCGGACTCAATGCCCAGCAGCTTGCAGGCGGTGTTTTTCGACGGGCGGGACTCCATGGTGACATCCAGTACTTTCTGGTAGCGCTTGCCATCATAGAAGCCGGACTTGCTGGTTTTGTGGTTCAGCACGTGGATGTTCAGTGACGCTTTACCCAGGTTCTGCTTCACCAGACCTGATTCGGTGGTCTGATCGATGAGTTGTGCCTGAAACTGATTGACGGCTTTCTGCATCGCCAGATTCTGGGTCTGCTTGTCACACTGGGCCAGGGTCAGATCCATCTGGCAGACATTGGTAAAGCTGACTTTCAGTTCGTCTGACTGGCTGAGTTCGCTTTGCAGGCGCTGCGCACGGGCACGCAGGTGGCTGCTCTGAAGGTTATCCAGAACGCCACTGATCCGGCTCTCTTCGGCTTTCAGTGCGCTCAGCCCGGCATTTTCCTCGGTCAGCTTCTGATCAGCTTCCAGTCGCTGCTGCTGATTCTGTTTTACTTCTGCCCAGCTGTCCTGATAGGCCCTCTGCGCCGATGTGATATCCACATCCGGGTTATCCAGCATCAGTTCATACTGGCGGTCGAGTGCTTTTTTGGCTTTGACGCGGCTGGCATCAAGCCTGGCCGACTTATCTTCCAGTGTATTGAGCTCGTGGCTAAGCTGACGAATATCCTGCTTAGACTGCTTGATTTGCCGGGCGTTGGCTTCAAGCTCGGACTGCGTGGACGCAATCGCGCTTTCAATTTCCCCAATCGACTGAGGCTCAGAGGCCAAAGCCAGCGAAGGGGAAAGCATCAACAAAAGGGCAGGGAATCCATATCGCATTGCACTGTTACCGTAATATTCTGGAAAGTCGGGTCGAAAAAGTATTATACCAATCTGTGCAATTAAGTAAGCACTCTATTGGCGATAACCTGGTCGAAAAAACATCAAATCTTACCGTTGGTTAGAGAAAATGTGATCGATTTACAAACAATTTCCCGGGCCCGGTAAAACAAAAACGCCATCATACGGAAGTATGATGGCGTTTGAAAACATCAGAATGGAATTAACCGTTCTTATTCGGACGCAGTTTGATCCAGATGGTGTCGTTACCGTTTACCGTGATCACCCGGTTGTAAGTCTCAAAACCGGACTTGGAAACGGTCACCTGATGACGGCCTGCCGGAAGTACCACTTCAACCGGGGTTGAGCCGTATTTCACGCCGTTGATGGTGACATCATCGTTGTATTGATCAGAGCGGACCGTCACATTGGCCCACTGTTTGTCTTTTTTGCTCTTCTTGCTGGTGCTGGCAGAGTTCAGACAGTAACGGGCTTCCACGTTCAGCAGTTTACACGCTGCGGTTGCTTCCGGTTTGGCCTGAAGCTGCGCCTGAAGCTGGGTGAAGTAGCCATTGTTACCTTCAAAACCGCTCTTGATGATCTGGCTCTCCTGAACGTGGATGTTCAGTGCCACACCAGAGAGGTTTTGTCTTGCCAGTGAAGATTCAGACAGCTGAGATACCAGTTTGTTTTTAAAAGTTTTAACCGCTTTTTGCTTGGTCAGGTATTTACCCTGGCTGGCACATTCTCCCAGCGTCATGGTCGCGGAACAGGTGGTTTTATAACTGGTTTCCAGTACAGCGCTTTCTCTCAGTTCGGTGGCCATGCGTTTCACACGGGCATCAATACGCGCTTCCTGAAGGTTCTGAAATTCGGTGGTCAGGCGGGCTTTACGCTGTTTAAGGCGTGACAGTGCCATTTCACTTTCGGTGATCGCCTGCTGGTTTTCCAGCTGTGCTTTCTGGTTGGCTTTCACGTCATTCCACGCTTCCTGGTACTGTTTCTGGAAGGTGGTCAGGTCGATATCCGGCTCTTCGGCCAGGCGGCTGAACTGCTTGTCCAGTGCCAGTTTGGCACGATTACGTTTGGTCGCCAGTTGTTCGCTCTCTTTCAGCAGGCTCTGATGCTGCTGCTCAAGTCGGTTCAGCTGGGTTTGCCCGGCGTTGAACTCCTGATCCAGAGTATCGATTTCACCGTCTTTCTGAGAAAGCTTTTCATCAATCGCCGATACCGGATCAAGGCTGGCAGCCTCTTCGGCCTGCGTGGTAGCAGACATCCAGAATGGGGTTAGCGCAAGCAAAAGCGCTGGGAGTCTATGTTTGATCATGGGTCCCTGCATTATCATGGTTAGTTTAGGCTTCCTGCCTGAGTGGGTCAGAAAGCGAAACAAAGTTTCTGAGTATTGTATCACTTTGCTTTCGCCGGATGAGCCGGAAAGAAAACATTCAAGCAGAGTAATACTATTATCAAATGGTACGAAGCAGAAATGACAATACTCAAAAATTAGAGCAAACACACGCTCCTGAAAAGAAAAATGTCTTTTTTCTGCGTGACATAGTGCGCATCGTTTGTCTTTTCACCGCTTAAAGCTGTGAACCACAACGCAGAGCTACAATAGTGCAACATTCCCGGAACGATGTTAATCGCCATTTGTCCGTAATTTATACGGACTTGATCATTGTTCCGGGATAAATAAAGGGCTGACAGCCCTTTGACTCCATAAAAACGATGGAGGTAACATAGAGCCTTTCCAGACTGTCACCGGTTTTTGTTATGCAATACATTCCTGCTGATCCCAATCCTGCCCCTGCTGAGCTGCAGACGCTCTCCAGTGAGATGAACATTCATGCTCACGATTACGTGCAGATTGTGATCGGCCTGAGCGGCAAAGCCGAGTTTGACGTCGCCGGGGTGGGTAATTTTATTGGTCCGGGTCAGGGCTGTGTGGTGACCGCTTCCACCCTGCATGCGTTTGGCGGGGTAGGGCGCTGTGAGATCCTGGTGCTGAACCTTCACCCCGGGCTGCGTAAGGATGACCTGTTGATCGAACGCATTGAAGCGCTGGGCGCGCAGGATATCTACTTTCAGCTCGACAGTCAGCTGGAACAGCTGATCGCCCTGCTGGTGCAGGAGATGCGGACTAATCCGGATGATGCTTTGCTCAGCCGGGCCTGTAATGACACAGTGATCTCACTGCTTCAGCGTCATATTCAGTCTTATCAGTCGCTGCGTAAGGAAAACCGGCTTGATACCGAAGCCGTTGACCGCTTTATTGACCAGCACCTGAGCCAGAAAATCAGCGTGGCTCAGCTTGCGGGCAGCGTCTTTCTTGGTGAAAGTCAGTTTCACTCCCTGTTTAAAGAGCAGACCGGCCAGACCCCGCACCAGTATCTGCTGGATAAGCGCCTTTCTGCTGCGAAACGGCTGATCGAGCAGGGTAACCTGACTCTCGGTCAGATAGCCGAACTGACCGGTTTTTCCGGTCAGAGTGCTTTTACTCACGCCTTCTCCCGTCAGGAAGGGATTTCCCCTTCGCGTTATAAAAAGCGTTTTCAGTCGCTCTGATCGTTTCTGCTTCCTGTTTTTCCTTCTCAATACCCTCAAACCGTCTGTTGTTCCGTTAATTCTTGTGTGTCTGTTTGTGCAAAGGTAAGCGTTATTTTTAAATTTATCGCGTGATCTTGTTTTGTTTTTGTTAAATATCCGACTTTTTATCAAAAATGCCGGAGTTTTTGACAAGTATCTTTCCCGGGCGCAAAATACACTGCTTGCCAATGTGGATGAACCCAGGGTTTTCTCCGGCAAACAGGCGGGGTGGACAGCCCGGGTACGAGATTGAGGAAAACGCATGTTTACAGCTACTGATGTGTTAAAACCGGAGTTTATCGGGCAGTCGCCTGATGCGCTTTGGTCGCTGATCTCGCCGTTGTACATGGTTGACGAAACCCAATGGCTGGAACAACTTCTCCCTTTGGCAAGGCCGGATGACCGGCAGAAGCAGGAGACCGAACAAAAGACCACCCGGCTTATCGAAGCGATACGCGCTGACAAGAAAGCCATCCAGATGATTGATGCCCTGCTGCTTGAATACAGCCTGGATACTCAGGAAGGCATATTGCTGATGTGTCTGGCGGAAGCGCTGATGCGCATCCCCGATGCAGCGACGGCCGATGCACTTATCCGTGACAAACTGAGCGTGGCGGACTGGAAGTCTCACCTGCAAAACTCCGATTCCGTGTTTGTAAATGCGTCGACCTGGGGTCTGATGCTGACCGGTAAAGTGGTGAGCCTGAAAGACCTGCCGGAGCAAAGTCCTGCGCAGGCGATCAATGGCCTGGTAAGCAAGATGTCTGAGCCGGTTATTCGCCGTGCGATGCATCAGGCGATGAAAGTCATGGGACACCAGTTTGTACTTGGGCGCTCCATCGCCGAGGCGCAGAAGAACGGCCAGAAGATGCGTGAGCAGGGCTTTACCTACTCTTACGATATGCTGGGCGAAGCCGCACTGACCATGGCGGATGCCAACAAATACTACAAAGATTACCTGATGGCGATCGAGGCGGTGGGTAAGGACCTGGGCACCAGTTATGGCCCTGCGCCGTCGGTCTCCATCAAGCTCTCTGCTCTGCACCCACGCTACGAAGAAGCGAATCACGAGCGGGTGATGGACGAACTGTTTACCAGCCTGACCGGCCTGCTTGAGCGCGCCCGTGAGCTGAACGTAGCGATCACCATCGACGCGGAAGAAGCGGACCGTCTGGAGTTGTCACTGCGCCTGTTTGAAAAGCTTTATCGCAGTGAAACTGTCGCTGGCTGGGGCAAATTTGGACTGGTGGTTCAGACCTATTCCAAGCGTGCCCTGCCGGTACTGACCTGGCTGGCAGCCCTTGCCAAAGCTCAGGGGGATACCATCCCGCTGCGTCTGGTGAAAGGTGCCTACTGGGACAGCGAAATCAAATGGGCCCAGCAGGCTGGTTATGCCAATTACCCGGTCTACACCCGTAAAGAAGCGACCGATGTGGCTTACCTGGCGTGTGCCCGTTTTCTGCTTCAGCCGCATATTGCCGGGCATATCTACCCGCAGTTTGCCAGCCACAATGCCCATACCGTTACCGCTGTCGCGGTGATGGCAGAGCATGACCAATACGAATTTCAGCGTCTGCATGGTATGGGGGATGCCCTGTATAACCATGCCAAAGACGCGTACGGCCAGCCGGTACGGATTTACGCGCCGGTCGGCAGCCATAAAGATCTGCTGCCTTATCTGGTGCGCCGCCTGCTGGAAAACGGTGCCAACAGCTCGTTTGTCCATCGCCTGGTGGATGCCCGCTGCCCGGTGGAATCCCTGACTCAGCACCCGGTCGATACCCTGCTGGCGAATAAGACCCTGCACAACGACCGTATCCCGCTGCCGGGCGCGATATTTGATGGGCGCAGAAACTCCACCGGGGTGAATACCGATGTGGAGAGCACTGCCCGTCCGTTTGAAGAAGCGGTTCATGCGTTTATGGATAAGCAGTGGCAGGCCGGACCGATGATCAAGGGCAGCGAAAGCATGATCAAGGGCGAGTCTGTGCTGGCTCCGTATGATCGCCGTATTGAAGTTGGAACGGTGAGTTACGCCAGCCCTGATCATGTTTCCGAAGCGATTGAAACCGCTCAGGGCGGATTTGAAGCCTGGAACGGTACGCCGGTGGCTGAGCGTGGTCAGCTTCTGCGCGAACTTGCAGACCTGCTTGAGCGCGATCTCGCTGAACTGGTGGCCCTGTGCCATCTGGAAGCGGGTAAGACCATTCACGACAGCATTGACGAAGTACGCGAAGCGGTGGACTTCTGCCGTTACTACGCCGACGAAGTGCAGGGGCTGGTGCCTCATACCGTTAAAGGCTTTGATGATGTCAGCCGCACCATTAAGCGCGGCGGACGCGGCGTGTTTGTCTGTATCAGCCCGTGGAACTTCCCGCTGGCGATTTTCCTGGGCCAGGTGACGGCGGCTCTGGTTGCGGGTAACGCCGTGGTGGCCAAGCCTGCCGAGCAGACTTCCCTTATCGCGGCCAAAGCGGTGCGCCTGATGCTGGAAGCCGGCTTCCCGGCGAATGTTATTTCACTGCTGCCGGGGATCGGCGCTGAGATCGGCCACAGCCTGACATCTCATCCTGCGATCGCCGGGGTGGCCTTTACCGGATCCACTGAGACCGCGCAGAAGATCAATCAGACCCTGGCGGAGCGCGAAGCGGATCCTGTGCCGTTTATCGCTGAAACCGGTGGTCAGAACGCCATGATCGTCGACAGTACCGCGCTACCGGAACAGGTGGTGCGTGATGTGATGCGCTCGGCGTTTGCTTCTGCCGGTCAGCGCTGTTCTGCGCTGCGGGTGCTGTTTGTACAGGAAGATATTGCAGACCGGATCATTCACCTGATCAAAGGTGCGATGGCCGAGCTGCACGTGGGCCTGCCTTATCTGCATAAGACCGATGTTGGCCCTGTGATTGACGCGACGGCCAAAGCCAAACTCGATGCACATATCGAAGCGATGTCCGCCAGCCAGAAGCTGATTGCTCAGGCGAGACTGGATGAAAGCTGTGAACACGGCGATTTTGTAGTGCCGTCTGCGTTTGAAATCGACTCCATTTCGACCCTGACCAAAGAGCACTTTGGTCCGGTACTGCACCTGGTGCGCTTTAAAGCGTCTGAGCTGGCGCAGGTGGTCGGGACTATTAACGCAACCGGGTATGGCCTCACCATGGGTATCCACAGCCGCAATGAAACCACCTATCGCTGGATTGAAAAGCATGCCCGGGTGGGTAACTGCTATATCAACCGCGATCAGGTGGGAGCTGTGGTCGGCGTCCAGCCATTTGGCGGCCAGGGGCTGTCCGGTACCGGACCGAAAGCCGGCGGACCGCACTACCTGTTCCGTTTCACCCAGACTCAGTACGCGTAAGGAGAGCAATTATGGCACATCAGGCAACCTGTTTTTCTGACGCTCAGTCTGCGTGGGAGAACTGGAATTTAACCGATTATGACCATCGCGAAGAAGTGGTGAGCGCGTTCAGAAATGAGCTGGCTCAGCACAATCCGCAATGGGCAAAAGTGATGACGTTCCACCTGGAACACGCGCAGGCACTGCTTGCCAAACCTCATCACCTGCCAGGACCGACTGGCGAAACCAATGAGCTCTGCACCGCCGGACGTGGTGTGGCTTTGCTGATTGGTGATGAACATTCAAAATCAGCCCGGGTGGCGCTGATTGCTCAGCTGACCGCTGCACTACTGGCGGGTAATGCCGTTGTACTGTGCAGTGACGATGAGGAGTTTATCAGCCGCCTTGAAAGTGCAGCCGCTGTGCTGCCTGCCAACCTGCTGCAACGCCAGCCGCATGAAGCGGTCAGCCAGCTTCTGGAGTGTGATATCCGCGCTCTGGGGTTTGTCGGCGCTGCAGACGTTGCCCGTGAGCTGAACGTAAGTTTATCCAAAAGAGATGGAGCGATAGTTTCGATGACCGGTGAAACGGATCTGGTGGCGCTGCCTTTGGCGCACGATCCCTGTCTTTCACTGCGTTTTATCACCGAACGAACGCGCACCATCAACATCACCGCGGTGGGCGGTAATGCAACCCTGCTGGAGCTGGGAAGCGGCGGCCACTGACGACTTTGCTAACCCCTCCCCCCAACCATAACAATAAAGGGGGGAGTGCATGGAAGCACAACATTATCCTGAGGAGATATTCCTATGATCGCGAATAGCTTTGCTATTACCGGTACTTTTGTGACGTACCTGATTGGTATGTTGGCCATTGGCTATGTTGCATACAAGCGTACATCAAATTCTGCAGACTACTTTCTGGGTGGCCGTTCGCTCGGACCGTGGCCTGCAGCCCTTTCTGCCGGTGCCTCTGATATGAGTGGCTGGCTGCTACTCGGCCTGCCGGGGTTTGCCTACGCGGCGGGCATGGAAGCCATCTGGCTGGCTGGTGGCCTGCTGGCGGGTACCTGGCTGAACTGGCTGATCAATGCCAAACGCCTGCGTACTTACAGTATCACCACCGATTCGCTGACTCTGCCCGAGTTTCTGGCGCGCCGTTTTAAAGATAACTCGAACTTCATTCAGGTTATTTCGGCGTTCTTTATCCTTTTGTTCTTCCTTTTCTACACCAGTTCGGGTCTGGTAGCGGGCGGTAAACTGTTTGAGACCGTGTTCGGTCTGGATTACAGCATCGCGGTAGTGATTGGTACTGTTTGTGTGGTTTCTTACACCCTGTTTGGTGGCTTCCTGGCGGTATCCTGGACTGACCTGGTGCAGGGCCTGCTGATGGCGGCAGCGCTGATGATCGTACCTGTTGCGACCATGGATGGCGGCTTCGGCCAGCTTGGTGCCGACCTGCGTGCCATCAACCCGGAGCTGCTGACGTTCTGGAACGACAACAAAGGCGAAGCACTGAGTGCGATTGCGATCATCAACCTGGTGGCGTGGGGTCTTGGCTACTTCGGTCAGCCACACATCCTGGCGCGTTTTAAAGCGTCCCGTACCAACCGTGACCTGGTGACAGCACGTCGCATCGCGGTTGTCTGGTCTGGTATCTCAATGTTTGGTGCCATGCTGGTGGGCGTAGTGGGTCTGGTTTACGTGACTAACTCTGGTCTGAACGTTGGCGACGGCGAGAAGATCTTTATGCTGCTGGTGAACGCCGTGTTCCACCCTGTGATCGCCGGTATCCTGCTGGCTGCGATTCTGGCGGCGATCATGAGTACCGCGGACTCCCAGCTGCTGGTGTCTTCTTCTGCACTGGCAGAGGATTTCTACAAGCAGGTATTTAACAAAGACGCGACTCCTCAGCAGGTGATGCTGGTTGGCCGTATCGCTGTAGTTGGTATCTCGGTTGTTGCCCTGTTCCTGGCGATGAACCCTGAGAGCTCGGTACTGGGTCTGGTGTCTTACGCCTGGGCGGGCTTCGGTGCGGCATTTGGCCCGGCAGTGATCCTGAGCCTGTTCTGGAGCGGCATGAACCGTTTCGGCGCGATGGCGGGCATCCTTATCGGCGGCAGCACCATCGTTATCTGGAAGCAGCTGAGCGGCGGCATGTTCGACATGTATGAAATCGTCCCTGGCTTCATCCTTTCAACCATCGCTATCGTGGTAGTCAGCATGCTGACCGGTGGCCCGGATGAAGAGGTTCAGGCCCAGCACCAGGAGTTTGAGAAGAACCTGGTTGAGCTCGACTAAGCTGTTTTGAAATAACAAGCCTGCCACACGAAAGTGCGGCAGGCTTTTTTTATGCCGGTAAAGAATGGCTGTGTCGATGCTAAACGCATAAGCGATGGAACAGGAGTTACCTGCCTTATCGGACCTGGTCTGGAAGTCTGTCCTGATTTCGCTTGTTGGGAAAATACCAACAAACCTGTTTTTTTACGATGGGGATACCTGGCTATAGTATCCGCGAAACAATACCTCACCAGTCCCGGCAGAAAGGATGCGGCTTTGTGGACAGCCCAAAATAAAGGCAATTTACCAATGAAAAAAACTCTGCTTACCTCAGCAATCCTTACCCTGCTTTCAGTGCCAGCGATGGCGGAAGAGAAAGAGGTGATCGACCCGTCTGACCTGACTAAGGTTTACACCCAGGCGGCACTGTTTGTTACCTCTGAAGCCGATATGCGAGTTTCTGCGATGTTTACCGGCGCATGGAGTGAGAACATCCAGTTTGCCGGCTTTGTAGAAGGTAACTTTGGCAACGATGGAGCCAAGAAAGAAGGCAAAGACCAGCTTGGTATCGACTACCAGAAAGGCCGTGCTCAGTATTTCCAGGTTCACGCACTGGATAACTTCCTGATGCCGCGCGTGGGCATTTCTACTGACCTTATTCACATGAATGGCAGCGCAGGAGCCGCTGGCGGGCTGGATGATACCACCCTGCTTTCGGTGGGGGCGATCGGCCTTATCAACCCGGCATACACCGGCGGCGCTATGGTATTCCCGAACGCGGCTTATACCACAGGCCAGGTGTTCGGCGAGTCCGGTGACGGTTATATGTTTAACCTGTTTGTGACCAAACCGATTGGCGACAGCGGTGCCTTTATCCAGGCCTGGCCGGAGTACTTTAAGGTTTCCGGCGATGTGGCAGAGCTGGAGTCAAGCTCATTTAACCTGATGTTTAATGCCCCGACCACTTCAGACCGCACCCAGTGGCTGATGACCAAACTGGCCTACTCCAGCACCGACTCTGTGCTGCCAAATGGTACTGCAATCGATACTCCTGCCGAGCTGCTGGCGGAGATCGGTATGAAGTGGTTCTTCTGATCCTGTGAAGAGAGCACTATAACACCGGGTCTGGCACTAAAGTGGTATGCTGAAAGTAACACTACCAGTGAAGGACTCTGCCAGTGACAGACGTTCACAGCCGCCAGACCCGCTCAAAAAACATGCGCGCGATCCGCTCCCGGGATACAAAGCCGGAAGTGATGATCCGCAGTCAGCTCCACCGCAGGGGATACCGCTTTCGGGTATGCCCGGCCGGTGTTCCGGGTAAACCTGACCTCTGGCTGCCCAAATGGAACGCGGCTATTTTCGTCCACGGCTGCTTCTGGCATGTCCATGAGTGTGACGCCTTTCACTGGCCTGCTACCCGGCCCGATTTCTGGAAAACCAAACTGACCGGCAACCGCGAACGGGACCAGCGCGTGTATCGGACCCTGGCGCTGCAGGGTATCCGTATTCTGGTTATCTGGGAGTGCGCCTTAAGAGGCAAGCACCGCCTGCCGGAGGAGATGACTGCAACCCTGGCGGCTACCTGGCTTCAGAGCGGTGCTGCGGGTGGGGAGATAGATGGTGAAGGGCTGCATCTGACCTCCTGGTAACTGCGATTTTGGGGTAAGGAGAGCCATCTCACAGAAGCGGGTCTGACCTGCCGGCGCTTGTTATGTAAGGGATATTTGTGTGTTATCGTTCACTCAAAATTCCCAGAGACAGCCAGACAATGCGCTTCAGTGAAATCCTCAAAGGTGATGTGGAAGACGAGCTTCGCCTTGAACACAATCTTCAGGAAAGCAAAGCCCTGCTTAAACTTCTGATCACTATCTATAATCAGAAAAACCTTGCGCTTAAATTTCAGCAGCTTGGCGGAAACTACGCCGGGATAACCAGAGAGAAGCTGAACCGCTGGAAAGCGGATCCGGACGCCAATGCCATCTGCTTTCACGAGAAAGCCATCGCTGAGTTGCGTGAAAAGCTGCTTCCCGCCAAACCTGCCCACTGGGATAACCCGGATTTTCGTTTTATCGACCTGTTTGCCGGGATCGGCGGTCTGCGCAAAGGCTTTGAAGACTTTGGCGGCCGTTGCGTCTTTACCTGCGAATGGGAAGCCAGGGCGCGCCGTACTTATCTGGCAAACAACTATGTTGACCGCCAGGAGCTGGAATACTTCCTCGACAGCGAAGAAGAGAATCCGGAGCGCAATACCTCCCTGATGGACATCACCAATGTGACCCGCAGCGGAGATTCGGACGCTACAGACCAGCAAAAGCGTGACAGTATTTTAAAGCACATTCCCGAGCACGATGTGTTGCTGGCGGGCTTTCCCTGTCAGCCGTTCTCGTTGGCCGGGGTTTCCAAGAAAAACTCAATGGGCCGTGCCCACGGGTTCGAGTGCGATACTCAGGGCACCCTGTTCTTTGATGTCGAGCAGGTCCTGCGTGTGCGTAAGCCAAAGTTCTTTGTGCTGGAAAATGTAAAGAATCTGAAGAGTCACGATAAAGGCAATACCTTTGCCACCATTATTCGTGCGCTGGATCGTGCCGGTTACTGGGTGGCAGACATTACCGACGCTGGTGAGGACATTGAAGATTCCATCAGCATCGTGCGTAAGCGTAAGAATGAACCGGCGATCATCGATGGCGCACACTTCACCCCTCAGCACCGTGAGCGTATTGTGCTGGTGGGTGTTCGAAAAGACCTGATTGAGCAGGAGCCATCACTGCGCAACATTTCCCTGGCCGATATCGAGAAGCCACAAAAACGCTACACGGTGGCCGAGATCCTGTGTGAGCTGTCAGACGAAGAGCGCGCCAAATACACCCTGACTCCCAATATGTGGAACTACCTTTACCACTACGCCCTGAAGCACCAAAGCAAGGGCAATGGCTTTGGTTTTGGCCTGGTGGACCCGGCCCGTGAGGATGCGATCACCCGTACGCTTTCAGCCCGTTACTACAAAGATGGCTCTGAAATTCTGATCAATCAGCACGGGCTGGAAAAAGAGTATCTGGAGCGCAACAAAGAGCACGCGATAGGTAAGAACAAAGAGCGGGAGCAGTATGCGACGGACTTTGCCGACCGTCTGCGCAGTGAGAACCCACGGCTGACAGAAGCGCAGTTTAAAGCGGCGGTGAAAGAGGGCGAGGGTAAATATGACCAGCTGCACGGCCGTTACGCGGATGAGTTTGACTCAGGTTACAAAACCCCGCGTCGCCTGACTCCGCAGGAGTGTGCGCGCCTGATGGGCTTTGAAAAGCCGGAGCATGACCGGAGTGCAACTGACACTGACTTCCGGATCGTGTGTGCCGACACTGCTGCCTACAAGCAGTTTGGTAACTCGGTAGTGGTGCCGGTGTTCAGGGCCGTGGCCGGGTTGCTGAAAAAGCACATGTAAGATGTGATTTGGATTAAGCCCCGCGAGGGGCTTTTTTGATCCCACTTTAAGTCAATGAGAAGTTTATCGGGTCGCTGTACTTATGGTGTTGTCGCTGCCGCGAGCTCACTCCATCCTTGTTGAAAGCAGATCCTGAATCGCGCTTAACCTGATGTGAGTGGGGAAGGTTATGGGGAGCGCGTCCAGGATGACCAGGGTGAGGGCTGGTGGTTTTGTTTTTACCTGACAGCTTTCAGCGATCTGAAAGTATGTACTTGTCGCTGTTCTTACCATTCACTCCGGGTCATCCTGAACTGGATTCAGGAGCTTCTCACAGCGCATCGTATGGTTAATGCGATAGCAATGCACTGATATTAATGGGTTAATGAGCGCAGCTGAATTTCAGGTGTTGTCGCTGCCGCGAAGTGACTCCACCCTTGCTGACAGCAGATCCTGAATCGCGCTTAACCTGATGTGAGTGGGGAAGGTTATGGGGAGCGCGTCCAGGATGACCAGGGTGAGGGCTGGTGGTTTTATTTGTTCCTGACAGCTGTCAGCGATCTGATAGTTTGTTTTTGTCGCTATTCTTACCATTTACACTGAGTCATCCTGAACTGGATTCAGGATCTTCTCACAGCGCGCCGTATGGTTAATGCGATAGCAACGTTCTGAAATTAAAGGTGGTTCTTTGGCTCTTCAGACCGCTTGATGGGATCCCGGTTCGCGTCTGCCTGTGAGTGTGTGGTTGTGCTTCGTGGAGTGCGACCGGGATGACATTTTTTCTTTCATTACAGTAGATTAAAAGAAAAATTTGTCATCCCGGGCTTGACCCGGGACCTCGCAAAGCGATCTGTGAAGTTGCAGTGAAGCACAGGCAACCAGCGTTCAGAGCTCAACACCCCGATAAGCCACACAGGCCAGCCTTGCTTCTTCACTCCGCCCTTTCTGATAATGCCCCACAATCCGTTTCAGATAGCGCCGGGCGACAGTTTTCTGCTGCTCCGTATCTGGCTGCCAAATTACCTCGCCCACCAGACTCACCGCCGGATACCCGGCCCTGCGGCTTAGCTTCAGCACTTCATAACAGCGCTGGTTATCTTCTACCAGAGTCTCTTCCATCACACCCAGTTTCTGCTGGCTCAGCGCACTTCGCAGCTCATAAGGCCGGTTGGCCGGGCAGAGAAGCAGGTCGAAACCGGTATCAGGGTTAGCACTCAGCAGCTCCTGCACCAGCTCTGCCATCAGATCGCCGCCGACACCTGCGATGATCACCAGCTGTTTTCCGCTGTGTTCACTCAGGGGAATGGTGGTTACGTCCTGGCAGTAGGTTTTCCATGGGCCGCCCGGGAAAAAGCGTTCCAGGTTTTCACTCAGCTTTTCAATCAGTGGTGGCAGGATATCGACAAAATGGATGCACGCCGCTGCCTGGCGCGAGAGCAGCGCACCGCCCAAATGGCCGTGGTCACAGCAGCAGTCCCAGATATGGTCGTAGCCGGTACCGGTCATGGCTTCTATCTGTTTCAGGCGTTTACCCAGTCTCACTCTCTGTTGTCCTCAGTTTGCTCTGCTGTTGGGGCGGTGAAGTCTACGCTGACTTTGCGTCCTCCATCAACCATTGTTACCTGCTGCTGCCAGCCGTAGCGGCCGATCAGTCGCTCAGTCAGCTCCAGCCCGAGGCCAAAGCCAAGGAGTTCTTCATCACCGCTGCCGTCTTGGTTTTGATTGGTGATAGTCAGGGTGAGGCCGCGCTGGACGATACTGACCCTGCCTTCACTGGTGTGCTGGAAGGCATTTCGTATCAGGTTGCTGATCACAATCCGGCACAGCGCTTCCGGCAGCTCGCTGAGCTGACCATCACGTTTGAGGCTGACTTCCACCTGTTTTCCCTGCAGCAGATAGCCAAGCTCTTCGCTGATCTCTTCGCAAAGCGTGCCGGGCGAAACTTCTGTTACCGGCAGTGATTTTTCTTCCTGACGGTTCAGCCACAGCAGGGTTTCGGTCAGGTCGGTCATGGTCAGGCCCGCGCGCTCTATTCTTTCCAGTACCGCAAGCTGCTTTTCTTTATCCAGCCCTTTGTCGACCATCTTGCGCAGCAGTTCGCTGTTGGTTCGGGTGACGGCGATGGGTGTACGCAGTTCGTGGCTGGCGTAACCGAGAAAGCGCTGTTCGCGGTCCAGGCTTTCCTGCACTGAGCTCAGGCTGGCCTGGACGATACCCGCCAGGGTGTTGAGCTCACTGTAATGAAAATCGGGCGCGGGGGCAGCGAGCTTATCTTTGCTGTCCAGCCCTTTGGCCCAGGCGCGGAGGGCTTCAACCGGTGCGGCGACTTTTCGCATGATCAGCACCAGCACAAGGGAGAAGAAGGCTATCGAGCCAAGTGCAGCCAGGATGATGTACACAAAATGGGGCATACCGAGAACTTTTGGCTGGGTGTGTATCCCGTCCTGGGTGAAGTGAGCAGAGACGAAGCGGTCTTCCTCGCCGCGGCGTACTTTCATTGCAAAATAGACGGCATCGGGCGGAGACAGGAACTGATGCCCAATAGCTTTTTTCCTTAGTTCATCGTACTCCAGCCCCTGCGCCGGAATATTGCTCCTGACCTGTTCCGGCAGATCTTCCCATTGGGTGGCGATGGTAAACTTTTCGATATGAACCGGATTACCGGGAGAGACACTTTGTTTTGCGGCCAGCGAGTACATGTTGCCCCGCAGAGCGAGATCCATCCCCGAGAAGAAGTAGTTGAGGCTCATATATGACAGCACCAGGATGGTACTCACCCCGGTCAGCAGCATGGCGAGCAGAACGTAGAGTCGAAGGCTGGGTCTTATTTTCATGCTTTCTCCTCCCGGCGCAGTACAAATCCCAGACCGGGCAGGGTGTGCAGCAGTTTGTTATCCTGGCCTGCATCGAGTTGTTTGCGCAGGTTAAAAATGTGTACTTTCAGCGCGTTGGAATCTGGTTGCTCTTCTCCCCACACTGCCTGAAGCAGTTTTTCCCGGCTGACCGGATCCGGGCTTGAGCGCATCAGCACTTCGAGGATTTTATAGCCGGTCGGGGAGAGTTTAAGCGGCATTTCCCCGCGCGTGGCGCTCTGCTGGCGGGTATCCAGGCAGAGGTCGTCGACACATAACCGGCTCACCTGGCCGCTGCGCCGTCCGGCCAGCACCCTGGCCCGGACGATAAGCTCTTCCATGGCAAAGGGCTTAACCAGATAGTCATCTGCGCCTTTGGAAAAGCCGGTCAGCTTGTCATCCAGGGTATCGCGCGCGGTGAGCATCAGTACCGGAACGTCTATCCCCTGTTCGCGCAGCCGCTGGCACACTTCCAGGCCGTTCATTTTTGGCAGGTTGAGGTCGAGGATCACCGCGTCATAACTGCCCTGCTCAATCAGGTTCAGGCCAGACAGGCCGTTGGCCGCGTGGTCACAGGCGATCTCTTCCAGTGCGAGATAGTCGATTACCGCGGTGGCGAGGTCGATATCATCTTCAACGAGCAGCAGTTGCAGGTTATTGGTGAGCATGGGGTCTCCGGTCGTTCAGCTAGTTATTGGTTAGCCAGGCTGGTGTCGCTTAGCAGACTCTCTGCGTCAGGACGACGCGGTGAAGCCCCATGGATGGGTTTATGCGTGTCTGCTAAGCGATGCCGGCCTGGCGGACGGCACCATATTCTCAGTCTACGCCTGATACTCAGGAGTTGTGGAGCCTGACAGGCGATTTTTGAGGGACAGCAACAAAGATTTAATGTCACACTGAATCATCAGCAGTGATGGTGTCAGTATCAGGGTGATCAGCGAAGCGAACAGGATACCGTAGCCCAGTGCCGCTGCGGCCGGGATCAGGAACTGTGCCTGCAGTGAGGTTTCACCCAGCAGCGGTGCCAGTCCGGCAAAGGTGGTGACCGAGGTCAGCAGCACCGCACGCAGTCGTCCGCTGCACGCTTCGACGATGGCATCGTGCAGGTTGTGCTTTCCTTCGCGCCAAAGCTCGTTAAAACGCGATACCAACAGCAGACTGTCGTTCACTACCACACCGCTCAGCGCCAGGATGCCGTTGAGGGACAGGATGCTGATGGTCAGGTCGTTCCACCAGTGGCCGAGGATAGCGCCGACGATGCCAAACGGGATCGCGGTCATGATCAGCAGTGGCTGCACATAAGATTTCAGCGGAATAGCCAGCAGGGCAAAGATAGCGACCAGCGCCAGCACAAACATGCTCTCCATTGATGAGGTGGCTTCCTGCTGTTGCTCTGCTTCACCGGCGAAATCTATATTCAGGCCCGGGTACTGCGCCTGCAGCTCTGGCACCAGGTCTTTTTGCAGCTGGCTGACCAGCTCGTTTGAGGCGATCACGTCTTTATCTACCACCGCACTGATATACACCGCGCGTTGGCTGTCGATACGGGTGATCTCCGCTGGCTGGTACTCAGAGTAGATGTTGGCAACACTGCTCAGCGGTACCACGGTGCCATCCGGTGTACGCACGCTGGACTGCTGAATATCCGCCAGGGTCTGGCGCTGAGACTCCGGGTAACGTACCCGCACTTTTACTTCATCTTTACCGCGCTGGAATCGCTGCACAATATCGCCACCGAATGACTGCAACACTTGTTTTGACAGGGAGGCCGTGTCCATGCCCAGCGCGCGGCCCTGACTGGTCAGCTCAAAGCGGTACTGCGGTTGGCCTTTGTCCAGGTTGTCATCAATGCCGCTTACGCCGGCGATCTGCTCCAGGTGTTGTTTGAAGTCCTGCCCGGCGCTGGTGGTGGTTTCGCTGTCCCAGGATTTCAGCTCGACTTTGAAGTTATCGACCATGGCCTTTTTCGACATCACTTTCAGTTTTTTCACCCCTTCCATCTGGCCTGCCAGGCTCTGCCAGTGTTTGGCAAAAGCGTTGGAGTCGTAGACCGAATCAGGGTCGAGTTCGATGCTTACCGAGCCGCTGTCATCGGCTTCGGCGATAACCTGCAGGCTGAGGATCTCAGACGGCTGATCGGATGCGCCAAACTGTGCCCGCAGCTCTGCGTCTGCCTGCTCTGCGATGGCTTCCAGTTTTAGCAGGTTGGTATGGGTCTGACCAAAGCTGGCATCGTTCTGCATGCTGATTTCAGCTGATACTGTATCGCCGGCAATATCCGGGAAGAAAGCGACCCGTACCGCGCCGGTCATTGGCATACCCGCGACCAGTACCAGCAGAGAAAGGAACAGCAACACCACGGCGTAGCGGAACTTCAGCGCCAGGTCGATCACACGTTTGTAGACGTTTTGGTTGAACCAGTTCAGGCCACTGTCTGCGCCGTGCTGGATACGGTTCCAGATCCCTTTGGTCTGCTTGCGGTGGGTATTGATGTGCGCCAGGTGGGCAGGCAGGATCAGCTTGGACTCCACCAGTGAGAGCAGCAGACAGATGGTCACCACGGTGGCGAACTGGGCGTAGACCTGGCCCATTTTGCCTTCCACCATGGCGATGGAGACAAAGGCGACCACGGTCGTCAGCACGCCAAAGATAGTCGGGGCTGCCACTTTCATGGTGCCGCGGATTGTGCTGCCCAGCGAGTCTCCCTCCTGCTTGCGGGTGGTGTAGATACTCTCGCCTACCACCACGGCGTCATCGACGACGATACCGAGTGCCATAATAAATCCGAATGTGGTCATCTCGTTGATGGTCAGCCCGGCGAAACTTTCGGTCATAAAGAACAGGGTGCCGAAGAAGACAAACGGCAGGCTCGCAGCCACCCAGAATGCCACGCGCAGGTTCAGGAACAGCGCCAGGATCATAAACACCAGCGCGATACCCGTCATGGCGTTTTTGGTCAGCAGGGAGAGACGATCTTTGATCATGGTACTTTTGTCATACCAGGTCTCGATTTCCACATCCTGTGGCAGCAGATTGGACGAGCGCCATTTCTCTACCACCTGCTCTGCCTGGTCCACAATGCTGACCACGTCACCGTACTCGTCCATCACGATCTCAATCGCCATGGCGTTTTGGTCGTTGTAGCGCGACAGCACAAAGGTGTCATCGGCGAACATATCTTTGATGGTGGCGATATCGCCGAGGGTGATCTCGCTGCCGCTGCTGCTGGTAACCACTGGGATGGCTTTAAAGTCTTCCAGCTGGTAAGCCTGCTCGGAGACTTTCAGTCGCACAGTTTTCTCACCACTGCGCAGACTGGTGGCGATAGCGGAGGAGGACTCGGCGTTGATGGCGTCAGACACATCGCTCAGGGTCAGGCCGTACGCCTGCAGCATGGCTTCGTCGACTTCTACTGAGATCATCGGCTCGGCTTTGGCCTTGATGGAGAGGTCGCGGATAGCATCCTGGCTCAGCAGATCCGATTTCAGCTGCTCGGTCAGAGACTGCAGAGTGGCGCGGTCGGCATCGCCATAGAGCTGGATCCACAGCGCGTGGTCCTGCATTCTGGCTTTGTCGATCACCGGCTTATCCGCTCCTGCGGGCAGGTTGTTGATCGCATCGACTTTGGTCTTTACATCGCTCAGCAGGGTATCGAGCTGGTAGCCGCTCTCTTTCTCAATCGACACGCGCGCGCCATTGGAGTCCGAGGTAGAGGTAACCCGCTTGATGCCGGGCACGCTCTCCAGTGCGTCTTCTATTTTGATCGCGATGCCTTCTTCGGCCTGAACCGGGTCGCCGCTGTCATAGTTGACCGACACGGTGACCACATCCGGTTCCATGCTGGGAAAGGCTTCTTTGCGCAGTGAGTTGACCGAGAACAGCCCGACCAGGATCACCCCAATCATCAGCAGGTTCGCGGCGACCGGGTTTTGGGCAAACCAGGCGATGATCCCTGTTTTTTTATAGTCGCTCATATTAGCCCTCCACTACGGCGCTGACGCTCATACCCGTCTGAAAACTGCTCAGCGGGCGTTTCACTACCTGAGCCGAAGCTTTGCCTTCGACCGGGGTGACATACACTTTATCCTGCACTTCAAACTGCTTGTCGGCGGTCACCGGAGTCAGCAGGCCTTTGTCATCGACCAGCCACAGCTCGCCCTGTTGAGAAATGGCCGAAGCCGGCAGCTCCCAAAGCTCACCGCGTTCAACCCCTCTGATGCTGGCGCTGACAAAGGTGCCAGGGTAGAGCGGCGAAGTCTGCTCAAGCGGCTTCTCTACCACCACGACCAGAGAACGGGTGCGGGTGTTCTGCTGCAGGTGTTTCTCACTGCGCGCCACATAGCCCTGCCATTGCTGGCTGCCGTCGCTGCTGGTCAGGGTGACCTGCCAGGCGTCTGATGCGGTTTCTGGCAGGTTGCGCCACTGGGTTTCAGAAAGCGGGACTTCGACCTCAACCCGGTCTGTGCTGTAGAGGCTGGCAAGAGCACCGCCGCCCTGAACATAACTGCCGGGCTGGATATCACGGCTGACGATAAGCGCATCAAACGGCGCTTTGATAACCGTGTTGGCAAGGTCCTGCTTTGCTTTTTCCAGCGCTTTTTTGGCGTTGGCCAGGGTTGCTTTGGCTTTGACAAGCTGAGGCTCACGCAGAACCAGCGGCGAGTCCGGCTCACCTTCCAGCCCTGAGCGTTCCCATTCCGATTTGGCCGCCTGGCCCTGGCGCTGCTCTTCCAGCAGGGCAAGGTGCGCAGAAGCCACATCAGCCTCGGCCTGAGTTACCGCCTGCTGATAGCTGGCGTCATCCAGTGTCGCCAGTACCGTGCCTTTGGCAACCACCTGACCGGTCTCGAAGTCATCGCTGATGCTCTCCACCCGGCCGCTGACTTCGCTGGTATAGCTGAGCTCAAAACGGGGACGCGCTTCGCCGTAGCCGGTCACCTGGGCCTGATAGCTGCCTGCGGTCGCAGTCTGGACCGCGACCTGCTGAAGTGTGGAAACAGAAACGACCGGAGCAGCGGCAGGAGCGACTTCGGCAGACGTGGCTTTTGGCTGCGTTTCCGGTGACGGCATCTGCGAGCCGTTATAGGCCAGGGCGCCAAAAATGGCAGAAGCGGAAAGCAGGGTGATGGCGATAGTGATGGCATTGCGTTTCATGATGAGACTCCCAGGCCCAGTGCCAGGCCTAAATCGATTCGGTTTTTAAGGCGCAGGTAAGTGGCGTTAACCAGCTGCGCTTCGGTGTCGTAGGTCTGCTGCTGAACGGTCAGCAGGTCAAAAATGTCGATAAGTCCCTGGCGGTACTGCTCCTTATAGGTGGTAAAGCTGCGCTGGGCGCTCTGCAGCGCATCGGTCAGGTGTGCCTGTTGTTTTGCCAGTGAGGCTTCCTGGCCGACGGCGTTTTCCACTTCGTTTACCGCGTTAAGCAGTGTTTCCTGGTAGGCCCAGAACTGCTTCTCTGTGGTCAGTTCGGCAAGCTCTGCCTGAGATTTGAGTTTGCCGCCCTGAAACAGTGGCGCGGTCAGCTGGCCCAGCACGTTCCACAGCGGGTCGCTCAGCAGCGCTTCGCTTGGGGAGGTGGCGATATCGGTCAGGCTGGCAGAAAGGTTGATTGACGGCAGCATGGCTTTGTAAGCTGCGTTGGTGCGCAGGGATTCGGCTTCAATGTTGTAGAACGCCTGCTGCAGGTCCGGGCGGCGGGCAAGATCCTGCTCCGGCATGGCATCCAGCGGGCTCAGCACTTCAGGAAAGCTGGCTTCGATTTCTGGCTGCTTAGTCTCTTCGCTCCATTGGCCGCTTAACAGCGCCAGGCTGCGCTGGCTCTGGGCCAGATTTTCGCGGTATTTCGCCAGGGTTGAGCGGGTAGTCGCACTGCTGGTGCGGGCGTTATCCAGCTCTTTTAAGCTGCCAAGCCCGGCCTGATAACGCTCCAGTACCAGGGTTTCGTTGTTTTCCAGTACTTCCAGGCGACGGCTCTCTATCTCAAGCAGTTGCTGGTTAAGGCTGACTTCCAGCCAGCTGCGCATAATATTGGCCGCCAGCAGATCCCGGGTGCCCTGCAGGCTGGCGTGCGAGGCCGCGATATCTTTGGCCGCCGCTTCACTGCTGTCTGCCAGCTTCTGCCACAGGTCCAGCTCCCAGCTCACCGTCAGGTCAGTGGTGTAAGTGGTATCGCTGTTCTCCTGAGCCTGGCCTTTAAATCCGGCGCTGACGCTGGGTAACTGGCCAGAAGAGGTGATGCCTTGCTGGGCGTAAGCCATCTTCAGCGCGATCATGCTTTGCTGCAGGCCAGGGTTATTGGCAAGCGCGGTTTGCAGATACTGGTCCAGCTCCGGCAGGTCTGTCAGGTCGGTCAGCTGTAACGGCGCCTGCTCAGAAGTTTGCTGAGGATCATTCGCTGTCAGCGTTTCCAGCAGCGCGCTGCTTATCTGGTTAGTTTGTTGGTTCGCCTGCGTTGCGTAGTCTGTTTCGGCGGTAGACGCACAGCCCACACTCGCGGCAACCAGCAGGGAAATAAGGGAAATTCGTAAGGGATTCATGCCTGCCTCCATTGAGTATGAGGGCAGGTTAGCAACCGGGGGGTTAAGGGGGGGTTAAGGCGCCTCCGAAAGCGCCTTCCATCTATTTACCAGGTATATTTGATACCGACTCTGTAACGAAGCTGTCTTTCATCTGAAGTGCTGTTGAGCTTCACCTGACCTACTTCCATAAATGGCCGCCAGTTTTCACCATCTGCGGTTTTTATTGAGTACATCACCCGCATATTGTGTAAGTAGTCCGTCGAACCGTTGTCGAATAGTGGTTGGGCGTTGCTTTCCATTTCTTTCCAAAACTGGAACTCGTACTGGAAGTCCCAGTTGCCGGTTTTATAGCCTAACCAGGTATCAAACTGTTGGATTTTGGAATGGTAGCTGTTGCCGTCGGTGCCTTGCTGCGCGTAATCCCACAGTTTCCATTTGTAGCGCCCCTGAAGACGAAAGCCATTGTTAAAGGCGTAGTTCAGGCGTGCATAAGGCACATAAACCAGGCCGGCAGCGGTAAAATCGAGCGAGGCACCGGCGATACCCACCAGGTTATCATCTAATTTCTTGTAGTAAAAAGCGGAGAACTCCGAGCCGCCCAGAGACATCGCATCATAAGCACCGTCTTGGTTGGAGTAGCGCGCATCCAGCTCAAAACCAATATTTTTCCCGGTATCGATAAACGCTTTAAAGCGATCGGCATGTTTTTGCGCGCCATCGACGTATTGATGGCGATACTCAATGGTGGTTTTGTAATCGTTAGCCAGCGCTTGAGTGGAACCAGCGGCGAGCAGCGAAGCGACGACAATTTTTGCTGTGGTATTCATAGTAACCTTTGTTTTATAGGGTGAGAGGGTTAACGGTTATTAGGTGTAGGCTTTCGCCACACTGGCTGGTACTTCTGTCGGGCGCCAAGGGTCGCCGGTGAGTTCAAGCCAAGGCATCAGTTCTTGTTCGATCAGTTGTGCGACCAACTCTTGGTTGTCGTCGGCGATGTTTTTCATCTGATACGGGTCGTTTTGGTTATCGTGTAAAACGAACGTCAGCGGTTTGGCTATCTTTCGATCGACCATCAAGGTGTAGCGGTCGGTGCGCACCCCACGTCGTCCGTAGGACTGGCCACCATAAGGCATGAAGGTATACAGCTGTGAGGTTGGGCGAGTATCGCCTTCAATACCAGCCACTGTGTTGGCGAAGTTGGTGCCTTCAACGGTGTCGGGAATGAGCGCTTCCATGCCCATCAAGCCAAATAAAGTTGGGTAGATATCGGGAGCCGAGAACAACAAATCGTCTTGGCGAGGCGCGAGTTTACCTGGCCAGCGGAACATCATTGGGATGCGCATCGCTTCATCGTAATGGACGTTTTTGGTCGGCTTACCGTTCGAGCCCATGCAGCAACCATGGTCGGAGAAAAACACGACTAAGGTATCTTCAGTCAGGCCTAAACGATCAAGCTCATTGATGATCCGGCCAAACTGATCGTCCACCCCATGGACCATCGCCATGTACTCTTTAAAGTACTCTGGACCATAGCCTTCTAAGTACTCTTTATCCCACTGGACATTCGGGCGGGTATTGAGGGAGCGTGATGTTTCACCGTCAAATTTATCCAAATATTTTTGCGGAACTTGATCGTATGGTGAGTGTGGCGGGTTCATCGATACCACTAAGGTAAAGGGTTTATCGCTGTCACGATAGTGGCCGTTTTCATTACGTAAATACTTGATGGCAATGTCGGCCTCATGCTCAGGACTCCATTGATTGACCTTGATCGGCTGATCTCTTGGTGTCTCGTTGGTCCAATACATTGGAGTAAGGTGTTTATCGTAGGTGCCATAGGCGTACCAGAAATCGAAACCGTGGCGCCTATCTGGTGCGGTCCAGTCATTCCAGTAGCGTCCTTCCATCGGGTTGTTATAGCTAGGGATGAATGGCGCTTCGGGGGTATCAAGGTGCCACTTACCGATATAACCCATGCTATAGCCTTGATCTTTTAAGATATCAGACCAAGTTCGGGTGCTTTTCTTTAGCTCAATACCAAAGTCTTTACCGCCGAACTTACCTGGCATCGCAGTGTGGCTGTTGCCTTGAATGCCGTTTCGATATGGGTATTGGCCTGTCATCAGCATACCGCGAAAAGGGGTACACAGAGGGAAGTTAGATACCGCTTGTTTAAGCACCGCACTTTGTTTCGCAAACTTGTTCAAGTTCGGGGTATGGGACGGGTCTTGGTTCATAAAGCCTAATGTGTGGGCGCGCATTTCGTCTGGAAAGACGATAAGTAAATTGGGCTTTTTAACCTGTGGGGCGCTAGGATCTGCGGATGCTTTTGGGCGACTAGAGGTGGTCGCGCAGCCGGCAGTTACCGCAGTGGCGGCGACTGCACTGGTTGCGGCCATTCCTTTTAAGAGCTTTCGGCGGGTGATAGACATGTTTCACTCCTGAACGTCAATGCATTGAATAAAGAAACGGAAAGCATCGGCTTTCAATTTCTTTCCTTAATCGAGCATAGTAATATTATTCCTTCGATTGCTTGCGGATCGTAAATGATCGAAATGTTATTGGCTGCGGATGGGATCACAAAATCCCGTTTAAAGCGAAAGTGGATAAAAAAATGAAAGGGAAATACGGGCCATATCTGTGCCAGAACGAAAGGAAAAATGCGATAAAGTGAAAGATATTGCGCTTTAATCGCCCATTCTGATTGGCTTTGGCGCTTTTGAGGGTTATGATATGGATAAATGCGTAACTTAACGCAAGTGTTGAGCGTCAATGCGAAAGAATGTGAAAGAGATCAAAAGTTTCAATCTTACGTGTTGTTGCTTTTATTTTTAGGTGTAAGCTTAATTCGAAATCAAGTGAAAGAGATTTTGCTGGTTTCGTAAGGAGACGAGGTAAAGTGAAAAGTGCTGTCGAAAGGCGTATGGAAATCGTCAATGTGGTTAACCAAAATGGTAAAGCCCGTGTCGAAGACCTCGCTGCACAATTTGATGTCTCTAGTGTCACTATTCGTAGCGACCTGAGTTTTTTGGAAAAAAATGGCTATGTGGTGCGTTCTCATGGTGCGGCAATTCCAAATACTGGGGTGATTGCTGAATTGTCTGTTCAAGAGAAGCGTCGCCAAAATTCGGGCGTGAAATCTTTGATTGGTCAGGCGGCAGCTAAGCTAATTGAAAATGGTGACACCGTTATTCTGGATTCGGGTACTACCACGCGAGAAATCGCGTCTAGCTTAAAATCGCTGGAAGACGTAGTAGTAATGACCAACGGTCTGGATGTAGCAATGGAGTTGGCATCAGCACCTGGAGTTGAGGTGTTAATGTCGGGTGGAGTGCTTCGTAAGAATGCACTTTCTTTCTCTGGCTCGCAAGCAGAAAACAGCTTGAAGAACTACCGCTTTGATAAGGTATTTCTTGGGGTCGATGGATTCGACTTGCGTGCAGGTATCACCACACATAGTGAGCAAGAGGCGAGCCTTAACCGCTTAATGTGTGAGATTTCTGAACAAGTGATCGCGGTTGTCGATTCAACCAAATTTGGTAAGCGTAGCTGCCATATGATCCGCGAGTTCGGCAACATTGATATCCTGATAACGGATTCTCAAATCCCTGAAGACTACTTACAAGGTCTTCGCGAAATGAAAGTCGAAGTTATCATTGTAGAAAAAGAGAACTAGCCCCTAACTCCATCGCCACATTTTTTAGATGTTGACTTTGGAGTTAGTAAATGAACACCCTTCTTAATCTCGTTCAACGCCATAAAGCAGGCGAAAACAATGGAATTTATTCCGTTTGCTCTGCTCATCCGCTGGTAATTGAAGCGGCGCTTACTCAGGCGTTGAGTGACGATTCTTTGTTATTGATTGAGGCTACCTCCAACCAAGTAGACCAGTTTGGTGGCTATACGGGGATGACGCCCGTTGATTTTCGTAACTTTGTTCTTTCGCAAGCTGAAATGTTGCGTTTTCCTACCGAGAAACTGATTTTAGGTGGTGACCACCTGGGCCCTAATCGCTGGCAGCACCTTGCGAGTGAAGAAGCGATGACTAATGCTGACGCACTCATCGCTGCCTATGTTGCGGCGGGCTTTAAGAAGATCCACCTCGACTGCAGTATGTCCTGTGCCGATGATCCGACTCCGCTATCTGATGAAATAGTAGCCGCGCGCGCCGCACGTCTTGCCAAAGTTGCTGAGCAAACGGCTTGTGACACTTTTGGTCAGAGCGATCTTGTTTATGTGATTGGGACAGAAGTGCCCGTCCCTGGTGGGGCGGCGGAAGAACTAGAAGAGCTTGAGGTTACTTCGCCTGATGCTGCCAGGCAAACCCTTGAGTGTCATCGAACTGCGTTTGAAAAAGCCGGGGTTGGTTCATGCTGGTCTCGCGTTATCGGCTTAGTGGTCCAACCTGGAGTTGAGTTTGACCATACTGGTGTAATTGATTATGACCCAGCTAAAGCCCAGGAGTTAAGTCAAGTTGTCAACCATTATGACCACTTAATCTTCGAGGCGCATTCTACCGATTATCAAACCGATAAAGCTTATCAGGCATTGGTTGAAGATCATTTCGCCATTCTGAAAGTGGGCCCTGCGCTGACTTTTGCCATGCGTGAAGCGCTGTTTAACCTTTGTGACATTGAAGATCAGATCGTGACGAAGGCGCACTGTTCCAATTTAAGGGAGCAGGTCGAGCAGCAAATGTGTGACGCCCCAGAATACTGGAATAAATATTATCACGGCAGTGAATCTGAACAGCGTTTTGCGCGTTGTTATAGCTTCAGTGACCGCGTCCGTTATTACTGGCCAGACGAAGCGATTCTTCACGCGCAATCAAAACTGTTCGACAACCTGAACCGCTTTGGCATTCCACTGCCACTGCTGAGCCAATATATGCCGGAGCAGTTCCACGCAGTGCGTGAAGCAAAAATTAAGGCATTACCCAAAGAGTTAGTGATCGACAAAATTCGTCAGGTACTTCGCAGTTATGCGAAGGCGTGCAAGCTAGATAGTTTTTAAGAGGTAGAACAACATGAACCAATATCTTGGTTATTCAGAGAGCGAACTGGAACGGCTTAAAGGTTTTTGGACCGCAAAAGAGATTGAGCAGCAGCCAGCGTGCTGGCAAAAAACACATGCCATTATTCAGGAGTGTCGCACTCAAATCAGCACCTTTATGGCAGACGTTTTTTCCCAGCCAAAACTGCGCATTGTTTTGACGGGAGCCGGGACTTCCGCTTTCGCTGGGCGTGCTTTAGCCCCTGCGCTGGCAAAGCAAACCGGGTTACGTATTGAAGCTATCGCCTCAACAGACATCGTTTCTAACCCAGATGAATATCTGGCAGAAGATCTGCCGACCTTGCTGGTTTCTTTTGCCCGTTCAGGTAACAGCCCTGAGAGTGTGGCAGCGGTTGAACTGGTGAACAACAAGCTAACCACGGCATATCACCTGGTATTAACCTGTAATGTCCAGGGAGAGCTTTATACCCGCTGCCAGGCTGACAGCCAATCTCTGGTGCTTTTGATGCCAGAGGAAACCAACGATAAGTCGTTTGCCATGACCTCGAGCTTCTCGTCAATGATGCTCGCGGCATTTTCATCGTTGACAATTTCGCAAGACCACTCGAAAGAAGTTGAAAGATTCTGTAAATGTTCTGCGGCATTGGTCAAAGAAATTAATAAAGATATCAGTAATATAGCATCAGAGTCGATGCGACGTGTTATTTACCTGGGCAGCGGTAGTTTGCAGGGCCTGGCACAAGAGTCCGCATTGAAGCTGTTAGAGCTTACTGCGGGTAAGGTAGTCGCTTGCTATGACTCCCCTTTGGGTTTCCGTCATGGTCCTAAGTCTATCGTTGACAGTGAAACGATGATCGTTGTGTTTATTTCAAATGATCCATACACCCGTCAATATGACCTTGACCTGCTTGAAGAACTTCGTCGTGATAATCGCGCAAAACGCGTTATTGCTATCAGCGCCCAGCACGAAGACAGAGTTGCCGCCGGACAGCATTACGTCATTCCTGATATGGCGGAAGCGACGGATTCGGAACTGCTCTTTCCTTATATGTTGTTTGCCCAGAGCTACGCTTTTCACCGGGCGATAGCCCTGGGCAATACCCCTGATAATCCTTGTCCATCGGGTGAAGTCAACCGCGTGGTACAAGGCGTCACCATCCATTATTCACATAACTATTTAAAACAAAGCCAATAAATTATAACCCGAAAGGTAGAACGCTTATGACTGCACCAAACATAGTCTGGACACGTATCGATGAACGCCTGCTGCATGGCCAGATTCGCATTACGTGGGGCAAGCACACCGAAGCAAACTTGATTTTGGTGGCCAATGATGATGCGGCCGAGGGGCCAAACGCGGCCTTTATGCAAGCAGGAATGAAGGCATCGGCAGGAGGAGAATACGCGGTTCGCTTTTTCTCTGTCCAAAAAACGATCGATGTTATTCATAAGGCCTCGCCAAAGCAGAAGATTTTCGTCTTGTGTAATAACCCGACCGATGTTGCACGACTTGTAGAGGGAGGGGTGCCAATTAAACACTGCAATGTGGGCAACATGCACTTCCATGAAGGCAAACGACAAATTGCGAAGACGGTTTCAGTCAGTGATAAAGACATTGAAGCCTTTGAATACATGGTTGGTAAGGGGGTGGTGTGTACTATACAAAACACCCCTGATCAAACCCCAGTGGATGTACTGGAACTCGCAACGACCAGTGCATAACGCACTGATACATAAATCATAAACATGAATTTAACAAAGGAATAGATCATGGTTTTTGAAGCTACGCTTGTCGCTATATGGGCGTTCTTCTGTGGCATCGATAAATACGATGTTGCGTTGAACATCCACCGACCACTTATTACCGGCCCCATTGTTGGTCTGATAATGGGTGATATGCAAACTGGCTTGATTGCTGGCGCTACGCTGGAACTGGCCTGGTTAGGCTTAGTACCTAATGCAGGTGCTCAGCCGCCTGATGTAACAATGGGTACTATTGCTGCAGTTGCGTTTGCAGTTATGACCGGTCAATCCCCTGAAGTTGCTATGGGTGTTGGTATGCCTATCGCGGTATTGATGCAGATGTTGGTGATTGGTTTCTTTGCGCTGACCTCTTTCACTATGGGTAAAGCAGACCGTTTCGCAGAGACCGGAGACTCAGCAGGTATCGATAAGTTACTGGTGACAACCATCAGTTTGCGAAGCCTGATGTATGCAACCGTCGCCTTTATTACCGTCTACTTTGGTGAGCATGCTGCAAGCTGGATTGATGAAAATGCACCGAAAGTATTGCTGACCGGTTTGGGTATTGGCGCCAAGATGGTCCCAGCGATTGGTTTCGCGATGCTACTTAAAATCATGTGGTCGAAAGAAGTGTCAGGTGTGTTCTTTATCGGTTTTGTGATGACGACTTACCTGAAACTGCCAATCATGGCGGTGGCAATTCTCGGCGCTTCAGCTGCGGCACTGTACTACTTCTTTAGTGGAAACAACGGAAGTTCAAATAACCAACAAGTAGAGGAATTTGAAGATGGCATCTGATATCACTGCAGGCACTCTTGCCAATAACAATACTAAGGTTCATGAAAATCTGGTGGATGATGTCGATTCATATGAAGACACCACCCCACGCCAGGTGATTACCAAGAAAGACCTGTGGAAATGTGCCCTGCGTGGCCTGTTCATGGAAGGTAACTTTAACTTTGAACGTATGCAGGCGGGTGGTTTTGCGTTCTCGATCATTCCTGCGCTGAAAAAGATCCACGGTAACAACAAACGTGACCTGGCTAAAGCATTAAAGAACCACTTACAGTTCTTCAATGCCAGCCCTAAGCTGTTCACTTTCTTGCTTGGTACTGCCATTGCAATGGAAGAAAACAAAGAAAAGCCATCGACCGTGAACGTAATGAAGGTGGCGGGTATGGGGCCAACCGGTGGTATCGGTGATGCGATTGACCACATGACCTTGATGCCACTGACGTTAGCTTTGGGTGCGTCGATCGCGATGGAAGGCTCTATTGCTGGTCCGTTCGTGTTCTTCTTCTTGTACCAAATTGTTCACTTTGCGGTGTACTTTGGTCTGATGTTCATGGGCTATAAAGCGGGTACCGCCGCTATGGTCAACATGAGTGATGCGACCGAGAAGTTAGCGAAAGCGGCCAACATTATGGGTATCTTCGTTATCGGGGCCTTGTCGGCGACCTTTATACGGGTGCAGACCACCGCTTCCCTCGAACTGGGCGGCAAAGTGGTTGAGCTACAAAGTGCTCTGTTTGACAAGATCATGCCGAACTTACTGCCGCTGGCTTTAGTGTTCTTTATGCTTAAGTTGGTGAAAGGCACAGGCTTCTGGGCGAAACCTCCGGTGCTGATCTTCTCTACCCTTGCGGCAGGTGTTGTTGGACACTTCCTGGGTATTCTGTAATAAAAGCAAACAGTTAGACTGGTAAAAAGGGGGGAGGCGACTCCCCCTTAATATCAACGAGGTAGTTATGATTGGTATTGTTGTTTCTGGGCACATTAATTTCGCCACCGGTATGCAGTCGGCAGTTAAAGCGATAGCGGGTGAGCAAGAGCAGATGCAGTTTATTGATTTTGTGGAATCGATGTCGACAGATGAGCTGGAAGCTGAACTACGCAGAGCGGCGAAAGAAGTGGACTCTGGTGAAGGGGTGCTGTTTTTGACCGATATCCCTGGAGGTTCACCGTGTAATCGTGCCCTGGCTATTTTGATGGATGGTGAAAATGTTGAGCTTATCGGCGGTGCCAGTTTACCGATGATTGCCAACGCAGCGTTTGAACGCGAAGACGGCAGTTTAAAGGAGCTGGTCGAGACACTATTAGATATTGGTAATTCTTGCATGCAAGACATGCGTAAAGAGCTTGAATTATTGGTGCAGCCTGAGCCGGTTGCCGAGTGTGAAGACGGATTGTAATCATGCGGCATGCTTATGTTGCCGATCGAGTGTTTACCTCTAAAGGCATAGAGACCAACCTCGCCGTTGTGGTTGAAAATGGAAAGATTGTTGAGTTAACCCGCCACATACCCAGTGATTGCGAGGTTGCTCACTTAGCGGGGCAGTCTCTGTTACCGGGCTTTATTGACATCCATATCCATGGCCGTAATGGTTTTGATGTGATGGATGCTACGGATGAGGCACTGGATGGTATTTCCGCTGCGCTACCGCAAACGGGGGTTGTCGCATGGGTTGGTACTACAGTGACGGCGCCATGGAGCGACATCACTGACGCGATCTCTCAGATAAAAAGTTATGTCGCAGAGCGCCCACAGGCCTCGTGCCAAGTGGGGGCCGAGCTGTTAGGTAGCTTTCTTGAAGGGCCATATTTCACCGAGCCTTATCGCGGATCTCATCCGCCCGCGTATTTAAAGCCAGCGACCATCTCTGAGCTCGAGCAACTGCTTGAGGTGGGAGGAGACAGTTTAATTCGTGCCGCGGTCGCGCCTGAAGCACCCATGGCCATGGAAGCGATTCGTTGGTTAACGACCCATGGAGTCAAGACTTCAGTGGCGCATACCGAAGCAACGTTTGCTCAGGTGACCGAGGCGTACCAACTTGGTGCAGATTGCGGCGTTCATCTGTTTAACGGCATGCGCGGTTTGCATCACCGCGAGCCGGGCTGTACTGGGGCGGTGTTATATCACGACATGTTGGCAGAGCTGATTGCCGATGGCGTTCATGTTGATCCTGTGATGATGCAATTGGCTTACCGAATGAAAGGCTATCAGGGCATTGCGTTGATAACCGATTGTATGCGCGCTGGTGGCCTGGATGACGGAGAGTACCCGTTTGGCGCCCAAACTATTACGGTGAAAAACGGTGAAGCTCGCAGCCCTTGTGGATCGCTTGCCGGGAGCACCTGCAGTTTAGACCAGGCAATACGTAACATGATTTTTCATAGTCAGGTGCCTGAGTGGGAAGCGGTGCAGATGGCATCGGCAGTGCCAGCTCAGTACTTGGGTTTAAGCGATCGTTTAGGCAGCATCGCAGTCGGTATGGATGCCAGTTTCACCTTAGTCAACGATCAATTTGAAATACAAGCAACCTCAATTTTTGGTGGCTGGGCTTATCAGAAGAGTTAAGCAAGTTTACCTCTGTTGAGATCTTTTTAAAAAACAGTTTTAAGCCACCTCGCGAGTATGGAGCGTGGCTTGCAATGCAAAAAAGTGAAGAGGCTTTAGCATGGAAATTCGTCAACCTATCCATAGTGAGCACGCTAAGCAGTTAGATACTGCGGGATTACGCGAGCAGTTCTTGATTGAAAATCTGTTTCAGTCGGGACAGATTAACTTAACTTACAGCCATATCGACCGCATCATTGTTGGTGGGGCAGTACCCACGAGCGAGGCTATCGCTTTTGAAGGCGGCAAAGAAATTGGCGTCGATTTCTTCCTTCAGCGCCGCGAACTCGGTGTGATCAACATCGGTGAAGCGGGGCTGGTGGTTGTTGATGGCGAAACCTTTGAAATTGGTGCACGTGAAGCGATTTATGTCGGCATGGGCGCTAAAGAAGTGCGTTTCGAGAGCATCTCTGCAGATAAGCCAGCGCGTTTTTATCTTAACTGCGCCCCTGCGCATCAAGCGTATCCCACGCGTAAAATCAGCCGTGAAGATGCTGCGCCAGAAACTTTAGGCAGTCAAGAAAACTGCAACGTACGCACCATCTATAAGTACCTGCACCCGGCAGTATTGCCGACCTGTCAGCTACTAATGGGCATGACAGAGTTGGCGCCGGGCAGCTTGTGGAATACCATGCCGTGTCATACCCATGAGCGCCGTATGGAAGTGTACTTATACTTTGATATGCAAGCAGATAATATCGCTTTCCACTACATGGGCGAGCCGCAAGAGACGCGTCATATTGTGGTTCGTAACGAGCAAGCGGTGATCAGCCCAAGCTGGTCGATTCATTCAGGCGTGGGCACGGCGGCCTATACCTTCATTTGGGGGATGGTGGGCGAGAACCAAACGTTCCACGATATGGACCACGTTGCGATGAGCGATCTTAAGTAAACCCATACCGATTTTTTATATCCATCAGTAAAAGCGAAACCTTGTGATGATCTGCTCTATAGCAATCATCACGGCTTAGGTTTCGCTTTTTTTTTGTCTGAGATTTCCTCACCTGGTAATCAGGGGTAACTTTCGTTTTGTTGTATTTTCTCTTTCATTTTGACTAAGTGTCACTTAAATTAACATTTAGCCTTTCATTTGCTTTTGTTTTTGGTTTTTATGTGATCTTGGTCTCTTTAATCTTTCGTATGCTTTCGTATTATTTTCATAGTTCTTCGAAAGTGCGGTTGATAAGGCAGTTAGTCACCAGCATGTTTTCGATATTGTTAACGAACCACCATAGCCATAGCCATAGCCGTGCGGGGTCATCTCCACCGCTGCGCTCTCTTAGCTATGGCACAAAGCTAGGAATGAATAATGAAACTTTTTGATCTCACAGGTAAAGTAGCTATCGTAACCGGTTGTAATACAGGTCTTGGCCAAGGTATGGCACTGGGTTTGGCAAAAGCGGGCGCGAACATTGTTGGTATTGGCCATGAGCCTGCGCCAGAAACGCAGCAGCAAGTTGAAGCGCTAGGGCGTAAATTTCATTACATTACCGCAAACTTAATGGAGCAAGCACAACTCAACCAAATCGTGGCAGAAGCGGTAGAAGTGATGGGACAAGTCGATATCTTGGTTAATAACGCGGGCATTATTCGTCGTGAAGATATCTTAGAGTTCTCGGAAGAGAACTGGGACGACGTGATTAACATCAACCAAAAAACTTTGTTCTTCCTTTCTCAATCAGTCGCGAAACAATTTGTGAAACAAGGTAACGGTGGCAAGATCATTAATATCGCTTCAATGCTGTCATACCAAGGTGGTATCCGCGTGCCATCGTACACTGCGAGTAAGTCGGCGGTGATGGGGTTGACCCGTGCTTTGGCAACTGAGCTTGCGGAGCACAACATCAATGTTAATGCGATTGCACCAGGTTACATGGCAACAGACAATACAGCCGCGCTGCGGGCGGATGAAGCGCGCAACGCAGCGATTTTAGAGCGTATCCCTGCCAATCGTTGGGGAATGCCAGCCGATCTTGAAGGACCTGCGGTATTTTTAGCATCAAGCGCCAGTGATTACGTCAATGGTTATACCGTAGCAGTTGATGGCGGCTGGTTGGCGCGTTAAGGAGTAGATGAGATGGGATTGGGTAGTAAACAAAGTATTCTTGATACGATGAAGCGAGTGTATCGATATCAAGCGGCGAATCAAACTCGTAGCGTGATCCGCCGCAGCGGCAAAACGCGTTTTATCAAAGATACCGATTGGGAGCGAGGCGTATTTTGGTCGTGCACTTCGGCGGCATGGCTAGCCACTGACGATAATGAGTATCTTGAGGGCGTGATGAATTATGCGCTGCATACAGGCTTTCGCACCGGGCCCAATGCCCGTTTTGCTGATGACCACATTTGTTGCCAAGCTTACTTAGATGTTTACCCAGTCGTTGACCAAATTGAAGCGTTAGAGCCTACCATTAAAGCGCTCGACATTATGCTCGATAGCCCGGAAGCGGGGCGTAAAGATTGGTGGTGGTGTGATGCGCTGTTTATGGCACCGCCAAGCTTTGCGGCGCTGGCGAAGCAGACGGGTGAGCAAAAATACTTAGACTACATGAACACCGCCTACTGGGATTCTGTCGAGCATTTGTTTGATGAGGAAACAGGGCTGTTTTATCGCGACTATCGCTACATTCCTGATGGTACTGGCAGCGAACTGCGCGAAGCTAATGGCAATAAAGTCTTTTGGAGTCGTGGCATTGGTTGGGTATTAGCGTCGGTACCACGTTTAATGGCGCGGATGCCAGAAGACTATGCCCCACGTGAGCGCTACCTTGATCTCTTTATCAAGCTTGCTGAACAAGTGATTAAGTACCAACAAGCCGATGGTTTTTGGCGTACCAGTTTACTAGACCCAGAAAGTTTCCCAGCGCCAGAAAGCAGTGCCACATCACTATTTTGCTACGGCTTAGCGTGGGGGATAAATAACGGCCATCTTGACCGTGATACTTACCTGCCTGTGATTGAAAAAGCCTGGCAAGCGCTGCAAGGCTGCATTCATGAAAACGGCATGATGGGTTGGGTACAGCTACCAGCCTTTAACCCGCGCGATGTGAAGTTTGAGCACAATATTGATTATGGTGCCGGCGCTTACATGCTTGCGGCGACGGAAGTGGCGTTATTGGCTCAGTAGCCACATAAGTCTTACGGCTTAATATTATTACAACATAATTCAATTAAAAGCCGAATCAGTTTGATTCGGCTTTTGTCTATATGTGCGGTTAATTTATCATTGATATAAAGGGAAGCATAATGAGAACCATTAGTAAAATTTTAACCTTACCTCTTATGATTTGCAGCAGTTTAGCTTATTCACAAGATACTATAAGCCACTTGGATTTATTAAATAATAGCGGGAAATTAATATATTCCGATTCGTTCGAACAATCGCTGGAGCAATGGGTAGTAGAAAAAACCGATCAAACAAAGGTTGGTATCATTGATGGTTCATTGGATATCGATGATGGTGCAGGGGTTACCGTATGGTTTAAACCAGAGCTAAGTACGCCATCGGTGATCGAGTTCAATGGTGCTGTTGTGGTTGCTGGCGGTAAGAATGACCGCGGTACGGATCTGAACTTCTTTTGGATGGCTCAAGAGCCGGGTAGTGCAGACTTTTTCAGTAAATCCGACTGGCGCTCTGGCAACATGCGCAAGTATGACCCTATGAGACTTTATTATATTGGCTATGGAGCGAATGATAACTCAACCACACGTTTTCGTCGTTATCCTGGTGATGGTACTAGACCACTTTTACCTGAATATGATGTGAAAGATGTCGAATTTATGAATGTCCCCAATAAATATACCAATATCAAAATATTTAATTTAGATGACAAGGTAATGGTTTACGCCAATGATAAACTATTATATCGCATTGAAGATGAATCGATGTTTAAGTCTGGTCGATTTGGCTTTAGAACATGGAAAAGCCATTTGAAAATCGATGATTTTAAAGTTTATTCTATTCAGTGAGAAATATAAGAATATCTCTAATAAGGTGAGAGTATTCTATTGCAAAGCGCAAAATAAGCCTTCGCACTGATGAAAAAAACAGCCGCTCGATTGAGCGGCTGTTTTGGTTGCTAATTATGAGTTACTTTCTCCTTAGTTCGAACTGCTCAGGCTTAGCGTCGGTGGTGGTGACGCGGATCTGAGTATTGCCTGCAGTTTGAGTGAGCGCGACTTGGTCGTTCGTGCCGTTCAATTGCCATTCTCCTTTGAGGGTAAACTCGCTTACGACAGGCTTGGATAGGTTATAGCGCCAATCTCTATCATAAATGCTGACTTCGACTTGCTCGCCGCTGGCGTCTACTTGATCGGGATCTTGACCTTGATACAAGGCCAGATCAGGATTTACCACACTTAGCGAAAGCTGATCTTGCGCTGCGTTTTGTTGCAACATGATCTGACTGGCTGTGGTTGAGGCAAGCACTAATCCCGTGTGATTGGTGGTTGCTGGGCTAAAGAATGCATACCCTTCTACGCCCTGCTCAGTCTTGATGGCATGGAGCTTGGTGTCTTTTTGTAGCACACTATAGACAGGTTTAAGCGCATCTTGAGCGGCAATTTTTATCGCGTATTCATACTCGCCATTGCTTGGCGCTTTGCCATGGTCTATTACTGCCGTGGCAAATTGACCGGTGGTTGGCGCGCCGTCATCTTCATCGTTGGAGTGCTGCACCTGGTAGCTAAACTTGACCTGCTGCCCAGCCTTACTGGTGACAAAATAACGGTTGCCTGCCGGATCGAGTAGCGAGACGTCGTTTGCGTAGACGCTGTTTGTTCCGAGAGTATCAATTTGCTCTCCGTTGATTTCAACAGGCTCAAGGTTTGCCACACTGTGTTGGAACAGGGTGGTTTGGGTATCTCGCTCAGCGATGTCGTTGACAATGCCCGAGCCCAGCGCGATCACATTATTGCCAAAGATGAAATAGGACTTATGCGCGTAGAAACTCTGCTGCTGATATTTTTTGTGTCCATGTAGGGTCATGGCGAACATCGCGTTGTCGCTGCCTAAGGTATTGGCGCCTGAGTAGCTTTCCGTCGAAAGGAGCATCTCTTCGATGCCCGCCCCTGGTAATTGGTGCAACTGGGCGCGAAGCTCGTTGTTGGGTAATTGCAATGTGGTTGTGCCTGGGTAACGATTCCAGTCCCAGCCATCGTGACTGAAGGCACGTTTGCTCAGATCAGCAGGGGTTATTTCAAGCTGGCCATACTGCAGATAACGGCCATAGAGATTGTTGGCGGCGTAGGTTTCGTTTCCGACTAAGTAACGGCTGAATCCTCGCGCCGTCGCAAGCCAAGATTGCGACGCATCATCAGGGCTAGTACCGCGCGAGATTGCCATGGATGCATAGTTCATCGCCCAGACACCAGTAGGTTCGTTTTCAGCCATTACGCCTTCAAAACTTGGTTTTTGGGTTAAGTTAGCATAGGCGGCAGCAAGCTCGTGGTCTATCGCGCTGGAGTTATCAGGCGCTCCCGATTGTGCAAGCCATTTAAACGGTGTCGCAGTTATTTTCTGTTTTCCATCGGGATGGCGGCCACTTAATACAATTGGGGTTTTCGTCTCTTTGGTGTACACCCGCATTTTGAGTAACACGTCTTTGATTCTTTCGTGCGCTTGCTGGGAGATCTGATAGTTACTGTGGCTTAAACCAAAAATGACCCCTGATAAACCATTGAAGGCATCTTTGCCATAGGCAGGGTAATGCTGCGAGTGGTGGAAGACACTGCCATCGGGTTTAAATCCGCCGCCAAGGCCATCCGAGCTTAGGAGCGTGGTGCTGAGCCAAGATTGTAGCTGGTGAAGCATGGTTTGGCGCTCAGTTTGATCGGGCAGCAACAGGAAGCTCTTTGTCATCCACTGCAACTGGGTGTTAAGAATATCGACGTTAGATGCGTTGATCTCTTGCTCTGGTTCGTAAACGCGGCCGGTGGCGTTAAACCACATCATCGCTTGCTGGGCTTTTTTAATCAGCTTGTGCTCATCGAGCAGTTTTCGGGCGATAAACAGGGCATCAAAGAACTCACGGGTTTGATAACCGACGTGGGTGATGATTTGAAAGCCCGAGCCGCCTTCCCACCCTTGATCAAAGGCATAACGGCTTGCATCAACAAAAGCTTTTTCTAACGCGGCTCTGTTTTCATCAGACAGTGACTCACTGCGAAGATACTTGGCGGTTTCCAACATTGCTTTACCCAGGGTGCGAATACTCATGGTGTCGGTAAGCATGGCGAGAGTGTCATCAGTGACGATACCGGTTTTTAAGAAGTTGTGTCGTTTAGGGTGGTCAAGTGGTTTGCCGGTGTAGCTACCGTCGCCATTTTGCTCGATCATGAAAGCTTGGTATTTAGCAAGATTCGCATCAATTTTTTGTTGAGAAACAATTAACTGGCTGTTTACTCCTAAGTGTTTGTCGAAGTTTTGATACAGGACTGCGCTATCACCTTGGCTATCATCGAAGGTAAGATCATAGTTAAAACTTGGCTGCTCTGCGCGTAGCATTTGATCGTACATAAGTAGCGCTGTCCAGTTCTTACTCGCCATATTGACCACATCGGGGTTGACGAAAGGCTGCTGGATATCGGCGGTTGGCCAGCGGTTATCGACCGGCACCGCCATCATGGTTTGGTCAAAATAGAGCGTGCCACTGGTATCGGGAGCGGTAATGGTTAAACGGTTCATGCCAGCACTTGGTGTGCCATCCATGTCTCTAAATGGGACTGAAATGCCCCGCCAGCCGGTAAAATTTAAGCCATATTTGAACTGACTTTGAGGGCTGTCACCATGGCCAAATTGAAAGGTCAGGGACTGATCGGATGGGACCTCATTGTAGACCCAAGCCATAAAGGTGTAGGGGGTGATCTCACTGTCGTCGGTTTTGTAACCGATATCTTGGCTGAAGACCAGTTCACTATGTGGCGTAAAGCGCCATTTCAGCGCATTTTGACCATCTTTATAGTGTGTATTGCTAATGGTGAGCGGGTTTGACGATGTGGTCGTGATAGAAGAGGGCAGTCCATTCTCAAAGAAATACATGAAGCCGCCGGGCTCGATTTTTCCTCCTTCTCCTTGGTAGCTATTCAGCTCATCGGTATTACAAGCGGTTAAGGCGATGACCAAACTCATGGCTAGATAGCTTGGTTTACACTGTCGCATGATGTTCATTTGTTTTTCCCTTGTTTTCGTTTATTGGTTGGTGAAGGGTAATGAAACTTGCTTGGTGGTTTATTGAACAGGATCACAGTGACTATTAACAGTTAGCTTTCGACTGCTTTCATTTTAACTATTTGGTTGCAGGTCACATTTCAAACTCTTTCACTGTAGGGCTTTACTTTCGTTTTTACCGCTTAATTACTTTCGTTGGTGATGTTTTGCACACGTTTGAAGGTTCGTTTTTGCCAATTTTTGTTTATTTGATCGTGATAGCTTTTCATTAATCTACTTTTGGTACGGTGGCTTCGCCAATAAACGAAAACAAACGGAGCTAAAAATGATAAAACTCTCCCCAATCACGGCTGCCTTATCGGTCGCATTGCTTGCAACGCCCGGGTGGGTGATGGCCGAAATGTCCACCAGTTCAGTGTCGAGCTCAGCGTTGATGAGTGATGCAGAGGTTGCACAGGAGTTTGTCCGTCTGCGTACCCGCTGGGCGGAAAACTTTCTCGGTGACCCGAGTGCCCCTTTTGATGCGACGCTAAAGAAAATGGTCGTGAGTACCAACAATAACGCGCAAAAACAGTGGTCAGCGATGAACACCGATGCCGGGCGCTTAAGTTTGTGGGACGATGTGGTGTTGGATAAGATCACGCCAGAAGGGCAGAAAAAGCTCGGCGCCGCGATTCGTACTTCTTATCAGCGCTTATTTATGATGGCGAAAGCCTACCGGCTTCGAGATGGGAATCTGCAAGGCAACCCGCAACTGCTGGCGGCGATTGTCGATGGTATGACTTTCCTTAACCAGCACTACTATCAGGTTGGGGGCAAAGAGTGGGGCAACTGGTGGCATTGGGAGCTGGCCATTCCCCGAGATATTCATAACACCTTGGCGCTGATTTATGATGACGTGGAGCAAAAGGTAATAACCGATCATTTAGCCGCGACGCGTTACTTTACCCCAGAGGCAACCCATCTTGGCGCAGGGCCTGGAGCGAAATGGTCGTCGAACCCGAGATACCGAGTGTCGACAGGAGGCAATCGTACCGACAATACTCAGGTGGTACTGCTGCGTGGCATATTGTCGCATAATGAAAATGAAGTCGAAGCGGCGATCGCTGGGCTACCTGCTGTTTTGCAATACGTGACTGAGAAAGATGGTTTTTATCAAGATGGCTCCTTTATTCAGCACGGTGACATTGCTTACAACGGCACTTATGGCAACGTGCTATTGGGTGGGCTTGGCTTGCAAATCAATTTAATGGCGGGCTCTAAGTGGCCCGCAGACTCCCCAGCACTTCAACAGATCTATCCCATTATCCTCAAAAGCTATGAGCCACTACTTTATCAAGGCATGATGCTGGACTTTGTCAATGGCCGAGCCATTTCACGGAACAAAGAGCAGAACCACAATGTTGGCCATCAGGTGATGAGCTCCATTTTGCACTATATTGATGGCGCGCCAAGTCAATATAAGTCGCACTTACGCTCGATGGTTAAGGCTCTGATTTTAGAAGATAACTATAAAGACTTCTTCGCCTCGGCGTCGAATATTGCTAACTATCAGAAAGCGCGCGCGTTGGTGGACGATGCAGCGGTGACGCCAAGACCTGAGCTGATCGGCCACTTTAATTTCCCCGCCATGGATCGCAGTGTGCACCGACGTCCTGGTTGGGTGTTTGCACTAGCGATGCACTCTAGCCGGTTAGGTAACTTTGAATGCATGAACAAAGAAAACCGCAAAGGCTGGTTTACCGGCGACGGAATGACCTATTTGTACAACGGCCAGCAAGATCACTACACCGATTACTGGCCAGTGGTTGACAGCTATCGGCTCGCAGGCACCACCGTTGATTCAGATCAGATGAAAGAGTGCCAGGGGCAGCGCAATCAGATAAAAGGCGGGCGCAAGTCGTCCATGCACTGGGTCGGTTCGGTCAAACTGGCCAACTATGGCGTGGCCGGGATGGAGTTCAGTAATTGGAGCGACACACTCTCTGCGAAGAAATCCTGGTTTATGCTGGACGATGAAGTAGTGATGCTCGGTTCGGATATCTATTCTTCAACGGCTTCGCCAGTGACAACAGTGCTCGCTAACCGAAAGGTTTCTGCCAGAGGAACAACAGGGGTATCGCTAAATGGGTCTGCCTGGAATGGAGCGAATGGTATGAGTCACGATGTTCGCTCTGTCAGTATCCGTAATGATCTGGTGACTGGCAGTGATTTGAGTTATGTATTTTTTGCTCCGACCGAGGTTGCTCTCAAACGTGAGCAGCGCAGCGGAAACTGGTCAGAAATTGGCACTCGTGCAGGGGCTGTGAGCGGCGAGTTTATCTCAGTGCAACTGGCACATGATGCAAGCCAGTCTGATTATGCTTACGCTTTGCTGCCGAACGCCAGCGCTCAAGCGGTGCAAGATTATGTCGCCAAACCTATGCTTTCTGTTGTTCGAAAAGATGCCATGGCGCATGCGGTTTACGATAAAAAACTCAACTTGCTCGCTGCCAACGTCTGGGGGGATGGTGAAGTTAGGGTTAACGATCAACTCACCACGTTCGACTCGTTGGCGATAATGGTTCAGCAAGAGGCTGGGCTCTATCAAGTCGCCATTTCTGATCCGACTCAACTGCAAACTACGCTGCGTTTCAAGTTGCATAAGCATATGACGCTGGTGGATGATCCGCAAAACCGAGTACAAGTTAATGCACAGCATGAACTGGTGGTGGATGTGAGTGGGCTGAAAGGACAAAGCTATCACTTTTCAGTGCGCTAATTAGTTACCCCTTCTCATTTTGCTCAGCCGACGGTTTTGACCGTCGGCTTTTTTATCGGGCTAGGCTATTTTCGTTTATGCTTGTTTTTTCCTTTCGTTTTCGATTACTCTATCAAATTGACGCTTTTGACTTTCAAATGCTTTTGAGTTGGTTGTTAATGTGAGTTTGGTCGTTTTATTTTTTCGATTTCTTTCGTATTATTTTCAAACTTCTTCGATATGAACGATGGATATTGCGATGAATCAAACCCCTCAGGCGCGTTTTCACATGATGGCAAAACCGGCGAGTTACCGCTGTAACTTAAAGTGTGACTACTGCTTTTATTTAGAAAAAGAGACCTTACTTCAAGGTGAATCGTTAGGTGAGGGGAAGAGCCCGCAGGCATCCAATCCATCGGAAAACATGTCGGATACCTTGCTCAAACGCTACGTACGCGACTACATTCGCTCCCAAGACAGTGACAGTGTTGATTTTGCCTGGCAGGGTGGAGAGCCGACCTTAGCCGGGCTCGACTTCTATAAAAATCTGGTGAGGTATCAGGCGCAATACGCCGATGGCAAAACCATTACCAACAGTTTTCAAACCAACGCGATTGCGATTAACCGTCAATGGGCCGAGTTTTTTGCCAAGCACAACTTCTTAATTGGTGTGTCGATTGATGGGCTTGCAGAGGTGCATGATAAATATCGCATTTCAGTCAATGGTAAACCCACGTTCGCCCGAGTCAAACAGGCCATTGATCTGCTCAAAGAGTACCAGGTTGAGTTTAATACTCTCACGGTGATCAATGATCAAAACTGGCAGTACGGTAAAGAAACCTACCACGCGCTTAAGCAACTCGGTAGTCAGTTCATGCAGTTTATCCCAATTGTGGAAGTCGAGGCCCATTGCCAGCAAGGGCAAAATGGTCATTACTCCCCTAGCGCCAACGCGAAACTCACCCATTTTTCGGTGCCTGCCCATGGTTACGGTCAGTTTATGACTGATGTATTTGACGAGTGGGTCAAAGAGGACATTGGTACGGTTTATGTGCGTATGTTTGACAGCATTCTTGCCACTTGGATGGGTTACCCCGCGTCTGTATGCGTGCAATCGAAGCAGTGTGGCCAGGCGATGATCTTAGAGTCAAATGGTGATGTTTACTCGTGTGATCACTACGTTTATCCCGCCAATAAGCTCGGCAATATCAGCCAAACTAACATAGCGCAGCTTGCGACTGGCAAGCAGCAACAACGATTTGGTAAGGCCAAGCACAGTAAGCTTACCTCAATATGCCAACAGTGTGAGCTACAAGCTCTCTGTTATGGCGGCTGCCCAAAACATCGCATTGAGGCCATTGAAGGGGAAAAGCATAAGCATAACTATTTGTGCGCTTCCTATCAGCGGATCTTCAATCATACCGCCCCTGCGATGCACTTAATGAGCCAAGAAATCCAAGCGGGCGGCGTGGCCGCCAGTGTGATGCCGATGCTGAGACACTTATAACCAACCCTCGCAGCATCGAATGAGTTAATCCAATACAACCAACAGTGATATCCAAAATAAAGGAGTGGAGAATGAACCTGTTATTGCCGAGAAAAACCGCCCTCGCCGGTTTGATTGCGGCGGCTTGCACCGTTACCCCGTTAATGAGTCAGGCAGCCCAGAAGGTGGAACAACCTAACGTGTTATTGATTGTGATGGACGATCTCGGCACGGCGCAGCTGGACTTTGCCCTAGATAACATTAACAAGCAGGAACTGGCAAAACGTAAAGTTCCTGAGCGCTACGATGGCGACTTTGACCAATTGTATGATGCGGCCAAACGCTCTATGCCCAACATTACTAAGCTTGCCAATGAAGGGGTGCGAATGACCAATGCCTACGTGGCAACACCTGTATGTGGGCCTTCTCGCGCAGGAATGATGACAGGTCGATTCCCCCACAGCTTTGGTACATACAGTAACGATGATGCGAAGCTTGGTATTCCGCTAGACATTAAACTCTTGCCTGCGCTGATGCACGAAAATGGTTATACCACGGCGAACATAGGCAAATACCATAATGCAAAAGTACGTAAAGTGTTTAAACCAAAAGATGAGCAGAGCCGTGACTACCACGATAACCAAATCTCTATCGCGGAACCGGGTTATGGCCCTGAAGAGCGAGGCTTTGACTACTCTTACAGCTATTATGTTTCAGGCGCCGCGCTGTACAACTCGCCAACCGTGTTTAGAAATGGCGAGAACATTCCAGCGCCAGGTTATCTAACCCATAACCTTACCAATGAGACCATTGAGTTTATTGAAAAAGCGGACAAAGCCGACAAACCGTTTTTCATCAACTTAGCTTATAGCGTGCCGCATATTCCGCTAGAACAGCCGGCACCGGCTAAATATATGGAACGCTTTAATACCGGCAATGTGGAAGTTGATAAATATTACGCACACGTCAACGCATCCGATGAAGGCATTGGCAAGATCATCGCCAAACTCAAAGAGATGGGGGAGTATGAGAATACCCTGATCTTCTTCCTTTCAGACAATGGTGCTGTGCACGAGTCGCCAATGCCGATGAACGGCATGAACCGCGCCTTTAAAGGCCAACGCTACCGTGGCGGTGTCCATGTGCCGTTTGTTGCGCACTGGAAAGGTAAGCTTCCTGAAGGGCGAGTGGATAATACCATGATCTCAGCGATGGATATCCTGCCGACCGCACTGGCAGCCGCCAAGATTGATATTCCAGCTGAAATGAAAGTGGATGGCAAAGACATCATGCCGCTGCTAAATGGCAAAAAACAGCAGCCGCACCCTTATTTGTACTGGGCGGGCCCACGTGCCCTTCACTATGACGCCACTAACACCGGATTTTGGAGCAATTACTGGAAGTGGATCACCTTCGAAACCAATGAGTTTATCCCAAGTCCATATATCGAAAAGCACTCGAAAGGCGAATGGGCGATCAAAGATCAAGAGTGGTCGTTGCACTACTACGATGATGGCAAAGGCGAGTTTGAGTTATATCACTACGCCAAAGATCCAGCAGAATCGGTCAACTTAGCTAAGCAGTACCCGGACAAAGTAAAAGAGCTAAAAATGGCGTTTTATGACTGGGTGAAAACCAAGCCTGCCCCTATTGCCTGGGGGCAAGATCGTTATCAGATCTTAACCGATTCAGCCAAATAATCATTGAGTAACACAACATAGGCCTCTTCGGAGGCCTTTATTGATGCATTCCCTGCTAGCAAAAGAGAAGTACTATGCGTAAGACGATCGCCTCCACCCCTCGCCCCACCATTCCTTATGAACATCCTGACGCCGCAATGTATTGCAAACTGTTTAAAGAGAACCTGATCCGCTTAAGGCATAAAAAACGTGCCTATTCGCGTCACGATGACATGATTCAGGCGCTTTTTAGCCGTGAGGGCGAGCCGTTAAAGCGCTTGTGTGAAACCTGGGTCAGCTATACCGCAGAGGCGTTTGAACACTATGCGGTGTGGGATTACAGCCATGCTTATTACCCAGGCCGGCCGAGCCAGCAAACGGCGCGCACTGATGCGATGGAAGGGGTCAGTCGTGTATTGCCAACCTTAGCGGCTTGGCTACATGCTCATCCAGAAGGCACTCCGCTATTGGGATTAAACGGTAAGCCGATGGATGTGGTCGCGATCATTCGCTCTGCCTTGTTAGCGGGTACCGATCCGAGTCATCAAGGTTATTGGGGCGAACCGCACGACTACGATCAGCGCATTTGTGAAAGTGCTGATTTGGCTTTGGTGCTTTGGCTGAGTAAAAAGCAGGTCTGGGCCCGGTTCGATGCCCGCCAAAAGCAGCAAGTGAGCACTTGGTTTAAGCAAGTGAACCAGCTCAATACGGTCGATAATAACTGGCACCTTTTTATTCTTACCGTGCAGTTTGTGTTGAAAGATCTTACCGGCGAAGAGCGGGTAGATAGGGATAAGTATGAGCGGATAAAAGAGTTCTACGTCGGTGACGGTTGGTTCCGTGATGGTGCGAACGGTAACTACGATTATTACAACGCTTGGGGATTCTTTTACTCTCTCTATTGGCTTGATCAAATTGATCCAAGCTTTGACCGGCCGTTTATTCAGCAAGCCATGAGCGATTTTGTCGCGGGTTATCGTTACTTTTTTACCCCGCAAGGTTTGCCGCTGTTTGGCCGCAGCGCATGCTATCGCTTATCTGCGTCTGCACCTTTGTTAGCCGCGGTTGATCAACACTCGAGTGCGATTGAGCTCGGTGAAGCCAAGCGCGCATTTCGTACCAACCTACAGTACTTTATCGCCAATGGTGCACTGAAAAACGGCGCTCCGACTCAAGGGGTGTTTGGCGATGATGGCCGATTGGTGGATAACTACAGTGGCCCTGCCAGCAGTTTTTGGTCTCTGCGGGCGTTAAATATTGCGCTTTACTCTGCCCAGCGGATCGGGCTATGGGAGGCACAGGAAACTCCGCTTGAAATTGAAAAAGGCGACTTTGATTTTACCCTCAGCGCCATTGAAGCGCGTGTGATCGGAACTTTCAAAACGAAAGAGGTCACGGTTTTGTTTCAGTCCGACTACACCGATAAACAAAGCCCAATATCCCGTCAGTTAAGCCGCCAAAGCTTGAAGTATAAGTGTTTGGAGCTGCTCACAGGGCGAGCGGCTCGGCCAAAAAACAACTTGTTACGTAAGGGGATTACCTGCTATTCATCGAAAATGAGTCATTTCTTTTGATTTCATATGCTTTCGTTTCGAAAAGAACTGTGATCTTGATCTATTTACTTTCTTTGGTTTTCGAATAGTATGAAAGCGAAAGATAACGAAGGGGTTGAGGTTTTTATATGTTTTTGGTTTCATCACGTGAGATGCTGCATAAAGCACAGTCAGGCGGTTACGCTGTGCCCGCATTTAATATTCATAATCTGGAAACCGTGCAAGTGGTGGTCGAGACGGCTGCAGAGATGTGTTCGCCAGTGATCTTGGCTGGTACGCCGGGCACTTATGCTTACGCGGGTACGGATTACTTAGTCGGTATCTGTAAAGAAGCGGCGAAACGTTATGAAATGCCGATCGCACTGCACTTAGATCACCATGAGTCTTACTCGGACATTTGCCAGAAAGTGCAGGCAGGCATTAAGTCCGCGATGATCGATGGCTCTCATCTGCCATTTGATGAAAACATTGCTGTAGTGAAAAAAGTGGTGGAATTCTGTCACCGCTGGGATTGCAGCGTTGAAGCTGAGCTGGGCCGTTTGGGTGGACAGGAAGATGATCTTATTGTCGACGCAAAAGATGCGCTCTACACCGACCCAGACAACGCGATTGAGTTTATCCAAAAAACCGGCATTGACTCGCTTGCTATTGCCATTGGTACCGCGCATGGCATGTACAAAGAAGAACCACGTTTAGATTTTGATCGTTTAGGCATTATTCGTGGAAAAACTGATGTGCCTTTGGTGCTGCATGGCGCTTCTGGTGTACCAGATCAAGACGTTCGCCGCTGTATCGAGCTTGGCATCACCAAGGTGAACGTGGCCACAGAGCTTAAGATCGCGTTTTCCGATGCCGTCAAACAGTTTTTTATTGAAAACCCTACCGCCAATGACCCTCGTCACTACATCGTTCCGGGTAAGCAGGCCATGAAACAAGTGGTGCAAGATAAAATCCGTGTTTGTGGCAGTGAAGGAAAGATTTAACCCATCCTATAGGTAATGAAACACTATTGTTAGTGCTCCTGGCTATGTCAATTAGCATTCCCCCGTCGCTAATGGCATAGCCCTTTTTTTAACCAAAATCGTTAGGCCGATAAACAATGAACGAGTGTCACGCAGCACCTCAAAAAAACGTCTCGCAAAAGAAAATCGCCATCATTGGTGAATGCATGATCGAACTAAGCGGTCAGCCATTTCAGCTCCAAACCCAAAGATTTGGCGGAGATACGCTTAACACCGCGGTTTACTTATCTCGCCTGCAAGAAGGCCTAGCTCCGTATTACGTTACTGGGCTTGGCTGTGATAGGTACAGCCAGTTGATGAAACAGAGTTGGCAGCAAGAAGGGATCAACACCTCATTGGTGGTGAATGTCGAAGATAAGCTACCGGGCCTCTATTCGATCCAAATCGATGACCAAGGGGAGCGTAGCTTTCATTACTGGCGTAGTGACTCTGCCGCGCGCTACTTGTGTGAACAGCCCCAGTTTGAGCAGTTAGTGGAGCAGCTCAAGCCGATGGACTTGATCTATTTATCTGGGATCTCGCTGGCTATCTTAGCCGATGACAGCAAAGCCATCTTGCTTGGTGCTTTAGCCCGCCTTAAGCAGCACGGGGTTAAGGTAGCCGTTGATTCGAACTACCGTCCACGTTTATGGCGTAACCGTTTTGAAGCGCGCAATTGGCTCGAGCAGCTATACCGTTTAAGTGACATTGCGTTGGTCACGGGCGAGGATGAAGAGCTGTTATTAGGCCTTGAAGATACCCCCGCAGAGCTTATTGCTGAGCGCCTGCATCTGTTGGGTGTTGAGCAAGTGGTGGTCAAGCTCGGGGCGAAGGGCGCGATGTGGTCTCATGCTGGGCAGCGCGGATATGTGGCGGGGAACCGGGTCAGCCAAGTGGTCGATACCACCGCCGCGGGCGATTCGTTCAATGGTGCCTATTTAGCCGCATGGTGCAGTGGGATGTCGATGGCCGAGTGCTGTCATTGGGGCAACAAACTCGCCGCACAAGTTATCCAGTTTAAAGGCGCCATTATCGCCAGGCAATCAACCCGTCTTATTTCTACTTTAATGAGTGAACAAAATGAACAGTAATCCATGGACAGAACAGTTGCGCCGCTTGCGCGTAATGCCAGTGATCCAAATTGAAGATGCCGATGACGCAGAGCCATTGGCGAGAGTGCTATTAGAAAATGGCTTGCCGGCCGCCGAGATCACTTTTAGAACTTCGGCTGCGGCGATGGCGATCACCCGTATTCGCCGCGCGTATCCTGAAATCATTTTGTGTGCCGGCACGGTCCTCACCGCGGAGCAAGCGGAGCTTGCGATGGCCGCAGGCGCCGATTTTGTGGTGAGCCCAGGGTTTAATCCCAATACGGTTAAACACTGCTTAGCCAATGACATTACCATTATTCCCGGTGTTAATAATCCAAGCCAGGTCGAGCAAGCGCTTGAAATGGGGCTCAATACGCTTAAGTTTTTCCCGGCAGAAGCTTCAGGCGGGATCAATATGCTCAAGTCTCTTACAGGTCCTTATAGCAACATTCAGCTTATGCCGACTGGTGGAGTGAAGCCAAATAACCTACTCGACTATTTGGCCATTCCTCAAGTCGTGGCTTGCGGCGGTACCTGGATTGCACCAACCGAAGCCATTCGAAACCACGATTGGCAAACCATTGCTAACAACGTGCGCGAAACGTGCAAGCTAATTGGTCAGTAGGAGAGTTTGAAGATGACAAAACAAGTTGCGGTTCTGTTAGCCGATGGGTTTGAAGAGGGCGAAGCTGTGGTCTTCATCGACATCATGCGCCGTTTAGATATTGAAGTAGATGTACTCTCATGCATGGAAACGACCAAGCTGCAAAGTTACTTTGAAACCCGCATTAGCGCCGATGATACGCTAAGCAACCATTGCCATCAGTTTTACGATGCAGTGATGATGCCCGGCGGGCCAAAAGGGACAGATAACTTATCCGCAAACCCTATGGTGATTGAGTTCCTTAAACGGCATATTGAAGCGGATAAGTATATCTGTGCGCTTTGCTCTTCGGGCGCTAAAGTGCTGGCCGCTAATCACTTACTTAAAGGCCGTAATTACACCACCGGCGGAGGGTTGGAAAAGCGATTTGAAGACGGTCACTTTGTTGATCAGAAAGTGGTGATTGATGGCAAGTTTATTAGCGGTAAAGGATTAGGCGTGAGTTTTGAGTTTGCCTTTAGTGTTGCTAAAGCGCTGCTGACCGATGAACAGGAGAAAGTTGACTGGCAAGCGAGCCATATCTATTTCGACCATTGGTAGCGCTTTGCTTCTGGCTATCGCTGATGGTGATCTTAGTTCGAGCTCGGCATCAGTGACGGCGGCCTGACGGCTTACAACGGTGGCGATCGCTGGGTGCGCCGGTTAAATGGCACAATGGTTATGAACCAGGCATCGGGCAAATGAGCCGTGACCCGGAATACCGGGGCCGCAGTTTACAGAGCTTGTCAGAGAACTGGCCCAGGATGGCAAAATTAATGCCAGACTACTGGGCCTGGCTGTTACTGAGCAGGAGTATGATGAACAGGATGTAAAAAAGTCTGGCACTACTTAGCCAGGTTTGGATACCCGAAAAAGTAGACCTTGCAGTGGGATGAGGTCATGCGTCACATGACGGAGCCTATATAACGGGCTCACAGCTGCATCAGGTGTGGCTGTGAGCCGGTGTTTATCGGCTTTTATGGTAACGGTGACGGAAGTTTGCCCAGTGTAAAGTAAAGCGCTGATGGTCAATCTCACCTGAAGGTGTATGTTCAAACTCAAGCAGAATACCATAGGCCTTGTTCTCAAATTCACCCTGGCTTAGTGGCGTCAGAGGTATGGCTCCCTGTCCGGTCGCCTGGCCCATCAGTTGCCCCTCCTGAAGAAACAGTGTTACCTCCGGTTCGTATGAAGGGGAGCGAAATTTACCCAGGTAAGGGGTGAGTTCCGTTTGTTCCATGGTGATACCTGGGCGATCGAGGTCAGGCAGCTCTGCAGGTTTGTCCAAATAGATCCCGGCTAAGTTGGTAATAATGTCGTCAAAGTTGCTGTTGAGGGCATTGCTGTGAACCGCAATCGCAAGATCTTCGTGTTCGAAATACACCAAACGGGAGTAGAAGCCTTCAATCCATCCGTCATGCCCATAACCGGAAAGTTCATAGACCGGATAATTAAAGACGCCTTTGCTGAACTGATTGGAGAAACTCTTCATTGCCTTCAGTGACGGTTCTGAAACCAGTTCGGCGTTAAAAAGCGCGCGGATAAAGCGGGTTAACTCTGTCGGGGTTGAAATCATCGCCCCGGCAGCAAGGATCACGCTTGGTGACCATTCGTCATACGGTAACCACTGGTAATTTGAGTAGTAGTAGGACGGAGTATCAAACCCGCACGCCTTTAAGTCGCGGCACAGCCGGGTCGCGTTCAGCCCAAGCGGCTCGGTAATATTACGTTTTAACACCACCTCATAGGGCTGACCTGTTATTTTTTCAATGATATAGCCGAGCAGCAGGTAGTTAGAATTTGAGTACTGGAACTGGTAATTGGGGCTGAACTCACTCGGGTAGGACTGAATGCGCGCAACCATTTCCGCTTCGCTTTGATTGCGTGAGTAGTAATAGTGAAAATCGGGGTTGTTCACATAGTTGTGGATGCCACTTCGGTGTGAAAGCATGTGTTCAATGGTGATGCTGTCAGCATTGGGAATATCAGGGTAGAAGGTGGCCAATGGTGTGTTAAGGGAGAGTTTTCCCTGCTCAATAAGCTGGAAAATCAGTGTTGCAGTGAAGGTTTTGGTCACCGACCCTATTTTGTACTGACGCTGCAGGGTTCCTTTTTCCCCTCTTATCCCGGTTTGCTGCTGAAAGCGAACCTTGCCATTCTCGCTGATCACAACGCTGAGCATGGCCTTGTTGTGTTTGGCCAAATCCGAAACGTATTGCTGCAGCTTCTGCTGGTCAAAGTCTTGCTTTGCCCAACTGGTGGGCACGAGCAGCATTAAACAGAGACAAGCCAAGCCTGCCAGCAGCAAAGAACGCTTATTGGTTAAGCGGGGTCGTGGGGTTAATTGCGTCATCCTGTAACTCCATCAAAATTGAAATGCTATGGAACATAGTAAATGCAATTGATTGAACAGAATGATTAATATTAGATAAATTATATAAAATTGCATAAATGGTTGAAGTGGCTCGAAAAGCCTGGAACAGATGTGAAGTCCATTGTTCAAAATGGGTTGTTTTAGACGGTTTGGCAGAGTCAATCAAAGCGAACCCAGGTTTTTCTTTCTCCGGGGTATAGGCGATACTCTCTTCAACCGTTCGACATCTTGCACCTGCAAACAGTCAGTGTGACAACACCAAAAGGCCACAACCCATGCTCATGCAAAGCTATTCCTATTATTCCGATGTCCGTGTATTCCGGTTCACTATGGACACCGACATCACCGCTGATTTCCCGCTCTGGAAGGAAGATGATGACTTCCCGCCGCTTTCACCGCGAAAGGCGATAGCCGCCTCTGAGGAGACGCTGCTTAACATGTTGTGTGAGCACCCGATAGCTGCGCCCGAGTTTCAGTCGATTGCCCTTGTCAGGGAAAAAGGAGAGGATCGGGACTGGTGGTACTACAAAGTGAGCTGGATGGTGTGGCCGGAAGACCCGTTTGAGGACAGAGGCACAATAGAGCTGCCGGTACTGCTCAGTGGTCGCTGCCCGGAGTTTGAGTCCTGCCGGTATGGGGAACATATTGAGAAGTTTTTCTCCTGAGTTTACTGACCAGATTGAACCGGCAGCCTTGGTTGTGGCTGCAGGTTCTGTTTCTGGCACTTAGTATTTAGTACTTCTGCTTTTCCAGCCCCGCAAGTGTTCAACAAACATCGAGGTTTTCTTAGCCAGGTGTTTGTTTGAAGAACAGAATGCATACAGAACCAGGTCTTCCGGCTCGTGTTCCAGCTTCACTACTTTCAGCTTTCCGGTGCGTACCTCATCTTTGCAGGATTCGACCGGCAGTATGGCAAATCCAAGTCCTGCCAGTGCAGCTGATCTTGCGAGGTTTCCGCTGTTGACCCGAAATGAAGAGTGTACTTTTTGGGTAATCACCCCGCTCCCGGAGTTTCTGAATATCCATGGAGCACCACCGAGTACAGTTAAGCTGGTGATGCACGGTACACGGCTTAGATCGGCGATACGACAAGGTGTTTCACAAGACTGAATAAGCTCTGGTGAGGCGACGACAACACTTGGAAAACGCATTATCTCCGCTGCAATCCAGTTGCTGTCAGCCAGTTGCCCGCGATGGAAACTCAGGATCACATCGAATCTGTCCAGCAGATCTTCTTTGGGATTTAAGCCCGTATCGCAGCACAGGGAAATCGATGTGTGTTGCCGGCAAAATGAAACGACGGCGTCGGCGAGCGACGGGCTGTCAGGCATCAGTACTCTGAGTTGCCCTGTTGCTTCATTTGAGTGTCGGGTGACTTCTTTAAGGGCGTCATCAAGTTGCCCCAGCAGCGGCTGGGTCGATGAGTAGAGCAGCTCGCCTGCTTCTGTCGGTGCTATGCGGCGTGTCGTCCTTTCAAACAGCCTCGTGCTGAGGTTCTCTTCCAGCAAAGCAATATGCCGGCTGACGTTGGAAGTCGGCAGGTCCAGGAACTCTGCTGCTCTCTTAAAACTGTTGTTCTCAAAGACACAGTGAAAGCTTCTCAGCCACTGCTGTTCGATCTTCTCTGACATATTCGATTATCCAATTTGGTTGGATTGTTAAACCCGTTTTCGACACTTTATCGTCGCGCCGCAGCTCATACAATGTTTGTTTAAGAAAGAGTTTCTGTATGTGCAGAGTCTGCCGGGTACCTGAAGATTATCCCTTGTGTGATAACAGTTCCCCTGCGTGCAGACTCTTTGTAATGAAGAAGACTGGTAAGAGTGTTATGAGTTGGCTGGAAAAAATACTGGATACCCGGAATATCATCAGAACCCGAAGAAGTGAGATACCTGAGGGAGTATGGACCAGGTGTCCTTCGTGCGGGCAGGTACTCTATCGCGCAGCTTTGGAGGACAATCTGGAGGTTTGCCTTAAGTGCGATTACCACATGAGAATGCCAGCCCGGCGCAGACTGGAGACATTTCTCGATGCCGGAGAACGGGTTGAAATCGGAGCTGAGCTTGAACCCCGGGATGCGCTGGGTTTCAGGGATATCAGGCGTTACCGGGAGCGACTGGCTGTTGCTCAGAAAAACACGGGAGAAAAGGATGCCCTGGTTGCAATGAAAGGAGAGCTGCAGGGATTACCTGTTGTTGCCTGTGCATTTGAGTTTTCGTTTATGGCGGGGTCAATGGGCTCGGTTGTGGGGGCCCGTTTTGTTCAGGCGGCCGAGGCAGCAGTTGAAGCAAATTGTGGCCTGGTTTGCTTTACCGCCAGCGGTGGAGCACGGATGCAGGAGTCTTTGATGTCACTGATGCAGATGTCTAAAACCAGTGCGGCTTTGAAGCGTTTGTCAGATAACGGGCTGCCATATATCTCAGTATTTACCAACCCGACCCTGGGCGGTGTATCGGCGAGCCTGGGCATGCTGGGGGACATCAATATTGCTGAACCGGATGCGATTATCGGTTTTGCCGGCCGCAGGGTTATCGAGCAGACGGTACGTGAACACCTGCCGGATGGTTTTCAGAAGAGCGAGTTTCTGCTGGAGAAAGGGGCCATCGATATGATTGTCGGGCGGGGGGAGATGCGTAAGCGGGTTGGGGGACTTATGGCTAAGCTGACTAATCAGCCTCATCCTGTTTAATACTTGTTTTTGCACTGACATACCAGTGACTCAAAAATGAGAGCTATTGATATTAAGGGGTGGGACAAGTGGCAGTACGCCATGAGTACACTAGCTTTAGAAAGACACTCACACCCAAAGTAAGGAGGCGGTATGCAATTGAATCCGGTTGGATGGTTTGAGATCTATGTTGACGATATGGCGCGTGCCAGGGCTTTTTATGAGACGGTACTGGCAGTCTCTCTGGAACAGCTGAACGTTGAGGCTGATATGAACATTGAGATGTGGGCCTTCCCGTCTTCCATGGAAAACTATGGCGCATCGGGCGCGCTGGCGAAAATGGAGGGTGTCCCGGCGGGTGGCAACAGTGTGATGGTTTACTTCTCCTGTGAAGACTGCGCAACAGAGCAATCCCGGGTGGAGGCCGCTGGCGGTAAAGTGGTACAGCCTAAGTTTTCTATCGGTGAGCATGGATTTATCTCCATTGCGGCAGACAGCGAGGGCAATATGATAGGCCTTCACTCCATGGCCTAACCGATGCTCCCGGGATTGCCCGGGGGCTGTTGAAGATAAGTAAACGAGGGAAAGTCCTCTTAAGGTTAACCCACCTTAAGAGGACCAGTATTCTGCGCAGCAATCCGTTTGACCAGACAGAAGTGCTTTTTACCCCGCTGCAGCAGCCAGTACCGGTCGAACAGTGGAAAGCCCATTGCCTGATTTTCTGATTCAGCTTTTTCTCCGTTGATGCTGATGGCGTTATTACCAATCAGCTCACGGGCGATACGTCTGGAGTTTGCCAGACCCGATTCTGTTAACAGCTCCACCAGGTCCTGGTGAGTGCTGTGGATGCCGGGCAGCCCGTCCAGCTCAAGTTGCTGAAGCTCGTTCAGACTTAGTTGCTGTACGTTGCCATTAAACAGGGCCTTTGTTATCCGCTCTGCACTTGCCAGCCCCTCATCTCCATGAATAAAGCGCGTCATGTGCCCGGCCAGGATGCGCTGCGCCTGAGGCCTGCCGTTGCCAGCCTTGTCCTGTTCTTCAATTCTGGCAATGTCATCACAGCTCAGGAATGTGTAGTAACGTAAGAAGTTGTACACATCCGCATCTTCCGAAGAGAGCCAGAACTGGTAGAAAGCGTAGGGTGACGTTTTATCCGGGTCCAGCCATATTGCGCCACCTTCAGTTTTACCGAACTTGGTGCCATCGGATTTGGTGATCAATGGTAGTGTAAGGCCAAATACCTGCTCACCATTTTGACGACGGGTCAGGTCGATACCACTGAGGATATTACCCCACTGGTCATTCCCGCCGATTTGCAGGCGACAGCCGTACCGGCGATTCAGCTCAGCAAAGTCGTACGATTGCAGCAGCGCGTAGCTGAACTCAGTGAACGAGATACCCTGCTCCGGGCGTTGCAGGCGTTGCCTGACCGATTCCCTGCCTATCATGGCATTGACTGAAAAGTGCTTGCCGACATCTCGGAAGAAGTCGATCACGTTGATCTGTTTTACCCAGTCAGCGTTGTTCACCGTGATCATGGGTTGGGTGAGCTGCCTTTCCATCACATGCCGGATTTGGGCTGAGAGCGCTTTAACCCAGCCGGTAACGGTTTCTTCTGAGTTCAGACTTCGCTCGGCAGCTTTAAAACTCGGGTCTCCAATCATTCCCGTTGCACCGCCGATCAGGGCGATGGCCTGGTGGCCGGCATCCTGAAAGCGCTTGAGCATGATAAGGGGCACAAGGTGGCCGATATGCAGGCTGCCTGCGGTTGGATCGAATCCGCAGTACAGCGTTTGAGGTTCTGCCAGCAGTTGTTGGAGCCGGGCTAAATCACTCGCCTGGGCAATCAAACCGCGGGCCTGTAAATCTTCAATCAGTGTCATTATCTTGTCTGTGTTCGTTGCTTTGTGTTCAGACTAAGGGGCGACACAGGCTTTCGGTATATCCCTAAAGGGATGGTTTACTGTCTTGACCGGGTGATAAGGTGGTTGAGAAAAAGTTGAAACAGCTCACTCAGTGACGCGACGTTAAGCTGGGCGTAAATACGTTTCCGGTGGTTTTTTACCGTGCCTTCTGTTACTTCAAGTTGTTTGGCAATCTCTTTGGTGTCAAAGCCCTGCGCGATCAGAGAGGCGACTTCCTGCTCCCGCCTGGTTAGCAGCTCCTTGCCAAAAGAAGTCAGTGCAAGCCCGATCTCTTTGCGCATTTGCCCCGAACAATCTTCCGGGCTGAGTGGCGGCTCGGAAAGGGTGAATGTAGTCCGATTCCAGTGCTGTTGACACAGGGACTGGATCACGGGGAAACAGGATTTGAGCCTGTTGATTTGTGGCCTGGTAAAGCGTTTTTTTGGCTGCATATAGCCGAAATAGAGCATAACCCAGCGGTCCTGCTCAATCTCAATTAACATGCTCAGTTCATCTTTCCAGCCTGTCTGGTGGTAGAACTGCCGGCAATAAGTTTTGTACTCAAGATCCTGGCGTACTACATCCTTCAGGGTAAAAATACCCTGCTGTTTACTGGTACTGAGCTTCTGGTAGAAAGGGTCATTTTGAAATGATGTTGTCAGGTAGCGCTGGAACAGCAGCTCGCGCTCGTTCTCAATGGAGTCGTAAAGATAGATAGGGTGCTTCCCCTCGCGATAGCCGAGAATGACCGCGCAGTCGAAATCCAGAACGGAACTGATCACACCTATCAGTTTTGGCGTGAAACCAGGTGTGTTAAGGGCGGAAATGGCTTCTGCCAGCTGTAAATTGAAAGCATCGTTTGGCATTTGTTTTGTCTCTGGGCAAAGCTGCCTGCAAGCATAGCGTAAACGGTCCGTTTGTCGCCAGATGTGTCCCTTAAGCAAAGCGAACAGGAGCAGGTCTTTTGTTTTGCCTTTGCCTTAAGTGTTTGTATAAAAGTAATGTTGCCCGGACCAGGCCCCGGTTATTCCAGAAATGAGAACCCTGAACACCATATCACAAACTCAGCCGGGCCATTCTTTTCAGTGAGTTATCAAAGATACTATCACTGATATGGGCCGGGAAGTTCGGGTTGAGGCAGCTTCTTACCTGCTTAGTGGCTGCTGCCCTGAGTTTGGGTTGTGCCGGTATGGTAAGCATATTGAGAAGCTCTCTATCGGTCAGCATGGATTTATCTCCATCGCGGCTGACAGTGAGGGCTGCATGAGTGGTCTTCACTCAATGGTTTAACGGATGCCTCTGGTTTTCAGGGGGATGAAATAAAAAGGTCTGGCAAATTGCCAGACCTTGTTGAGAGTGTTACAGCACCATACAGCAGTTCACTGTATCCGCCACGTGTTTGGCGAACAGTTTGTGCATGTTGGTGGTTGGGTGAATGCCATCCCAGTACATGTAATTAGCCGGATTGGCGGTGATCTCTCCGGTTTCGGTCTGGTAAGAGGCATCGGTCACGTTGGTGATTTTAATATTCAGACCTTTGTCTTCATACAGACCGTATTTATTTACGTTGTTTATTACCTTGTTATAAAATGCCCAGGAGTCGATATAAATAATACGCACGCCAGGGTTGGTGTTGCTCAGTTCATTTACCTGCTCTTCAAGTCTTGAATTAAAGCTGGTAATAAATGCTTCAGCTTTTTCTTTTTCACCGGCAAACCAGGGCGCTTCAGAAAAGTCCGGGATATTACCCACTACAATGGTTTTCGCCTCGTTTTTAATAAGCGTGTTGATGTCCGCGATGGCAAAGTCTGCGGCCTGCTTACCTGTTTGCCCCAGATCGCCGTAGAGGGTGTACCACATGTTGTTGGTGCCGATCATGTAGGTCACCAGGGTTTTCTTTTCAAACTGCCCTTTTGCTTCGATGCGGTTTGCTATCTGAGTGGCCGTATTCGGGAAGATGTCTCCTCCCGATACTGAGGTAACTTTTTCGCCTTTACTCAGGTTGTCGAAATGTCCGGCCATCGCCATTGCGCCACCTACAGCCCAGTTGTTACCGGCTTTTGAGTGGGATTCGACGCGATAAAGGTGCTTTTGCTTCTCTCGTTCCACTTCCACGCAGGTGTTGATTTCAGCCCTGGCAGGCTTTGAAGAAGGCAGGGACAGCATGTTGGCCAGATGCTCAGTCCAGACCTGACCGTTACTTGCGCGGCCAGTCATGTTAGGTCTTGTGGCGGCGGTGATGACTGCGCCGTTGGTCGCGGTGTTCATTGCATGGGAGATGGCATGCTTGTTTCCGCAATCAGACAGGCTGTCACCAAAGCTGGATATGTCAGTAAATGTTTGTGCGAATGAACTTATGGGTAATATAAGTGACAACAATGCAATATTTTTCATTTGGTTATCTTGTTTTGATAGTTATTGGTGTTTGGGGTGGTGGATAATATAGGAGGTGGGTCAGGTTGTCTTTTTAAATTCTAGTGGTTGGATGTGCGGGGAATATATATCGTAATTCATAATATAAAATATACGATTGCATGACCTCTTTTATAACATGAGCGTAATTTTGATTATTATAAGTTTCTTTTTTACAGTTTAGATATCATGACGATGCATGGGTATTACTTCCATGTGCCCGGTAAAAGTTCGGGCACATGCTTTTATGTCTGGTTTGTTAGCATAAAGGCTATAATTGCTTCCCGAAGCGCTTTTATTTCTTCCCTGAGCTCCCTGCTATTGGGGGTTCTGGTCATCAGCAGTGTCACCGAGACCTGCTCCAGATAGTTTTCCAGCAACGCAAGATGGGCGAGTTCCTGATAGCTTTTCAGCAGAGCCGGATAAGCATCTGTCAGTGCCCCGGAAAGCTCCGCATCGCCAGCAACTGATATGTAGTAGTCATTGAGAGCTTTAAAATAGAGATGTTCGGGGAAGCTGCAGCACTTCGTGCCATGATCCCAGTAGCGAATCTCAACGGCGCCCTCGCGGACGACGTTTTCCTCATTCACTTCCTGTTTGAATTCTTCCAGGTACTCACGTGGGTACCAGTGTTCTGGCGGTTTTTCACCTGGGAAGCGGAGCCGGTAGCTGTCTTCTTTGTTTACCAGACCGCGCCGGTTGAGAGCCGACTCCAGCAGTTGCTCATCACTGAAAGTCGTATTCTTAAAAAACTGCTCACAAATCCCGACCCATTCCTGATAGCTGCAGCCCGGAAAACAGTGACGATCTGGCGTGCGGCCGGTTTTCAGCATCATGCGCATCTCTTCCACTCTTTTGAGCTCACCGGAGTGGCGGGCGTGATTGTATATCTCGCCTTCGATTTTCCCCATCAGGGCGTCGGCCTGTTCAAACAGTAATTTGATGTCCATTGTGATCCCGCTGTTTCGATATATCGTTACCGCTAACCGCTAACCGCTAACCGTTTTTATTTACCAGAGCCAGCCAGTTTTCTGCCAGGGAATGACAGAGTTCAGCCTGGGCTGAAAACTGTTCTTCACTGGTATCGAGCATTGCGTCTGTCATCCATTGCTTACTTTCATCCATATCGGCGCTGAGACCATCCACCCACCCCTGAACAATTTCAGTGTTTACCTCCGGGTGGAACTGGACGGCGTAGCTGGTCTTACCGACCCGGTATGCCTGATTTTTACACTGTAAACTGCCCGCCAGCAGGGTGGCGTTTTCCGGCAGAAAGAGGGTGTCCTGATGCATCTCATACATCTGGTAGCGGACAGGGAGTGAGGAAAACACCGGATCGTTATCCGCTTCGCTTGTGCGTTCCAGTTCGGTAAAGGCGATTTCCCAGCCGTCATTGGAGCGGTAGGGGCTGCCCATGGCCCTTGCCAGCAGTTGTGAGCCGAGGCAGATACCAAACAGGGGCTTTTGCTGTTGATGGAAGTTTTGGATCAGGGCGACCACATCCGGCAGGAAAGGGGAGTTCTCATCGTCATAAGCGCTGGTGCGCCCGCCGAGGATCACCGCGCCATCAAACCGGCTGGTATCCAGTCCGTCCAGTTCATTGTTCCACGCCTGAATGGTGGTGAGTGACGCGCCAAGCTTCTCCAGTGACTTTCCAAAATCACCTGCCGGGGCGAACTCGTCGTTCTGAAGGATTAGTATCCGGGCCATGTCTGTGTTCTCCTGATTTTTTGCCTGTCAGAACTCTATGCCTTTTCGGGCCTTAAGGCCACTTTCCAGGCCATGTTTTATGTTATCTACCCGGGAAACGGTATCGGCGTACTCGCGCAGTTTGCGGTGGGCGGCGCGGCCGGTCAGGATCAGTGACTGATTTTCAGGGCGGGCTTTAAACGCTGCGATCATCTCATCCACATCCAGGTGTTTGCGCGCCAGGGTATAAGTCACCTCATCGAGCAGCAGCAGGTCAATCTCCGGGTCGCTGAGCAGTGGCAGGGTTTGCTTCCATACTTCTCTGGCGCGCTGACGTTCGTATTCTGCACAGTAACCCTCTTTAAACGAACAACCGGTATTCATGGTGATCACCGGTACACCAAGTTGCTCAAGCAGGTTCCGTTCGCCACTCTCCGCGTCGCCTTTCAGAAACTGCACCACCGCACAGCGCTGCCCGTGACCGAGTGCGCGAAAAACCATGCCGAACCCTGAGCTGGTTTTTCCCTTGCCGTTGCCGGTTAACACCAGCACCCGGTGTCTGTCTTCTGTCGCCAGGTCAGACTTCTGGTGGACTTTGGTTTTGATCGCTTTATGGCGCGCTGTCTGGGCGCCGAGTTTGGTTTTTTCGCTGAGCATAGGACCTGGTTAAGGTTTGACTTTAAATTGGTTAACTAAGATACCCGTATGTCAGCGTATAGGCCAGCACTGAACCTGCCGGAAAAATGAGAACCGGGCCGGTAAATTACATTTCGGGTTTCATGGTGTTCAGAAAATCATTTTAACCTGACTGCACATTTGTGAGTGGGGTGTGTATGAGCCAGAAACTGTCAGATTTTTCCGTATTACTGCCAATCGATCAGGAGTTGTTTGAGTTCCTGGATGAGCTGAGAGAGAAGCTGTATGACTTTAACCACGCCCGGCCGAAAGAAAAGGAGCTCAGAGAGGATCTGCTTAAATCTATTCTGGGCAGCTGTGACGGGGTAAATATTCTGCCGCCGTTTCACTGCGATCTGGGCAGGAACATTCATTTTAAACGCGGTGGTTTTCTTAATACCGGAGTGACCATTTTAGATATCGCGCCGGTGACGATTGGTGATTATGTTCAGATAGGCCCCAACGCAGTACTGGCGACGGCCGGGCATCCCCTTGACCTGGCTGAGCGGGTAAAGCCAATGGCGTGTGGAGACCCGATCACTATTGGGGATAATGTCTGGATTGGTGCCGGGGCGGTTGTACTCGGCGGCGTATCCATCGGCGACCGCAGCGTGATTGGTGCGGGCAGTGTGGTGACCAAAGATATCCCCGCTGACAGCGTGGCGGTGGGGAATCCCTGTCGGGTAATCAAAAGCATAGAGCACAGCCCAATGCCTTCTGATGAGCAGCTTGAAGCAATGTGGAAGGGGCTGATGTGAGAATCAAAAGTGTACGATGGTGCACTTTCATCTCTGATTCTGACTAATTTCACCAAAAGTGTAGTAATGTACACTTTTGGTTGGAAATTGTTCAGTTATGACCTAAAGTGTAAGAGTGTACACTTTTAAGCAGAAAGCAATATGACCCAGGGATCGTCAGGCTCAGCGCTGTGTGAAGCTGCTGATGCACAAACCATCGGTGAGTGTGTTAAACGGCGTCGCCGGGAATCAGGTATGACTCAGGAAGTCGCAGCGGCATTGTGCGGTGTGTCGAAGAAGACCCTGATCAAAATAGAAAAGGGGGGGGATGTCTACTTTTCCACCCTGCTGCAGGTGACCCACTCCCTTGGTATTGAGTTGCACATTATCACTAAGGGAAGTCCGGTGCAGCAAAGCGGTCCTGGAGAGGTGGACGATGACTGGTTCTGATATCCATTCACTGGAGATGCGCCTGCGTGACCGGCTGGTGGGCCATCTTAATTTCAACTCTTCCAGTGAGGCTTTCAGCCTCGATTACAGTGAAGACTGGCAGCAACACGGCTTTGCTCTGGCCCCCACACTGCCGCTGGACGGCTCTGCCAGCAGCGCCCATATCTCCGCCTTTCTCAGTAACCTTCTTCCTGAAAATCAGGGTCTTGAACATCTTATCGAGTATCTGTCCGTTTCGCGGGGCAACACCTTTGCCCTGATCCGGGGGATTGGTATGGATACTACCGGCGCGGTCAGCTTTATTATGCCGGGTACACAGATGCCGGAAACCCGGTTTATCCCCATCACAGAGAGCGAAATGCTGAAGAGGCTCGATGAGCCGGATGTGTGGGCACTGGAAGTGTGGGACGACAAACCCAGGCTCTCGGTGGCCGGGGTGCAGTCCAAGCTGAATCTGTTTATGCGCGGTGGTGAGTACGGGTTTGGTGAAGGTGAGCTCAGCTCGACCCATATCATCAAGTTTGAAAAGCACCACCTGAAGCACCTGGTGCTCAATGAGTTTCTCACCATGCGTCTTGCCAAAGCCGCCGGATTTGATGTGGCTGAAGTGGAGATGATGTGGATCGGTGATCACCGTTCTCTGGTGGTTGAGCGCTTTGACCGCCGTTATGAGCACAGCAATAACCGGGTGTTGAGACGCCACAAGATAGACTCCTGCCAGGCGCTGGGCTTTTCGGTAAACAAGAAGTACGAGCGCAACTTTGGTGATGGCCGGGACGTGGCCCATATCCGGGAGGGGGTGAGTTTTACCCGCCTGTTTGGTCTGGCTGAGCTGTGCGTGAACCCGGCTCAGGCGCGGCTGAACATGCTGCAGTGGGCGCTGTATAACCTGGTCACCAGTAACTTTGATGCCCACGGTAAGAACTACAGTTTCTTCGTTTCCCGTCAGGGGCTCTCTCCCACGCCCTGGTACGATCTGGTCAACGTGGGTATGTTCCCCCAGTTCTCCCAGAGTATGGCGATGGCGTTTGGCGATGAGTTTGAGCCGGTGGATGTTCACGCATACCAGCTTCTTGAGTTTGCCGATGAGTGCGGCCTGCCCAAACGCCTGCTTAAGCAGACGCTGGAGAAAGTATGTGAGTCTGTACTGACGGGGCTGGAAGGGCTGACAGTACAGGTAACCGATGCTGACAAGGAAGAGCGCCGCTACATGCGCCGCTACACACTCAAAGTTTCTGAACGTTGCGGCTACTTTCTGAGGCAGGCTGAGATCTTGCCTGAACTCGAGCTTTAGCTCAGGCCGGTTTGGCTCAGCTTTCTTCAGGCCAGATAGCTTTTAGCTTCATGTTCCAGTGCGCTTAGCGCAAAATCCACTTCATCACAGGTGCCATCCGCGACACCGAACAACAACTCGACGCCTTTGGTATAAGGTTGTGGTGCGTCTGAGATATGGAGTTGTTTCAGACGTCCGGCCTCGGCCCACGGTTTGGCAACATGGTCTGAAAGCGCTATCCATCCGCCATTACCAAGCAGCTTCATTGCCAGCACCAGGCTGCCGGTTTTCTCTGTGACGTTTGAGATCCGAAAATCTCCCAGATCCCCTTTTTCCACAGACTGAAGTTCCAGTTGAGGGTGTAGCCGAAGTTCATCAGCAGAGACGGACTCCCGGTCTGCCAGCGGGCTGTTGCGGTGGACATAACCACTCAGGGTCAGGCTGCCTATGTGTCTGGAAGCGACTTTGGTCCGGGCTTGAGGTGTGTTTTCAGCAGCCATCACGGCTATATGACAGAGTCCGTCTTCAATGGCGCTGACGGCTTTAATCCGGGTGGAACGAATGCAGTTTACCGCAATACTGGGATAGCGGGTTTTTACTGACTGGATGGCATCCGCCAGCATGGCAGAAGGGATAAGCGGGTCGTAGAGCAGTTCCAGGGTTGTAAGCGGATTATCAAACAGCGACATGGCGGCCAGCTCAAAATCCTGTGCCTGCCTGCTGAGGCTGGCTGCACGGCTGATCAGTTTGTGAGCCGCGTCGGTCGGTCTGGCGCTGCGCCCTTCAATCTGAAACAGCTCAGTTCCCAGAGTCTCTTCCAGTGTGAGCAGGTGTTCACGTATGGTACTGCGCTCTTTTCCGGCGATGCGTGCCGCTGCGCTGTAGGAACCGTTCTGGTAAACCAGTACAAATGAGAGGATCTGTTCGATGGAAATCATATAACACACCCTGCAAAGTCAATCAGTTACTCTTAAGAAGGTAGCTTAAAAACAGCCAGTTTTCTGCCCGGCCGCTCCCGTGGTGATCTCAGTCTGGTATACGTTAAAAGTACTTTCATTCAGGCGTAAACAAGTTATAACACAAGTTATCCACTGAAATTGTGGGTAACTTGGATAAGTGTATAAAACTGCGGGAGTTAACCGGGCGTGAACTCATATCAGGGCAAAGCGCCGGCTTCACGGGCTGGTGCCCTGTTTTTTGGCTTTATCCGCCAGCAAGAGTTATTGCTGGCCGAACAAACGGTATCAATCCAAAGGAAGCTTAAAAGTACTTTTGATCTCTTTCACAGAGACGTTCGACTGGATAGAGCTGACCCCTTTCACTCGCCTTATTGAACTGATGCACTCAAAGTATTCATCCAGATCCCTGGATACGACCTGAACGATGTAGTCAGCTCCCCCGGCAATACAGTGACACATCACTATCCAGTCGGATTCGGCGACAAAGTCTTCAAATGGCTGTGTGTTCTCAACCTCATGGCTGCCGAGCGTAACCATAGTAAAGCCGGATACCTGATAACCTAATTTCTTACGGCTCAGCTTTGCTGCATATCCTTCGATATAGCCCTCTTCTTCCATTTTCTTCCAGCGCCGCCAGCAGGGTGTTTCACTCAGGTTTACCTGCTCTGCCAGTTTGCTGTTACTCATGCGCCCGTTATTCTGGATACGCCTGAGAATGGCTAAATCAGTATCATCCAGCAGGTGGTTAGTGGATTCTTTCTTTTTCATGTTGTTATTGGAAATAGTCTGCTCAAATTGATTTGAATCTTAACCCATATAGCAATTTTATTCCTGCCCGGTTCGATAGACTGATCCCATCTCAAAACAATAACCAGAAGGAACAAACCAGTGAGCGCACAACTGATGACCGCTTTTTTTCTTTTCGCAGTATCAATCTCGATCGTCCCGGGGGCCGGTAACATCGCTTTGTTAGGGCTGTCCAGCCGTTATGGCTTTACCGCAACACTGCCTTTTGTATTTGGCTGCACCCTGGGTGTCATTATCCTGCTGGTCGGGGCCAGTATCGGGCTGGTGGGACTGTTTGGTATCTATCCTGAGCTTTACACCATTCTCAAATGGGCTGGTGCCGGTTACCTGCTCTATATGGCGTGGGGTATTGCAACCACCAGGTTAGAAGCGGACAGCGGGGCGAAAAAGTCCGGTTTTTCATCTGGCGTGCTGGTTCAGATCCTCAACCCGAAGAGCTGGGTTGCCTCACTGACGGTGTTTTCTCAGTTCATCTCACCAGAAGGCGATTATCTGACTCAGGCAGTGATCATTATCTGCGGTATGGTAGCCACAGGGGTAACCGGAATGCTGGTCTGGGCCTACTTCGGCACACTGCTGAATCAGTTGATTCAGTCACCGGGAAAGCTGGCATTCGTTAACCGTTTTTTTGGAGGAAGTCTGGCTTTGGTTGCGTTGTATGTTGTTTGTCAGCCTGGGGTTGGGTGAGTAGTTTGAGGACAGCTTTTGGCGAACAACCAAACCCGGAGCGCAACAAGTCCCTCGGGTTGATGCAAATTGAACGCACCTTAACTATCGGTAAAATAGATATTAACTAACTACAAGCTATCTGAAAAACTGATAATAATGAGCTGCGTTAATTAATCAGCCAAAGGGCTAAACTATGAAAACTGAATCTGATCAAACTGTCAGTGAAACCCAGAAGCAGCTTGCAGAACTGAGAGCTCGCCTGCAGCAAAATCAACAAACTATGAAAAAGAATGAGCTGGCAGGGAGCTCGACGGAGTTCATGTCAATGATGATTAAAAGTACAGGTACATTTGAGAAAGAGTAGCGGGCGGGCAACAGTAAAAAGGCCGGACACCATCTGGTGAGCGGCCTTTTTTGCATTTGTGTGTTGCTCAGGAATCGACGATTTTCGGGGGCCTGATGCTATCCTGCTAAGTGTTGCTCAGTGTACTTTTTAGCAGCTGCTTTGTCACTTCAACTGCTTCTGCCATACCTGCATCAGCTAAAGCGAGTCCGAGCGCTACTGCGGCAGCTATGAGCAGGAGCTGAGTTCCCAGATCGAGCCTGAAACGGTTTCTGAAATTTGTATCATTTACCTGCTCCATACTCTTATGCAGTTGATAGTCATATCTCATCGTATATTTATCCGGTGTTTCATAGTTAGCTCGAATGATAACCGATTTAGCTCACGGACGCTTTTGAGCGATTGGTGATTTATTGGGCTTTCTCAAAACTGATACAACCCGGTGGGTGCAGGTGCTTCGGTGAATGGAGGGGCGGGTTTTGACATTTGCCAGGCTAACCTCCGGGCACTGAGTATATCGTCTTGTTTCTTAAAATCTTTAAGCGCTTAACACTTAAGCCCCAACCTGATTGCCGTCCACTCAGGAATATATCACCCTGAAGCGATTAAAGTTCGTGAAACTCAGCGGGCTTAATGACTTACAAAATCCACCAATACAGAAAGATAACGAAGACCCCACATGATCCAATACGTTAACGACCCGTCCAACTATCAGCTGCTGATAAAAAACCTGCTGTTTTCACCGGTTGCTTTTAACCCGAAACAGGAGATTGTCTACGCCAACCATCGCCGCCACAGTTATGAGACTTTTCATAATCGGGTGAAGCAGTTCGCCAACGCCCTGACCCGAATGGGCGTCAAAAAAGGCGATACGGTAGCGGTGATGGATTACGACTCGCACCGCTATCTGGAGTGCTACTTTGCCATTCCGATGATTGGTGCCAAGCTGCACATGATCAATGTCCGACTCTCTCCGGAGCAGATCCTCTATACCATTGACCACGCGGAAGACGACATCCTGCTTATTCATGAGGAGTTTCTGCCGATTCTGGATCAGATCAAAGGCCGGATTGATACCGTCAGCCGCTATGTGGTTCTGCGTGACGAGGGGGAGTGTGAGTACGAGCAACTGCTGGAGCAGGAAGAAGCAGAGTTTGATTTTCCTGACTTTGATGAAAACACGGTGGCGACCACCTTCTACACCACAGGTACTACCGGCATGCCTAAAGGGGTGTTCTTCACCCATCGCCAGCTGGTGTTGCACACGTTGAGTATACTCAGCTCACTCGGAACAAACCCTGTACAGGGGAGGCTGCACCGGGGCGATGTCTATATGCCGATCACGCCGATGTTCCACGTGCATGCCTGGGGGCTGCCGTATATGGCGACCATGCTGGGCGTGAAGCAGGTCTATCCGGGTAAGTACATTCCTGATGTTTTGCTGGGCCTGATAGAAAAAGAGAAGGTGACGTTCTCACACTGCGTTCCAACGATTTTGCACCTGCTGTTGAGCTCTCCCAAATCTCAGTCTGTCGATTTCTCTGACTGGAAAGTAGTGATTGGTGGCGCTGCGCTGCCTAAGGCGCTGTGTAAAGCGGCGCTGGAGCGAAATATCGATGTGTTTGCCGGTTACGGAATGAGTGAGACCGGGCCGATTCTTTCAATTGTACAGCTCGATCAGGAGCACCTGGATCTGGATATTGACGAGCAGGCCGAGTATCGCTCCAAGACGGGTAAAAAAGTCGCAATGGTCGAAGCCCATATCGTGGATGAAGAGATGGAGAAGCTCGAACACAACGGTGAAACCAGTGGTGAAATTGTGGTACGGGCGCCGTGGCTGACGCCGAACTACTATAAAGACAACAAGAATTCCAAAGCGTTGTGGCGCGGTGGTTTCCTGCATACCGGGGATGTGGCTACTGTTGACGGCGAGGGATTCTTTAAGATTACTGACCGGGTTAAGGATATGATCAAAATTTCCGGTGAATGGGTCAGTTCGCTGGAGCTGGAAGATATTCTTCATCAGCATTCAGCGGTTTCTGAAGTGGCCGTCATAGGCATGCCTCATGACAAGTGGGGAGAAGTTCCCCTGGCGCTGGTGACCCTCAAAAAAGACGTTCAGGTGACAGAGAAGGAACTTCTGAACTTCGCAAAAGACTTTATTACCAAAGGTATTCTCGCCAGGGAAGCTCTGCTGCTGAAAGTGAAGTTTACTGACAGCATTGCCAAAACCAGCGTTGGTAAAGTCGATAAAAAAGAGCTTCGCAGGCTGCATCTGTAACCAGCGGTCTCTGTTTATTTACCCCGGAAGCCCCGTTGTATATGCTGCTTTTAACCAGCTGCGCAGCGGTCGGCTTCCGGGCTTTACGCCCGTCTTTTTTCCATCACCAAAGCTAATCCTGTCGACAAAAATATATTGTTAGACGCCTTTCTGTTTTTGCCCGTTAATACGCCCCATCAACCGGGGCAGCATTTCTGAATTTTATCTCTGCTGCCTGATATTTAACTCAGATAAACAGTGAGAAATGATGTGGAACAACAAACTAAGCTAGACCGCGTTCGCGCTGACTATAACGTGCATTACTGGAGCCAGGGCTTCTACGGGATAGACAATCAGGGTGAGGTGTATGTATCGCCGCGAAGCGATAACGCCTTTGCCACGCCGCTCAGTTCGGTGGTGGGCAAACTTGAGCAGCGCGGACTGAATTTACCGGTACTGGTGCGTTTTCCACAGATCCTGCATCAGCGGGTAAATAACATTTGCCAGGCATTTAACCAGGCGATTGACGAATACGGCTACGACAACAACTACCTGCTGGTTTACCCGATCAAAGTGAACCAGCAGAAAGAAGTGGTGGATGAGATCCTGGCAAGCCAGGCGAAGTCTGAAACCAAACAGCTCGGCCTGGAAGCGGGCAGCAAGCCAGAGCTTCTGGCGGTGCTGGCTCTGGCGCAGCAGGCGAGTTCGGTGATTGTCTGTAATGGCTATAAAGATCGTGAGTACATCCGTCTGGCGCTGATCGGCGAGAAGTTGGGTCATAAAGTCTTTATTGTGCTGGAGAAGCTTTCTGAGCTGGATCTGGTGCTGAGTGAAGCGAAAAGCCTGGGCGTGACTCCGCGACTTGGCCTGCGCATTCGTCTTGCGTCTCAGGGCGCAGGCAAGTGGCAGGCGAGCGGTGGTGAGAAGTCCAAGTTTGGTCTGTCGGCCTCTCAGGTACTGACCGTGATGTCGCGCCTGAAAGAGCTCAGCATGCTGGATTGCCTGCAGCTGGTGCATTTCCACCTCGGTTCTCAGATGGCCAACATCCGCGATGTACGTAAAGGGGTTAACGAAGCGGCGCGTTTTTACTGCGAGCTGCGCGACCTTGGTGCCGGCATTGAGTTTCTGGATGTGGGCGGTGGCCTGGCGGTGGACTACGACGGTACCCGCAGTCAGTCGTCCAACTCGATGAACTACGGCCTGGCTGAGTACGCGCGCAATATCGTCAGTACAGTGGGGGACGTGTGCCAGGAGTATCGTCAGCCGATGCCGGTGATCATCTCCGAGTCCGGCCGCTCCCTGACTGCACATCACGCGGTACTGATCACCAATGTGATCGGCACCGAGGCGTACTATCCGGAGGCGGTCACTGAGCCGGAGCAGGATGGCCCGGTATTGCTGCAAAACATGTGGCGCAGCTGGGAGAGTCTGTGTGAAGGCTCGGATGCAAGGGCGCTGATTGAGATTTACAACGATACCCAGGCCGATCTGGCAGAGGCGCACAGCCTGTTTACTACCGGTGTTCTTAACCTTGAGCACAGGGCGTGGGCAGAGCAGCTGTCGCTGCGGATTTACCACGAGCTGGCGGCGCAGATGAACAACCGCAACCGCTTCCATCGTCCGATCCTGGATGAGCTGAGCGAGCGCCTGGCAGACAAGTTCTTTGTGAACTTCTCCCTGTTCCAGTCGCTGCCGGATGCGTGGGGCATTGACCAGGTATTCCCTGTGCTGCCGCTTTCCGGCTTAGGTCAGGCGGAAGACCGCCGCGCAGTGATGCTCGACATTACCTGCGACTCAGATGGGGCGATTGAGCAGTACGTGGAAGGTCAGGGCATTGAGTCCACTCTGCCGGTACCGGCGTGGAGCAAAGATCAGCCGTACCTGATGGGCTTTTTCCTGGTCGGTGCGTACCAGGAGATCCTGGGTGACATGCATAACCTGTTTGGTGACACCCACAGCGCGGTAGTCAATATCGGCGACCAGGGCGAAGTGGAGGTGGTTAACGTGAACGAGGGCGACAGCGTGGAAGACATGATGCGTTACGTTCATATCGATGTGGATGCGATCCGCAGCAATTACCGTCAGCTGGTCACTGAGCGTGTCGCGCCGCAGGAGCAGGATGGGGTAATGAGCGAGCTTGAACAGGGCCTGCGTGGTTACACCTACCTGGAGGATTTTTAAGTGAAAGATGTGTTCAGCAAAACTGATTACTCGCTGTACTCAAACGCGATGACCTTTGTCCGTCGTCCATATATCCGCAACCCACTCGGCAGCGATGCCGATGTGGTGGTACTGGGCGCGCCACTGGATATGGCCACTTCTGGCCGTCCGGGCGCGCGTCTGGGCCCGGACGCGATTCGCCGTGCTTCGGTGAATCTCGCGTGGGAGGGAAAGAAGTTCCCCTGGAGCTTTAACCTGTTTGAGAAAACCAGGGTTGTGGATGCGGGCGACCTGGTATTTGACTGTGGCGATGCCGGGGACTTTACCCGGCGCATGGAGCTGGCAGCAGAGCAGATTATTGCCGACGGCAAAGCCCTGCTGACTCTGGGCGGGGATCATTTCGTGACTCTGCCGGTGCTGCGCGCGCACGCCAAAAAGTACGGTGAGATGGCGCTGATCCACTTTGATGCTCATACCGACACCTACGACAACGGCAGTGAGTACGACCACGGCACCATGTTCTATCATGCGCCGAAAGAGGGACTGATCTCTGCAGAGCACTCAGTGCAGATCGGTATCCGCACTGAGTATGAACAGCAGAGCCACGGTTTTAACGTGATTAATGCCATGCAGGCCAATGATATGAGCGCTGCAGAGATCGCGGCTGAAATTCGCCGTGTCATCGGGGATAAGCCAGCTTACCTGACGGTGGATATTGACTGCCTGGACCCGGCGTTTGCCCCGGGGACCGGCACGCCGGTTTGTGGCGGGATCACCTCAGACAAACTGCTGAAAGTCATCCGCGCTCTGGAAGGGATTAACCTGGTGGGCATGGACGTGGTGGAAGTCGCGCCGGCTTATGACCAGAGTGATATCACCGCACTGGCCGGAGCTACGGTAGCGCTGGAGATGCTGTATGTCTGGAGTGCATCGCACTCCGGAAACGGCGGCCAGGATTGATATGCGGTGGCGGGAATTCCAGGCCTTTTCATCCATCTGGCTGAATGAGCGGGGCAGGGAATCTGATATGGCTCGCTAATTCACTGGTGATGGATTTTATAAATTACATTCCGGCGGGATGTTGACCGGGCTTTCGCGGCCCGGGTTTGTTCCGGGCGGGATAAAAAGTGATAGTGGTCTGGCGTATCCGGGGGTACGCGAGGCGGTGTGGAGCGCTTGCCTGCACCGGGCAAAGCCGTCACGTTATGTGACGGCTTTTGTCGTTATACAAAGGAGCGGTTATCCCTGTTACCACATCCCCAGCAGTTTCCACCAGGCGCCGCCAACGAAGATAAAGATTGGGATCACCACCAGGGTGAACACAAAGCCTATCTTCCACCACTGTTTGAGCGGCATGAAGCCGGCACCAAACAGGATTGGCGCAGGGCCGGAGGAGTAGTGGGTGGTGGACATATACAGGTTAGAGAACATGCCCAGTACAATTGCGGCCAGCAGCGGCGGAGCGCCGGCACCGATGGCAATCGCCAGGAAGGCAGAGTACATGGCGCTGATGTGGGCCATGGCACTGGCCATCAGGTAGTGACTGTAGAAATACACGAGCAGCAATATCACCAGGGTGGCAACCCAGCCGTAACCGGCCATGGAGGCACCGACCATATCACCGAACCAGCCGATAAAGCCCAGCTTGTTCAGCTGTCCGGCCATCATCACCAGCACCGCGAACCAGACTATGGTATGCCAGGCTTCTTTCTCTTTGAGCACGTCATCCCACTTGATAGTGTGGGTTACCAGCAGGAACACCAGGCCAGCCAGCGCAGTCACGGTTGAGTGCAGCGACAGGGTTGGGCCCAGTACCCACAGGGTGACCATGCCCACAAAGGTACCCGCGATCATCCACTCCGCGCGGGTCATCGCCCCCATGCTTTTCAGCTCTTTACGGGCCAGTTCGCGCATCTCCGGGGTCTTTTTCAGCTCCGGCGGGAAGAATTTGTACATCACCAGCGGGATAAGCCCCAGACACAGCAGGCCGGGAACGATAGCGGCCAGTGCCCACGCACCCCAGGTAATTTCCACGCCCTGCTCGGCTGCGAAGTTCGCTGCCAGCGGGTTACCGGCCATGGAGGTCAGGAACATGGCACAGGTGATGGCGTTACACTGGAAGATACACTGCACCAGGAAAGCGCCGATCTTGTTCTCGGTGCCTTTGTCCGGTGAAGAGTTATAGGCATCCGCTACCGAACGAAACAGGGGCGAGATGATCCCGCCGCATCGCGCTGTGGTACTTGGAGTGGCCGGGGCGAACAGCAGGTCGGTCAGCACCAGGCCGTAAGCCAGTCCCAGCGAGTTGTGGCCCAGTTTGCTGATGAACAGGTAACCCACCCGGCGGCCAAAGCCGGTCTGAATAAAGCCACGTGAGATAAAGAAAGCGGCGGCAATCATCCAGATGGTTGGGTGAGCAAAGCCGGACAGCGCGGTCTTGATCGGCAGCAGCCCGGTCAGGGTGGTGGCACTCAGGCCGATTAGCGCCATTGCGCCCAGTGGCAGTGGTGCCACGATTAGGCCCAGCACGGTCGCGATGAAAATCGTCATCATGTGCCAGGCTTCGATACTCAGCCCTTCCGGCACCGGCATAAACCACAGCACCACACTGAGTAAAACTAACGCCAGTAATCTGGCATTCGGGGACTGGAGCAGCATCGGTTTTCTCCTTAAATTTACCAATCTGATGGTCACGTTAGCGAACGGCAGGGGGAAAAAAGTGCGGCGGATCAGATTTGCATCAGTGGGGCAAAAGTGGCGATGAAAAGTGCAGCCGGGCTAAAAACCGGGTGCAACGGATATTGAGAAAAACATCATTGAGACCCGTAAGCTCCATTTACTCCACCATTTGCACCATAAAAACCAGAGCGTGATCAGGGCTGAGTTTTACCCCGCCTGACGCCCGGCTGTTCAGGCGATGCGGTATCCTGTTTTCAAAGGAGAGAGACAGTGACATTTAACAAGAAAATTCTGCTCAGCCTGCTTGCCGTGCTCCTGCTTCAGGCCGGGGTTTGGTGGCTGACGGTGGTGCCAAAAGCGATGACGATTCTGCGTCAGGAGGTGGCCGCCCGGGCTATGGTTCAGTCGCGCCAGATAGCGGAACTCGATTCGCTCAGGGATGCCGTCAGCCTCGGTGATGTGACGGGGGTTCAGGCGGTAGTCGATGAGCTCTATGCCGTGTCGGACGCCGATTTTATCGTGATTGGTGATCGGCAGGGGATCCGCATGACTCATCCGGTAGCGGAAAGAGTTGGCACGCCGATCATGGGGGGTGACATTGACGATGCCCTTAACCATGGCCGTCACTACCTCTCTGAAGGGACGGGCTCGCTCGGGCGTTCACTGCGCTATATCAGTCCGATTCTGGATGATTCCGGTCAGGTGGTAGGCATGATCAAAGTCGGCTATCTGATCGATACCCTGAGCGAGTGGAAGCGGGTCCACTGGCTGCCCATCCTTATTATCTCCCTCACCACCGTGGTGCTCTCGGCACTGTTTACCTGGTTCATTTCCCGCTGGATCCGCAGTGGTATGCAGGGACTGGAGCCTTCGCAGCTGATACAGAACCTGGAACTCAAGCGGGTGATCCTCAATGCCACTCACGAGGGCGTGCTGGCGCTGGATAATCAAAACCGGGTGATTGAGTGCAATCACAACGCCGCCCGCTGGCTGGGGTTAGTTTCAGAACAGGTGACAGGCAGAACTGTAAGTGACGTTGTAACCTCTGAGGGGTTCTGCGATGCCACCAAACCCAGCGTATCAGACCAGCTGGTGGTACTGGGTGGACGGCCTGTGGTAGCCAGCAGGGTCAGTCTTGCCCGTGAGCAGGGGGGCTGCGTGGTCAGCTTCAGGCTGCGCGATGAGATCAGCATGCTTACTCAGCAGCTCAGCCAGATCCGCCAGCACACCGAAAGCCTGCGGATCATGCGCCATGAATACGCCAACAAGCTGACCACCATCGCAGGACTGATCCAGATGGGCCGCAGCGACCGCGCACTGGCGCTGATTGATGTACAGTCAGATGGTCAGCAGCGTCTTATCGACCAGATCACCAGCCAGTGCCGGCTCGATACCCTGGCCGGTCTGTTGATTGGTAAATGCCATAAAGCCAGTGAGAGGCAGATTGCCTTCTCCCTCTCGCCGGACAGCTATGTGGCCAGCCTGCCGCCCACACTGAGTGAAGAAGCCCTGTGCGCCATCACTGGTAACCTGATCGACAACAGTTTTGCCGCCTGTGAGATGCAAAGCGGAGTAGTGGAGCTGGCGATTAACGACCAGGGGCCGGAGCTGATCGTGGCGGTCAGTGACAATGGCAAAGGGATCCCCCCGGCGCTGCAGCAGAAGATTTTCGACCTGGGCGTCTCCTCCAAACCGGAAGAGGGGCACGGTATTGGCCTGTACCTGGTCAAACGTTACGTGGAGGAAGCCGGTGGTTATATTGAAATTGATTCGGAGCCGGGGATGACCAATATCACCCTGTACATTGCCAAACCAGATGCGGGAGAGCCGGCATGATTAACGTGATGATCGTCGATGATGAAAACAGTATCGCGGATCTGCACAGCCAGTTTGTTTCCGCGCAGGAGGGCTACCGTGTGGTGGGGCTGGCCAACTGCGTCCGTCAGGCCAAAGCCATGCAGCAGATGCTGGAGCCGGATCTGATCCTGCTTGACCATTATCTGCCGGATGGTGATGGTCTTGCGCTGCTCAGTCACTGGAAAGATCAGCCGAATCAGCCTCACGTGGTGTATATCTCGGCGGCCAATGATATGGAAGTGATCCGCCGGGCTCTGATCTTCGGCGTGTTTGATTATCTGATCAAGCCGATGAACTATCATCGTCTCGGTGAAACCCTTGAGCGCTTCAGCGCGTTTTATCAGGTGCTCAGCAGGCAGGGGGAAGTGGCGCAGAGCGAGCTGGATAAAATGCTCTCGGTGCGCGAGCAGCCTGCGGCAACCGGCGGGCAACAGGGTGTCGACCCTTATACCCTTGAGCAGGTGATGAACTGTTTTCGTCACCTTAATGAAGAGCACAGCGCCCAGTCACTGGCGGAAAAGGCCGGGCTGAGCAAGACCACAGCCCGCCGTTATCTGGACCATGCAGTGAGAAAAGGACTGCTGACGGCCTACCTTCAGCATGGCTGCGTTGGCAGGCCGGTCCGGACCTATCACCGGGTTTCCGGTGTGGTGGTATCACCCTGAAGCCGGGGCTGTCCGTTTACAGTGTAAATTTTAACCGGCGCTGATTTCTGCGCTGGTTAAAAAATCGCTGGATTCTTTTTGGCGATCCCCCATAATGCGCGCTCATTTTTGAAAACGGGCAACCACAGTGACTACTGCAAAATTTACCTCCCTGCCACTTAATCCGGCGCTGCTTTCTAACCTTGAGACCATGGGCTTTACTCAGATGACGCCGATTCAGGAGCTGAGTCTGCCGCTGATCCTCAAAGGGCACGATGTGATTGGTCAGGGTAAAACCGGCTCGGGTAAAACCGCCAGCTTTGGTCTGGGTCTTTTGCAGAACCTCAACGTGAAGCGTTTCCGGGTTCAGTCACTGGTGCTGTGTCCGACCCGTGAGCTGGCCGATCAGGTTGCCAAAGAGATCCGTACTCTGGCGCGTGCCATTCACAACATTAAAGTGCTGACCCTGTGCGGCGGTATGCCGATGGGTCCGCAAATCGGCTCTCTTGAGCATGGCGCGCACATTCTGGTAGGTACGCCAGGACGTATTCTGGACCACCTGGAAAAAGGCCGCATCAATCTGGCGGAGCTGAACACCCTGGTACTGGATGAAGCAGACCGTATGCTGGATATGGGCTTTGCTGATGCGCTGGACGCGATCATTGCCGAAGCACCACAGGATCGTCAGACCCTGCTGTTCAGTGCCACTTTCCCGGATCAGATCAAATCGATCGCAAACAAAGTGATGGATAAGCCGCAGATGGTCAAAGTGGAGTCTACCCACGATCACAGCAGCATCCGTCAGTTCTTCTATCAGCTGGAGACCAGTGAAGAGCGTGATAACGCGCTGGAAACCCTGCTGCTTGTGCACAAACCGGCGTCTTCGGTTGTGTTCTGTAACACCAAAAAAGAGGTGCAGAATGTGGCCGATGAGCTGCATCATCGTGGTTTCAGCGTGATTGAGCTGCATGGTGATATGGAGCAGCGTGAACGTGACCAGGCGCTGGTGCAGTTCGCTAACAAGAGTGTCTCCATTCTGGTGGCGACTGACGTGGCGGCGCGTGGTCTGGATATCGACGACCTGGACGCGGTATTTAACTTCCAGGTGTCCCGTGACCCGGAAGTGCACGTTCACCGCATTGGCCGTACCGGCCGCGCCGGTAACAAAGGCCTGGCGTTCAACTTCTTCGCTGAAAAAGAGATGATTAAGATCGCCCGTATCGATGAGTATATGGATATCGAAATCACTCCGGATACCCTGCCGGAGAAACCGGGCTGTGAGCCATTTACTCCGGTGATGCAGACCATCCAGATCGATGGTGGTAAAAAGCAGAAAATCCGCGCCGGTGACATCCTGGGCGCGCTGACCGGTCAGGGCGGCATCGAGGGTAAGCTGGTAGGTAAAATCAACCTGTTTCCGATGCGCTCGTATGTGGCGGTAGACAAGTCTATTGCACGCAAAGCGCTTAAGAAAATTGAAACCGGCAAGATGAAAGGCCGTCAGGTGCGGGCAAGACTGCTGAAGTGATGCGACAGATTAAAGGCCGGGTAACCGGTCTTTTTTTATGTTTGCTATCCAGACACTTATGCTCAATGAAACGAGTGATTAAATAAGTACATATATTTTTTCCGGATTCATATCTGGCATGAACTTTATATATTACTAAACGCTAATTAGTTTCAGGGAACAGAGTAAATCACCTGTAATAATCAAATTCATCTCTCATCTCTATTGCAACCAGGTTTATATTATTTCGTATTTAATTACGCCTGTTTGGACAAAAAAGCAGGAATTATTTTTTAACCATGTATACTGCATTTTTCCCTGTAAGAATTTGTAACAATGCTTGATAACCTTCGTATGGGCGTAAACGTGCTGTTCGTTACGCTTAACACTGCGTGCACTGCGCTGATTGTTTCTTTATTAGCTTTAATCAAGCTGCTCATCCCAACTCAGTGGATGCAAAAAAAACTGACGGTTTTAGCGAACAAGCAATTCTGGTGCTGGGCTAGCCTCAATTTATGGATGCTTAATGCCAACAACAAAATTAAGTGGGAAATTGAAGGTGAAGAGTCACTCTCCCGTGAGCAATGGTATTTGCTGATGTCCAATCATTTGAGTTGGGCTGACATTGTAATTTTATCTTCTGTTTTAAAAGATAAAATTCCGGCGACCAAGTTCTTTCTCAAACACGACCTTCTTTATGTCCCTTTTGTTGGCCTTGCCTGCTGGGGGCTTGATATGCCATTTATGAAGCGCCACTCGCGTGAGTATCTGCTGCGTCACCCTGAGCGCCGGAACGATGACTTTAATGCGATTAAAGCCTCTTGTGAAAAATTCAAACGTGCGCCAACCACTCTGGTTAACTTTGTGGAAGGCACCCGGGCCAACAAAGAGAAACTGGCGGCCGGAAAACAGCGCTACCAGCACCTGTTAAAGCCCAAAACTGGTGGTCTCGCTTTTGCACTCAGCGCTATGGGGGATTTGATGGATGGCATTGTCGATGTCACCCTGGCCTACCCTGAGAATCAGGAGTCACCATTTATCGATATGCTCAAAGGTAACTTAACCAGTGTGGTGGTTCGGGTGAAGCTTCATCCGATCGATGAAAACGTGAATGGTGATTACTTCACTGACAAAGCTTTTAAACGCCGCTTCCACAACTGGCTTAACAGTCAGTGGCAGGAAAAGGATGAGTATCTGGCCAGGGTTTACGAAAAGCACAGCCAGTCTTAAGTGAGATGTAAGAAAAGAGAAGCCGGTGCTTCTCTTTTTTTCTGCTCCGTTTTTTTACGCTCCTGAGGTGTGGTCAGAGTGACTGCCATTCACCCGGCCGGGCAGGAGTCCTGGTAACCTGCTTTATCACCTTTCTGAGCGCCTCTTCCAGCCACAGGGTTAGCGGGTCACTGGTAAAGTGGTTAGAGTAGAACAGGCCGATATCGCCGCTTGGTTGCTGGTACTGGTCAGAAAACGGGATGGCGATAAAACGCTTATCGAACTGAGCGGCGGTCAGGCGGGGGCAAAACAGCACCATGTCAGACTCCTGCAGCGCCCGGAGGATAATACTCAGGTGGCGGCAGCGCAGTTTCACATTGCGGTGGACACCGTGCCTGTGCAGTTCAGCTTCTGCCCTTGGCGTGACATCGTTCCAGTCTTTCATAATGTGCACTGCAAAAGGGTGTTCCCGGATGTGGTCCAGGGTGATATGCGGCTCATTGTGAAGCGGGTGATCGGCCCGGCAGACCAGCACAAAATCATCTTTACCGACTTTTCTCTGAATAAAGCTTTTTGGCAGATCGAGCGGAAAATAGTTGATGCCCATACGCACTTTCCCCCGGGTCAGCTGGTCCGGTGTCGAGGCGCCCCAGTCATCTATGGTCAGTTCGATGTTCGGCGCTTCAACCGAAAGGTAGTGGACAAAACCGGGCACAATCCACTCTGCAACAGAGGCGTTCATCGCTATCGTCACCTGGGCATTGCAGCTGGCGGCGTCGAACGCATCGCCATTAAACAGGTGCTCCATCTGGCTCATCAGCTGAGGCAGGTCCCGGCGCAGCTGTTCTCCCCTTGCCGTCAGCTCCAGGCTCTGGCCTTTGCGCACCAGAAGCTGGTCACCCATGGCTTCACGCATCTTCGTCAGTGAGCGGCTGACGGCCGACTGGCTGGTACTGAGCTCTTTGGCTGCCAGGGTAGTGCTTTTTACTTTCAGAAGCACATCGAGCGTATAGAGCAGGTTGAGATCGGTGCGGTTCATAGGTGTCGTGTTCTGCGCTTAGGGTGATACTCCCGATAGTAAAGTAAGCCCTGACGTCATGCCAGGGCTTGCAGGGTTTGCGTTATTTCTTTGCGACTTTGGTAAACGGAACCGGTTTCCACTCATCGTTTCGTACGCTGTCACCCGGAGTGTACATACGCAGTACGGCGTACCAGCTGTGGTCCGGGATCGGCAGGAAGTTCGGGTTGTTCTCCTGGCCTTTGGTGTCTGAGCTCATGTAGATGGTGTAGGTGCCATCTTCGTTTGGTGTCAGGGTACGGTCACCACGCGAATGACGGTTCATGCTGTTTTCTTCCATCAGGCGGGTCTTGCCGCTGTAAGCCGTGTATGACCAGAAGCCTTCAACTTCAGGGGCAGTAAAGGTGACAGTGTAGTCGTATTTGCTGCCATCCAGCGGTTCACCATCGGCGTCAACAAAATCACCGGTGTACATGGTGTAGGAAGCTGGCAGGCCCCACTGTCCCAGCAGTGTCCCAAATGCGTGCTGGAAGCTTGGTACCGCTGTCATCTCTTCCCGGGTACCCAGAACGTCACGCGAATCGGTAAAGGGTGCATTTTTGATATGCTCAAAGCCGTCTTTCTGTGCCTGTTCAATGAGTTTCTGCTGCTTTTCAGTCAGCAGCGTGCCAACAGGCTGGCCCAGGCCAAACGGGGCAAACTTTGCCAGCAGCTCAGCATCGTGGTCGCGCATGGTACCCTCAGACAGAATGAAGTTGGTACGCTCAACCCAGTTGCTGTTGGCCGGGTCCGGGTAGTTGCGTTGTACCGGTTCTGGTCCTTTCTGCCCCAGGAACTCAGACAGGGTACGGACAGTCCACAGGTCCATCAGCTTCTGTGCTTTTGGCGAGTCTTCTCCGCCGAGATCCATGATACGACCCATCATTTTCACCAGCGGATGCTCAACGTAGATCACTTCATCTACACTGGCCGGTACTTCACCTTCCCACCCTTCCAGGGCATACATAAACACGCCGCCTTTGGTGCCGCGATCCGGTGAGCCGAAGCCCGAATCAGTGAAGTGCTGCATGTTCATGGTGTGGAACAGCCAGTAACGGCCTTCATCATGATCCGGGATGGTAATGATCACAGGCTCTGCGGCCACGTCCATCCAGCCCATGATATGCAGGGTATCGTTGTTAATGGTCGGGTGCGCGGTGTAAGTGTGGTCAGCCAGCTGACGGATGTTCTGGAACTGGTTAAGCGGGTAATCCGCTTTGACCACAGTTTCGTAGAAGTATTTGTAGGCCTCATCAATGGAGTACGCGTACTCGTAAGCAAGCTGAGCCAGTTTAGTCTGGTCTTCTGCCTGAATGGCGCTGGTTGCCTGAGCCAGTGGCGTCTGAGACGCAATGCCACTGTTTGCGAAAACCGGAGCGGTCAAAAGGGTGCTGGCGATAGTCCAGGCGAGTACGGTCTTTTTCATTGATGAATACCTTTGTTGTTTGGGAACAGGGCTTATCTTAGTGCAGAGCTAGCCATGCGGATACAGCTATAGGAGGGTAGGAGGTATATCAGATGTGATATTAATAAGGCGACAGAGATGCTCTGAAGCCCATACGCCAGGTGGTCTTTAACTGCGGGTCTCTGACGCTGGTGACCCTTTTTGCACAGTCCCTGAGGCGGTTCAGGAAATATGATGGATAAAAGCAATACAAGTTTGATCTGAGTTCATCGTCAGCCTGTAAAGCTCCCCCTGTATGAAGTTGTTTCTACTCCTCCCTGAGCATCTGATTATTCATTTTGTCATTTGGGAGAACTTGCATGGAGTGGGTGATTGTATTGAGCTTCTGAAATATAGAATATTTACTCACTAACAATAAATTAACATGCGGTCAATTCATTAATAAGTATTTGCTTTATAAGGTTTTAATTGCTGATTGCGGTGTTAACGGAATTCGTTGGTTTGGTGATATTTTGTTCATTTGTAAGTCATTCATGCAATGAATCGTTTGTTGTTTTCTGCTGGTGGGCTATAGCTGGGTCGCCCCTTAAGGACGCCGTTCGGTGACTTTTAATGAGGGTATGATGAATATAAATCCGCTCAAAAAGGAACAGAGCAAATGCATCAAATAATAATTAATTCGAAAGGTTTGTTTTCATTGTCAGCTGTTGCTGCAGCGATGACACTCTCTGCGTCAGCGTACGCGGCTCCTCTGACGGGGATCGATGAAGCCAGTCTGCCGACCAAATACATCGTCAAGTTTAAAGAAGATACATCAACTCCTTCAGCAATGGGCAGAAGCTTATTCTGGGGGCCACGCATCGCGCAGGAGTCGATTCTGGATCAGCTGAAAGCGCGCAAAGTGGAGAGGCTGGGGAACCGTGCAATTTACAGTGTTGAGATGGAAGATTCTGAAATCGGTCACCTGCGTAACCGAAGCGACGTGGAGTACGTGGAGGTTGACCCTCCGCGTTACCTGCTCAGTGAAACCATCCCATGGGGTTATGAGGCTGTGAATGCACAACTGCTGGATGATTCGAATGCGGGTAACCGTACCGTGTGTATTATCGATTCCGGTTACGATCTGGCGCACAATGACCTGAGTGGCAACCGCGTTGCGGGCACCAACGACAGCGGTACCGGCTCCTGGAGTGTACCTGGCAGTGGCAATGCTCACGGTACGCACGTGGCAGGTACTATCGCTGCGATTGCCAATACGGAAGGCGTCAAAGGAGTTATGCCAAATCAGAATGTGAATCTGCATATTGTAAAAGTGTTTAACGAGTCCGGCTGGGGTTACTCATCCAGCCTGGTGAAAGCGGTTCAGACCTGTGCCGACAATGGCGCAAACGTGGTGAACATGAGCCTTGGTGGCAGCCAGTCCAGTGTTACCGAGAAAAATGCCCTGAAAAGCATTTACGACCAGGGTGTGTTGCTGATTGCTGCAGCAGGCAACGATGGCAATACCGCTCACAGCTATCCGGCTTCTTATGATTCAGTGATGTCGGTAGCGGCGGTGGATAACCAGAGCGATCACGCAGCATTCTCTCAGGCTACCGATCAGGTTGAAATTGCTGGTCCGGGTATGGCAATTCTGTCTACCGTGACGGTTGGTGAGGGTAAGCTGTCGGACATTCATCTGAATGGAGTCAGCCAGTTTGAGCGCGGCATTGTGCCTCACAACCGGCTGATTCAAAGTGGCGGAAGCTACAACCCTGACCCGGTTGCGGGCTCTGTCACGGCCACACTGGCAAGCTGTGATGTGTCGGGTGGCAGTTTCAACTGTGGTGACATGACGGGGAAGATCTGTCTGACCGAACGTATCGGAAATCAGTCCTCGAACAGTTATCCGGAAATTGATGCGGTTCAGGCATGTTATAACGCAGGCGCGCGCGCTGCGATTGTTTACAGTAACTCTGCACTGCCGGGTTTGCAGAATCCTTTCCTGGTCGATCAAAACAACACTGCACGTATGGTATCTGTAACGGTTGACCGCGCCTTTGGTCAGGAGCTGCTTGGTTATGTCGGCCAGGAGATCACCGTTTCAACCTCTCAGGGTGAAGACTATGAGTACTACAATGGTACTTCGATGGCGACACCACACGTGACAGGGGTTGCGGGGCTGGTCTGGAGCTACCATCCAACCTGTACAGCAGCGCAGGTGCGTAATGCACTGATTAAGACAGCGACAGATATTGACGTTGCTGGCCGGGATAACCGCACCGGTTATGGTCTGGTCAATGCTGATGCAGCGAAACGTTATTTGGACGAAGGCTGTAATGGTCCGAATGGCGGTGGTTCTGATGATAACGTTCTGGAAAATGGTGTCGCGAAAACGCAGCTTTCCGGTGGCAGTAAATCAGGCGCAGTGTTTGTGTTTGACGTTCCTGCTGATGCGACCCTGGCAATGTTCAGTATGAGCGGTGGCTCCGGTGATGCAGACCTTTATGTGCGCTTTAACGGCACACCAGACACCAACACTTACGACTGCCGTTCATGGGTTGATGGTAACGGTGAGAGCTGCAGCCTGAATGTGTCGCAGGCGGGTCAGTATGAAGTGCTGGTTTACGGTTACAGTGCGTATTCTGGTGTTTCTCTGGTGGCAACCCATAATGGTTCGGATAGTTCATCAGGTGTGAGTGCACCTTCCAGCTACACTAACTCTAATCCTGTAGCGATTCCTGACAACAATCCAACAGGCATTGTAAGCTCACTGGATGTAGCCCGCTCAGGCGATGCCGGCGTTGTAGCGGTCGACCTGGATATCAGCCATACCTACGTTGGCGATTTGCGCGTAACGCTGACATCACCAACTGGTGGTCAGGTGGTTTTGCATGACAATGCTGGTGGCGGCGCAAGTAATATCAAAACCAGTTTCCAGGCAGACTTCTCTGGTTTTGAGGCTAAGGGAACCTGGGAACTAAAAGCCGTGGACAATGCCAGAAGAGACACAGGCACCATCAACAGCTGGACTCTGTCCTTTGAATAAGGAGCGACCATGAAGAAGCAGACCTTACTTTCTTTGTCGTCAGTGTGTGCAATCGCACTGCTGGCGGCCGGGCTGAGTTCGGCCAGTTTGGCAAACAATCAGGGGTTTCCTGTTGTGGATGAACGACCTGAACAGGCAGAGCAGCAACCTGCGCGTTACTTCGTGAAGTATCACAAAGGAAAAGAGAGCGACGTGAGAGCGCTTCTTCGTCAGCACAACCTTGAAGTGGTTGATGCTCTGGTGAAACAACAGGTACTGATAGTGACCGGCAATAAGGCCGATATCGACAAGCTGCCTGAGCATGACTCAGTTGAGTACACCGAGCAGGAGCCCGTCAGAAAGTTGTTGTCTCAGTAAGAAAAGCGCCCCTCGTTTGAGGGGCGCTGCACGATACCGGATGTGGCTCAGCGGTTAACTGGCTTTCTGTACCCGGTCTGCATCAATCTTGACCTCTTTCCAGTCTTTGTCCACTTCACCAATGATGGTGATCTTATCCTGCGGAGTAATGCTCAGACCCTGCCAGACCCGGTCATCGATTTCAATCACGATGTTGTTCTGGCCGTCACTGAACTGATATTCCTCATCACCGATATAGTGGGTGATATGACCTGTCAGCTGAACCTGAGAATCATCGCGGGCTTCCAGAGCTTCAGCGACTGTCGAACTGGCCGCCAGGGATGGTCCGTTAAAACCGCCGGACTGAGACGGGCCATCAAAGCCACCAGATGCCATAGCAGTACCAGAAGCCAAAACCAGAGCTGACGCGATAATCATTTTTTTCATAGTGTGTTCCTTGGGGAGTGTTTGTTGAGTACGGGGTTACTATGACAAAGCTCTGCTTAACCAGCGCTTAAGCGGATTTTCAGATTCCGTTCACATTGTAAAAGTTTGTAAAAGCCCGGCAGGGAGGATAAAGAAAAGGCCGGGGAACCCGGCCTTGTTGCTGTTTAGCTCCAGTATTTGTTAAGTGTTTTATGAAGCGTGAGAGAAGAACCGCAGCGCTTCTTTCTGTTGCTCGGAGTAATCAGCCAGTGACTCGGAAACGGTGGCGCTCTGGGTGATACCTGCGACGTTCTGGTTAACGATGTCTGAGGTCTGGACCACATTTGACGCGATTTCACTGGTCACACAGGACTGCTCTTCTGATGCGGTGGCGACCAGGGTGTTGATTTCAGAGATTTTACTTACTGAGTCGGTGATGGCCGCGAAGGCTTCCGAGACCTGCTGGGCGATAGTCTGGCTCTCTTCAACCATGGTGGCGTTGTTACGCATGTGCTGGTCGGCTTTTTCCGCCTGTGCCTGCAGTTTCTGGATTACGTTCTGGATTTCGACGGTTGATTTCTGGGTGGTGGCGGCCAGAGAACGTACTTCATCAGCAACCACGGCAAAGCCGCGTCCCTGTTCACCAGCACGGGCGGCTTCAATCGCCGCGTTAAGTGCCAGCAGGTTGGTCTGCTCTGAAACGCTGTTGATCACCTCGACCACCTGGCCGATTTCCAGCGAGAAGGTACGCAGTTGCTCAACGATGTCTACGGTTTCGTGGCTGGAGTGGATGATGCGTTCGGTGATTTCATTCGAGCGGGCCAGTGCCTGGCTGCCCACATTAACGTTCTCACTCGCCAGCTGGGCTTCTTTTTCCGCCGTAGTGGCGTTCTGGCTGACTTCTGTTGCTGTGCTTGAGAGCTGGCTGACCGCTGCAGAAACCTGCTCTATATGCGACAGTTCCTGTTTGGCGTTGATGTCAGACTGCTGGATAACGCTCGACAGCTCCTGAGAGGTTGATGCCACGCTCTCTGCTATCTGGCTCAGTTCGCCGGAGATTTTTTGCAGGGTGGAGATGGTCAGGTTAACGTCGCGGGCCAGTGCCGTCATTTCATTATCGCCTGATTCAGAGGCTGTTACGTTCAGGTTACCCTGGGCCACGTTGTGCATTACATGCTGCAGGTTGTTGATCGGCAACACAATGCCTTTGGAAATGAAGTAGCCCATGATAACAGCCAGGGTTACCGCAAGGGACATTACCGCCAGTGAGACGGTTGAGGCAGTATCAAACGCTTCATCGCCACGTTTGCTCGCAAGGTCGGCTTCGCGGGTGTAGAAGCGGCTCAGGGCTGTCAGTGCTTCGGACAGCTCGTCATAGAGGTTGAGTGACTTACCGACGAACAGCATCCGGGCTGCTTCGTTCTGGTTGGTGCGGGAGAGTTTCAGTACTCCTTCCTGCACAGTAATGTAGTTGAGGTAGGCTTTCTCAAAAGCATCGCACAGACGGTTCTCCTCTGCCTGGCTGGTGACTTTTTCAAAATTGTTCAGGGTGATGGCGATCTCCGAGGTGAGCTTTTCAAGCGATGCCTCGACTTCTTTCTGATCTTCATCTGCCAGTGAGATGATGTGCTGAGCTTCAAACACCCGCAGATCGGCGGTCTGGGTGTTCATCCTGTCTACCGCCTGGATAACCGGGATCCAGCGTTCGCTGATCTCGGTCGATTGGTTGTTGATCTCTGCCGCCGCAAAGAAGTTGTAAATACCAAGCATGAGGATCAGCAGGGAAGCTGTACCAAATCCAATCAGCAGCTGGGTACGAATTTTAAACCTGTCCATAATCGTCCTTGTAAGAAAACATTGTTGTACATTGTCAAATCTTTTGTCTGATTATGTTGCTGATGTTAATGGTGTCAATGGGAGTGATTCAGAATAATGAGCTTTGTATCAAACTGTGCGCGCCGGTTTATAAAGTGAAGCTGAACGTGGATATGTGTTGTAAATGCATGTCTTATATCGAAATTTGATGGGCTTGTCAGGTGTTCATATAGCGATAAGGTGAAATCCTTATATCCACGTGAGCTGATAAACAAGAGATTTGATTTGATGTTAGGCTCTGTAAGGGTCCGGTTTCCCAGGTGCAGCATCAGCCCCGCATTCACCTGCGGGGATGTTGTTTGTTGGCGCTGAGCAGGCGTAAGGCATTTGTCCTGTTATGCCTGCTTCACTGATACTGCTTTGAGCTGCTTTGTTGCTGAGGCAGTAAAGGCGAGTGCCGAGACTATCAGGGCACAGAGACCATAGTTTTCCAGCAAGCCGAACAACCCAAGCCCGGAGCCGATCAGCAGGTAGTAACCCAGACCGAACAGGGCGCCGGCGCTGCCAAGCTGTTGCTGATAGGCTTTCAGCGCCCGGCTGAGAATGTTGGGGATTGCGATGGCAAAGGCGGCGACCAGGCCCATTACAGGCAGCATAAACCAGATGTCTGATTGCAGGACACAGACTGCTGCTGCGCTCAGCAGGGCAAGATAACAGGCGCGGCGGATCAGAAGATCTGGCGAGTGGCCGGACTTAAGAAGCGCCTTGTTGGCATAGCTGCCTGCCAGGGTGCCAAGTGCCAGTGCTATTCCGCTATACCCAAACTCACGCTCACCGTAACCCATAGCTTCAAACAGAAACGGCCCCTGCAGATAGTAGCCAAACAGCAGTACATTAAAGCAGGCAACCAGAATGGCGTCACGCCACAGCGCGCTGTCTGTCAGCATACGCTTTGCCAGAGCAGTCAGCTTTACCGGAGGGCGCACCGCGCGGGTTTCCGGCAGGGCGGCTGCGGTGATGGTAAGCAGCAGCACTGCCAGTCCCATCAGCGCAGTAAATACGGCCTGATGACCTCCGGTTGCTGCCAGTTGTCCGCCTGCCAGCATTCCGATCACCGGGCTGAGGGCTATTCCCATTCCCATATATGAAAAGAATCTGGCCAGTTGCGGGCCCTGCCAGCGGTCACGCAGTATCGTCTGACTGACGACAGAGCCGCTGGCGGCACCAAAAGCACTGATCGCCCTGGCTGCCAGCAGGAGAGAAAAGTTGCCGGCCATAAGCGCAGCCAGTGAACCCAGAGCGTAGCAGCCAAGGCCACCCAGCATGGCGGGTCTGCGGCCAAGTCTGTCAGCCATCAGCCCCCAGAACACCACCCCAAAGGCAAAAGCGATGAAGTAGCAGGAGATGGTCAGCCCCGCTGTCGGAACGGACACCCCAAAAAAGGCCGCCATTGAAGGCAGCGCCGGGCTGTAGATGGTTTCCACTACCTGGGGAAACATCATCAGTGCCAGGATAAGAAACAGTAAGGGTTGCATAGTGTTTTTCCGTTGTACTTGAAAGATGGCGGAAGTTTACTTAGCCTCACGGTGGCCGGATAACATAATCAGAACCAGATATATCAGGATTGGGACAATGGCAGAAATAGATCAGAGCAGACCGTTTGACCCGGACACCATTCCCGGCCCGGTTGTTGGGATAGCAGCAGAGGTGGGCAGGCATGATTCGGGTATGCATTGCCACAGCCGTGGCCAGCTTTTGTATGCACCCAAAGGTTGCATGCGGATTGTGCTGGACGGTAAACGCTTCGTTTTACCCCCGACCCGCGCCGCCTGGATCCCGCCTGGTATCGGGCACAGGGCGATGATGACTAATGTGGTGGCTTACCGCTCTGTCTATTTTGAATCCGGCCTGGCGAAGCAGATTGGAAATGGGGTTAAAGTGGTTCAGGCCGGAGAGCTGCTGCGGGCGCTGATAGAGCGTATGGCCTGGTGGCCCTGGCAGGAGGACGGGGTGCCAAGCAGCAATACCCTGGCGCTTTTTATCGAAGAGTTGCAGAGTGCACCTGTCGAGTCGCTGCAACTGACCCTGCCGGTTCACCCAAGGATGAGAGCACTGGCAGAGAGCTGGAGCGTTGAAGGTGAGTTGCCGCCGTCGTCAGCTCAACTGGCGGCCAGATATGGTGCCAGCAGTAAGACGGTCAGCCGGCTTTTTAGCCGTGAAACCGGGATGAACTATCAGGCCTGGCGGCAGCAATGGCGTTTGCTTGCTGGCATTGAGCTGTTGTCTTCAGGTTACCAGGTTAATGATGTTGCCTATCAGCTGGAGTTCTCATCTGACAGTGCGTTTATTCACTTTTTCCGTCAGCAGACCGGGATGACCCCGGTGGAGTATATGCAGGGCAGCCTTTGTTTGCGGACCTGAATCCTGTTATAACAGAATCCCTTTAACTTTCTGGTATCGCCTGTGTCCCGTCGAACATACCTGTCTGCCGCTGCATTGCTCAGTGGTCTGTTGTCATTTAACAGCTATGCTTTTCATCCGCTCTGGATGTCACCAGTGGTGGACGCGCCTTATCAGCCCTGGCAGGCGGCTCAGGTCAGTGCTCAGACGGATCTGTTTGACTGTGGTCTGGAGCGGGAAGGAGAAAGCTACTGCAGCGATCTGACCTACTACTACAAACTGCCGGTGTATGCGGAAGTAGAAGTGCGGAGTGGCCGGCAGAAAAGTGTCCGCCTTTACCGGGAGTATTCGCTCATCAGCTATTCGGATTTGCAGCTGAACCTGCGAAAAGACGGCTTTGTTTTGGTCAGTGTGAAGATTAATGGCGATGAGTTTGATGTGGCCAGTGAACTGAAAAAGCAGTCAGTGAAAAAAGCCGATGCCGCGCTGGTGCGGTTTGTGAATCAGAGGGCTGGGGGTAATAAACGCACCCTGGTGTGGCAAAAAGACGGGCGGGTGCGTGCGGTGTTGACGACGACGGCGGATGAGCTGAGCGTTGAGTTTGATTATCTGTCAGCCACCGAAGAACGCCAGCAGTAAGATAACTGCGCCGATGATAAAGACAGTTTTGATCAAGGTGCCGACTTTTCGGCTTCCCCCTTCAGGGGACTGATTACAACATCCCATGCCGGACTCCTGTTGAGTGTATTGAAGGTGCCCAGCATAGACCTTCCCGCAGGAGGAAGGTCAACACTGAAAAGGGATTAACTGCGAAGCGCCATCAGTTTTGCGGTCAGTTTTGGTGGCAGGCTGATGTTAGGAACCAGCAGGTTGAGCGCGATGGCGCTCATCAGGGAAGCCATCAGATCCGTCGGTGAATGCATTCCCAGCCAGACCCGGCTGAACGCGACGCCCACACCCCACGCGACGATAATACCGGTCAGCAGCAGGTTACCCTGTCTCAGCCAGAAACCGCCCCAGAACAGCACCGCAACCGCTGCAAAAATAGTATGGCCGGATGGCAGTGAGTAATTGGTCTCCCCCTGCCATTGTTTCATGCGCCATGGGTTGATTTGTGGTGCGGCGATCTCCAGCAGGGACTCTTTATCACTGTCATTCAGCTCATAGAATGCTTCTGGTTTCGGGATCAGGTTCAGTTCTGTCAGCTGCTCTGTATAAGGGCGCGGAACTTCGGTCATTTGCTTCATGCCGGTTTTAAGCACGAACGCCAGTACCAGCAAAATACCGAACTGCACATAAGCACTCAGCATTTTGGCAAATGGAAAACGTCGCATCAGTGGCAACAGGCACAGCAGAGCTGTGGTGATCAAGAAACCTTTGCTGCCAGCTGAAAAAGAAAACTTATCCAGCACCCAGCCAAAGGTGTTATTTAACGGACCGGCAAGGTCCGGGTCCGGAAACGTAAATGCCATCAGGCAGATAATTCCGGTCAGAATCAAAACGGCGCTAAATTCAAACCGTTTCTCTGATACAGCCCAGCTAAGCATCTTACGCCTCTTAGTGTCAGAAAAGCGCTCATGTTAGCCGGGTGATCGCCGGTATAAGTCAGCAAAAGGTAAGATTTAATACAATTTTACTCAGTTTGATAATTTTCACTCATCTGTCGAAAACCGGCCAGACGATCACAGCCCTGCTGCTGAAGGAATGCCAGGCTATAGTGTCGGAAAGAACAGCAATTGCAGGAAAAGGAGTGCTCCAGTGAACAGGGAAAGACTCAAAGCCGCTGAAGCGGCGTTTTTCAGCCGTTATCCCGGTGGTTTTGCTCACCCTGAAATGGTGGAAATTGGGAAAAAGCACAAGATGGACAAAATGGTGGAGATGGCGCAGTCCATGTTTGCCCCGGAGCGTTTTACCAGCGCGCAGCAGGTGGCGGAAGACATGGTCAAAATGGTGACCCGTTCATCCATGGTCTCGGTGTTTGAAAAGCCCCGCTTTCGCGATTATGTCCGCGGTATGACCCACGATGAACGTGAGGGTCTGGCTTACAGCCTGCATGATTTTCTGCATGGTGATCAGCAGTACGGGCTTAATACCATGGTCGATCTGCTTAAACCGGCGAAGCTGGCCAAATGGTCACTGGTGACGGTGATCCCGGCGTACTATGCGCCGCTCGATGAGGTGTTTGTGAAGCCAACCACCGCCAAAGGGGTGATTGACTACTTTGAACTGAAGAATCTCAGCTACAAGCCCACGCCCAGTTATGAGTTTTATACTGAGTACCGTCGTCAGATCCTGAACATGCGCAAGCAGGTTGACCCGGGTCTGGCCCCGAGCAATGCGGCGTTCAGCGGGTTTCTGATGATGTCCCTGACGGCTCCCTGACCGAGGCGATGATCTCGTCTATCAACTGGTGGTGAGACTCGCATACGCCCGCCAGGCTCCTGTACTTCGGTGCGTGACGGTCATTTTCCAGCGGATGATGCCAGCCCTCTGTGTGCAGGGTAAAATGCTGCGCAAACTCTGCTGACACCTCCAGGCAGCCGGCCAGTACCGTATCGACATAGCTCTGCATAATCGGCACGTTCGGGCAGGGTGAGTCTGCGCTGTCATTGACATAGACCCATACCGTACGCGACGGATCGAGCTCAGCGTGGGCTGATATCTGACTGTGGCACAGTTCGATGCGCCGGTAGCCTTTCTCCCTGCGGTCAAACTCCGGCAGTACTTCCGGGTTTATCTCAAGCAGTACTCCGTTTACCTGGCCATCTCCTGTCGAGACCACCAGTGGGGACAGGGTATAACTGTCATCAATTTTCCCCCAACGGCGTACCAGTCCGTCTGCAACGGCGGGAATGGCGTTTTCTGTCTGTCCGGTCAGTTTGCGTGATTCGGAGTTCATCAGGCTTCCGTAGCCAAAAATATACATATTTATCCTCTCTTGCCGGTGGCTGAAGCCATGTTTCTATTGCAGCAAACCCTGCGATAAATGAAAAGCTTTGTTTCCCTGCTGCTGAACTTCGGTCAAGCTGGTATAGTGCGGCGCGTTTAATTTACCTGAATGAAAGCACTAATGAAGAAACTGATTGTGTTGCCGGGGATTGCTGTGGCGGCCTGCTTTACTGCGCTGTCACTGATGCCGGATGCGACCATAGCCGATCTGAGGTTTCATAACGGAATGATTGACCTTAGCCAGGAGCTGCACGGAGACTGGGACAGGGTATGCCTGTATGCGCCATACAGCACCAATGAAACGGCGCTGGAAGCATCCGGTGTTGCGACAGATATTGAAAAGCTGAGTGAGATCACGGAGCGGGATGACATCAGCCTGCTGGTGACCCTGCATGGTGATACGCTGATCAAAGCCTATCAGGTCAACAGGTTCAATATCGATTTCTCAGCTCTAGCTCCGCTTTGCCTGGCACGGGACCAGGCGCGATTTGTTGAGGGTGAGTCCGGGCCCGTACTGAAACAGATTGTGAAATAAATAACGCCGCGAAATTCGCGGCGTTACTGTTTGTGGGGTTACTGATATTCAGGTTGTCCGCCAGTATTCTGGCTTGCGTCTTTGCAGATCATTGCCCCGGCTATCCAGGCCGTCAGTGGCGCCACGATCACCAGTGACAGGCTGCCGATCAGGGTGCGGGCGACTTCGCTGGCGACCAGCTTCATATTGAAGATCTGCATCAGGCTGGTGTCCCGGCTGATAAACAGCATCAGCAGGGTAAGAAAACCGCCGGAATAAGCCAGCAGCAGGGTGGTGGTCATGGTGCCGATCACCGCATTGCCGACCCGGAAGCCAGAGCGCATTAACTCCTTCCGGCTCATCTCCGGATTGGTCAGTTTCAGCTCTTCCATGGTGGCGGCCATCTCCATCGCCACATCCATCGCTGCACCGCTGGCTCCGATCAGTACCGCACAGTAGAGCACGTCGAGCATGTTAAGGTGCATGCCGGTCTCAAACAGAACAAGCTGGGCAACCGGCTGTGCCATTCCATCCAGTTTCAGGATTTCCCCACACAGCATACACAGTCCGGCGGTGACTATCAGTCCGGCCAGGGTACCGGCAAAGGCCGCTTTACCTTTGTAACTCCAGCCCGCTACCGAAAGAATGATCAAGGCAGAGAGAGCGACCAGAGTCAGGGTGGTGATCAGCAGCGGCGGGTATCCGGCCAGCAGGCCCGGGATAAGCAGTTGCCAGATGATCACCAGAGAGCCGGTGAAAGAGAGCAGAGCCCGCAGCCCGACCTGGCGTGCGTAGGCAAGCAGGGCGATGGCGAACAGGGCAAACAGAGCCACCAGATATGGCAGGCGGTAGTGGGACAGCGCTTTGATGTGCCGGACACTGCCCAAGTTGTCAGTCATTACCGCGACCAGAATTTGATCTCCCGGATAATAGAGCTCGTCGTACTCCATTGCGCCGGTCAGCATATTGATTGCAGGATAGTGAACGCCGGGCTGGCTGTTCAGTTCCACAGTCAGGCTTTGTTCACCGATTTTATTGGTGCCGATCACCGTCATTCTGCTGTTGTCGGTTGCGACAACGCGGGCAACCTGTTCCGGTTGGCCTGAGGTGCCACTGTGGGTAAAGGTATAGGCAGCGGCGCAGAGAAGGACTGCGACTGCTAAGTAGATGCCTCGCATGGGGGCTCCTGTGTATGGGAGTTTTTGAATGGAAACGGGAAGCTGGTTTCTTTTGTGGATGTATTGATCGTTGTGGAACCCCCTCTGACTCTCCTTTCAAACGGGCCACGCAGGTGGGAGGTCAGGAGGGGGTTCTCAGGCGAACACAATCACTTATAGGATTTCAGCACTACTCGTGTTCACCAATCTTCACTTCCATAATGTCAGCGATAGTGTGAGCAACCTGAGTGTTGTCTTTAAAGCCGCCCAGTTTTTCTGCCTGAACCCCAATAGCGGACAGTGGCAGCTGAGTTGCGGTGTGGGCGTATGACGTCCAGTAAACACCGGCACGTTTTGAGGTGATGTGAGCAACGGCGATCGCTACCGGGTCATAGCCGCCGTATTTGACAGCCGCAGTTGGATCGTTGTTGTCTTTGGCATCCATCGCCGTTTCAATCAGATCTTTTTCTTCTGCGTTAATGTCAGTCAGGTTGAACTGTTTGGCGATGTGTCTGTAGAACGCTTTGCGGTCACCGGTGTAAACGCCCTGCAGTTTGTCATCGACTGACTCTTTGGTTTGGGAAATCTTATCCAGGGTCACAAAGTAGTTTTTGCCAAAGCCCATGCCCATGCCGCCGGTTTCGTGGTCACCGGCAACGATCACCAGGGTGTCGTCAGGATTCTTTTTGTAGAACTCAAGTGCTTTTTGCACGGCTTTGTCAAACGCAAGGGTGTCGTAAACCGTACCCGCGATGTCGTTGGCGTGCGCTGCGTGGTCGATACGGCCGCCTTCGATCATCAGGAAGAAACCGTCTTTATCTTTGGACAGCAGCTCGATGCCTTTTTCTGCCATCTCCGCCAGAGAAGGGGTAGCGTTGTCTTTCATACGGTCGATTTCGTAAGGCGTGTGAGATTTGGTGAACGCAGCAAACACTTTTTCACCTGCCTTTGGCTGGTAACCACGGAAGCTGGTGACTGACTCTTTACCGATAAAAGTGCGATAGTCATTTTTCTCCATTGAAGCGACCAGGTTTTTACCGTCTTTACGTTTGGAGTCCTTGCCGGTCACAAAGTGGCGGTAGCCTCCACCGGCGATGTAATCAACGTCGCTGGTTGAGTAGTCGAGAGCGATTTCGTTCTCGTTGTCGCGGCTGATATTTTTAGCAACAAATGCGGCCGGGGTTGCGTGGGTCAGTCGGGTAGAAGTGACCAGGCCGGTCGCCATGCCTTTTTTCATCGCGCCTTCCAGCAGGGTAGAAACTTTGGTCCCGTCCGGCAGCATGCCGATCACGCCGTTGTCCGTTTTAACACCCGCGGCCAGAGCAGTCGCAGAAGCAGCAGAGTCCGTTACCAGTGAGTTTGCTGAGTGAGTGGTATTGATACCGGCCACCGGAAGGGTGTTCATCGCAAGGCGGGCGTTTTTGTCGCCGCTTTTTTCCTGCAGATAGTACTCGGCTACCTGACGTTGTGCTGTCGCCATGCCATCACCAATCAGGTAGATAACGTGCTTTGGAGCATCAGCCATTGCCGATGCACTCATCAGGATTGAAACGGCAGCAGCCGAACGGGTGAACTTAGACATTGCTTTAATTTCCATAGTTGTAGTGGGATTTCCGGGAAGCAAAGTTAAGGGGCTCTGATGACGTTAATCTTACAGTATGGTGTCAGTTTGGTTTAATGTCCAACGGGGTTTGACTGAGATCAATAAAACATGACCTTGCCCCAGGTCACTGTTATTGATACGGTTTTTCATAGCATGATGAGAAGCCCCTGTTCAGCGATCTGCCGGATGATTAACACCATCGAGCAGCGGTACTTCGCCAATATCATAAGGATTCACACCTTCCAGGCAGCCCAGGTTATAACCATACTCATCCGGTGATGAGCGGCGCTGGTGGTGGGTATAGATGCCGCAGACGGAGCAGAAGTAGTGCCTGGCGGTTTGGGTATTGAACTGATAGAGCTGAAGTACATCTTCTCCCTGTAAAATCTTCAGCTGGTCGAGTTTTACCGATGCCACTATTGTTCCCTTGCGGCGGCAGAGTGAGCAGTCGCAGCGGCGCGGCTTAACCACACCGTCCGGCAGAGCCAGCTCCAGCACGACAGCGCCGCAGTGACAGCTGAGATTGTGCTTTGGACGGATTTCGGTTGGGCCAATCATTTTGAACATAAGCACTCCTTTGCTTTGGGCTTGTCAGCTTATCTTCCAGAACTCAGACGGAGCCTGGTCAACGAAATACTGCCAGACATGGCGGTAGAACTGATGCTGATTGGGAAAAGGGGCCAGTTCGCACGCCTGTTCCAGGTTGCACCAGCGATATTCGTGATGCTCATGGTTGATGGTAACGCTCTGCTGCGGTGGACAGATAAATACAAAACCCGGCACCATGATGATCTGGTTGGTGTGGTGCTCATAGAACTGCTCGACAAACTGGGCGTTGTATAGCTCAGTGCCGCTGATCCCGGTTTCTTCACCCAGCTCGCGTACTATTGTCTGCGGGCCGGTTTCTCCGTCTTCAATCCCGCCAGCCACATGGCACCAGAAGCCGCCGTTGCGGCGCAGCATCATCAGCATTTTCATCTCTCCGTCAATCTCAGACAGAACGACAGCAGATACACAATGAGAAGTAATTTCAACAGACATATGCTCACCTTGTTGCATTTGACCGCACAGTTTATGCGTTGAGTGCGGTGAAAACCGGGTGAGGGTTCACAGTTCAGTTGTTAAGCGGCTGAGCCGGAGGGAGGGGGGGAGTTGGGGCTGGGGGGATTACTTCCGCGAAAAGGCACTGTGAAAATACCCAAAGCTGGAAGCGAGCATAGCCGTACCCACACCAAGATAGATGAGTGAAATGATGCTGAGCGGAACCGGAGAGTGGCGCAGCAGCCAGCCCAGTCCCATCATGGCGGCTATCAGCAGGTAGCTTTTCCATGGGATAAACCCAAACAGGCAGCGATCGCCGGATGCGCCATTTAAACGGGCGAGGTTTTTACTGACCACTTTTTGAAAGCCGAACCGGGCTTTGATAAGCCCCAGTATTATCCCGCCGGAAACCACCAGGATATCGGAGCCTGACCAGTGCAGTGCCCTGAGCGACAACATGCTGCCTACACCCACCCAAACAAGCCCCGCCAGCAGTATCAGCCAGCGTGGGGAGACTGCCGGAGTCAGTTTGTGTGTCGCATTCATCATCAAAGCACCGTGTGTAACAAAATATTTCCGGATGGTACTCCGGATATAACGGACTGGCAACTCAAACAATTTCTCAGCAATAGCTTAATATGCCGGGCGGGAATGTGCATTTGAGTGTTTATCCTGGCCTGGTTTGACTACACTTTTAATCAGAAGGCGGTAATAAATCGCAAAACGAAAACAACTAACGTCAATGGCTGTGCTTATGTTTCTGAGTAAATTCTACCTCAGGGTCTGGCAGCGATTTTGGTTGCTGACCATTCCGTTAACCCTGCTTGCTGCCGGTGCTTACATATCAGCGAGCATATTGCAGCACAATATGGAGCAGAGTAAACAGCAGAGTAAAGTGTACTCTGCGCTCGATATTGGGGTCTCCCTTGCCCGGCACGATCTTGAAACCGTGATGGGCCACTTAAACTTTCTTGCTAACAGTCAGTCTCTGAATGCATTTACCCGGCAGGACGGACCGGAGATCCGCGCTGAAATCGAGCAGATGTACTTTAACCTCAGCAATACTTCCCGTTTGTATGATCAGATCCGCCTGCTTGGCCCGGATGGCATGGAACTGGTGCGGGTTGATTTGCGTGATGGTAAGGCGGTGCCTGTGCGGGGAGACAAGCTGCAGAACAAAGCCGGACGGTATTACTTCACCGAGGCAGCAGCGATCACCAATCATCAGATTTATGTTTCACCGCTGGATCTCAATATTGAGCGTGGTGAAATCGAATTGCCCTATAAACCCATGATCCGTTTTGCCCGGCCGGTGCGTGATGACAAAGGAGCCCTGAAAGGGGTGGTGGTACTGAATTATCTGGGGGCCCTGTTTCTGGACAAGCTGCGCAGTGAGCTGGGCAACGTGCCCGGACATGGCGCGCTGCTTAATAAAGACGGCTACTGGCTGGTCAGCGAGGAGCCGGGGCAGGAGTGGGGCTTTATGTTGCCTCATAAACAGAGCTTTCGTATGAACTACCCTGCCGCGTGGCAGAAAATCCGTTATATGCAGGAAGGTACGATCATAGAGAATGGAGGTAAGTTTTCTTTCCGCAACGTCTATCCAATGAGTGGTCTTGGTACACAGATTGCCAACGCGGACCATTTTATGGAGCAGTGGAAGATTGTGGTGGTGAATATTCAGTGGAACTACAACTGGCAGATGTTGCTGTCCAGCCTGCCGGTGCTGTATCCGATCTTCTTTATCTATCCGGTCGGTCTGGTATTAATCTTTGTCTGGGCACGGGCGTCGGTAGGACGCCGGAGCGCTGAGCGCAAACTGAAAACCCTCAACCGCTCACTGGAGCACAAAGTGGCGGAGCGTACCCGCGAGCTGGAAGCAACCAAGAACGTCACCATCGTCAGCATGGCCTCACTGGCGGAAACCCGGGATAACGAAACCGGCCAGCATATCCATCGTACTCAGCTGTATGTGAAACGCCTGGCTGAAGAACTGAGTTATTACCCGGACTATCAGGAGTATCTGACCCCGGAAGTGATCGCCATGATGTACAAATCCGCACCGTTGCATGACATCGGTAAAGTCGGGATCCCGGATCACATACTGCTTAAACCGGGCAGGCTGACGGAAGAGGAATTTGAAGTGATGAAAACCCATACCCGGCTTGGGGCGGATGCGCTCGATCATGCAATTACTATTTTGAAAGCAGAAGTGGGGCGCAGTGAGAGTGCCTGTTTCCTTAGTTTTGCCAAGGATATTGCCCGTCATCACCATGAACGCTGGGATGGCAGCGGTTACCCGGATGGCCTGCATGGTCATAATATTCCGCTGGCTGCGCGCATTATGGCGGTGGCCGATGTGTTTGACGCCCTGTCAAACCGCAGGGTGTATAAGCAGGCCTTTGACCGGCGGAAAACCGAACAGATCATCATTGATGGCAGCGGCACTCAGTTTGAGCCGATGATAGTAGAAGCCTTTGTCAGGCTGAAAGAAGAGTTCTGGGAGATCCGGGCACGCTTCAGTGAAGAAGAGCAGGAAGTAAAAGAGAGGCAGGGAGAGGCGAAAGTCGCCCCTCTTACTGCCCTCAGGTGACAGCCGCTTATGGCTGCTGTTTAGTCGGCGCCAGGGCGATCTCACGAATGCAGACATTTTGTGGCTGCTGGTAAGCAAAGACTACGGCGCGGGCGATATCGTCCGCTGCCAGTACGCCACCCATCTGCTCCTTCCAGCTGTCGTAACCGGCTTTGATCTCGTCGCTGGTGGTGTGTGACAGCAGTTCGGTTTCCACCGCACCTGGTGCGATGGTTACAACACGTACGTTGGCGTCCGCCACTTCTTCTCGTACGTTTTCAGAAATGGCGTGAACAGCAAACTTGGTGCCGCAGTAGGCCGCGTGATCCGGGAATGTTTTGCGACCCGCGATTGAGCTGATGTTGACGATGGTGCCGCCGTTACGGGCTTTCATTCCGCCCAGTACTGCCTGCATGCCGTTCAGAAGGCCCAGCACGTTCACGTCAAACATGGTTTTCCATTCCGCCGCATCCTGAGTGTCGATCTGACCCAGCAGCATAGTGCCGGCATTGTTCACCAGCAGATCAGCCGGGCCGAACTCAGCTTCTGCTGATGCAATGGCGGCTTCAAAGGCGCCTTTTACCGTCACATCGACCTGTGCGCACAGGGTATTGGGAAGATCCAGTGCCTGCAGGCGTTCAATGCGGCGGGCAATAAGCAGCAGCGGGTGGCCAAGTTCACTGAAGTGACGGGCGATTGCTTCGCCGATACCTGAACTTGCGCCTGTAATTACGATGAGTTTTTTCATTTTTCTGCTCCTGTGTGTTGATGGCGCCAGTTTAGGCAGATTTTCATTGTTGATATATACGGCATTGAGTGAAACACTGTTGTTGTATGACAACAATAAGGATGAGAGATGGCAGCGATTCAACTGGCTGACGTAAAGGCGCTGGTGCTGGTGGCACGGCTGGGCAGTTTTACCAACGCAGCGGAAGCGATGGGAGTATCGCGCTCACATGTTTCCCGGCAGGTCTCGGCACTGGAGTCTGCAATGGGGGTGACCCTGCTGCTGCGCACCACCCGTACCCTGAAGCTGACCCCGGCCGGAGAGCAGTTCTGTGACCAGTGCGCCAGCGCGCTCGGCAGTATTGACGACGCAGTAGCACAGGCGAGAGAAGAGACCGAACAGGTGCGCGGTGAGCTCAGGATTAACTGTGTGGGCGGTTATCTGGGAGAGGAGCTGCTGGCGCCCGTGGTATGCCGCTTTATGACTCAGTACCCGGATGTTCAGGTTAGTCTGGATTTCTCCAGCCACCGGGTGGATCTGATTTCGGATGAATTTGACCTGGCGTTGCGGATGGGAGAACTCGAAGACTCAGGCTTTGTGGCCCGGCATTTGATGGATATTGATATGGTGACCCTGGCAAGTCCGGAATATGTAGCTGGTTGTGGTGTGCCGTTTGAGCACCCTTCTCAGCTTGAGCAGCACCGCTGTCTGGTTGGCAGCGTGAACCGGTGGCGGTTTATCTGTCCTGAAAGTGGCGATAAAACCGAAGTAAAAGTCTCCGGCGTGCTGCGCAGTAAAAATGGCCGGGTACTGGTGACTGGCGCAAAGCTGGGGCAGGGGATCATCCGGGTTCCCCGGCTCTATTGTCTGGCAGAAATTGATGCCGGTGAGTTGGTGGAGGTGTTCAGCGACTGGAAAATCACTTCGGTGCCTTTCTCTGCCGTCTATCACAGAGACCGGTATCAGCCGAAACGTCTGCAGGCATTTATCCGTTTCCTGCTTGATGAACTGAAATGACCGCTCTTAGTTCAGCACCCGGCGGCAGTGCTTATGAAGCCAGCGAATACGTGGGTTGTCCCGCTGGCTGCGCCGAAAAGTTGCCATGTAGCTCAGTTCCAGCCGAAGCTCCGGAGGGACCATAATTGAGCGGGTACCCGGAGGGGCATCTCTGACGGTGGTCATACTGCAGTGGTTGCTGCTCAGGATGACCTGATCCCGGATGGAGGTGAGCTCCACTTCGAGTGACGGCTGAAAATCCAGCCCATAGCTTCGTAGCCGCTCCAGCATTCGATACCGGTAGTCATTCAGGCCAGGAGTATGCAACATCACTACAGGGTAATTCACCAGCTCCTCCAGGGTCTGAGCCGGATGCTGCTGGCGCACCATAAAACCCAGTGGCCGGCTGGCTATCCGGTTTTGCTGCAGTGCCTGAGGCAGGTTCTCATCCTCAACGTGAACGGCGATATCTCCCTCCCCATCCAGCAGGCGGTTGCGGTTGGTGGGATTCCAGGATTTAAACGCGATTTTGGCATCAGGGCACTCTGCGCGAAGGTTGCGATAGAGCGGCAAACCATACAGGTCAAAAAAGTGCGGCTGGGCGAAAATGGTGACAGGGTCACTATGGGTGGCCGGGTCAAAATGTTCGTGACCTATTTGATGGCAGCATTCGAGTATGGCCTTTAAATGGTGAATGTTCTGCTGAAGAAAGCTGGTGGGTTCAAATCGGTTTCCGGAGGGGATAAACAGAGGATCTCCAAGCAGCTCTTTGGCTTTGGCCAGCGTTTTGCTGATGGCCCCTGAAGTTTTCCCCTGCGATTCGGCAACCGCTTTTACACTGCCGAGCTCATACATCTTTACCAGTACGGTAATGGTTCTGATATTCAGATTCACGCTGTTCCCCCGGGTTTGCAATATCCCGTACTGTGACCTGAAAAATGTGACATGGTTCACTTCCTGAATGGAAATCCCGTATTTCCTCGTTTCATTATGTGACCGGAGTTACATTGAGTCCGTCAGTCGAATGAGGAGACAGATTATGAAAAAGACACTTACCCTTGGTTTACTGTGTTCCGCGGTTTTCACTCTGCCAGCCATGGCAGCGCCTGTTCCGGTACCTCAGTGCGGACCGCAGGCGAGTGCGGATGAGTATTGTCAGGTCAGCGGGGAAAATCAGATCGCGTCAGAGCGTGTGGCGCTGGATGCTGCGAGCCCTGACGATGACGTCGTCGTGACCCGTTTCAGCTACGAAGCGAAAAAGCCGACTTTTGAGGAGATGCTGGAGTCATCGCGTAACTGATAAAAGCTAATACTGCTTATGTGTTAATCAGCTGCATGAACGATTGGGGGGCAATGTTCGTGCTGCTTCAAGGCTATACCTAATCCATATGTCTTGTATGGTGGGGCGGAGATAGGATATTATCCCGCCCCCTTTTTTGTTTTATAAAACCCCTTCCATGATTGATATTACCATCCTGCCGGTTTATCTGACCGCGGTTGTTGCCCTGTTGCTGTTGCCGGGACCGGATATGTTACTTATTGCCTCTTCGAGCATCAGTTACGGGCGTAAAGTCGGTGTTTTTGCCAGTCTGGGTAACGCGACGTCCGGTGTGTTGCTGACCCTGCTGGCTGCTGCCGGTGTGTCTGCGTTGATCGCGATGAGTCCGCTGGCGCTGAAAGCGCTGCACCTGCTCGGTGGTGCGTACCTGCTGAAAATGGGCTGGGATTGTCTGCGCAGCAGCGCCTCTGAAGTGCCGGAGCTGGAGCAGGCCAATAAACTGGCGGGCGCATTTTACCAGCGTGCGCTGGTGAGCAATCTGCTCAATCCGAAAGCACTGGTTTTCTTTGTGATGTTTTTGCCTCAGTTTGTTTCCGCCAATATTGAAGCGAGTTCAGGTGAGCAGATGCTGGCACTGGGTCTGCTTTTGAATGTACTGGGCCTGACGTTTAACCTGGTGTTGGTTGGCCTGGTGGGTAGTCTTGGCAGTAAGTTGCTGGAGAGCGAGACTTTCCGAACCTGGCAGCATAAGGTGATGGGCGCGGTATTTTTCGTACTGGCCATATGGATGCTTGCCAGTTGATCCTCTTAGCATGTGTATATCTGACCAGCCTTCGGGCTGGTTTTTTTTGCCCTGTATTCTTAGTCGGTGAGGATCTGGCCGGATCATAATTGTAGTTTATGATAATGGCATTATAATGCCGTTATCATGTTTTCCGTGAGGAGTGACGAATAATGCTGGCGATAATTGAAGCCAAACAAGCCGGGCTGCTGAGCAGAGCCCACTGGATGAGAAATATAGTAAGCGGGGTGATCGTTGGGGTGGTTGCGCTGCCGCTGGCGATGGCCTTCGCGATTGCATCAGGGGTAAAACCGGAGCAGGGGATCTACACCTCGATCATCGCCGGGATCTGTGTGTCCCTGTTTGGTGGCAGCCGGGTACAGATCGCCGGTCCGACCGGCGCATTCATAGTGGTGCTCTCCGGGATCACGGCTAAGTACGGCTTTGAAGGCCTGCAGATCGCCACGCTGATGGCGGGGGTAATTTTGCTGCTGTTTGGCCTTGCGAAGATGGGCAGTATCATCAAATTTATTCCGGCACCAGTGATAGTGGGCTTTACGGCAGGTATTGGTGTGATCATCTTTGTTGGCCAGTGGCCGGACTTCTTTGGTCTGCCTCCGGTTAGCGGTGAACACTTTCATCAGAAGCTGGCGATGCTGATAAGCAGTTTTCCGCAGTTTCATCTGACCACCACATTGCTGGCATCCCTGTCGCTGGCGCTGGTACTGTTTGGTCCAAAGGTACCGGGTCTGCACCGCATTCCAGGCCCGTTGCTGGCACTGGTGTGCGTTACCCTGCTTCAGTATCTGTTTCAGTTTGATGGTGTGCGTACCATTGGCAGTGCGTTTGGTGGTATTCCTCAGGGATTGCCGGAATTTCACCTGCCGGAGCTCAGTTGGGAGAAGGTGATAGAACTGACAGGCCCGGCATTTACGATTGCCATGCTGGGGGCGATTGAATCCCTGCTCTCTGCTGTGGTGGCTGATGGTATGGCCGGTACCCGGCATAACTCCAACCAGGAGTTGGTGGGCCAGGGGCTGGCGAACATCGCTGCACCTCTGTTTGGTGGTTTTGCGGCGACCGGTGCGATTGCCCGTACCGCAACCAATATCCGTAATGGCGGTAATGCGCCGGTTGCCGGTGTGATCCACTCGCTGGTGCTGGTTGCTATTTTGCTTTTGCTGGCGCCTTTGGCGGTGCATATTCCACTGGCAGCCCTGGCGGCGATTTTGTTTGTGGTGGCGTGGAACATGAGTGAGGCGCGCCACTTTGTCGCTATGGTAAAACGCGCACCACGGGCTGACGTTGCGATACTGCTGATCACCTTTACCCTGACGGTATTTGCAGACCTTGTTGTGGCGGTCAATATCGGTGTGATCCTGGCAACCCTGCATTTTCTTCGCCGGATGGCCTCCAGTGTTGAGGTTAACCAGGCCAGCCACAAAGAGCTGGTAGAAGAGTTTGCCCATAAGGGACTGGATGATCTGCCGGCAGACGTGCTGGTGTTTGCCGTGGACGGGCCGTTTTTCTTTGCCGCGGTAGAGAATTTTGAGCAGGCGCTGGCATCTACTCATACCGAACCCAAAACGCTGATCATTCGTCTGCGCTGGGTACCATTTATTGATATTACCGGCCTGCAGGCGCTGGAAGATGTGGTAAGGGCTCAGCAGTCTCAGGGCGTGAGGGTGATGCTTTCCGGTGCTAATCAAAGGGTGGAAAGCAAGCTGCGTAAAGCGGGGATTATTTCACTGGTTGGTGAAGCGAACCACTTTGCAGACGTTGAACTGGCACTCAGGGCGCTGTAACAGGTTCAGTTGTTACAAGAAAAAGCCAGACGGTGACGTCTGGCTTTTTTTATGATTTTACTTTTGGATTGTGGGTCGTTCCTTCATCCAGATAGCTCACATCGTGCTTCTCAAGATAATCACGGATTAGTTGGCGTACGACCTGAGAAGGGGTGAGATCCTGTGAATTACACAGGGATTCAAACGCCTGCTTCTTGCGCGGATCGATGAGTACGGTCAGACGGGCACTTTTGGTTTCCATGTAACAGCCTGTTAGTGGTGATAATTCAATTATCATCAAATTAACATGATTGAGACCGGGCAACAACTCTGAGCACAGGGGGCATGCCTGCGGGACATTACGCGGCAGCCGGGCAGGGCATCAGCGCTTTCTGGTGTTTTCGGAGCATTAACCCGTGTCTCCGTCCGGGATCGGCTTTCTCCTGCGCAGATTAATCTGAACCTGCTCATAAAGAGGTAGGCTCCGGGGTAACTGCTATAGTTAAGTTAGCAACAACGTCAGTGGCTGGGCGGGTAGCGGCGTTATTCAGACACAGGAGTCCATTATGGACATCGTCGAACTTAGCTGGAAAGAGACCATTCCGGTACGTCTTGAGGTGCTTTGGCCCGGGATGCCGGAAGATTTTTGTTACGTGGTGGGGGATGAGCTGGCCTCTCACTACGGCGTGCGTGTGCAAGGGGAGCTGGTTGCGGTGATCTCGGTTTTTATTGATGAAGAAGAGAGCATTGCAAGGGTGCGCAAGTTTGCCACCCGGATAGAGCACCGTCACTGTGGTTACGGTTCCGCCCTGATGAACCATGTTATCGCTGAACTCAGGCGGCGTCATATCCGCACGCTTTGGTGTATCTCCCGCGCCAGTACCTATGAATATTATGAGCAGTTTGGCCTGCATAAAGACGGTGACCCTTATGTCCGCTGCGGCGTGACTTTTTGTCGTATGAGTGCCGATTTGGGTGTGGAGAATAAGCTCTCCGCCTGATTTTGTTTCTGTTATCGTCCTGTATACCCGCGCCATCCGGTCGCGGGTTTTTTATTATTATCTCCCCGTCGGGCTCCGGCAGCTATGGTGGTTTAATGCCAGAATTTCCTGCTTAACTGGTCTGACTGGAGGTCTTTTAATAAAAATAACTGACAAAAAATCAATTTTTATCGGAAATAGTGATTGAAGTTCTATTTTTGAACCGTTAGGTTAAAAGAACACGCTGCACCGTAACAATAGTAAAACCAGGTGCTTTAAGGGAATAAACAGGAAGACCAGAGTATGTATCAAACTGATGACGTTCGGATTAACAGAGTTAAAGAGTTGTTGCCACCGGTAGCGGTACTGGAGAAGTACCCGACCACAGAAACGGCATCATCAACCACGTTTGAAGCCCGTCAGGCCATTCACAACATTCTGCAGGACAAAGATGACCGCCTGCTGGTTATCGTTGGCCCGTGTTCAATCCATGATCCGGACGCGGCACTGGAGTACGGCAAGAAGCTGAAAGTACTGCGCGATGAGTTGGGTGATCAGCTGGAGATCGTGATGCGGGTTTACTTTGAGAAACCTCGTACCACGGTGGGCTGGAAAGGTCTTATCAATGACCCGTATCTGAACGACACGTTTAAGCTGAACGATGGTCTGCGTATTGGCCGCAAGCTGCTGCTGGACCTGACCGATATGGGCCTGCCAACCGCAAGTGAGTTCCTGGATATGATCACTCCGCAGTATGTGGCGGACCTAATCAGCTGGGGCGCGATTGGAGCGCGTACTACTGAATCTCAGGTGCACCGTGAACTGGCTTCCGGCCTGTCATGCCCAGTAGGCTTTAAAAATGGTACTGACGGCAATATTAAGATCGCCACTGATGCGATCCGCAGTGCCAGTGCGTCACACCACTTCCTGTCGGTGACCAAGTACGGTCACTCAGCGATTGTGGAAACGGCCGGTAACCCGGACTGTCACATCATCCTGCGCGGCGGTAAAGAGCCTAACTACAGCGCAGAGCATGTAGCGCGTATTAAAGATGAACTGGCGACTTCTGGTCTGTCGCAAAAAGTGATGGTCGATTTCAGCCACGCAAACAGCTCCAAGCAGTACAAGCGCCAGATGGTGGTGGGTGAAGATGTTGCCGGGCAGCTGGCAGCCGGTGAGAATGCGATTTTCGGTGTAATGATCGAATCTCACCTGGAAGAAGGCCGCCAGGATCTGGTTGACGGTAAAGCGCCGGTTTACGGCCAGTCTATTACCGATGCCTGCATCGGCTGGGATGACACTGAGCAGCTGCTGCGCCAGCTGGCAGAAGCGGTTCAGGCGCGCCGTAACGCGTAATCAAAGTAACAGATATATTAAGGGCGGCCATCAGGCCGCCCTTATTGTTTATTATTATTTTTAAAAGCCGGGGGCACCTTGCCAGGCACTACTCTGTAATCCGAAAAAGGCAGTAGAACGGATATCAGAAGTAGTAAGAGACACCTGCTTTGATTTGCTTGTCGTCGTCCAGAGATGCGCCATTGATTGTTGTTTTGGTGTAACCCAGTTTGATGTCACCCCACCATTTGCCGTTTTCGGCAAGAGGCTGACCGTATGAGATCTCCAGTTTTTTAACGTCTACTTTTTCAGTTTTGGTGTACTGAGGCTGGATCATCATGTATTTGCCAAACTCATCCAGGTAGATGGAAGCAAACAGGTTCGCCTGGTAGCCTTTCTCTTTCTCAATGGAAGAAGGCAGGCCAACAGGAGACAGCTCCACATACGCCAGGTTCGGGAACAGCGCCAGCCAGTCCTGACCGGTTTCTACTTTGGCGATCAGACCAATTGCGGTGGTATCCAGACCTGTATCCTGGTGGGTCTTGATGTAATCAACCGACGCACCAATCTTAGAGATAAAGCCCCAGTCTACGTTCTGAACACCGAACAGGCGCGCACGGCTGTTGTCGTTCTTGTCGTTTTCACCACGGTCGTAAGTGCGGGTGTGCTCCAGCAGGCCGAGGTAAGAGAAATCTTCACTCAGGTTACCTGCGATACCACCGGTCAGGGTGTAGTCTTTGTTGCCCGCCTGCGCCCACAGGAAAGTGTTGGTTGCGGTCAGATCCGCCGGGTCAGGCTGCTTTTCTTCTGCCATTACGGCGCCTGGCAGTACGCTCAGTGCGGCAGCAAACAGTAGTGCTTTTTTCATTGCTTTAATCTCATACAGGTTATGCTGAACACAATATACACGAAAAAGGTTTGCCTTCAAATCTTTATTCGGGGTGATGAGAGGAAACTTCTCATAATTTGATGAAATTCACATTTGCATATAGCGGCGTATGCCGTTTTATGCCTGTTCGCTGAGATTCTTATTGGTCAGATCTTTGACTAAGTCTTTGTATTCATTGAATGAGCTTACACGCTTTGGCATCATGTGGTACTGATTGCCAATGATCACTGCCGGTACTGCATTGATCTGAAGAGCCTGGCTTTGGCTGAGATAGTGTTTAACAAGTTGGGTAGTCTGAGCAGAATGATAGGCTTTTTGAAACTCGATAGGTTCGATGTCAAGTTCGGTGGCGACCAGACCAGACAGGCTGCTCAGGGAGGCCGGCACATCACCTGAACGCAGGTGTTTAAACAGGGCTTTGGTGTATTTCAGGGTTAAATTGTATTGTTCTGCAACAGCCAGACCACGGGCATAGAGCAGATCGAGTTGATCATTGGGGCTGAACACCGGCACTTTGATTAAAGAGACACCTTCAGGCAGCTGGCCGGCAACTTCGGCATATGTTTCATCCAGTGCCGCGCAGTGACCGCAACGGAAGCTGAAGTAGACGTACACATTCTGGTCACGGGCGAGCTGACTGGTAACGACCTGGTAATCCGTCCCTTCCTGAAGTTCTATGGCTGAGGTGAGCGGGCTGGTGCTTACCGCGCAGATGGTAAGCAGTGTGGTGATAAATCGTTTCATGTCTGACGTCCTGGGTTAATTGAGCTCTGCTCTTATAATTTAAAGGGGGTGCTTTTACAGCGGTCGATTCTAAGTGCGGGAGCGTATGTCGTCAAATTATACAGATTAGGGATTCCAGGGCGTAAAAAAAGCCGCCTCAGAGGGCGGCCTTGTATCATTCTGATTCCGATCAGTATTCGAATACTTTCGGGTTGTAGTGCATTACCATGCCTTTCATTGCATCGTAGATGATCTTCTGGTGCTCTTCGCTGACGTGCGAGACGGCGTTTTGAAGTTCCTGGTTGATGATCACAGAAAGCTCATCATGGATTTTCTTACCTTTCAGGGTCAGGAAAATCTTCTTGGCATTCTTGTGGGTTGGATCCGGCGTTGAAGCGATGTATTCATTTTTCTCTGCATGGCGGATCAGGCTGGTCATAGTGCCTTTACTGCGTTGCAGACGTTCAGCCAGTACACTCGGGCGAAGACCGTCTTCCCAGTCCAGCTCCATCAGTACCAGTAATTGTTCTACATTGATCTCTTTGTAACGCTTTTGGATTTCCAGCTGAATGCGGTTCTGCATCTGGCGGGTAGCAATCCAGCTGATCCCTGCGGTAGTTTCGTATGGCTTAAGAGGTTTATTTTCGGCCACGGTATCATTCCTCGACGTATTCATAATGCTTATAGCGACATAATAAACGCAACAAGGTTCGAAGTGGAAGTTGTTTTCCGGGTTTTTTGAACTGGCTCCAATGCGGGCTTAAATATGTTTACTATTAAATGTTTTGGCTTTTTTTTGTGAGCTCAGGATTTGGGGGTGAATAAGTAATGGATTATATAATATTAATCAATAAGTAAGAGTTGGCTGGCTTTAGTTTTGCAGAATGCTCAGGCAGCGGTGAATCAAAGTAAGTGTGTTATGGTTTTATGACGCTCAATTGAAAAAAAAGTTTCCCTGCTGCTCACACAAACGCCGGATTTTGTCCCTTTGTTTGATTTTCGAGCCTGAAACTAAAGACTCATTTCGTTTCCGGAAGTGGTGGGGCCGTGCACACCGCTGTTTATCGGGATGGTGTACCAATAACACATTCCTGACGCAAGTGCAGGAGTTTGCATCTGTGAGATTTGACTCAAGTCCTGATTTTTCAAGCTGTTTTTCCCGGCTTCCTTGCGGGCTCGCCGTTATGCACTACTATCTTAGATGGTGGTTCGACCTTTTGACTCACAGTGCGACAAAGATCGCCTTTTTCTTGCCTTATGCACATGGTTGAGTTACAAAGTAAAGATGATGTTGAGTAAGTGAAAACAAACCAAATTGGAGTTGGCTGTGATTAATAAACGCTTTTTTAAGACTAAAGATGAAGTAGAAGTGACTTTCGCACTGGAAGCGAACGGGGCAGGTTCTGTTTCACTTGTCGCAGATTTTCTGAACTGGCAGGAAGAGCCAATGAAGAAAAACAAAAAGGACAAAGTGTTCAAGTACAAAACCCGCTTGCCTAAAGGTCAGGAATTTCAGTTCCGTTACCTGGTAGACGGACAAGAATGGGTTAATGATGCCCAGGCTGATCGCTATGTGCCGAACACTTTTGGCCAGGACAACGCTCTGCTTTCAACTGCTGAGTAACTGAGTCCGGTGAATTGTGGAAACCGGCCGGTTAAGGCCGGTTTTCGCGATCCAGCTTTTCCTTAATATAATCGAGAAATAACCGCGTCCGGGTGTGCTGGTAGTCCAGTTTGGGATAATAGGCATACACCGTCATAGGCTCAGCTGACTCATTTGGCAGGATCTGGATCAGATCTCCACTGTCGAGCATATCTTTTACCATCATCGTATCTGTGATCAGGATGCCCATTCCTGCTTTTGCCGCATAAAACAGTGCTTCCGGGTTGGTGGTCACAAAGTTACCGCCGAGGGTAATCCTTCGTCCATCCTTCAGAACCACATCCCGTTGCAGTTGCTCTCCCCATACCAGCATGTTGTGATTTTTCAGAGAGTTTACATCTGCCGGAATGCCATGGCTTTGCAGATAAGCCGGGGCTGCAAAAAAGCGCGCGGTATGGGTAAACAGCGGTGTTGCCCGGTAGCTGAGCGAGTTCATTTGCTCCAGTTCGCGGCTGATGAACAGGTCCAGGCTGGTTTTGGGGATTTGTCCGGGCGCTGTGGTGATCAGCTGCACTTTAATTTGCGGATAGCGTTGCAGGAAGTCATCCAGGTAGCGGACCAGGAATTTGGAACCGACCGAGAGGGTGGCCCCGATACTGAGTACACCAGCCGGTGTCTGGCTGATTGATCGGGTTTCATCGAGCACAGACTGCCACTGGTCGAGCTGAATTTTGGAGCGCTCATAGAACAGCGCACCAGCTTCGGTCAGGGTGATTGAGCGGGTAGTTCGCTTGAGCAGTTGAGTACCAATCCGCTCTTCGAGCCAATGGATGCGTTTGCTGATCGCTGAACTGGTGGTGTGCATTCTGCGCGCTGCACCGGCAAAACTGCCTTCATCCACCACCCGGATGTAGCTGCGGATCCCTTCAATCCAGTCCATCTTTACACCTCTATTAGTTCCTGTCTGGAACTAATGTATTTCCAATGCGGTGGATTATCAATTGATGAGACGCAAATTAAACTGTGTAGTATGAATATGACTTCCTTCTCGAAATTACCTTTACTGCTCGCCATGCTGGTTATTGCAACCGGTCAGGTGGGTGTGAGCATTTACTTACCATCGCTTCCGCTTTTAAGTGCTGAACTTGGCGTAGACGCCGGGGCTGCGCAGTGGATCGTCACCGGCTACCTGGTGAGTCTTGGGATCTCTCAGCTGTTTTATGGTCCGCTGGCGGATGCCATCGGACGCCGTCCGGTATTTATCCTGGGTCAGGGGATCTATCTCGCCGGGACCCTGCTGTGTGTGGTGTTTGGTCACAGTTTCAGCATGCTGGTACTGGGGCGTCTGTTGCAGGGATTCGGTGCCGGCAGCGCATCGGTCATAGGCAGCAGCATACTGCGTGATTCCTACAGTGGCCGGTATCTGGCCAAAGCGCTGTCCTATCTGTCAGTGATGGCTTCAGTGATGCCGATGATCGCTCCGGTACTGGGGGGCTGGTTGAGCTGGCATTTTGGCTGGCACTCAGTGTTTGTGTTTGTGTTTGTCTATGTTGGTGCCATTTATTTGGTTGGACTGCTGATCCTGCCAGAGACTCTGCCATACAGCCGCAGTAAAGCGTCGCCGTTTAAGGCGCTCTGCAGCTATTCTGAGCTTTTGCGTAACCCTCAGGTGATCACCAGTGCGGCTTACAGCTGGCTGAATTTTCTGATGATCATGGTCGCTCTTTCGCTGATGCCATACCTGCTTCAGCAGCAGCTGGGGGTCAGTGCGTCCGATTACGGGCTGATTATGGTACTGCCGTCGTGTGGCCTGATGCTTGGCAGCCTGTGCCAGAACTTCGTCAGCCGTTACCTTGGCAGTTATCAGATCCTGGCCGGTGCGCTCAGCCTGTCGTGTTTGTCCGGTCTCTGGCTGTTGTGGGGTGGTATGGATCTGGTGACTCTGGTGGGGGCTGTTGGCCTGCTGGCACTGGCACACGGCTTTATTTTCCCGGTGGCACAGAACCTGCTCCTCGCACCTCACAGGGAGAGGGCCGGTACGGTTACCGCATTGTCCGGCGCGATTCAGATGTGTGTTACCGGTGTGGGCGGCAGCTGGCTGGCGCATTGGGTAACCAGCAAGGAATCGATGGGCATTTTCTTTTTGGTGATGAATGTCATCATGTTTGCCCTGCTGGTTTACCGGGTGATTAACAGGCACAGATTTGCTGTGCTGGATGAGCTGTCAGTGAAAGCATTGTGATCCTGGTTCAAAACATGCTTCACATCGCGAAATAAAGCATTGAACCCCTGAAAAATGCGGCTTGGTTATCAGTCGCATGTCCGCTGTGTTGCATAAAAAACCACCGTTTTATACCTTTTTCTTGTTGGCTTATTCAATCCGATTAAAAAAGTGCCCGGGGTATAAGAAGAGTGCAAAAAACGCAATTAGTATCGTGTGTATCGTCAGCACGCGACATTAAGGTGGTCGCAGATGCGGTGTTTGAGTATCTGGGGGAGAAATCGAGACCCCGGGCGATGTATTTTATTTCTGATCCCCTGCTTAATCCCGGGGCTAACCCTCTTTATGCCTGTGGTGACTATACCCCGGTCATTAATTTCCCTGCCTCCTTCTGGACCTGGGCTTCTCAGTTCGATACTGCTGATAACCTGATCCCGCTTGAAATCAATACCTGCTCCTGGAACTACCGCGAAGCACTGGGTGGTGACTGCTACATCATGATGTTTGACAACCATCCTGAGTGGCGTACCTACCTGTTTATTGAAGCGGTCGACCCTAAGATGGGCCCTGACAGCGTCTACCAGCACGACCTGGATGTGATGCACTTCGTTGCCTCCCGCTGGCAGTGTTTGCGGGCTGAGCGCAATGCGGCGCTGGAGTTTAAAAACCGCGACGTCCGCGAGGCAAAATACCTGGATCAGATCCGTCAGCGGGAACAGTTCATTGAAAAACTCAAGCTGGTGCAACAGGTAGCGGTTGAGCTGTCCAATCCCAATGCGCTGGATGATCTCTACCTGGGGATCGTTGAAGCGATGCGTGACCAGCTGGGCTTTGATCGCAGTGTCTTTATGTTGCTTGATTTTAAAAAGCGCTGTTTTACCGGCACTTACGGTACAGATGAGTCCGGCAATACCATTTCAGAACATCATACTGCCTACGATATTCATCAGCTCGAAAGTCGCTATATCGATGCGCTGTATAATCCGGATGAAAATCTGGTGATCATCGATGAAGCACCGCTCTACTCGGCGGGTAATGTGATTGGTCAGGGCTGGAATGGCATGCTGATCCTGCGTGATGAAAAAGACCCGGTGGGCTGGGTCGCGTTTGACAACTTTATTCATCGTGAGCCGATCAGCGATTATGAGTGCGAAATCCTCAAATCATTCGGCTCGCTGCTGTCCCAGATCTATATCCGCAAGCGTCAGGAGCAGAATATGCGCCTGCTTCATTCCTGCATGGTTGAGCTGTCGCGCTGTACCACAGTCCGGGACGTCTGCCGCTCTGCGGTCTCTTTTGCGATTGAACGCCTTGGTATCGACCGGATGGCGGTGTTTCTCACCGACTCTGAGCTGACCTTTATGGAGGGCACCTGGGGGACAGACATCCAGGGTAAAGTGGTCGATGAAAGCTATTACCGCAATCCGATTCAGTTTGACCGCCCGCTGGTACGCAATGCCATCGAGCAGCCCAATGAGCTTTCATTCGAAGAGTCAGTACCTATCTATCATGACCGGCGCATCGTCGGGTTTGGCTGGACCGGGATGATCATGCTTAAAAGCAATACCGAAGGTCCGATAGCGTTTATTGCCGCAGATAACCTGCTTTCCCGCCGTCCGATGACCTCTCAGCTTCAGGAGCTGCTGCTGATGTTTGCTTCTAACCTTGCTGAAGTGCTGCAACGCACTAAAGCTCAGGAAGGGATTCGTACCCTCAATGAGACGCTTGAGCAACAGGTTGCCAGCCGCACTGCTGAGCTGGAAGAAGCTAACCGTAAGCTGGAACTGTTGTCTGTTATCGATCCACTCACCCGTCTTGGCAACCGGCGTCAGCTGGAGAAACGTCTTGAGATGCTGGGCGCGATCAGCAGCGATCAGCCGGTGGGCTTTGGTCTTATCCTGCTCGATATCGACCTGTTTGGCCGCTACAACAATCACTACGGTCACCTTGAAGGGGACATTGCCCTCATCCGGCTGGCCAATATTCTCGATCAGTTCTGTACCTCCGGCGACGAGATGTTCTGCCGTATTGGCGGTGAAGAGTTTGCCCTGATCCTGTCTCATACCACAGAGGAGAAAGCGGCTGCGCTTGCTGAAGCGATCCGGGCTGCGATTGAAGCCGAGGGCATCGAACACAGGCACAGTGACGCTGCTCAGGTGCTGACGGTTTCGGTTGGCTATGCGGTAACTCCGGTGTTACCGGAATCCTTCTGTTTCGATGAGCTCTATATCCAGGCGGATGAGGCTTTGTATCAGGCAAAAGAAAAAGGACGAAATCAGATAGCCGGTTATCAGTCGGTTGAGCTAACCTGTTAATTAATAAGTAAATACTGATGTAACTCCGATTGGATCTTGTCGGTCAGGGGTGGTATAAGTGAGACTTATTTCTCCCTCAGGGAATGATTGGAAAATTATATGATCAAGATTTATCCCCCGCCGCGGGCCGGACTTGTGCTGGCTTCGCTATCCCTTACGGTTACCCTCAGTGGCTGTCAGACTACCCCGGATATTCAGGCCGACAGCCGCTGGCAACAGGGCCAGCTGGATAATGGCCTGACCTATCATCTGTACCATAAAGCCGGACAGCCGCTTGAAATCAGAATGCTGGTGCACGCCGGCGCCCTTCAGGAAACCGAAAAGCAGTATGGTTACGCGCACTTCCTTGAGCACATGGCGTTCAATGGTACCCGCAACTTTGAAGGGACGGAGATTGTCTCTACGTTCGAGCAGCAGGGGATGAGTTTCGGTGCGGACCTCAATGCCTTTACTTCGCACGAAGTAACCAGCTACAGCCTCTCCCTGCCGGAGAGCGCCAGCCTGGAAACTGCCCTGACCTGGCTTCGGGATGTGGGTGACGGGATTGCCTTTAACCTGACTGAGATTGAAAAGGAAAAAGGGGTAGTACTCGGTGAGCAACGGGTAGGAGAGTCCAATGAGCCTTCGGTTAATGCCCAGGCCTTTGATATTGCCCTTGGCGACTCTGTTTACCTGACTTATAAGGTGCTTGGTAACCAGCAGAGTATCGAACAGATGAATCCGGATGAACTCCGGGCATTCTATCAGACCTGGTACCGGCCAAATAACACTGAGCTGGTAGTAGTGGGGGATTTTAACCACGATAAGATGGCCGCGCAGATCCGCCAGCACTTCGCCGGCTGGCAGTCAGCTGCGCTGCCGGAAAAAGTGACCGTACCACCAGTCAAAGTGTGGAATGATGGTCCACTGCTGCTTGATACGCCGCAGGGAGGCGAGAGCAGTACCGCGGTGTTCTATCATCTGCGTACCCTGGACAGGCATGACCTTGACACTCAGCGCCAGGGCATGTGGATAAACCTGGTCAATACCCTGATCTCTAATCGCCTTCAGTCCCGTGCCTTTGAGCTGGACATACCGGTTAACAGCATTGCTGCAGACTTCTACACTGTCTACGAGCAGCAGTACGGCGTGGTATACAGTGACTTCATTGAGCAGGACCGGGAGAAGGTACAGCCGTTTCTGGCCGCCGAGCTGGCCAGTATCCGCGACCATGGATTTACCCGCTCAGAGCTGAAAACGGCCCTGTCCGGTTTTATCAGTGAGCGCGATGATATCGACCTTGCGGAAACCAACACCACTTCACGCTCGATCGCCAATTACCGGATTAATACCCTGATTGATGACGAGCCTTACCAGGCGATTGCTGATTATCACCGTAACCTGAGCACGTTTATCGACAACGTGTCACTGGAGAAAGCCAGTCAGATAGCGGGCGAATGGCTGGGGAGCAAGCCACGCAAAATGGTCTACGCCATGCCGGGGAGCAAAGGGCTGGACAGGGAGAAACGCACCCTTAAGCTGTGGGACCTGAACCTGCCATTCGTGCGTGCCTTTGAAGCGCCGGGTCAGAGTGTACTGGTCACTAATACCCCGGAAGGCTTTGTCGCTCCGGCGCGAAAGGGCGAGTTGGTTGAGTCGCAGCAGCTGAGCGGTGGGGTACACCACTGGACACTGGATAACGGTGTTCAGGCCTGGTTCCTGCCGTTTGAGAAAGCTGAAAACGACGTCTATCTGGCGTACGTTGCCCGTGGCGGGATCAAATCGCTCGATGCGGAGGATAACCCGGCAGCGCAGATTTCCGGAGAGGTATTTACCCGCAGTGGGCTGGGTGAGTTTGATGCGGTGGAGCTGGACCGTTACCTGAAAGAGCATAATGTCGCGCTCTATCCGGTGCTCATCTCCGGCTCACATGGAATTGAGCTGACGGCCAGCCGTAAGTCACTGCCGGAGGCATTCGCGGCGTTGTACACCGCAGCCACTTCGTTGAAGGTCAGTTCCCGTCAGCTGGAACTGGTTAAAGAGTCGAGCGTGTCCAATGCCCGTCAGGCACTGGAATCTCCGTACACACGTATGACAGTGGCGAGCCGTCAGGCGTTGTATAACGCAGACAGCTATTACCAGTGGGCCGGGCCTGAGCAGACTGAGCAGGTCACGGCGGAGCAGCTTGATGCCATCTATCAGCAGTTGTTCCGGGAGAAAAATGACTTCCACCTGGTAGTGGTTGGCAATATAGAGCCGCAGGAGCTGGAGCCATATCTGCGCGACTATGTCGCCAGTATTGATTACCTGCCGCGACAGCAGCACCAGCCTCAGCTGGGTGCGGTGAACGCGGAGGTGAGTGATCTGCGGATGGAAACCTCCAACGAGAACCATGTCCTGCTCAGCCAGCTGTATGTCAGCGGTTACCAGCCAAAAACGGCCCGGGAGCTGCTTGAGGTTAATCTGGTCCAGCACATTCTTAACAGCCGTTACCGGAATGTGCTGCGTGAGGAACACGGCCTGGATTACACCCCGCAACTGGGGGTGGTGACTGAAGACGGAGCGGACCTGTCAGCGGTTGCGATCAGCCTGACGCTGGATCAGAAAGACGTGGAGCGTGCGAAGAAGGCGCTTGAAGAGGTAAGGCAGTCACTGGAGAAAGGTTTCAGCCAGAAGGAACTGGATACGGCCAAAACTCAGTTGATCGCGGATCTGAAAAACATGCGTGATTATCCTGCCCAGCAGCTTGGCTGGCTGATGCGGTCCAGCCTTTACGGCTATGACCATACCGCGCTGGAAAATCCGCAGCCATATATGGACCAGATTGGTACCGGTGAACTGCAGCAAGTCTATCAGGCGTTGTGCGGCAGTGATGCCACGCCGTTTACCGCAGAGTTGTGGCCGAAGAAGTCATAACCCTGAGCGGAAACAAAACAGAATCAGGTCAGCCGGTTGGCTGGCCTTTTTTTGTGAGTCGTATCGCGGACTTGTCATATCCGGTCGCTATGCTGTTAGCTGATATTTCAAATCAGCTGGCGGTTATCATGAAATTTACCTATTCCAATCCAACCCGGATCTTTTTTGGCCAGGGACAAATCTCAGCCCTGACTCAGGCGCTTCCCAAACAGGGCAAAATTTTGCTGCTGTATGGCGGTGGTTCAATCAAACGTAATGGCGTTTATGACCAGGTGGCGGCCGCCCTTGAGGGCCACGACTGGCTGGAATTTTCCGGTATTGAGCCGAACCCGAGCGTAGAAACCCTGGATAAAGCGGTGGAGCTGGTAAAAGCGCAGGGCGTGGATTATCTGCTGGCGGTCGGTGGTGGCTCTGTAATTGATGGCACCAAGTACGTGGCCGCGGCTGCCTGCTACGAAGGTGATGGCTGGGATATTCTGACCGGCCATCACAGAGTGAACCGGGCGCTGCCGCTCGGCGCGGTACTGACCCTGCCTGCTACCGGCTCTGAATCTAACTCCGGGGCGGTGATCACCAAAGCCACGACTCAGGATAAGCTGGCCTTTCTCTCACCTGAGGTGCAGCCACAGTTTGCGGTGCTTGATCCGGATGTCATGAAATCCCTGCCGGAGCGGCAGCTGATCAACGGTATTGTGGATGCCTGGGTTCATATCTGTGAGCAGTACCTGACGTATGACGTGGGCGCGCTGGTGCAGGATGGCTACGCGGAAACCCTGCTGCGTAACCTGTTGGAGCTGGGGGAAACTTTCGAGCTGCGTGATACAGACATCTGGCGTGAAAACCTGATGTGGACCGCTAACCAGGCTCTTAATGGCCTGATTGGCTCCGGTGTTCCGCAGGATTGGGCGACCCATGCCATCGGCCATGAGCTGACGGCACTGTTTGGTGTTGAGCACGCCCGCTCGCTGGCGATGATCCAGCCAGCGTTGCTGCGCGATCAGATAGACGCCAAGCGTGCCAAACTGGAGCAGATGGGATTGTACGTGTTTGGTCTGGAGCCGGGTGAAGACCTGGCAGAACGTACCATCGATGAGATTGAAGTGTTCTACAGCGTGCTGGATGTGGATACCCAGCTGACGGATTACCCGGGCGATAAAGAAGGGGCGATCCGGAATGTGGTCGGCCAACTGGTGGCACACGGACAGATCCGGCTTGGCGAGCAGCAGAGGATTGACCTGCAGGCCGCTGAGCGGATCTTAAACCAGGCTATTGCCTGACAGACCTGAGCCTGATAAATCAACGCCTCCGGAATGGAGGCGTTTTTTTTAACTTAACGGCTGTTTACAGCTTCTCTAATGCGCCGGAACTGACCCGGGGCACTTTGGCCTGTTTCAGCAGGGCTTTCAGCCTGGCCGGATCAAAGCTTTTGGCACCGTTCTCCGCGGCGAAAAGGCTCTCCATAAAGGCATCCACTTCCGTTTGCAGTTGGCGGGCATCCTCCCCGTTGAGCGGATACTGCAGTTTCCAGGCACTTAAGTGGCGGGTAAAAGCTATGCCGTCCTGGTTGTCGATCGCCGTAAACAGGGCCTGGTGGCTGTCACTGCTGACGGCTTTTTCCGGTGTCTGTTTTACTGCCGACTGGCGGCCTGTTTTCCACCACAATACCAGAGTGACAAGCCAGCCAGCGCCCAGTGCCAGGCTCAGCCATGGCCACCAGCCCGCATCGGAGACGAGCTGCACCTGACTGGTTTGCGCCGCAGGTGCCGGAAGCGTTGTTGATTCAGGGCTTGCTGTTGCCGGGGAGACACTGACGCGAAGGCCGCTGACCTGACTACTGCCTGGTTTATCGGCCTTTGTGTTCCACCAGTTGATGTTGACTCCGGGCAACTGGTACTCACCAGCCTTGTTGGCGATAAGAACCTGTTTTACCGTCATGACCGTATCACCCTGGTCATTCTCGCTGAACTGCGCAGGCTCCGGGTAGAGACGAAACTCTGGCGGGTAGCTGAGGCTGAGTTCCGGTAATTGTTGCTGGCTGAGATGGCGTGCGCTCAGTACCAGGGTACGTGTCAGCACATCTCCCACTTCAAGTTCAACCGTATCGGCCGTGAGCCGCGCGCCATCGCCATCCTGCCACAACTGGTTCAGTGTCAGGCGGGAGGTCGGCAGCCACACCCCCTGATAACCGGCGGGCCTGCCTTTGACACGGATGGAGACAGGAGCGGGCAGTTTGTCCAGTTCCACCAGCCGGGTTGAGCCATAGCGGTTACGGTTGATCACCCGTCCGGTCAGCGCGGTCGGTGCTAGCGTCAGTTCGCCGCTTTTCTCTGCCAGCACGTCAAACTGCTGTTCAACGACCGTGCTCTCGATGCCGTCAATTACGGTTTGATACTGTTTGCCCTGGCCCAGTGGGGTGATGGTCAGCCCGTCTCCCTGAGGTGGGGTGACCTGGCTTCCCTGCAGGCGGCGCGGGTCAAATTTGAGGATCAGGCGGGTGGTCAGCCGGGTCCGTTCGCCCACGTACAGCTCATTGGTATCGAGTTTCACGCTGTAGTCCAGCAGATCGTCCTGGGCCGGAGCGCCCGGGTCAGCAGCGACCTGGATTTTGATTGGCTGGCTTTTGGCACCCTGAACCTCAAACGCCGGAATCGTCAGTACGCCAAGGCGGGAGGCTGCGAGTGCGATGCTCCATTCACTCTGCCGGCTCACTTTGCCGTTGATGTTATTGGTATAAGAGCCAAAGCGCGGGCCACTGACGTAGAAATCCGGGTTGAGGCCGGACAGATCCAGCTCGTCGCCGTCTGCTGAGTCATCCAGTACGACTTTGAGCTGGAAGACTTCATCTTTGGATACCTGATTGCGTGAGACACTGGCTGTCAGTGTGGCTGCCTGACTCAGGCTGCCACACACAAGGGCTGCCAGAGAGAGACAAAGCACCAGAGGTCGCCGGATTATTGAATGCGTTACCATGATTGCTCGTTATCCTTTGGTGTTGGTTTTTGTTGCGCCTGCAACTGCATTTGTGCTTTAAGAAGAAACGCCGGGTCCGCCTGCGCCTGAACCTGTTCGAGCTTGCGCATTACCGGATCCGCGTCCTGGCCGTCACCGGCCTGACCCTGAGCGGCAGCCACCTGAGACGGTTCCTGTTCAGACTCTCCCTGCTCTGCAGAAGCTTTCATCTGGCTTTGGGCACTTTCGTTCTGGCCGGGCTCTGGCTGTTGCTTCGGTTTATTCTGGGTTTGGCCGTTTTGTTCAGACGATGGTTGATCTTCTGAAGCAGCCTTATCAGCATCCTGCTGACCCTGCTGACCCTGCTGACCCTGCTGACCCTGCTGACCCTGCTGACCCTGCTGACCCTGCTGACCCTGCTGACCCTGCTGACTTTGTTGCCGGTCATCCTGGCTCTGCTGTCCGCCGGACTGAGGCTGCTGCTTACCGGCAGAGTTTTCCCCGTTCTGTGGTTGCTTCTGCTGACCACCGGTGCCATCATCCTGCTGTTCCTGCTGTTCCTGCTGTTCCTGCTGTTCCTGCTGTTCCTGCTGTTCCTGCTGTTCCTGCTGTTCCTGCTGTTCCTGCTGCTTCAGCGCCTGCTCAACCTGCTCCAGGTTGCCCCGGATGTCCGGGTTATTCGGGTCTTTTTCCTGCAGTTCCTGGTAGACGTCCCTGGCCTTTTCCAGCTCACCGCTTTGTGCCAGTGCGCCGGCGTAGTTGTAGCGCGATCTGTCATCAGTAAGCGGAGCCAGCACTCTGGCGGCTTCGGCGTACTCGCCAGCCTGGTAGAGGGCGGCCCCTTTCCATGCCGGGTCAGAAAACTGCTCTGCAGCCGCCTGGTGATCCCCGGCCTGATAAGCCGAATAGCCCAGCTGATCGCCGGTCGAGAAAGCGGCGGCGTACACCGGCTGAGGCTGAACAAACGGCAGCAGCAACAGACCAAACAGCCAGCCGCGGCGGAACATAGCCAGCGCCGGAACAAGCAGCAGCGGCAGCAGCCAGAAGCCGTTGTTTACCCTGTGCTCCAGGGTTTCCTGCTCACCGGATTTGGCGCCCTGCAGCAGGCCGGGGCCTCCGTCTGCGAGCCGTTCCAGGTCCTGGTTATCGGCGGTCAGTTTGGTAAACACGCCGCCATGACGTGAGGCCAGCGTGGCCAGGTTATCCATATTGGTTTTGGCTATCACGGTGACCCCGTCACTCCGTTTCAGCAAAGATCCATTCGGCAGGGTGACGGGCGCGCCGCTGCGGCTGCCCAGAGCCAGTACCGAAATGCGCCAGTTGTCTTCCACTTCATCGAGCAGCTCCAGCTGACGGTCACTGAGATCATCGCTCAGCAGCAGGATCTCTCCGGAGGAGTAACCGGCTTCTTTCATCAGGTTGATGGCCTGATCGACCCCGGCCCGGGTATTGCCGCCCTGATAAGGCATGATGTCCGGGCTGAGGTGTTTGATAAGCTCTGCCAGGGTGTGGCTGTCGCTGGTCAGCGGGCTCAGGGTATAGGCGTCTCCGGCAAAGCTCACCAGACCGGTGCTGCCTTCGCTCAGCATCGGCAGCAGATCCAGTGCTTTAAAACGCAGCTGTGCCAGCCTGCTCGGCTTTACGTCCTGAGCATACATGGAGCGGGACATATCCAGCACCAGTACCCGCGCAGCATCACTCTGGAACGCCGGGCGGCTGGCGGTTTGCCAGCTTGGGCCCGCCAGCGCGACAGCACCGGTTATCCAGCCAAACAGCAGCAACGCACGCATGCTGCCGGATGACGGGCTGACCTGAGCCAGCCTTTGGGCGATATGCGGGGCAATCAGGCCCTGTTTGCCAGCGCTGCGTTTCCACAGCGCCGCGATGATCAGTGCCGGAATAAGCGCCAGCAGTGCCCACGGGTAAAGAAATACAAAATCAATCATGCTGCCTCCTCAGCCAGCCAAGTGTCATGGCAGAGAGTAAAAACAGCGCCAGTGGCAGGCCGAACCATTCCGTCCGGGGACGCCAGGTCTGGGTTGCGCCGCTGACCGGTTCCAGTTTGTCTATCTGGTCGTAGATCCCTGCCAGCTGCGCGGCATCGCGGGCACGGAAATACTGACCGCCGGTCATCTGGGCTATCTGAGTCAGGGTCTGTTCGTCGAGATCGGCCGCGGTATTGACCGTCTGGCTGAGCAGAAAGCCTTTCACCACCATTTCACCGGCGCCGACACCCACGGTGTAAATCGTCGCATCATGCTTTTTGGCGATTTCAGCGGCTTCAAGCGGGTTGAGGAGCCCGGCGGTGTTACTGCCGTCACTGAGCAGCACCATGACCCGCTGCGGCGCGTCGCTGTCGATAAAGGTCTTGGTTGCCAGACCAATACCGTCGCCAATCGCGGTGCGGGTACCGACCAGTTGCAGCACGGCGCGGTCAAGCTGCGCTTTGACGGTTGTCCGGTCGAGCGTCAGCGGGGTCTGAACGTAGGCGTGGTCGGCAAACAATACCAGCCCGATCCGGTCACCTTTTCGGCGTTCAATGAACTCCGACAGCACCTTTTTTACCGCGCTGAGGCGGTCGATATAGTCGCCGTCATACTTCATATCCTCCTGACTCATGGAGTAGGAAAGATCCACCACCAGCATCAGGTCCCGGTGTTTGGGATGGTACTCGACCGGCTCACCCAGCCATACCGGGCGGGCGCAGGCGATGACCAGGCTTACCCAGCCGACAATCGCGAGGATTTTTGGCAGCCGGGTTTGGGTAATTACGGCCGTATGCCCTGTGGGAACAAAGGGCAGGCGGATCTCTGCGGTTTCGCGAACCGGTGGGGCAAAGCGGTAGATCAGAAGAGGTAATGGCAGCAGCGCCAGCGCCCACCACCAGGTAAAATCAAGCATGGCTGCCTCCTTTTTTGGGTGGCAGAGCTTTACTCAGCCAGTGATGCACATCATTCAGCCGCTCTGGTGACAGTGGGGCGTCCTGATAGAGAGCCCGTTGCCACTCATCGAAATGAGGCGAAAAGCGTGGCTTATCAAGCTGCTCGTCAAGAAATGCAAGCCAGGCCTGACCGTGCAGACCAGCGACCTGTTGGCGGGGAAAGTAACTCAGCGCTGCGCGGCGGGCCAGTTCCATCGCGCCCTGAGCGTCCTGAATCTGTGTCATTTGGCAAAGGGCATCACGTCTGGCCTGGTGGTGTTTGCGTCTTCGTTGCCACCAGAATGCGGCCGCAATGATGAGCATCAACGCAAGGCCAAGCAGCGCCCACCAGCCCCAGGCCAGTGGCCACAGACCCGGTTCCGGTGGCAGGTGCAGCGGTGCGAGTTGCAGGGGAGTATCAGCGGTTGCCAAGAGGATCCTCCTGAGTGTGTATTTGGGCCAGCTGGGGCAGCAGCGGTATTCCGCCGGAGAGAAAATGCACCGGAATCGCCAGCTGGTCACAGGTGGTTTTGATATGGCTCTGGCCATCTTTCCACTGGCTGGCAAATGCCCGGCGCAGGGCGCGGGAGCCAAAGTTGAGCCACTGCCCATGCTCTCCGTCACTGACCCGGGCCTGCCCTTTAAATGGGGTCTGGCCCTGTTCGAGCGGGTCATAGACCGAGATAACTCTCAGCCGGTTGTGCTGCCTGAGCTGGCTCAATTGAGCTGCATCATTTTTATCAAAACGCTGAAAGTCTGAGATCAGAATGATGTCACTGCCTTTGGGGCACAGGCGATGCAGGGCTTTGAGGGCCTGGCTGACCGGCAAAGCAGCACTCTCAGGATGAGTGAGAGCCGCATTGTGCAGCGACACCAGCCGGTCGAGCATGTGCAGGGTGCCTTTGGCGCGGGCGGTGGGTTTAAGCTCTGTCAGCTGATGGCCATCGTCGATCAGGGCACCGATCCTGTCCTGAGAGGCCGTGGTCAGCCAGCTTATCAGCGCAGCCAGATGGGCGGCCTGGACAGATTTAAGCATCAGGCTGGAGCCAAAGCGCATGCTGGTGCTGATGTCGATATACAGCATCACCGGCTGCTCGCGTTCCTCGCTGAACAGTTTTGTATGCGGCTTTCCGGTCCGGGCGGTGACCCGCCAGTCAATGGCGCGGATATCATCACCGGCCTGATAGCGGCGCACTTCAGAGAAGTTCATACCGCGTCCGGTGCGCCGGCTCTGATGACCACCACTCATCTGAGACCACAGGCTGCGAGCTGGTGGCAGCCATTTCAGACTGTGATTTTTGTATTCCAGCAGCTCAGTCAGGGTCAGTTCGACCCCGTTGCTGCCAAATGGTAGTTGCTGTTGCATAACGGGCCTCAGGCGCTGCCGACCAGACTCAGCAGCTTGTCGATCACCTGGCTGGCACGAATACCCTGCGCCTGGGCCGGGTAGCTCAGCAGCAGGCGGTGGCGCAGTACCGGGTAAGCCATGGCGTGCACATCTTCCGGGGTAACAAACTCACGGCCAGACAGCCAGGCGTGGGCACGGCAGGCACGGTCGAGCGCGATAGTTGCCCGCGGGCTGACGCCCATTTCCAGCCAGCCTGCCAGTTCAGGACTGTACTGTTCCGGTTCACGGGTTGCCATGATAAGCCGGACGATATAGGCCTCGATGCTGCCTGCCATCTGAGTCTGCAGTGCTGCCTGGCGAGCTTCGAATACCTGCTGCTGGCTCAGCTGCTCCGGTTTTTCAGCCCGCTCACCCATGGCTTCACCACGGTTAAGGCGCAGAATAGCCAGCTCGCTGTCCGCGTCCGGATAGTCGACTTCAAGGTGAAGCAGGAAACGGTCGAGCTGAGCTTCCGGCAGCGGATAGGTGCCTTCCTGCTCGATCGGATTTTGGGTTGCCATCACCAGAAACAGCTCCGGCAGGGCGTATGTCTTGCGGCCTGCGGTGATCTGCTTTTCTGCCATGGCTTCCAGCATGGCCGCCTGCACTTTGGCCGGAGCGCGGTTGATCTCATCGGCGAGGATCATTGAGTTAAAAATCGGGCCTGCCTGAAAGGTGAACTCACCGGTTTCAGGGCGGAAGATATCGGTACCGGTCAGGTCAGCAGGCAGCAGGTCAGGGGTGAACTGAATGCGGTGAAAATCCCCTTCGATACACTCTGCCAGGCACTTGACTGCCCGGGTTTTTGCAAGGCCGGGAGGGCCTTCTACCAGAATGTGGCCATCGGCAAGAAGGGCCACCAGCAGTTGTTTTACCAGCTCATGCTGGCCGACCACCTGGCCGTTAAGATAGGTTTGCAGCTGCTGAAAAGAGCTCGAATGCATAGTGCGACTACTCCAGACTCATTGAATTACTCGGATTCGGACTTTGATCACAAAAAAAAGTTCCTTTGCATTTCTGCAATAAAATATTGATCAGTAAAGGAAAGCAAGTTCTACAGTTAAAGGGTTAGTTTGGCAACCGTTTGCGCATCAGGGCGCCGGAAAAAAATCACGGTAAAGCTCGCGTATACTCAGCCGATAGAAATTAAGGTTTTGCTAAACCCCCCTTTGAATTACAACAAAAACAACGATTGCACAGGAATCGGAGCCACTTTTATATGTTCGCATCTCTTTCAATAAAACAGAAAATCGTCGCCGGGATCACCGTTGCGGTACTGGCGTCTACCTGCCTGGTCGGTTTTATGTCCTACAGCCAGTCGCGCGGCGTGCTGGAACACCGCCTGGTGGACATTGAACTGCCATCCATGCTTAACCTGGTCGGTGAGCAGGTTGATAAAGAAGTCTCTCAGATGCTGGCGGCAGCCGAGCAACTGGCGAGTAACAAGTTCATTCATGAGGCGATTGCCACGACCGCGCGTGACCCGGAAGTGGAAAAGCTGCTGGTTGAACAGCTTAACGTGGTTCGCGACCAGTACGGTCTGAACGATGCCTCGGTGGCTAACCGTAATACAGCTTATTACTGGAACCAGGGCGGCTTCCTGCGTGAACTGAATCAGCAGCAGGATGGCTGGTTCTTTGGCTTTACCGGTTCGGGCCAGCCAACCAGTGTCAGCGTATTTACCGAAGCCAATGGCGAAGTGAAAATGTTTGCCAACTATCAGCAGCTGAATGGTCTGGCGATGTCCGGGCTGTCCAAGTCGCTGAACGACATGGTGTCGCTGATGAACAGCTTTCAGATTGAAGACACCGGTTTTGTGTTCCTGGCGAACGCAGAAGGTAAAGTGCAGATCCACAAACACTCAGGCAAACGTAATTCAGACCTGACGGCTCTTTACGGTCCGGAAGCACGTACTTTGCTGACCAAAGGCGACTTTAACCTGATCACCGCTGAAGATGGTGGCACTGAGGTGTTTATCGCCAGCCGTTACGTACCGTCCATGGACTGGTTTATCGTGGCTCAGGTGCCAACCAGCGAGGTATTTGCCGAGCTGAATGAGACGGCACGTTACATGCTGATCACCACAATCGTGGTGGCTGCCGGCTTTATTTTCCTTGGTCTGCTTCTGGCGAGCACAATTACCCGTCCTATTCAGGCGATCGCCGCTCGTTTCCGTGAGCTGGGTGAAGGTGACGGTGACCTGGCGCAGCGTATCGAAGTGAAGGGTAACGATGAGCTTGCGCAGCTGTCTCAGGGTTTTAACGGCTTTATCGAAAAGATCCACCACTCGGTGAAAGAGGTGGCTGAAACCAGTCAGGCGTTACAGATTGCAGCTCAGGGCGTGGCAGAGAAATCAACTACTACCCACGATAACAGTCAGAACCAGCGTGACCAGACTATTCAGGTGGTGACTGCGATTAACGAGATGGGTGCCACTATCAGCGAGATTGCTTCTAACGCGGCAACCGCTGCTGACACTGCCAATGGTGCAGAGAGCAGCACCACTCATGGCCGTGATGTGATTTACAAAGCGAAGGATGCGATCAGCCGTCTGGCGTCTGATATCGACCATATCGGCAGTGTGGTTCAGAAACTGGCGGGCACTACCCAGGACATCGGTTCTATCCTGGACGTGATCCGTGATATTTCAGACCAGACCAACCTGCTGGCGCTGAACGCTGCGATTGAGGCGGCGCGTGCCGGTGAGCAGGGCCGCGGTTTTGCCGTGGTAGCGGATGAAGTACGTAATCTGGCGAGCCGCACTGCAGACTCGACTGAAGAGATCCAGAAGATGATCAATCAGCTTCAGGACGATGCTAAAAACGCGGTGAATGCGATGGAAGCGGGTAAGGAAGTCACTCACCAGGGCGTGGTGTCTACCGATCAGGCGGTGGAAGTGCTGACGGAGATTTCCGGCAGCATTACCGATATTTCTGACCGAAATACTCAGGTGGCGACCGCGACCGAAGAGCAGTCCACTGTTGTGCATACCATCAATGAAAATATTGAGGAAATCAATGCCATTAACGAGCTGACTACCAGCACTGCAGAAGAGCTGGCACAGGCCAGTGCCGAGCTTTCTGAGCTGTCACGTCGCCTCGATGCTATGGTGGGTGGCTTTAAACTGTAAGGTAAATTGGGTAGACTCCCGGTCAGATAAGTTAACCAGGACATCACAATGAGCGATTTTGAAAAAGAACTGGAAGCGATGAGCCAGCAGGCCGGTGACGAGCCGGAAGTGAAGCTGCCATCAATGGAAGAGCAGAAAGCCGTGGTTGCCAAGCTGAAGCAGCTGGAAGCCGAAGGCAAACTGACTCCGGAAGTGCTGGAAGAGCACTTCGGCCAGTTCTACGCAAAAACGGACGCGCCGGTCCACTAAACTTTTGCGTTACGATGAAAAGGTGCCTCTGGGCACCTTTTTTGTTATCCGTATCATACTGATTTTTATTCAACTGCTTTCTTAAATAAGAGACTTCCTGGTTAAGTTCATGATTAATTACCAGTTTGTTAATTAGCTCTTTATAAAATGCGTACTGTAATCGATTTCATTGATTTGACTCGTAATGCGCAGTTGATAGATTGGTCAGGTCAATGGTTGGTTTAGGAAGGAGTTTGGTATGGAGACAGGATCTGTTGCCAGAGTTCATGCGGCTTTTTTGGCGGATAACAGTTTGCAGTCTGTACTCCTCAAGGAGTCGATAGAAAAAGAAACAAACCTTGCAATTAAACTGGTGTCTCCGGATAAGCTGACCGCGCTGGAAGAGGTGGCTCCCGGGCAAATGCCGGAGCTGATGATCATCGATCTGGCAACGTGCAAAGATGGTGTTCTGGAACATTATCAGCAGCTGCGAGCCGGTTGCAGCGGTGAATGTAAAGAGGTGCTGCTTAACTGTCAGAGTGAAGTCCAGTACAAAGAGATGCTCAAGTGGCGCAACCTGGTTGGAGTGTTCTACACCAGCGATTCCCTGGAGACCCTGATCCAGGGGATCACCAAGGTGCTTGAGGGTGAGCTGTGGCTCAGCCGGCGTCTGATGCACGAGTACATCAAGTTTTACCGCGAGCGGCAAAATATCAGCACGAATTCGGACTATTCAATCCTGACCAAAAGAGAGCAGCAGATCATCAAGATGCTTGGTGATGGCGCTTCTAATCAGCAGATCGCTGATGCCCTTTATGTGAGTGAAAATACCGTTAAAACGCACCTGCACAATGCGTTTAAGAAGCTTAAGGTGAAAAACCGTCTCCAGGCCCTGCTGTGGGTGAAAGAGAACGTCGCCAGCGAAGAGTTTGTATAGTTAAATAACCGCCACACCAGAAAGGGTGATAATAGAAAAGAAAAGGGATGCCGCAGCATCCCTTTTTGCTTCTTTCTGGCCAGGAAAGAACCCCGGCCACCGCGTCCATGCGGTGCCGGGGAAGCGCTTAAAGTATCTGATGCTTCTGGGCTTCGTAACGCTGCAGGATTGGGTTTTCTTTGTAATCGGAGCGGGCCGGTTGCCACAGCCCGGCTTTAATGCCCTTGACCACCATGTGGATCACCGCTGCATCGATGGCGGACATTACCGCGATATTGACCGGTTCATTGTGGGTGTAGCCCACTTCGGCTTCGAGCAGCTCTTTGTAATCGATGAAGCGGAACGCACCGGCGGTCAGTTCATGGGAGAAAATGGTCTTGCTGGTGGTGATTGAGAGCAGGATCTGTCCGCTGCGCACATCTACCGCCCTCAGATTCACGGTGACCTGATCGGTCCGGTACTGACCGGAAGAGCCGATCCCCAGATAGCGGGCACCAATGCCACCGGTTTTGATATTGGAGTCGTAGGCAACGATTCCTCCTTCCACCACGATATTGGCCGAGCTGAGCGAAGGCAGATTCACGCCGTGGTTTTTCACTTTCTTATCTTTGCTTTGCGCTGCGCGAATGATCTTTCGTTCGGTGAGCAGGTTCTGCAGCCCTTCCCGCTCCAGGGGTATAAACCAGTTGGAGTCGAGCAGTGAGTTGGTCAGCAGCGCGGTCCCGCCCTGGGGTACGGCGGTGGAGAAGTTACTGTTAGGCTGCGGTTTGTACTGGCCGGTCTGGTCCCGAAAATCATACACAGATACCAGGATTTTTCCCTTTGGCGCAGGCAGGGAGATAAGGTCAACATAAGTTGCGCCGCGCGGCATCAGGGTCGGCGCCGCATCGGGATCGGGAATGGCAAGACTTGAGCTGCACCCGGTCATCACCAGCAGAATAAGACTGACAAAAAGTGATTTCATGTGATGACTCCTACATGTCGGGGGTCAGGCCGGAGACCTGAATTTCGGTGGACTCCCCGGTGTTTTTATCGACGATCTGCACCAGCAGGGTGCCGTTGTCATCGACAATATTGAGGAAGAAGTCATCGGTTTCCAGCTGGCCGGTATTGCCGTTACCCACGTCTGCCAGCAGCTGGCTGATCAGACGTGACTCCAGGCTCGATGCCAGACGGTCCAGGGCGCTCTGCTCTTCAAAACCCAGATCCGGGTCGGCAGGCGGCTTGTAGTCATTAATGGCGTTGGCGACACCCAGCAAATGAGAGGTATTAAGCGGGTTGCCGCCAAAACTTGGGTTGACCGGTGTATAGACCAGCTCTGTGGCGCCGGCTCCCTGAGGAAGCAGACAGGCGCTGATTAACAGACCGATCACTGTGGCTTTGCTTTTCATCCTTGCCTCGTTATAGCTCATCGTAATCAAGATCGAAGGTGTCCTGCAGCAGTCGTTCGGCTTCCCAGCGGATTATGTAGGAACCGACGACTCTCAGGGCCTCATTGGCTTTGTCTTCCGTCTTGCGTCTGCCCGGAGACAGCGCAGTACGGTAAATAGCTTTGTTGCGGTGCCAGATGCTGATAATGCTGCCGGAGAGGGCCGTTGGCCGCTCTGTCACCGTCAGGTTCTCATCCAGGTTTTCATACCTGTCGTTCATCAGCTGGGAAAAGGCGGAGTAAAACTCCTCCCCGATCCGGGTCATGGTCCGGTCCACAATCAGCCCGCCCACTTCACTGAAGTCGTGAAACCTGGGTGAGCTGCCTTCCAGCTGTTTGCCGTTTTCCAGTGGTGTCCCGTTTTCAAGCGGCTTTTCAGTACCATGAGAAAAAAGGGGCGGTATCAGAAGAGCCGCAATTAACCATTTCTGACGTAATACCATTGCAATTAATAAGTTTGTTACCTTGTCGTATATATTAGCTTTGCCTGGGTGTTTAATTAAGTCTTAAAGAGGGTGACGAACCGCATTCTAATCTTTGAGACGTTTTTCATCTGCTGACAATAATATGTTGAGCTAAGATTGGAAGATATAACTTGCTGTATTTTCAATATTTTGTCTCATTTCTAATGCTTTTGGTCAGTAATTGGTTCAGAACGGTAAACTAATTTATTACGCTATTTCTTTCCTCTGATAATAAAGGGAAGATGATGTTTTTAATATTCCATTTAAAGTTTATTGATGAGGCGGAATAACCGGGGGTATATTTTGATTATGCAAAGGGATGAATTTTGGAGTGGGTATGAAAACAGCAAAACGGGTATTTACTCTGGCTGTTGTGATGGCCGCCTCTTCCGTGGTTGCTCCATTCGCACTGGCGGAACTCAATTATGCTCTCGACCGTCCGTTCTCGTCAGAATTTGATGGCTCGCAGGTGATGGATGAGCTGTCCGCCATGCAGGTGTCTGAACGGAACTTTGCTGCTGTGAACATTGAAGACAGCAGCGGTTCAATGGTGTGGATTGAGCAGGCCAATACCGGTGCCAGGGCAAATAAGGCAGCAGTGGTCCAAAAAGGGACCACCAGTTCGCTGGCCGGGATCCGTCAGCGGGGAGAGGGTAATACAGCAGCAACTGAGCAGGCGTATGGCAGCTACAACCTGGCCTGGATAGAGCAGGACGGAGTGGGGCACAGTGGCTATATCGTGCAGCATGGCAGCCACAACACAGCGGTACTCAAGCAGTGTGCGCTGGGGGCTGATTTGGGCTGTGAGGGTGCCAGCCCGGCGGGAGACATCAGTATCGAGCAGTATAACAACGGCAATATCGCCGCACTGTACGGCACGGGTGCCCAGGACTACAACGTAATTCAAAACGGAGGTGACCAGTTGGTCATTATCCACAATATGAGCCGTGCCATACAGGTTAAGCAGTAGTGTGTTACACGGCGACCTCAACATGGAAAATAATAGGGACGACATAATGAAAAAGTTAGCTATAGCAATTTCTGCTGCGCTTTTTGCTTCAGGTACATTTGCATCCGCTGGTCAGGATAATTACAGCGTAGTTCAACTGACAGATGCGGACTATTCAGATGTGAACATTCATCAGCAAAATAAGCAACGCATTGATGCTGATGTTGACGCAAGGGTGACGATCACTGATGCCTATAAAGCGACTGCAGATATCGATCAGTTTGGACCAGATCACAATGCAACGGTAACGGCAAAAAACGGAGCTTACTCCGATAACGTAATTTATCAGCGGGGCCATACAGGCGCACATAACGCAACAGTAAATACTGATACAACTTTTAACCTCGATACCTCAATTGAGCAAACTGGCGCAAATCAGACAGCGTACGTTAAGGCTGACTTTGCCCGCAGCGCATATACTGACCGGACAATTTCAGTTAAGCAGTCTGGTGAAGGTCATAATGCTAATGTTCAGCTGAAAGGTGATGGCTATGGAGCTGCTGCTGTTCGTCAGACAGATGTCGAGATTGTGCAGGCCCAGTCAGATAACAACGTTCGCCTGTACGTTCAGGGCGATGCTTTCAGAAATACCGTAAAAGTAAACCAGGGTACGGATGCTGCTGTAACTTCATCGGGGAATGATGCCTATCTTGACCTTATTAATGGTACCGATGAAAACAACGTTTTTGTCGATCAATTGGGTAAAGATAACTATGCGAAAGTGAAAATCGATGGTGGGGCGAAGAACGAAGTAGATATTGACCAAAATCAGTCATATTCGAAAGCTCTTGTGACTGCGACAAACAGTTACGGTAACGAAGTTGCTGTTACGCAGACTATTTACGACTACGCCCAGGTTAATATGACGAATACCACGCACAGTAATGTGACTATTACTCAATGGTAAGCCCTCTCCTCAAAGCGGCGCCAGGCGCCGCTTTACTTTTCTCCACCCTCTCATTTGCAGGGGCTCTCCCGCCCGGAAAGGTTCTGGAAACCGATCCACTCATCCACTGTGAACTGCGCTCTGATGAAGTGCTGCTGACGGTTATCAGCCAGCAATATCAGGGTTCGCTGACCTTAATCACCCACACCGGAAACCGGCTGAGTTACTACGCCTCACCGGGCGCAACCCTGACCTACCGGCTGGACAGCGGCCAGTTGCCGCTCTCCCTGACGCTGGAAGAGGCCGGGGGGGAGCAGAAGGTGGAGGTGAGTTGCCTGGAATCCGGAAACTAAAAAAGAAAAAAGCCCTCACGAGGAGGGCTTGAAGCCTTATTGGGGATAAGGTGTAACAGAACTTTTATTCAGCACCTGGCTCTTTGTAGAGACGCTGGCACGCGGTGCCATCGCTGTGGAACAGGTGACAGCGGTGCGCAGGAATACCAATCTTGTAGGTGTGACCCGCTTCAACCGGCAGGGTGTCTGGTGCGCGGTAGATAACGTCTGCATCTGCGTCTTCAAGGTTGAGGTATACCTGAGTTTCGTGGCCCAGTTTCTCAACCACCATTACCTCACCTTCGATAACCGCGTCTGCATTTTCATCTGCAGTGATGATGTGTTCAGGGCGGATACCCAGAGACATACGCTCGCCTTTGGTTACTGTGGTGCCGTCAACCGGGATCCAGAATGCCTGGCCGTTAGACAGCTGAACCATTACGCGGTCTTTCTCTGCGGTTTCGATGAACACGCTCATAAAGTTCATCTTAGGTGAACCGATGAAGCCAGCAACGAAGCGGTTTTGTGGGTAGTGGTAAAGCTCAAGAGGCTTACCAACCTGCGCCACGTAACCTGCGTCCAGTACCACAATCTTGTCTGCCATGGTCATCGCTTCCACCTGGTCGTGGGTAACGTAGATCATGGTACAGCCCAGCTGGCGCTGAAGTTTGGTGATCTGTGAGCGCATCTGTACACGCAGCGCTGCATCCAGGTTAGAAAGCGGTTCATCGAGCAGGAATACGTCTGGCTGAGAAACCAGGGTACGGCCGATAGCCACACGCTGACGCTGACCACCGGAAAGCGCTTTAGGCTGACGCTCCAGAAGGTGACCCAGCTGCAGGATCTCTGCCGCGTGAGATACGCGCTTGTCGATTTCGCCCTTGTCTGCTTTTGCCAGCTTCAGGCCGAAAGACATGTTGTCATAAAGGTTTAAGTGAGGGTAGAGCGCGTAAGACTGGAATACCATGCCCACGCCACGTTTGGATGGCTCTACGTCATTCATACGTTGATCGCCAATGTACAGGTCACCTGATGTGATGTCTTCCAGACCTGCAATACAGCGCAACAGGGTGGATTTACCACAACCTGATGGACCAACAAATACTACAAACTCGCCTTGTTTAATCTCTAAATCAACGTTCTTTGAAATCAGTACGTCACCGTATGCCTTGGATACGTCTTTTAAAGTGACACTCGCCATTTAGCTCGTCCTCGATTGATTTTTTTTTAGCAGTTACCGTTCGCATTATAGGTATCTTTGCCGCGAACACTAACCGACAGGAAACAGTAAATAAGAAAAAAAGGGTGACGGTTAATTAATTGAGTTATTCGTCACCCATCGTAGCCAATACACTGTCACGCATTCCCTCGCCATCATTTAAACGTACTCCCCCGTACAGATATACCACTCACGTTTAAATGACACCTGCGCAACAACTCCGGCTCGTAAAACGGGCTGGTGCCCTGATTATTCGCATCCGTTGTCGGACAGATGCAGTTTGTGCGATCCCGGCAGGCGAAACATCCTCCCATGATAAAAAACTCAAGGGGGAGTAGAGGGGGAGGAGGGGCGCAAACGGTTTTTAGGCCGACTTCAAAAAAATACGCCCTTTAAATGTGCGTATGATCACGTTGCGTGACAGTTTTGTGATCTCATTCCGGGGCTGTGCCGATGGAGATCACGAAAATGCGCCATAATGGGGAGGGCGTAGAGTTTAGGATGATGAGCTGGATTGCGTCTTCTATGATGATTACTGTCGAAATTCGGCTTTGATCTGGTATCTCAGATTATCAACTGGCGATTTCAGAGGCACTGGTAATAACTGAATGCCCTACATTCAAGTATAAAAGGATTACAAAATGAAAAAAGCTCTAAGCACTATTGCAGTGTGTACGTTAACTGCTCTTGGTTCTTTTGGCGCTCATGCTGCTATCGAGGAAGGTCAACTGACCATTTGGATTAACGGTGATAAAGGCTACAACGGACTTGCTGAAGTAGGTAAAAAGTTCGAAGAAGATACTGGTATCAAAGTTACTGTAGCGCACCCAGACGCGCTGCAAGACAAATTCCCGCAAACTGCTGCAACTGGCGACGGCCCTGACATTGTATTCTGGGCGCACGACCGTTTCGGTGGTTACGCAGAAGCTGGCCTGCTGGCTGAAATCAAACCTTCTAAAGCAACTCAGGAAGGTATCGTAGATTTCGCCTGGGACGCAGTGAAATACAAAGGCAAAATCATCGGCTACCCTGTAGCGGTTGAATCACTGTCTCTGATTTACAACAAAGACCTGGTTCCAAACCCACCTAAAAACTGGGAAGAAGTAGCGGCACTTGACGCGAAACTGAAGAAAGACGGCAAATCTGCCATCATGTGGAACCTGAAAGAACCGTACTTCACCTGGCCTCTGATGGCTGCTGACGGTGGTTACGCGTTCAAATACACTTCTAACGGTTACGATGTGAAAGACGCTGGTATCAACAAGCCAGGCGTTAAAGCATCAATGAACTTCGTAAAAGACCTGGTAGCGAAAGGCGTTATCTCTGCGGATATGGACTACTCAGTATCTGAGTCTGAGTTCAACAAAGGTAACACGGCGATGACCATCAACGGCCCATGGGCGTGGGGTAACATCGAGAAGTCTGGTATCAACTACGGCGTAACCACTCTTCCTAAGTTCAACGGCCAGTCATCTAAGCCTTTCGTTGGCGTACTGACTGCAGGTATCAGCACTGCATCTCCTAACAAAGACCTGGCGGTTGAGTTCATCGAGAACTACCTGCTAACTAACGATGGTCTGCGTATGGTTAACAATGATAAGCCACTGGGTGCAGTAGCACTGAACAGCTTCCAGGAAGAGCTGGGCGCAGACAAGCGTATCGCAGCAACCATGGATAACGCCCTGAACGGTGAAATCATGCCTAACATCCCACAGATGAACGCTTTCTGGAGCTCTGCTAAGAACGCGGTAGTTAACGTGGTTGATGGTCGTCAGACTGTAGACGCAGCTCTGGCTGACGCAGAAAAACAAATGACCAAGTAATCATTTTTGATTACTCATAAGTCTTAAGTTCCACCCTTTTAAGGAGGGGGTAACCCCTCCTTTTCTTTACTTTTATCGCTAGCAGGTTTCTTATGCAGTCAGTTCAAGGCACAGACGCTATCAATGTAGCGGCACCTAAGACCAGTAAGCAGGTATTTATTAAATGGTCGCTTCTGGCGACAGTGGGCATTGTTAACGGTTACGCAAGTATTCTGATGTACTCGCGTGGCGAAATGGCTTTTGCCATGCTCACTATCCTGCTCACCTCTTTGGCACTATATATTTTCGGCAGTAAGAAGACATACGCCCACCGTTATATCTACCCAGGTATCGCGGGCATGATCCTCTTCATTCTTTTCCCACTGGCATACACCATTGGGCTTGCATTCACTAACTACAGTGCCAAGAACCAACTTTCGTTTGACCGGGCGCAGTCTGTACTGCTCGATCAGACTTATCAAAGTGGCGAGAGCTACTCTTTCGACCTGTTGAAAACAGATAACGGTCATCGCATCGTCATTAAAGATGGTGAGCAGCTGCTTGCCACTAAAGAGATCGATCTTGCGAACGTGTCTGAGTTTACCCTTGAGCTGGCACCTGTGCCGGAAGTAGAAGGTAAGAAAGAACCAATCAAAACCATCGTTAAGAGCCGTGCAACCCTGAGTGGTCTGGATCTGCGCAAGCCGGATGGCAAAGATATCCGTATGAGCGGCCTGCGTAAATTCGCAGCGATTGCTCCGCTGTACACAGTGCAGGGTGACGGTAAGGCTCTTGTAAACAACAAGACGGGTGAAACCCTGATGCCAAATATGGAGATCGGTTACTACCAGCCAGTGAATGAAAATGGCGAGTTTATCGGTAGCCAGATTTCTCCTGGATTTGTTGTCGGCATCGGCACTGCTAACTTTGAGCGTGTTTACGAAGACGAAGGTATCAAACAGCCGTTTGTCAGCATCTTTATCTGGACAGTTGTCTTCTCGGCGTGTTCGGTTGGCCTGACCCTGGTAATCGGTCTGGTGCTTGGCAGTCTTGTTCAGTGGGAAGCACTGAAAGGCCGCGCAATTTACCGCGTGCTGCTTATCCTGCCTTATGCGGTTCCGTCATTCATCTCTATCCTGATTTTTAAAGGTCTGTTTAACCAGAGCTTTGGTGAAATCAACATGGTGCTGGAGACCATCTTCGGTATCAGCCCGAACTGGTTCTCAGACCCGCTGCTGGCCAAGATCATGGTTCTTATCGTGAACACCTGGCTGGGCTTCCCTTACATGATGATTCTGTGTATGGGTCTGCTGAAAGCGATTCCGGATGACCTGTACGAAGCGTCTGCTATCGATGGTGCCGGTCCGTTCAAGAACTTCATGAACATCACCGTTCCGCTGATGATCAAACCACTGACGCCACTGCTGATTGCCAGCTTCGCGTTTAACTTTAACAACTTCGTGATGATTATGCTTCTGACTCAGGGTGGCCCGAACATGATCGGAACTTCAGAGCCTGCTGGTTACACCGACCTTCTGGTGAGCTACACCTACCGTATCGCGTTTGAAGGTAGTGGTGGTCAGGACTTCGGTCTGGCAAGTGCGATTGCAACTCTGATCTTCCTGCTGGTGGGTGGTCTTGCACTGCTTAACCTTCGATTCACCAAGCTGTCTGAACAATAAGGAGCGACGATTATGCCAATGGTACAAGGTAAGTCTCTCAAATACCGGGTTTGGGCTACCCATATCGGCCTGTGGTTTTTCCTGGCACTGATCATCTTCCCGCTGCTGATGGTCGTAGCTATCTCATTCCGTGAAGGTAACTTCGCGACCGGTGAGCTGATTCCAAGCAACCCGTCGCTGGAGCACTGGAAACTGGCACTCGGCATCGCAGTTGAGAACGCAGACGGCAGTGTCACGCCGCCTCCGTTCCCGGTACTGCTGTGGCTGTGGAACTCAGTAAAAGTTGCGGGTGTGACTGCGGTACTGATTGTTGCCCTGTCTACTACCTCTGCTTATGCGTTTGCCCGTATGCGCTTTAAAGGTAAGAGCACCATCCTTAAAGCGATGATGATCTTCCAGATGTTCCCTGCGGTACTGGCGCTGGTTGCTCTGTACGCCCTGTTCGATAAACTGGGTCAGTACATTCCGTTCCTGGGCCTGAACACCCATGGCGGTCTGATCTTCTCCTACCTGGGGGGTATCGCACTGCACGTATGGACCATCAAAGGTTACTTTGAAACCATCGATAACTCGCTGGAAGAAGCGGCAGCACTGGACGGTGCAACCCCATGGCAGGCATTCAGACTGGTACTTCTGCCTCTGTCTGTGCCAATCCTGGCGGTGGTATTCATCCTGGCCTTCATCGGTGCTGTAACAGAAGTTCCGGTTGCTTCCTTGCTACTTTCGGATGTGAGCAACTATACTCTTGCAGTAGGTATGCAACAGTACCTATATCCTCAGAATTACCTGTGGGGTGACTTCGCGGCAGCAGCTGTTCTGTCGGCACTTCCAATCACAGTTGTATTCCTTCTGGCTCAACGTTGGCTTGTTGGAGGATTGACAGCAGGTGGCGTTAAGGGATAATAAGGGATGCGGCGCTTGTCGCCGCACTCTAACAAAAATACGTGTTCGCTTGGCGCTATTGGTTTGGCCGCTGATCAGCTGAGTTGAAGAACACAACAATTACTTGGTTACGCATAGCTGGCTGTTACGCTCTGTGCTTTTTGCTTGCTGCTTAACGGTTTCTTGTAACAAAACCCGGGTTTACGCCTGGGTTTTTTTATACCTGTAAGAAAGGGTTTCCTGACTGGAATCAGGATCACGGACGAGTATGCCTGTTTAGTTGCGTATTAGCAGCTGTCTTAAAAAACAGTGCGGGGCAGATCAAAAAAATCGGCTGGTGGAATTGGGTTGTGTGATCTATGTAAATGGTACGCGGTTGCGTGGTTGCGAGATTACGAGATTACGAGATTTTCGCCCAGAGCCCAGAGCCCAGAGCCTATAACCTCTCCAAACTCGACGGCGCACACCCCAGATGTCTCATCAGCACATACAGGCTCTCCCGGTCGAGCGCGACTTTCCTGAACAGGTTGGCGAAGACCTCATCGCCGCCAAAGCAGGTGCGGATGTAGTGGTTGATCTCGTCGTCTTTATACCCTTCCACGTACAGTGCACGCACCCACTGGTACTCCACTGAGCTTAAATCTTTGATGGTATCGTTGCTGAGTTTGACCGGATCTGCCATTTTCTTTGGGTGCCTGGCGTGACGGGAGTGTCACGGGGCCGTATTTCACCACGTTAAGATGAACAAAAAATGACAGTCCGGTGTATGCCAGGTTAAAACAAGTCGTTATTTCAGGTCTTTAACGTGGGCTTCCATCTCATCGCCAATCTGTTTACGCATCTCAATCAGGCGTAGAGCGGAGCGTTCCAGCTCTCTGTCTTCTTCCGTTTGTGGTACCCATTTCGGCACCGATGTTGGCTTACCTTCTTCATCAACCGCCACCATGATCACAATACAGTGGGTAGTCAGCCTGCGTTCGAGCTTTTTCGGGTCGCTGGCCTGCACGTCGATGGCGATATGCATTGAGCTGTTACCGGTGTAGATCACCTTAGCCGTTACTTCGACCAGGTTGCCCACCAGGATAGGAGAAACAAAGCGGATCCCGCCCGCATATGCGGTAATACAGTACTTGCCGCTCCAGGCTGCGCTGCTGGCGTAAGCTGCCAGATCGATCCATTTCATTACGGCACCGCCGTGCACTTTTCCGCCGAAGTTTACATCCCCTGGCTCGGCCAGAAACCGCAGGGTCATTTCCCTTTGTGCGTCGCTCATCTTATTCTTTCTCCCTGTTTGTGATTTCATAAGCTTAGCAATAGACAAGCCAATGGGAAACGCGCTAACGTTGCCTGCATTCAGGAACAGAGAAATACTTTCTATGCGCATACTTCACACCTCAGACTGGCATCTCGGGCAGAGCTTTTTCAGCAAGAACCGTAAACACGAGCATCAGGCCTTTATCCAATGGCTGCTTGAGCAGGTTGATAAACACAGCATCGACGCTGTGATCATCGCCGGCGACGTGTTTGATACCGGTACGCCCCCAAGCTACGCCCGGGAGATGTATAACCAGTTTGTGGTGGCGCTGCAGTCGCATCAGTGTGCGCTGGTGGTGCTTGGCGGCAACCATGACTCTGTCTCCATGCTCAATGAGTCCAGAGAGGTGCTGGCGTGCCTGAACACCCATGTTATCGCCTCAGCAGAAGAAGATCCGGCGCAGCAACTGCTGGTGCTCAACGATCGCAGTGGAGAGCCGGGTGCGGTTCTCTGCGCCATTCCTTTTTTGCGCGCCCGCGATCTGGTCACCAGTGAGGCGGGGGAGAGCGGCAGCGATAAGCAAAAGGCGCTGACTGACGCGATCAAATCCCACTATGCCAGCCTTTATCAGCTGGCTCTGGAAAAGCGTGAAGCCCTGGGTAAGCCTGAGCTGCCGGTTATCGCTACCGGTCACCTGACGGCCCTTGGAGTGAAAAGCTCAGAGTCGGTACGTGACATCTATATCGGTACCCTGGACGGCTTTGCTGCAGACGGCTTTCCTCCGGCGGACTATATCGCTCTTGGCCATATTCACCGCCCGCAGCGCGTCGCCAAAAGTGAGCATATCCGTTACAGCGGTTCACCGATCCCGCTCAGTTTTGATGAGCTGTCCAGTCAGAAACAGGTGGTGATGGTGAGCTTTGCCAGCGAGCCGGAAATCACCACACTTGATGTTCCAACCTTTCAGCCGATGGCGCTGATCAAAAGTGAGCTGGAGTCACTGGCGGAGAAGATCCGGCAGGAGCAGAAAAAGCATGATGAGCAAAGCCTGTGGCTGGCGGTGGAGATCGAATCCCACGACTATCTGCCGGATCTGCAGCAGCGCGTCGCAGCTCTGACCGAAGAGCTGGATGTGGAGATCCTGCAGCTTAAACGTGCCCGCAAAAAAGCCAGCCGCACACTGGAGCAGCTTCAGAATGAATCCCTGTCAGAGCTTTCTCCTTCAGAGGTGTTTGAAAAGCGCCTGGAGCAGGAGAGTTTTGAGAGTGAAGAGGAGAGTGCCCGCCGCGAACGGATCCGGGCGCGTTTTACCGAGGTAGTGAATGAAGTGAAGGAGGTGTCAGCATGAAGATCCTGTCACTGCATTTTCGTAACCTGAATTCACTCAAAGGCGAGTGGAAAATCGACTTTACCCAGCCGCCGTTTGCGGACGCCGGGTTGTTTGCCATTACCGGCCCGACCGGCGCGGGTAAGACCACTTTGCTCGATGCGGTTTGTGTGGCGCTTTATCACCGCACGCCAAGGCTCGACGTTCTGTCAGCCTCGAACAATGAAATCATGACCCGCGGCGAAGCCGAATGCAGCGCCGAGGTGGAGTTTGAAGTCAAAGGTAAAGCCTACCGGGCGTTCTGGAGCATGCGCCGTTCGCGCGGGAAAGCGGACGGCAACCTGCAGCCAGCGGTGGCTGAACTGGCTGAAGTGGAGAGCGGGAAAGTCCTCGCCAATAAAGTAAAAGACAAACTGGACCTGGTGGAGTCAATCACCGGCCTCGACTTTGCCCGTTTCACTAAGTCTATGATGCTCTCTCAGGGGCAGTTTGCTGCTTTCCTTAACGCCAGAGAGGCGGAACGGGCGGAGCTTCTGGAAGAGCTGACCGGCACCGAAATTTACGGTCAGATCTCTGAGCGGGTACACCTGCATTTCAGCGAAGCCAAAACTCACCTGGCCGGGCTGAAAGGAAAAGCAGAGGGAATCAACCTGCTGACCAACGAAGCGCTCGACGCCCTGAACGAAGAGCAGCAGGCACTGACCACGCAGCAGAGCGCGCGAAAAAATCAGCTCGCTACCCTGAGCGAGCAGCAACAGTGGTGGCGGGAGCAGTTGAAACTGGAGCGCGAAACCGGCCACAGCAAACAGAAGCTGGCCGAAGCCGAGCAGGCTCTGATTGAAGCCAAACCTGAACTGGAACTGCTGGAACGCGCTGCCCCGGCGCAGGCACTGCGCGCACCGTTTGAGCTGTGGCAGCAGAGCGGCAAACAGTTGCAAAACCGTCAGGCAGATGTGCAGGCCCGGAAGACCGAAAGCGATCAGGCAGAGAAGGCACTGGCAACGGTCAGCGAAAGCCATAAAGAGACAGAGGCTCAGCATAAGAAACTGGCAGAAGCGCATCAGGCCCTGCTGGCGCTTATTGAAAAAGTGCAGCCGCTGGATGCTGAGCTTAAACGCCTGACGGAAGAGTCGGTAAACAAGGCTCAGGCAGAGAAGACACTCGCGGAAAGCAAAGCGGCCAGTGAGGCTCAAATTGAAGGGCACAACAAGAAAACTGCCGAGCTGGACAGTTCGCTGAATGCGCTCACAGCCTGGCTGGAAGAGAACAAACAGTACGCTGAGCTTGCCCCGCACCTGGAGCGCTGGAAAGAACGCAATTCCCGCCTGCTCTCAGAGCAGCAGGCGGCAGAAAAGGCAGCCGTGGCTCAGGCTGATTCGAAGCAGAATCAGCAGCAGCTTGGTGAGCAGCAGAAACAGCAACAGGCTCAGCTCGATAATACACAGGCAGAGGCAGAAAAGGCACGCCAGGCGCTTGCCAAAGCGCATGAGACGGCCGCTGCGCTGCTAAGCGGGGAAAGCCCTGAGACGCTTGAAAAACAGCACAGCGAACTCGGCACCTCCCTGCAGCTGGCACACCAGCTGGTCAGTATTCAGCAGCAGTGGAGCAACGCGCAAAATGAGTGCACCCAGTGGCAGCAGAGCCAGCAGGCACTGACCAAAGAGTGTGAGCAGCTCAGCCAGAGCTACCAGCAACTGCGGGACGAGTACAAGCTGAACGACCAGCTGTTAAAAGCCAACCGCACCCTGGTCAGCCAGGAAGAGCAGCTGGCTCATTATCGCTCCGAACTGGCAGATGGCGAGCCCTGCCCGCTGTGTGGCGCGAAAGAGCACCCGCTGGTGGCCGTGGATGTGCCTGCCAAAGTGCAGGAAATACAGCAGCTGGAAAGCAAACTTGAAGAGATTAAAGCCCGTGGCGAACAGGCCAGCCTGGAACTGAAGAGTAAGCAGCGCGCGCTGGAAGAAGCCGCCACCAAACTGGCGGCACTGGAGAGCCAACAGCAGGCACTTACCGCGGAGTGGCGCAGTGAGCTGGCAATCAGCGAGCCTGGCAGCGCCGCCAAATGGCGCAGCGAACTGGAGCAGAAGCTGAGTACACTGCAAAGCCGCTTAAATGAAGTCCGTCAGGCGCAGCAGGGCGTATCAGCCGCTCAGCAGTTGCTTACTCAGTCTGAGCAGGCAGTAAGTGCTCACCAGCATCAGCTTCAGATGACCGGTAAAGAGCTGGGTCATATTGAGAAGCAGCTCGCTGGATTTGATGAGCAGCTTAAGACCCATAAAGCGGAGTCTTTGAAAATCGAAGAAGAGCTTCGCGGCCAGTTTGCAGAGCAGAACCTGGACTGGCCGGAGTCACTCCAGGGCTGGTTTGAGCTGGCGCAGCAATGCGTTACTCAGTATCAGACCAAACGGGGTGAGCAGCAACAACTTCGCCAGCAGAGACAACAAATCGAGCCTCTGCTGGCATCACTGAATACCGAAGTCAGCGCCCTGAATGAGCAGCTGAGCACTCTGCAGACTAAGCAGCAGGCGGTGAAAGTTCAGCTCGAAACTCAGACCAAAGAACGCCAGACTCTCTTTGGAGATAAAGAGTGCGCGGAAGAAAAAACACGCTCTTCTCAGGCTCTTGCCACAAGCGAATCGGCGCTTGCTGCTTCAGGTAAAATCCTCTCTGAACATCAGCAGAAAAACAGCGCCAGTCAGGCCGCCCATACCAGCGCGCTTGCCGCGCTTAAAGAGGCTGAGCAGCAGCTTGAAAGCAGTGAACAGGCCTGGCGGCAGGCACTGGAGAACAGCCCGTTTGATACTCAGGAAGCCTTTCAGAGCGCACTGCTTCCGGAGCAGCAGCAACGCCTGCTGACCAGCCAGAAACAGCAGCTCGAAGAAGCCATCGCCCGCCAGCAGGCGCTGCTGGAGAGCGCGACCCGTAAACTCGAAGAGCTGCGCGCTCACCCGAACGCGGAAGAGTGGCAGGACATTTCTGAAGAGGTGGTCTCGGCGCAGATCGGCGAGCTCAGCACTCTTTCTGAGCAGGTATCTCAGCGGTTGGGTGAAATCAGCAACCAGCTAAGCAGCAATGAAGAGCGCCGCACCAGCCAGCAGACCCTGCTCGATGAAATCAGCGCCTACCAGCAGGAGTACGATGATATCGCTTATCTGCACGGCCTGATCGGCTCACAAAAAGGCGATAAGTTCCGTAAGTTCGCCCAGGGCCTGACTCTGGATAACCTGGTCTACCTTGCCAACCGACAACTGGACCGCCTCCACGGCCGCTACCAGCTGAAACGCAAAGCAGGCGAAGGGTTGGACCTCACCGTCCTCGACACCTGGCAGGGTGACAGCGAGCGCGATACCAAAACCCTCTCCGGCGGTGAAAGCTTCCTGGTCAGCCTGGCCCTCGCACTGGCACTGTCAGACCTGGTCAGCCATAAAACCAGCATCGACTCCCTGTTCCTTGACGAAGGCTTCGGCACCCTGGACGCAGAAACGCTGGACATGGCGCTGGACGCACTGGATAACCTTAACGCCAGCGGCAAAAATATCGGCGTGATCAGCCACATCGAAGCGATGAAAGAACGCATTCCGGTACAGCTGAAAGTGCATAAGAAGAGCGGGCTTGGGATCAGTGAGCTTGAGAGCCGGTTTAAGGTAACTGGCTGATATTTTGTATAAACAGGTCCCGGCGCAACGCCGGGACTCATTTTACTCCTGCCAGCGCACCCTGACGCTGTAAAGATTCTTATCGTCGTACGCCCACAATTCTGCGCTGTTATCCTCATTTGAAAAGGCGATCGTTTTTATCTGGTACTGATACTGAGAACCATACTTGCTTTGGGTTAGTTCGAGGGCTTTTTGTGCGGACTCGCCCGTCATTATGGTGTGGATCAGAATCCCGCCGGCAACAGAGAGCGCAACCGAGAACGCTGCGGTTTTCCTGGGAAAGCGGGTTTTAAATCCTTTGAGCTGGTATTTGGCAAGGCTGGTCTTTTTGGACAGCTCCAGATAGGTAACGCCGAACAGTGAAGTCATCATCAGGTAGTAACTGCCATTGGTCAGGGCATAAGAGGTGAAGTTCGTGAGCAGGAGGTGGACAACGGAAGTGATTGGGGTCAGGTCTTGCCTTTTGCCTGAGATGGTCTAAGTTTTACTTAGGCCATTTTTAATATGGGCAGGATGATGAGCAGACCATTACGGATAGAGTATGCAGGAGCGTTATATCATGTCACCTCAAGGGGTAACTCCGGACAGTCGATTTACCTCGATGAGGGTGATTTTGAACTGTTTCTGAATACGCTGGCAGATACGTGTGCCCGGTTTAACTGGGTGGTGCACAGCTATTGTCTGATGACCAACCATTACCACTTACTGATAGAAACTCCGGATGGAAACCTGAGCAAAGGTATGCGGCAGCTAAATGGCGTTTTTACCCAGTCATTTAATCGTAAGCATGAGCAGGCAGGTCACCTTTTCCAGGGCAGATACAAATCGGTTCTGGTTGATAAAGACAGCTACCTGCTGGAAGCAGGCCGATACATTCTACTTAATCCGGTCAGGGCAGGAATGGTGGATACGCCGGATGAATACCCCTGGAGCAGCTGGTTCTGCATGTGTGGAAAGCAGCCCGCTCCAGAGTGGCTGGCAGTTGATCAGACTTTACTACTCTTTGGAAAACAGAGGAAACGGGCAATCAACAAGTACCGGCAGTTTGTGTATGACGGGGTGGGAAAGCCGCTTTGGAGCGAGCTGAAAAAGCAGATATTTCTTGGTCCGGATGAGTTTGTGGAACGGCACCAATCAGAGTTGGGTGATGAGAAGAGGGACTTGTCTGAGAGCCCACTGAAGCAGCGAAGAGATAAAGCCAAAACACTGGAGGAGTACGAAAGGGAGACAAGCTCACGCGATGAGGCGATTGCAGCGGCATTCAACAGCGGAGCCTATACCCAGAAACAGATAGGGGAGCATTTTGGGTTGCATTACTCCCGGGTAAGCAGGATAGTGGCAAAAGGCAAGACCTGACCCTGAGAGTACTCTTTGGAAAACAGAGGAAACGGGCAATCAACAAGTACCGGCAGTTTGTGTATGACGGGGTGGGAAAGCCGCTTTGGAGCGAGCTGAAAAAGCAGATATTTCTGGGGCCTGATGAGTTTGTGGAACGGCACCAGTCAGAGTTGGGTGATGAGAAGAGGGATTTGTCTGAGATCCCGCTGAAGCAGCGAAGAGAGAAAGCCAAAATACTGGAGGAGTACGAAAGGGAGGCAAGCTCACGCGATGAGGCGATTGCAGCGGCATTCAACAGCGGAGCCTATACCCAGAAACAGATAGGGGAGCATTTTGGGTTGCATTACTCCCGGGTAAGCAGGATAGTGGCAAAAGGCAAGACCTGACCCCGGTTGCTCCAAGGTGGATGGCATGGTTATCCAATTAAAGGTACAGAAGCTCCACCATCCGTGTTGAAAGAAATGAAAGAACGTGGTGATTTTGGTAACGCTGAGTATAAAAAACTGGTTAAGGGTAAGTAAATGTACAAGTTCAACTTTGAAATTCATCCTGCTACGGAACTAGACCCGACAGCTTGTTTGTTGTACCTGTCGATAAGCCTCATTAATCATACTATAAATAGAACTGTAAATTTAACAACGCTAGTTCTTGAAAAAACGGAACAGCTAGACTGGTTTACAGAAAATGAAGCCGCAATAATAAACGATAAATGCCCTATTGCTCTCACTGATGGTGATTCAGTAGCTAAAGGGATCAGCTACTTCTATGACAGAATTGATCCTGAAGAATCAGATGAACTGGAAAAGTTATTTGAATATAGAGTTAGCCATGCGATTAGATTTGCTTTTAGGGGGCAAGAGCTACCTGATATATATATTGCTGCAAATAGTAATGGGCATGAAGTCTCATGCGCTGAAGGTGAATCGAATTACATGTACGACGTTGACATAAATAGCTTGTTTAAAGAGGTTGATAGCTGTAAGAAAATGCTTGGTCGACTTGTCAGCTAGCTCGCATGAGCGATTTGAAAAGCGATTGGGGTCACCCATTAGCCAGCCGGGGTCAATAGGGCGCAAAAAGCTCTGCCGACATTTTCGGCATAGTGAGTTTGGTTTCCACCCAAACAAACTATTCGCGCCCTGATTTTCTATGTACGGTGCAGGAAATCATCCGCACCAGTCACCCAAAAGCGATTGCAAAAGCGATTGGGGTCAGGTCTTGCTTTTTGCCTGTGATGGTCTAAGTTTTACTTAGGCCATTTTTTATGCGGGCAGGATGATGAGCAGACCGTTGCATTACTCTCGGGTAAGCAGGATAGTGGCAAAAGGCAAGACCTGACCCCGTTCAGGTATGATGTGCAAGGAGATGTTGTTGTTCATCATGCAGTAGAGCAACAAGTTCAAAAAAGGTATCCGGGATTAGTAAGTGATGCTGAGATGCATTCACTCGAAAATTTGAGAGGGATACCTAAATCAATAAACTCTGATGTGCATTTGAGTAAGATTAGAAAAGAATGGAATAGTTTCTACCGATCTAATCCAAACCCGACTCAGCAGGAGTTGCTAGATAAGGCAACAGAAATAGATAACAAATTTGGTTCTCAGTTTAATCCGCCTGTAAGATAAGCAATTTGGAGATTGTGATGTACTTTTATATAGAGCCCGAAGTAAGTGGTGGGTTCGGAGATAACACAGTTTTGGATACGACGGTGCATCCTCCCAAGGTATCGAAGCTGCACTATCAGTTTGATGGATGGTTAGGAGATGAACTTCTAGAGTCGTTTCCGTGTTTCATTATATCAGAAGTGCTGGCAAAAGAGCTTGAACAAGAAGGCCTGAGCGGTTTTTCGCTAGATCAGGTTGAAGTATCAAAGTCTGAACAGTTTAACCAATTGTATCCTGAGAACGTATTGCCAAAATTTTACTGGTTCAAAGTTACTGGAACTGCTGGAGGCGAAGATTTTGGCCTTGCAGAAGATCATCGGTTAGTTCTATCTGAGAGTGCTTTAAGTATTTTGCGTAAAGGTAAGATAGAAGAAGCTGATTTAGAAAAATACGAGTAAGCGATTGCGAGAAAAGAGCCTGACCCCTTTCATGTTACAGCTGAAGGTGCATAAGAAGAGCGGGCTTGGGATCAGTGAACTTGAGAGCCGGTTTAAGGTAACTGGCTGATATTTTGTATAAACAGGTCCCGGCGCAACGCCGGGACTCTTTTTACTCCTGCCAGGAAGCTATTGGGGTCAGGTCTTGCCTTTTGCCTGTGATGGTCTAAGTTTTACTTAGGCCATTTTTTATACGGGCAGGATGATGAGCAGACCATTACGGATAGATTACGCAGGAGCGTTATATCATGTCACCTCAAGGGGTAACGCTGGACAGTCGATTTACCTCGATGAGGGTGATTTTGAGCTGTTTCTGAAAACGCTGGCAGATACGGAACTGATTGGGGTCAGGTCTTGCCTTTTGCCTGAGATGGTCTAAGTTTTACTTAGACCATTTTTTATGCGGGCAGGATGATGAGCAGACCATTGCGGATAGAGTACGCAGGAGCGTTATATCATGTCACCTCAAGGGGTAATGCTGGACAGTCGATTTACCTCGATGAGGGTGATTTTGAACTGTTTCTGAATACGCTGGCAGATACGTGTGCCCGGTTTAACTGGGTCGTGCACAGCTATTGTCTGATGACCAACCATTACCACTTACTGATAGAAACTCCGGATGGAAACCTGAGCAAAGGAATGCGGCAGCTAAATGGCGTTTTTACCCAGTCATTTATTCGTAAGCATAAGCAGGCAGGTCACCTTTTCCAGGGCAGATACAAATCGGTTCTGGTTGATAAAGACAGCTACCTGCTGGAAGCAGGCCGATACATTCTACTTAATCCGGTCAGGGCAGGAATGGTGGATGCGCCGGATGAATACCCTTGGAGCAGCTGGTCCTTCATGTGTGGAAAGCAGCCCGCTCCAGAGTGGCTGGCTGTTGATCAGACCTTACTACTCTTTGGAAAACAGAGGAAACGGGCAATCAACAAGTACCGGCAGTTTGTGTATGACGGGGTGGGAAAGCCGCTTTGGAGCGAGCTGAAAAAGCAGATATTTCTTGGTCTGGATGAGTTTGTGGAACGGCACCAGTCAGAGTTGGGTGATGAGAAGAGGGACTTGTCAGAGATCCCGTTGAAGCAGCGAAGAGATAAAGCCAAAACACTGGAGGAGTACGAGAGGGAGGCAAGCTCACGCGATGAGGCAATTGCTGCGGCATTCAACAGCGGAGCCTATACCCAGAAACAGATAGGTGAGCATTTTGCAAGAAAGCGATTGGGGTCAGGTCTTGCCTTTTGCCTGTGGTGGTCTAAGTTTTTCTTAGGCCATTTTTTATGCGGGCAGGATGATGAGCAGACCATTACGGATAGAGTATGCAGGAGCGCTATATCATGTCACCTCAAGGGGTAACGCCGGACAGTCGATTTACCTCGATGAGGGTGATTTTGAACTGTTTCTGAATACACTGGCAGATACGTGTGCCCGGTTTAACTGGGTGGTGCACAGTTATTGTCTGATGACCAACCATTACCACTTACTGATAGAAACTCCGGATGGAAACCTGAGCAAAGGAATGCGGCAGCTAAATGGCGTTTTTACCCAGTCATTTAATCGTAAGCATAAGCAGGCAGGTCACCTTTTCCAGGGCAGATACAAATCGGTTCTGGTTGATAAAGACAGCTACCTGCTGGAAGCAGGCCGATACATTCTACTTAATCCGGTCAGGGCAGGAATGGTGGATGCGCCGGATGAATACCCTTGGAGCAGCTGGTCCTTCATGTGTGGAAAGCAGCCCGCTCCAGAGTGGCTGGCTGTTGATCAGACCTTACTACTCTTTGGAAAACAGAGGAAACGGGCAATCAACAAGTACCGGCAGTTTGTGTATGACGGGGTGGGAAAGCCGCTTTGGAGCGAGCTGAAAAAGCAGATATTTCTTGGTCTGGATGAGTTTGTGGAACGGCACCAGTCAGAGTTGGGTGATGAGAAGAGGGACTTGTCAGAGATCCCGTTGAAGC
>NZ_JBSDZD010000005.1:0-357191 GCF_056726165.1 Vibrio sp. 9-16B-A1
TGGGCTCTGGGCTCTGGGCTCTGGGCTCTGGGCTCTGGGCTCTGGGCTCTGGGCTCTGGGCTCTGGGCTCTGGGCTCTGGGCTCTGGGCTCTGGGCTCTGGGCTCTGCAAGCACGGTTTCTTATCCAGATCTTACTGTCAACACGATAGCTCATCTTCCCACTTCACTTATCGCAAACTCCCCCAGGGCCTGGCGCCTCGTGCCCAGCGCCTTTAAATAACATTTCCTCATCCAACGTCAACTTAACCGTACAGAGTGTTTAATCTAATTAACAGCTTTGACACCAGCTGTACAAAATAAACACAATACAAAATTATCTAACCACATTGATTAGAAATTGTAATGTGAGCAATCGATAAAACACGAAATAAGGCCATTTTGTAAATAATTTTGTCTGTTACTATTATCGCCGTAATAAATACTAGTTTATGAATACGCAAGAGGATTTTGTTATGTGGAATAGACTAAACAAATCCATGATGTTCTGCCAAATGATGTTTGGCTTATCCTTTTACGGGGTCATGGTAATTCTTACCCGGTTCTTCCTTGAGAATCTGGGTTACAGCGAAGCCGATACAATGATGGTCGTGGGGGCCTTCTCTTCTATCGGTCCTTTGTTTGCAATCGCCGGCGGCTTTATTGCCGACAAATTTTTGGGCGCTTACCGCTCACTAACCATCGCATACGCAGGCTTTAGTGCAGGTTATGCGCTGCTGGTACTGGGTGCGTCGACTGTGAACATCCCGATGAGCCTTGCAGGTATCGCCCTGGCGAGTTACGGACGTGGCTTGATGTCCCCTTCTTACCCAAGCCTTTACAAGCGTACGTTCGCAACTCAGGAAGATTTCGAAAACGGCTTCCCGGTAAACTACTCAGTAAACAACGTGGGTGCACTGCTGGGTCAGTACCTGTTCCCGATGTTTGTACTGGCGATCGGTTTCTACGGCAGCTTCATGCTGTCCGGGATCCTGGCATTTGCTGCGCTGTTCATGCTGATCACTTTCCGCAAGCCTCTGCAGAACGTAGGTGCCGATATTGATAAAGCTCCGGTAAGCACCAAAAACTGGATGCTGTTCGGCCTGACTTCTGTTGCAATGATCGGCATGGTGTTCTTCATGTTCAGCAACATGGATATTGGCAAGAACATCGTATACGCCATTGGTATCGCGGCTATCCTGTACTTCATCAGCCTGATGTTTAAAGCAGAAAAAGCTGACGCACTGCGCATGGGTACCATCATCATCGTTACTGTGCTGACGACTGCATTCTTCGTTTACTACGGCCAGATGATGACTTCCATGACCATGGTAACCATCAACACTATGCGTGGTGATCTGTTCGGTATCATCCCTATCGCACCGGAAGCGTCAATGTCGATGAACCCGCTGTGGTGTATCGTGGCAGGCCCGGTTATCGCGGCGACCTTCTCTGGTCTTGAAAAACGCGGCATCAACTTCACGACCGCGACCAAGATTGGCTTCTCATTCATCCTGACGGCTATCGCATTTGGTATCCTGGCGTTTGCAGTGAAGAACGTTGGCGAAAACGTGATCATCCGTCCGGAAGTATTCCTGGTAATCCACTTCTTCCAGGCATTCGCAGAAGTAATCGTGGGTTCTCTGGTAGTGGCGTTCATCCTGTCGGTTGCACCTAAGCATATCGAGAACTTCTCTGTAAGCCTGTTCTCTGTAGCTATTGCCCTGTCAGGTATCGTTGGTGCGGTATTCTCGACGTCTATCGCGGCAGAAAAAGGCCAGGAGATCACCCAGGAGTTCGTTCAGACGGTTTACGGTGACTACTTCGGTCTGCTGACCATGCTGGCAGTTGTGATGATGGTTATCGCGTTCGCGGCATCAATCGCGATTCGCAAGATGCTGGCAGCGGCTGACAAGCACCAGCCTCTTGAGCAGAACGAACTTGCTGAAGCAGAAAGCTAATCGCTTATGTCTTCTGTTAAGTGAAAAAGGCAGCCAACTGGCTGCCTTTTTTGTTCTGCATACTTGTCTTTACTTCAGCTCTTCCATATTGAGCTTCTGGCCCAGGTAGGTCACTTCAACTTTGGCGTAGCCCAGATTTACTGCTTCAAACTGTTTGGACAGTTCTTTCGCCTGCTGCGCGTCTTTTGCCAGCATGGAAATCAGGTACACAGGACGAATATCACCACCAGCAAGCTCCTGTGTGTTCAGGTACGCAGAAGTGATGTAGCCGGATTTGTTCAGCGCGATCACACGGGCAAGGTCCACACCCAGCACACGGTCCATCTCCATGCTGTCAACATGATGATTCCAGGTCAGGATCACGCCATAGTTGTTGCTCATCGGAGTATTGTCCAGCCACTTCGCCCCCAGGTTTCGGATGTTGGAGATCTTCACCAATTCTTTTTTATACAGAGGCAGATGTGAAAGCTGATCCCGCGCTGCCTGTTCGTTGTCAGCCGAGATCACAAAGCGAAGCAGTTTAAGCGGTTTGCCATCAATCTGACTGTCGGTGATATACATATCTTTGATCACACCGGCATCGATAAGCTTTGCGAACTCAGTACGCTGCTGCGTCATGTTCGACATCACTTCACCAATATCATTGGTGTTCCATTCCAGTTCCACCCCATAGTCAGCGGCAAAAGTAACAGAGCTGAACATAACAGCGGCGGCAGTGAGCATTTTTACTAATTTCATGATTTTCTTCCTATTGTCGGTTGTCTTTATTGTGTTGTTTTATTTACCAGCGGGAGCGATAACTGCGGTGACAGGAGCGGCAGGTGTCAGTTGCCTGCTCCAGACCGTCCATCGCTGCCGCTGAATCCTGTTTCCCGGCAGCCTGATTGAGCTGCTGATAACCTTGTTGCATCTCACTCAGCAGCCGGCTGAACTTCTCCGGATTATCCCAGACTGCTGACTTTGCTTTGCTGCCTTCACCGCTTCCCTCAGGAAACAGGCCCGACAGTGACTGTGAGTAACGAACCAGTTTTTCACTCTCCAGGCTGAGCGTTTCCCAGGCCATGTCATTAATCAGCGCTTCGGCTCTGTCTGTAATCGCTTCTATTTCACTGAAAGCATGTTGTCTCTGTTCAACTTCTGCCGCGTTGAGCGTCAGCGGCAAAAGCGCCAGTACCATTCCCCACTTCATGGGATTCCCCTCTCGTTGGTTAGTTTCGATACAATTTACACAACAATTGTTGCGTGCGCAACTATTGTTGTGTAAATTTATTGGACATTCACTGAAGAGGAACACTGAGATGAAAGTTTGGGATTTACCAACAAGGGTTTATCACTGGCTTCAGGCCGGCCTGTTTATCGCACTTATGGCGAGCGCAGGGAACGGACCACACGTTATATTCGGGTTACTGCTGCTGACTCTGCTGATCTGGCGGGTCGTCTGGGGATTTATTGGCAGCGAAACCAGCCGATTTAAACAGTTTATAGCCAGTCCGGGACGTGTATTTGGTTACCTGCGCGGCAAGGAGCCTGAAAAGGCGGGGCACAATCCCGCTGGCGGCTACATGGTGGTTACCCTGCTCCTTGCACTGTTGATCCAGTGCATCAGCGGCCTGGTCCTCGCCGGCTGGCCTGAAGTATCCGATGCCACTTTTGAGCTGTTTGAATCTGTTCACCTGGGTATGACACGGGTATTACCTGCACTGGTTGCCATCCACCTGGCTGCCATTCTGGTATACAAACTGCTCTCTAAACCCCTGCTTTGGGCGATGATCTGCGGAAAACAGAGCAAACTGACCGGTGAAAGTGTGGTTATGGTTTCAAAATGGCGGGCGCTGGGGGTGTTTGTTGCCAGTGGATTAGTTACTATTGCAATAGTTGTATTAGCATAAGTTGATGAATAAATATGGAAGAAGAATTTGATCGTCAAAGCAGCTTCGGCTGGCTGGTAAACGTGGTAGCAAATCAGGCTGCCAAGGCTTTTGAAAAAGAGCTCAAAGAGCACGGGCTGACCCTGGCACTCTGGCCGACCCTGATGTGCCTGTGGGAAGAAGAAGGGGTAACCCAGCGGGAAATCGCCGCGAAATCCAAAGTGGAAAACTCCACTACCACCCGCACTCTGGACAAGCTGGAAAAACTGGAACTGGTTGAGCGCAGAAATGATCCGAACAGCCGTCGCTCGTTCCGGATTTACCTGACCGAACAGGGGCACGCGTTAAAAGATTCCCTTCTGCCTCTGCCGGTAGAAGTGAACCGGCAGATGCTGTCCTCACTCGAACCAAAAGAACAGCAGCAGCTGATCGCTCTGCTGCAAAAAATGGTGGCTCAGCTCTGATTCCCTGACGCCCCGCCACACAAACCGCCCGCTGTTTGCAGTGGGCGGGCCCCTCCTTCCCCCCTTCTTACCCCACCAGAGCGGCCTGAAACTGTATAAACACTAAATTAGCAAAGCATAAACACTCATTGACACAGGTTTTAAATTAACTACATACAAGTGGCGGGTAATATTTATCCAAGTAGCACATATTAACCAACCTACATACAAAATAATAATCTCTTGCAACGTTATTGCAATATAATTACCCCATTTATTAGTTGATAAATCTACCAAAAAGAAAAATTAAAGACGAATATCACGATTAACGACCAGAGATTCGAAATATTATAGGCATTCATGTAAGGTGAGCGACGAAAATCAGGGGGCGTTATTCCTCTATAACGTTCCGACTATTAAAGAGGCAACTATGCAACAAGCAACCACTCGCTTACCAAACCTTTTGCAGGTTATCGTGTCACTGGGGCTATTCCTTCTTTTAGCCTTTTCGTTTACTGCCAAACTGGACCTTCCCATCCAGCTGGCGCTGTACATTGGCTGGTTTGTGATCATCACACTGGGTCTGAGACTCGGCCACAAGTACAAAGATCTTGAAAAAGCCGCTCTTAACGGTATCTCCAACGGCCTTGGTGCTGTTCTGATCCTGCTGGCAGTGGGTGCACTGGTCGGTACCTGGATTTCAGGTGGTATCGTACCAACTATCATTTACTACGGTCTTAACGCCATCCATCCTTCGATTTTCCTTCTGGCGACCATGATCATCTGTTCCCTGACTGCGCTGGCAACCGGTACCTCCTGGGGTGCGGCCGGTACCGCCGGTATCGCAATGATGGGTATCGGCCAGGGTCTGGGCGTTCCGGCTCCTGTAACAGCAGGTGCAATCCTGTCTGGCTGTTACTTCGGTGATAAGATGTCGCCGCTGTCTGACTCAGTGATCCTGGCATCATCTATGTCTAACGTAGAAGTGGTTGAGCACATCAAAGGCATGCTGCCTGTTGCGCTGATCAGCTACATCATCACAGGTATCATGTTTACTGCGTTTGGCTTCCACTACGCCGGTAACATCGACATGAGCCAGGTAGACTCTGTTATCGCGGCTATGGAACAGCAGTTTGTCATTACTCCGTTCTCGTTTGTGCCAGTGGTTATCGTACTTGCCCTGCTGGCCATGCGTATGCCTTCTTTCCCGGTGATCAGCTTTGGCTCTCTGCTGGGTATCGTGTGGGCGGTAATGATTCAGGACGTCGACTTCCTGACCGCATTCAACACCGCGTGGGCACCATTCAGCATTACTTCCGGCGTTGATTTCATCGACTCTATCCTTAACCGTGGCGGCATGTCCTCTATGCTGGGCTCGGTAGCGGTTATCGTGTTCGGTCTGGGCTTCGGTGGTCTGCTGGACAAAGTAGGCGTGCTCGAAACCATCGCCAAACTGTTCGAGCGCCGCGTACAAAGCGCTGGCTCTCTGGCGAGCAGCACCATCACGACCGCGTTCATGGGTAACGTATTCGGTTCTGCAATGTACGTATCGCTTATCCTGACGCCTAAGATCTGTGCCAAAAACTACGATCGTCTGGGCTACCAGCGTAAGAACCTGTCACGTAACGCAGAGTTCGGCGGCACCCTGACCTCAGGTATGGTTCCATGGAGTGACAACGGTATCTACATGGCCAGCATCCTGGGCGTGGCTACCCTGTCCTACGCACCATTCATGTGGCTGAGCTTCGTATGTATTATCGTGACTATCTTCACGTCATACATGGGCTGGTTTGTCGATAAGTGCGAACCAACGGCTCCGGCTGCAGCTGAAGAAGAGCAGGCAGAGCTTAAGACGCAGACTGCGTAATGCTCTGACTCTGAGTGATAAGAAGCGCGGCCTTTGGGTCGCGCTTTTTGTTTATCAACGAAAACACTGTCTTCTCCCCGACAACCATGCCCCCTTCAGTAACTCCCGCCTCTTCTTAGCCATTTATCACTGGCCTGCCCGGATACTTCGTAAATAAAGTGAGCCTGTCTGTATCTTTACAGAGAGCAGACGCGAATAGCTCATTTCGCACTGAGTATGACTTCCGCCTCTCCCTGCCTCCTGATAAAGACTGCACTCTGTAACACCAGCCCGCAAACCATAAAATTATATTTATTATCAGGCACTTACCAGCATGGAGCACTTGACTATTCCCGCTTAAAAAACTAAATAAAGCTTCCCAAATAATTCATTACCTTTTCTGGCTTTTCATTTGTTGAACCCCTGCCCGTACAGCGTATTTTGATAGCCATAATTATATCTATATATCAATAACCTGGATTCAAACACCAACATCAGCCAGACCAAAATCCACTATGAATAATCCTCCAATGGAAACATAAGGCACTCAACAAAATGAAACGTAAAACAGCGCCCACTCCTGCGTTACTGGCTGTGGTAATTGCAGCAAGCTTCTCCTCCCATGCAACTGCTGACATTCATATTTCGCAATATGCCAAAGACAGCAGCTTGCTAAATACCTCAACACCACTACCAGCCTTCAACTGTCTGGTTGATGGCAACGAGCCAGAGTTCACCACCATCCAGCAGATCCAGGGCGAAGGCGGCCGCTCCCCTCTCATTCCGGATGGTCAGTACGAAACCAGTCATTCAGTGTTTGTAAAAGGCGTGGTTTCGGCTGTCACCAAAAGTCTGACCAAAGGCTTTTACCTGCAGGCCCTGGAGAGCGATAACAACCCAAACACCTCTGACGGCCTGTTTGTCTACACTAAGAGCGCGCCTGACCTTGCGCCGGGCGATGTGGTTTGTGTTTCAGGTAAGGTGAGCGATTTCTACAAGCGGACTCAGCTAAAATCCGATTCAAAGAGCTTTATCAAACAGGGAAGCCAGCAAGCTCCCGCCGCGACTAAGCTTATCGTCAATGAAGGAGAAAGCCTGCATCAGGCACTCGAACGCCATGAAGGAATGCTAATCGAGCTCGATGCTCAGTCTCAGTTGCACGTCACCCGTAACTTCAGTTTCGACTATGACGCTAAGCGCAACAATATGGTTCTTTCTCACAAAGAGCCACTGATGAAGCCAACCCAGGTTTTTGCGGCAAAAACAAAGCAGGCCATCGAACTGGCAGAGCAGAACCGGGTCAGCCAGGTTGTGATTGAATCAGACAACAAAGCCAAAAACGGTGAAGTCCCTTATTACCCTGATTTCGCCAAAGACGATAACCAGGATGGCAGCTCAGAAAACCATATCCGCCTCGGCTCAAGAGTGGAAGGCATGCAGGGCGTGGTTGATTACAGCTATGGCCAGTACCGCATTCTGGTAACCAATCAGCTGGACCGCAGCAACTTGGTCGATAAAGCGCTGGATGCACACGGCAGGGTCCTGTTTGATGTTGGCCGCAGGGATAAACCGGCAATTACCAGCTCTGGTCTGAAAGTGGCCAGCTTTAACGTACTCAACTACTTCACCAGCCACAGCGATATCGGCGGAGAGATCAACGCGACCTGTAAAGATCAGGCAGACGCAGATAAGAGCAAAGGCTGTAACCGCGGCGCCAAATCCCACGATGAGTTTCTGATCCAGCAGGCCAAAATCGTGAAAGCACTCGGGGCGATGGATGCGGACATCATCGGTCTGATGGAAGTGGAAAACAATGGCTTTGGTGATTCCGGCGCCCTGCATAATCTGGTGGAAGCACTGAACAGCAGCATTGATAACACCGATAGCAAATACCAGTACATCAAAGTCGCCGCCAAAGACAGATTTGAGGGTGAGTATTTCGGCAGTGACGCCATTATGGTCGCACTTATCTACCGCCCGGCAAAAGTATCACCTGACGGCAAAGCCGGGATCATCGAAACGCCTGAGCAACACGCCCTGAAAGGTGCTGCACAGCGCACCAAAGCGGATGGAAGCAGCGAGTCGAGCCCACAGTACGATAAGTACCAGCGCCATACACTGGTGCAGACCTTTGAGGTAAAAGGCAGCCGCACCCCTCTGACCATTGCAGTGAATCACTGGAAATCAAAAGGCTCCGGTTGTCTGGAGGACTGGGTAAACTTTGATGAAAACCGGGATCCGGCCGATCTGCAGGGCAAATGTAACCGCTTCCGGGTTTCTGCGGCCAAAGCTGTTGGTGATGCACTGAGCAAAAAGAAAGGTGACGTGCTGATAATGGGTGACCTGAACGCTTACGGTATGGAAGACCCGGTACTGGCGCTGACCGACTACAAGCCGTCAAAACTGGGCCGGAAACTGATCACTGCATCATACACGACTCTGGGCAAAGATGCGGAAGGCAATCCAAAACCTTACCAGCAGACCGGTGAAGAGCTGAAACGCGGGTACGGCTATATCAACCTCAATACCAAATTCCACGGCAAAGAGACCTTCTCCTACACCTATGGTGGCGAACTGGGCAACCTTGACCACGCTCTGGCAAGCAAGTCACTGGCTAAAAAAGTCCTGGATGTCACCGACTGGCATATCAACTCGGCAGAGAGCAATATGTTCGAGTACTCGTCGAAGTACACAGGAAAAATGCCGAAATATCACGATATGTTCTCCGCTTCTGACCACGATCCGGTGATCATTGCCATCGACTACAGTAAGTCACTGAAAGCCATGAAGCTGCCATCACAGGGCAAAAAGCTGAGTATCAGCTATTACCTTCCTGCCATCGCAGAAGCAGGCGATACCGTTACGGTTCGCTTAGCCAAAAAACCGGCGTTGACCGGCGCCTACAAAACAGTTGCAGCACAGAGCGCTTCCGTTCTTCTTACCCAATCCCACCTCGAAGAGGGTCTGGTGGATGTTGGGTTCGACCAAAAGCCGGAACCAGGTTCGTATCTGATGGAACAGGTGCTTTCCGACCCATTGGGCATCGAGAAGTTCTCACAGCAGGCAGAGGTCTCATTTGAGGCAGCTGATACACGGGAAACAGGGACTTCGGGTGGCTCTGCAGGCCTGGGGTTACTGATAAGTTTGCTGGGACTTGGCTGGCTTCGCAGACGCTGGTAATTTAACTGTAAAGAGCATCCCGATGGATGCTCTTTTTTTCAGGCTGGTACGGCTGTTGTCACCGCTCCACGTTATAAGACGCCGTAGAACTCAACAGATCCATAATCACATCATTGAGCTGGTTCAAATCCCTGACTTCGTAGATATGTTTTCCAAAGCACTGGCGGTAGGCCCAGTCGTCTTTATTGTTAAACTTAAGCCCGATAACAAACATCTCAAAATTGGTCTTCTCTCTGTTGCCGTTCACCGACATTTGTTTGCGGATATTGGTACACAAACCATTTTGGACCAGTGTCCGGAAAGAGTTGGTATTTTCCCCGCCATCGGATAGCACGAAAATAAAGCGGTTTTTGTTGGTCGCTTTTTCGAACTGACCTGGCGCGGCCAGCAGGCCCTGATACATGTGGGTGCCACCATTCGCTTTCATTTGCCGTATTGAATCATTGAAAGCATCGAGACTCCTTCTGCTGTCCAGAGGTTTACGATCAATGTTGTAATAGTAGGGCTTACCTTTGTAAGACTTACAAAAACTGCCGGAGTTAAACCCTCTGTAACCCATCTCCATTGGGGTAGAAAGAACATACTGACTTTTCAACTGCAGATCTGAAGCCGTTCTGGAGTAACTGATGTGATTTTTATAACCCCTCTCGCAGTACCGCCCACGACTATTGCAATCAAGAGCGGCGTTTCCATCCTCAGCAAGCCTCAGATATTTTTTGGCCACCTCCTCCTCTGAACCGGAATAATCTTCATCTTTGAACCAGAGATCCAGATCATCGTCGCTCTTTTTTGCCAGCTCACTAAACGCCTGTTCCTGCATCGGCCTTTCGAACCTGGAACCTGCAGGAGGCCGCAACATGGAACTGCAGTAATACCTGCCATTACGTTCCACTACGATTCGTTTGGTAAAAGGCACAAAGCCAAAACTGGAATCTTTTATCTCCTCTCTGGGGTGCTTCGCTTTCAGCTTTTCCGTCGCATCAAAAATCGTTGTCGTTACTGAGCGAATCGCTTTTTTCAGCTCTGTAAGCTTATCTCCGCTTTTCATTGAACCTGAGAAATCCGACACGAACACCACATCCACAGGTTCAAAATCGGTCCTTATCCTGGCTGCCGTCGCCCGGTTTGCCACTTTTTGCTCACGCTCAAACGACGGAAGATCCTGCATATGCAACCAGGAGTCTTTAGTCGCAACCCCGGTAAGCTGGTAATGATGGAGAGTACGGGTAACCGGCAGGCCAAACGGCACGTCAAACTGCAGGGTTTTCTTGCTCCTGTTGATGCTGAACTGAGAAGTTTTGATATCCGGGATCAGATAGCCCGCCCAGTTACGCGCAATAACCTGTGCCTGCTGCTGATCAAACACTTTGTCCTCACGCATGTCATCACTCTCAGAAATCGCAACTGCGGTCGCTTCCATCACATCACCAAGTTGCGCCTTATCGGTAATATAACGGGCTCCTTCAATCGCCAGTGCGCCGATACCGAGAATCGCTACAGCTACAAACGCGAAATAAATCGAAGCTACACCTTTTTGCCTTTTGTTCGACTGCATCTCAGCGCCCCACAAATAACGATGTTGACTGAATAACCCGGCGGCCGGAGTCAGACTCCCCCAGCATAACCGGCTCAAAGAACGCCGGAATGTGGCGGCATACTGTTACCCGGTATACATTGAGGGGAAACTTGCCGCCATAAGTTAACGAATTATCCACGGGTGCCGGGTGACACGGGATGGCACCGCTTCCCGCAAACAGGGTCTGCTCGCTCTGATCCCCCGTTTTTCGGCTGATACTCACCCGGATCTGAGCATCCTCTTCTCTCAGCAGTCGTTCTGCCATCTCATGGAGTTGCTTCGCCTGATTCTGATCGATGTCCCATACAATATCTTTACGCCCCTGACTGTAAAAGGCGCTGCGCTCTTTAAGTACCGACACCAGCGCGTACGAAATACGATTAAGCTGACTGCGCTGCACGACCTGATAACCGGCGTCATAAATGAAAAACAGAAACATCCCCATTCCAAACAGAACAAACACCAGTTCGATACTGAATACTCCGCGCTGTGCTCTTATCATGATGTTTTTCCTAAGTTAGCCCGGAACAGTGCCGTGTCCTGCACCACCAGCAAACGGCGGGTGATGGGTATTGCCCCGACAGCAGACGGGAAGAACAGAGGACGATAAGCATACGTCACCTGATACTCGGCCAGGGCTGCCTTACTCCAGACGTCACTGCCACGATAAACCTGCCGACTGACATAAGCCTTCGGATCGAGATAGGGTTGAACCGAAAGCTGATAATCACTCTGGCTGGTAAACACACGCATCAATGTGCTGGCATTATCTTTGAGAAAGGCGTAATACCAGATCACCAGGTCATTACCCTGCATCCCCTGGATGCGTTTACATTCGGCAATCGCGTCCGGGTCGCCCTGATAGTCAAGCTCGCAGTCCTGTCCCTGGTAATCCTTCAGTTGCTCGTTTTTCTGAAGCTGCACCCGGGCGTCTCTGGCCGCTTCAGATGTAGAGTAGTCGAGTACTGCACAAATATAAGTCAGCCGCGAGACCTCGAAGATAAACATGGTGAACATAAACAGCGCGATAAAACCCAGCGAGAACTCGATACTGAGTACACCCCGCTGGCGTGATGAAAATGAAAGGTTCATTGTTTTTCCTGCAGAAAAAAACGTTCAGCCGCCTGAGAGGTGGCCGTAACAGAAAACGTGGAGAGTTTAAATCCGGACTTCTACCCGGCGGTTTTTCTCCCTTCCGTCTGCGCTTGCGTTATCCGAAGCCGGCCGGGTTTCACCCCTGGAAGTTGCCTGAAGTGTTGTCGGATCGAGACCTTTTTGAATCAAGTACTGCTCCACTGTTTTGCTGCGCTTAAGACCCAGCGCCATATTGTAGGAAGCTGGACCCTTCGAGTCGGTATGTCCTTCAAGCGTAATAACGCGGGGGTTTTGCTTCAGCTCTCCGGCGACCCTGTCCAGGATCTGCAAAGAGGTATCGCTCAGCACAGCACGATCAAAAGTAAAATAAACACGAGCCAGCACATTCTCGTCTCCCGGCTTCACCTGAAGAACGTCGCTCTGCTGCAGGTATGCAAGACAATCCCCCGTCACATAAGAATCTGACACCAGCAAATCAGTGAACGGCATAACATCGATCTGATGACCTGGAACTTCTGCCAACATACGGCCGTTGCTGTGGTGGGTAATCACAACCGGTTTCTCTGCGCTGACCGTCAACTGCTGATTGAGCGTGCGGGTTTCACACAGCTGCTCCAGCAGTGTCGTTTGAGCCTGCAGGTTTGCGGAGATGGCGAACAGGGCGCCAAACAGCCATTTGTTCATGATGTTTCCTCGTCTGTTTGTGCCTGTCCGGTCTGCCCCGGCCAGGTATTCATATCGTTGTTGAGTTCGGCAAAGATGCGCAGCGCTTTTGGCTGGTCATACTCCTGCAGCAGCATCTGCTTAACACTCTGTTGCTGGCCTGATCGCATCAGGCTGATGATCAGGTTAGCCCTTATTGTCGGGTCACTCTGACCGCTCTGGTAGAGCGGCATCAGGCGTCTGGCGGCACCTGCGTAGTTCCCTTCCATCATCTCCAGCATTGCCAGATTATTGAGAATGGCACTCTCGTCCTCCAGGCCTAACCGGGCTTCAAAAAAAGTGTCCTTTGCCTGGTGGAAATGCCCCTCGCTGGCAAGAATGATCGCCAGCAGATTCTTGGCCGGATAGATGTCCTGGCCCGCAGCCAGACTGCGTTCAATATGGCTTTTTGCGAGCTGACACTGTCCGGCGTTATAGGCCAGCTGCGCCTTTTGCAGCCAGCATCCTGCCAGACGATCACAGCTTTTTTCCGGGATCTGGCTGAGGTAGTAATCCGCCGCCTCTTCATCCCCGGCTTTAACATGTGCCCCGGCAAGCTTTACCCTGGCCGCGTGGTCATCCGGGTTCTTTTGCAGACGCTCCCGGTAGAGCTGCATCAGTCCGGTGTAGTTTTCTGTGACCGACATACGCTGCTCATCGCTGACCGTCTCGGGGGCAGCCTGGCAACCGGCAAGCAGCACTGCCAGGCATAAAATCAGTGTTCTCATGGCATTAACCTCATTACACCCGGTGCGATAATCAGGATCACAATCGGCATCATGATAAAAATAATCAGCGGGATACTCATTTTGGCCGACAGCGCGCCTATCTTTTCTTCGGTTTCCAGCATCTGTACCTCCCGGATATCTTTCGACAGGGTGATCAGCACCTGATAGATGGAGCTGCCGTGCTGCAGACTTTGCAGCAGGGTAAAGGTAAAGCTGCGCACTTCCTGGGTGTTGATGCGCACCGCAAGTTCAGTCAATGCATCCTCCAACCCGGTCAGCCTGGCCCGCTCTGCGGTACGCTTGATGTGAAAGGCAAGGTGCTTGTCAAAGCCTTCCAGCTCATCAGCGAGATAAGTGAGCGCAGATTCCAGCGTCATGCCGGTCTGAACGCATACCGCCATCAGGTCGATAAGATACGGAAGTTCACGGCCAACACTCCGCTCTACCGCTCGCTTTTTTGCCGCCAGCAGAGTGTCCGGTACAACGATCACCGCAACCAGAGTCAGGACAACCGGCGGGATCACATCCAACACATCCCAGCCCTCAGCCATCACCAGAAACGCAGCAACAGCAAACGACAGGCCGATGATGCCGAACTTGGCCGGCAGGTAGTAAATCGCCAGTCCTTTGTTATAGAACCCGGCCTGCTCGAGCTTGTCTTCAAACTCTTCTTTGTTCTCGGCGCTTAACTTCTTCATAGCCTGGCGGAACCTGCGCCGCGCTTCAGACTCAACCTGCTCGGTTTCGAGCAGCTTGTTCATTCGCAGCCGCTGACGGGACTGGGCCGCGCTTCTCAGCAGGCTGAAAGCAACCACACCGAGCAGAAAACTCACTACAGAGAGCGTCATGGACGTCATCAGCCTATCCTCCGAATCAAAAACCAGATAATGCCAATACCGATCGCTTCACTGCCGATAAGGTAATAGAGGATCATCCTTCCCTGTGGGTCATGCAGAACAAAGTCGAAGTTTTCCGGGCTCATATACTGCATCCCGAAAAGGAACAGAAACGGGATTGCCGCGACTATCTTTGCCGACAGGCGCGCTTCTGAGGTCATCGCCAAGGTCTTTTTTTCAATTGAGCGGGCGTCAAACAGCACCCGGTTCAGCCGGGTCATCAGTTCTTTCAGCTGGCCGCCGCGCATCATGTTGGCGCGCAGAGTCACGATGAAAAACCGGTAACTCTTGTACGGGCAGTTCTGACAGGTACGGCGAAACACTTCGTCCGGCGATTCGCCGATCTGAAGCCGCTGCCCTACCCACTTAAACTCTTCCCCTGCAACACTGTCGAGCTTTTCACCGACAAACTGTATCGCCTGCATCACGCTCTCACCGGAGCTGACCGCACTGGTCATCAGGTTGATAGCATCAGGAAACGAAGCTTCAAACTGCTTCTGCCTGCGCCGGAGTAAAAGGCGGAACAGGATCAGGGTCAGTACCAAAGGCGTAACCACCAGGGCACTGACCGCAGGTGCAAAACCGAGAGCAAGGTAAATCCCCGTGAGGTAACTCATCGCCAGGCTTATCAGGGCAATACCGAACACGGCCAGCGCTAACCCTTTGCCTCCCAGTTGCCTGGCTGCGCTGTTCATGCGGAGCATGATCCGGTCTTTCAGTTGCTCCCCTTTAAGCGATGACAGATTGACCAGGTTGAGCTCATCACCCTGAGTTTCGTGGCCGTCTTTGCGGATATGCGCGGTCTTCTGTTTTTGCAGCCCCCGGCTGTAAAAAAAGGCCACCGCCCCTACAAGCAGCAGATAGAAATAGAGTTTCATCGGCTTACCTGAACGCTGCCATCAGCTCTTCATACAGGCCGAAGTAGCGGGCTTTTTTGGCCAGTTCTGAGCGCTGCATCAGGCCCGGAGTCATAAAGCGGCCGTTTATCTTCTCCCCCTCCCCCTGATGTTCGTCCGGCTCAAAGCGGAAGATCTCTTCTATCACCACGTTCTCCCCTTCAAGGCCGACCACCTCTGAAATCGACATCACCTTACGGCTTCCGTCATGGAGCCGGTTAACCTGCACTACGATGTTGACCGCGCTGACGATAGTGCGGCGAATCGCATCAAGCGGCAGCGACAGGTTGGCCATCATGATCATGCTCTCTACCCTGGCCAGCGCATCACGGGGCGTGTTGGCGTGCAGGGTCGACATTGATCCATCGTGGCCGGTATTCATTGCCTGCAGCATTTCAAATGCTTCCGGCCCACGGCACTCACCGATAATGATCCTATCTGGCCGCATCCGCAGGGCGTTGATCACCAGATCCCGCTGATTGATCCGGCCAGAACCTTCCGTACCGGCGACCCGGGTTTCCAGACGCAGTACGTGAGGCTGGCGCAGACGCAACTCAGCCGCATCCTCAATCGTCAGGATGCGCTCTTTCTCCGAGATATACTGAGACAGGCCATTGAGCAGGGTCGTTTTACCCGAACCGGTACCGCCTGAGATCAGAATATTGCAGCGACAACGCGCAGCGATCATCAGCACCTTAACCATTTGCGGACTCAAAGCGCCAAACTCCACCAGCTCAGGCAGGCCGATGCTCTGCTTTTTAAACTTACGGATAGATATCGCGGTACCGTCCAGACTGATTGGGCTTATCACCACGTTGACCCGGCTGCCGTCCGCCAGACGGGCATCTGCCATTGGGCTGGCTTCATCCACCCTTCTTCCCACACGGGAAACGATGCGCTGGGCTATCTGGCGCAACTGCTTGTCATCAACAAACGTCACGTCGGTCTTTTGTACCTGGCCGTAGCGTTCAACAAAGACCGCATCCGGGCCGTTAACCATGATGTCGGTAATGTCATCGTCGTCCATCAGCGACTGCAGCGGCCCGAGACCGGTCAGCTCATCTATAAGATTCGTGACAAACTGACGGCGCATGACCGCCGGAACCGGCTGCTCCAGACGTTCAACCAGCATATCGACCCCGTTGGTCAGCTGATTTCTGAGCTGCTCTTTGCTGGCGTTCTCAATCGCTGTGGTATCCAGTGCCTCATAAATACGGCTGCGAATATCAAGATAAAGGGATTTCGCGACACTCATGCAGTTAACTCCTTCCACTTACGGCCGAGGCGGCCAAACAGCGCTTTGGCCGGGTGAACTTTGTTCACCACTTTGCGGCCAAGTACCTGCATTGCCAGTGCCTGCATAGAACCGGAGAAACGGCCGCCAGCCTCAGTAAAGCGCTTACCCGAGAGCACCATCGCCGGAATGCTTTTCTCATAAGCGATCTCCAGATCAACACTGCGTTTGAGCTGCTGCTCGATCTCTTTGCGATAAAGCACACCATCGCGGAATGTCCGGTGCTGGTTCAGCACCACCAGAGCCCGGGGTGCCGGAGTTTCATTCTGCGCCGCCGCTTCAAGCCGGCTGAGTATCCGTTTGGCCGAGCGCACAGCAGAGACTGTTGGGTCGATAACCAGCACCACAGAGTCAAACTGTTCATGCAGCGCGTCATAATCGAGGGGAAACTCCCGGGAAGCCGACAGATCTTCCACCACCAGGTTATAACGGCGCAACAGCAGCGAAACCATGGCACTGGTATGGCTCTGGCAATCAGGGATCGACGCTCTCTGACCGTCTAATGCCAGTACTCCGATATCCCCATGCACTTTCTGCAGCATCGACAGGGCAGATTCCTCATCAAGCTGAGAAACCTTTACCGATGATTTGCTGACGTTAAGCTTGTTGTACTCATCGAGCCCCATCAGCACGTCAAGATTGGAGTCTCCATAACTGTGATCAACCAGCATCACCCGGGAAAAACTCTCCCGGCGCAGGAAACTCGCCAGTTCACAGGCGATAAGCGTACAACCGACGCCGCCTTTGGCACCGATTACCGCAATGCGTTTGGCAGTGCGCTCTTTACCAAGCCCGGCACCAGCGCGGTGGTTTTTCACCACATGGCGCAGGAAATCACTCAGCTCTGCTTTCACCACAGGCCAGAACAGGTAGTAGAAACCCATCTCTTTAAGTGAGCGGATGGTTGAAATGGCGTCTTCAGTGCCAATCACCACTACAGATGCAGAGTTTGGAAGTACTGCCGCCAGCTCGTTGATCCGGGTAATCACATCATCACAATCGGTCAGCTCGATCAGAACCAGATCCAGCCGCTGCGTATTACGGGTGAAAAACTCATCCCATGCTGCAGGCGTCATCTCATTAACATCCGGCGTACCGAGCGAATCAAAACGATATACTTCGCTCACCAAATCCCGGCAGTGTTCACTCTGATAAAACAGAACCGAGTTCAGGCGCTCATTGCTTTCCGAGAGGGATTCTGTGGCTTTCAGCGCTTCTGTCAGGTCTAACATTTACCGCTCCTTTGAAAGTTCAGATGCCACCGGAACCAGCGATGACGGACTGGCCAGGGACTTATTGCGGGCCCGGTCGGTAAAACAACCGTCCGTCGCTGACCAGATGTCAGCACTGCTGAGTGGCGCACACTCAGACATCAGCACTTCCGTACGACTTGCACGCAGCGTTAGCCTTGTTAAGCCTTTGGTGCTCTTTCCAACCCTGTAGCTGATGCGCGGCTGATAGCGAACCAGCTTCTTCTTCAGCAGGCTGACCGTACGGCCGGCTCTTTTTCCTGACGCCAGCACCTCGATATGCTCAGCGCCTCGCGTAAACTCACCGATAATGAACTGCTCTGCTTTTTCAGCAACTTCGGCGTCACTGCCGGATGATTTTTCGCTCAGGCTAAGCTCGCTGTTCACAGGAACCAGCACAGCTGAAGCGCCGTTTAGCTGGGGATGAGAGCAGCCGCTAAGCAGGCCGGTTATGATGATCAGAAGTGGGGCAATAAAACGCAGGATCATTGCTTAAATCCTCCTTCGGAAAGAAGCTGGCTGGTCGACGGGTACTGAGGCGCTTTTTCCAGACCAAACAGGCGCTGCACTGCAGTGCTGGCATGAATAACCGGCAACTGAATTTCAGACGCATGCTGGGCTTTAACCCGGTTGACAGTCGCAACAATCACCAGCTCGCGTTTCTCGCGCTTGGTGGTTGCATTACGGAACATCGCCCCCAGAATCGGGATATCCCCCGCCCCCGGGATCTTTGCCATGCCTTCAACATCTTCGCTGCTTAACAGGCCGCCGATCACAAAGCTCTCGCCATCTTCAATCTCCAGCGTGGTCTCCGCTTTTCTGGTACGGAGAGCAGGAATATAGTCATTCCGGAGCTTGTAGCCCTGATCAATTGAGCTCACTTCCGGCTTGAGTTTTAACCGGATACGACCGCTTTCCAGCGTTTTCGCCGCAAATGCCAGCTTAATGCCGTACTCTTTAAACTCAACGTTGGTGCCATGTGAGCTGCTGGTTACAATCGGCAGCTCGCCACCAACCAGAAAAGCCGCAGATTCACCGGACAGCACCGACAGGTTGGGCTCGGCAAGCATCTGCCCCAGAGTACTGTCGTCCAGCGCGCTGATCAGAGTGCTGAGATCCGCCGCTTTAAAATCTGTCAGCAGGAACTGGCCAAACTGCGAGCCCTGAGTCGCCCACTTAAAACCCAGCTCTTCGTTAAGCTGACGGCTGACTTCGGCAATCGAGAGCTTAACGTTGATTTGATCGCTGCCGCCAACTCTGAGCTTATCCACCAGGCCGCGGTACTCGACACGCTTTTGAAAGTCCGCTGCAGCAATGATCATGTCAGCCGGGCTGACATTTTTCTCGTCAGCCTGCTTACGCTTCTCTTCCAGCTTTTCCAGCTTCAGCAGCTCACCAACCAGCTCGATCACCTCAAAGTGCTGACTCTGATCCGTCACTTCACCACTCAGCAATACCTGCTCATCGATCGCTTCCAGTTTCAGGTTCTGGTGTGGGTAGTGCATTTTCAGCTGACGGTTCACCAGGCTGACGTCACGCACCACGCTGATTTTGCGGTCGTAGATTTTCTGGTTGTTCTTGCCAAACACCATGATGCGCGACTCACCGCGCTCCACGCCGAATATCACCAGCTTATGGGTATCCAAAATCTGATAATCCACGACCTCAGGTGCTGAAATAAACACAGTGCCGATCTCTTCGGCTGTAACGACGCCGGACGCGTCACCCTGCGCTATAGTCAGTGCAGCGGACCAGGCCGGCAAAGAGGCGCAGGCAGCCACAGCCAGCGCCATTCCGGCCCTGGCCATAATTCGTAAATGCATAGTTGTAACCTTATCCGCGGCGGGTGCCACGTAATTCCACTATCCCCTGATAGCCAGGCAGAATGTCTTTGGTCTGCGCCTGTGGCAGATACATCTGATGACGTGACTTATACACTTCCAGCGCAGACAGACGGCGGGCCAGTGTCAGCTTACTGACAAACTGATGAGGAACCTCCAGCACCAGGGTGACCTTCTGAGCTTTACCTTCACCTGCGTATTCTGACAGTTGCTGGTCGTCATAAGTTTTGCCCTGTACGGCAAGGATACGGACCTGGTTGAGCAACGGCTTAACGTCTATATCCATCCCCCGGAGCATATCAACGCTGCCTTGCTGCGCCATGTTCTGCTCCAGTGAGGTCAGCGACAGAATATCGACAAAGTCCCCGGCTCTGATCCCGCCTGCCAGCAGGTTTTGCTCAGCCATCATCAGGGGAAACGGCGTCATATCCGGTTTGATGATGATGTCGATATAATCAGGGTCCTGCGGCATCACCAGATCTCCGGGGCTCAGAATATGTCCGGGTTCAAAAGGGAGGCGGAACACGGCGCCTTTACCATAGGGAAGCTCGCTCAGAACATAGCCGGCTTCGCTTTCGTTTAGCGTATCGGCCGACACCAGACCTGAAGCGAAGTTTTGACCGGATCTGACGGCATTGGACAGCCGCCAGACCCGGACTTTCTTTTCTGCTGACTGAACCTGAGTCTGAGTGACCGAATCTGGCCCGGCAAATAAGACTTCGCTTAAAATGCCGTATACGCCGACACCCAGCGCAAGCAGTGCCAACAAATGAGTGAATCTCTGTTTCATAACCGGGATGGATCCAGTACCAGTTGAACAATATTAAATGTGCTGACGGCTGCGATAGCGATACCGTAAGGTACGCCCCGCGTTTTCAGCTCCTGATAGCCTGCGGTGAAATATGCCCAGCCAAACTGGAACGCCACCACCAGACCACCAGCCAGCAGAAAGCCAATCAGGTTCTGCACTGCCAGGGGGAAGGAAAAACAGAGCGAGTAACCCATCAGCAACTTGATATCTCCGGCGCCAAAAACTTTAAAGCGAAAAAGGAACAGCCCCAGAACAAAAGTTACTGACGATATAATCAGCCCCTGCCAGATCTGAGAAATATCCAGCATTGCCGCCAAAATTAAGCAAACGACAAAGTTAAGGCTGACCAGTGAATTACTGATCCGCCTTTCCTTCCAGTCTGAATAACAAACATTGACCGCAATAACGGTCAATATTGAAATCAGAATAAGCAGCACTTAAGCTTTACCTGCTTTACCGATATTGGTTGTGATATCAGTGAATGCTTTTGTGATTGCCTGGCCCATAGAACCATCTTTACCGACAATTGCGCCCAGAAGCACAGCCATAGCAACACCAATCATTGCGTACTCAATCGCAGTTACACCATCTTCGTTTTTTACAAACTGACTAATCAGATTTTTCATCGTTTTCTCACTTATCGAATAAAAAAGCTCCTGGCCAGAAAAATGAGGTTCAGCCGGACCAGGAGAGGAAATACTGTCGTAAATTTGACAGGGCTAGTGTCGTGAAAAATGATACTGACCACAATCCCACCCCAGAGCCGAACTCGACCTAAAAAGTTCTAAAAAAGCAGAAGACTCAGACAGTTAAGAAGGAAAAAACCACTAAAAAACAAATCAGAACAAACTTACACAAAAGCATAATAAATATTAGTTAAATCAGGGACTGGTAAAGTGGCTGAATTTGCAGTCACAAATCGGCGTCAAACAGGATAATAAGAATGACATGCGGAAAAGAATTTTGGGGGAAATGACGCCAAAAATACAGATACGGCAGCAAGTAGAGCGAAAACTCTATTTAAACAGCTAAATAGCCGGCAGGTTACGGGGCAGTGAACGGTAAAGGCAGATGCAATATAATGAGCCGATTTGACTAAAATGATCACACAAGAAATAAATAGCCAACGGTTTAGAAATTTAACAGATGGGAAAGTCAGAGGATTATGCAATATTCTGACTGAACGTTTTAAAACAGAGCAATTTCAAACCAACTTCCGGTTAAAACAGGGCTGCTAAATTAACAGCCCTGTATGGTTAGGCTATTTACCTGCTTCCAGAACAATATTATGAGCCTGCGAAACGTCGAGCTCTGACAGTGTGAGCTCCAGTTTATTTCCTTTCTGCCGCCAGCCTTTAAACGGTTTTCCGTCAACAGTCACTGACTTCACCTTCTGACCGCTCAGGTACCACTCCAGAGCAAGAGCGCGAACGGTTTTCATGCCCGGGTACTGACCCTGTGTGGTAAGGCTGAGTTGCAGAGTGTTATCACCTGTGCGCACTCTGAGGTTCGTTCTGCTCACCTTACCATCGCGATATGCCAGTGTCTTACCGTCATCTTCAAACAGGGTGAACTCCCCATCTGCGGTGCCAAACACTTTCACACCCAGCGTCTCCGGTACATCACTGCCCTGCTCCGGATTTGGGTTAAATGGAACAATCGCGCCTTCACGGGCAAACAGTGGCAGCTGATACACGCCGTCACGCTCAAGCGGATACTGCCTCAGCAGTTCACCTTTCGAAACGTGATATTCACCGGTATGGAAATCAAACCAGCCCCCTGCCGGAAGGTAAACATCGGTACTCTTAATATCCAGCTTCGCCACCCCAACACTCAGCAGGGCATCGCCCATCATGCGGTGATTACTGTGCTTCCAGGCCTGTTCGTCCTGCGGATAGTGATAGCTCAGCGCCGGGAAGAGCGGCTCCTGATGCCAGTACGCCTGATGAGCAAGAGAGTAGTGATACGGAATCAACTGGTAACGCAGGCGGATATTAGCCAGGTTGCTTTTCTCATCGCCAATCCGGTCCGGGGCGGTCTCTTTACAGTTACACAGATTTTCAGTGTGCGGGCGGACCGGCACATCAAACAGTGAGCTGTAGGCAAACCAACGGGTATAGGTCTGGTCCAGCTTGTCACGCTGTTTAAGCGCGCCGCGGTGGAAGCCGCCAATATCCGAGCCATAGTAGTCAATCCCGGACAGGGACATATTGGTTTGCATGCCGATATGCACCGCAAGACTGTCGACGTCTGAGCCAATGTCACCGGACCACATTGATGCGCCGAAACGCTGGATACCAGGTGCACCGGAACGGGACATCATGAACGGACGCTGCGCGTGTCCGTGGCGCTGGTACCCCTCAAAAATGCTCTCCAGCCATTTGTAGTTGTAGAGGTTGTGAATATCCGCATGTGGCTGACCATCAGCGTAAACCGCATTGCTGTTGTACATTTCCGGCTCGCCAAGATCAGTCCAGTGTCCGATAACCCCCATCTCAATCAGCGGCTCGCGTTTCCAGTCATGCCATTTGGTGGCTGCTTTCGGATTGATCCAGTCGATCATTCCACCGCGTCCCCACCACTGGCCGCCACCATCGGCTTTGGTATTAATCGCTTTTCCGGTTTGCGGGTCACGTGCCAGGTAACCGTCCGCTTCCATCTCACTGTGCTCCGGCAGGCCCTCACTCACGTAGGACTCCTCGATCAGCATCATGCCAATACCGTGCTGTTTCAGTTGCTCAATTTTCTTTTCCGGTTCAGGGAAGTTTTCTTCATCCCAGGTCAGGCTGCCCATCGGGCTCTGCGGATCATTGGCAAACACATTACCGAACCACTGCAGATCCATCACGACACCATCAATCGGAAACTGATTTTTCTTAAGGGTGGCCAGTTTGTCGTCCATCTCCTGCCAGTTATCAAAGCCGTATTCCGACAGCCACATGCCAAACATTTTACGTGGTGGCACCAGTGGCGCACCGGTCATAGCCAGGTAATTTTTACGCAGTTCTGCCTGTTCATCAGCGACCGAAACAACAAGGTTGACCTCACCATTCGCCGCTTTTATCTGCCAGGGTTTGGCGCTGAAATCCCACTCAGCGGAATAGACGTTATCCAGATAGAGAGAAAAGTCTCCCCCTTTGGGATTGGAAGCATACAGGATCGGGAACTGGGTATTTCCGGTTGCTCCGCCATCGAATCCTTCCATCTGATTTCCTGAATGACGGACCCGATCGTTCCAGTATGGATTGGTCACGCCAGGCTGCTGGAACTCCTGGCCAAGTCCGGACAGGTAGTATTTCGCATACGGCTCAAGCGTAAACTTTCCCTTTGTTGACGGGCACACCTGGGTAAGTTTGTGCTCACTGTCATTTAAGGTGACACACAGGGTTTGTTTATCAATGCTGAGTTTCATCGCACCGGTATTTAACCAGTCTGGCCCGGTTTTAAGCTGAGACGGACCACTAAACCGGCTCAGGTCCAACAGTTCGCCCTCTGCCTTGCTTTCACTTCCCTGGGCGTAATAACGGATACGGGCGGTGTCATCCGACAGCATGGTCACGGCCAGGTTTTTCGCCGGGATCAGTGCCGCTTTTTTCAGATCCGGATACAGGCTCTGCATCAGCTTTGCGTCAAGCTTTTCTTCCAGCGCCTGGCGGAATCCGGCTTCGTTGTAATAGGTCTCGCCAAACAGTGGGCGAAGCGTTTTGCTCAGCCCTTTGGCTTTAGCGCGCATCCGAAAGACATCGGCCGCTGAAAGCTGAAAAGCAGGCTGGCCCTGAAACGAAACCGGAGCAGGCACAGAGGCCGTGGCCAAAGGCACGGTTAACGTGCCCGCCGCCAGCAACAAAAAGGATTTGTGTACCACTGACATTTTAATTTCCTTATATTTAACAAACAGGGCGTGCTGGTTTTTCGGGGCCAACACGCCTTAATCACTCTTAATCGCAGTGCCTGAGCAGGAGATCAGTCACCATCTTCTTAACTGTGTCACTTATCTCCAGCTGACTTATGGCGCTGAGTTTTCGCGCCACCGAGACTTCCATACCAAGGATCCCGCCCCGGTGAGCCGGGTTATGGGCAGAGACAAATCCAATCTGCGCTTTGTCTGCTGCGGGTATGTGAGCGCTTTCCAGTGCAGCCATGACCTCAGCTGCCGGGTCATAGTGGCAGCCGGTACCTGAAGGCAGCGTAATATGGTGCGTCCCGGGCCCGCTGAGCTCCGCAGCCGGTTCAGCCTGGCCGGCAACATAAACCCGGTAACTGCGGCCCTCCGGGAGCAGGGTCAGATCACCTGCTGGCGCTTCAATGGTCAGCTCCAGGCCGTTATCACTTAAGCAGGTTCGAATGAGCGTAGTAACAGAGCTGCCGCTTTGGTATGCATCGCTGATCCCGTCATCTTCATACAGACTGAACTCTCCACTTCCCGGGAAAAGCTTCAGTTCAACTATCTCCGGATTACCCGTGTCGTTCCCCTGGTTTGAGCTCATTGGGATGATCGCGCCCGCTTTGGCAAATACAGGCGTCTGTTCCAGCGTGGAATACAGGGTATATTCTCGCCCGCCCCGGTAGTGCTCACCGGAGAAAAAGTCATACCACTCCCCTTCCGGCAGGGTGATGTTTTTCACGCTGCGCTGAAGCTCAGGGTCCAGCGGAGTCGTCTGCGGCGCAACAATCAGCTCACTGCCGAAATAGTACTGGTTCTGATAACGTTCACTCCCCCAGCCCGCCATATGGGGATGACGGCACGCCATAGGGGTAACCAGTGGCAGACCGTTGTTGTGATTTACCCACGCCATGGAATAGAGATACGGGATGAGCTGGTGCCGCAGGCGCATGTAGTCAGACGCGATACGCTCTGTCTGTGCATCCCAGCGCCACGGCTCGCGCTTACTGTAGTAGTTACAGGAGGAGTGCAGGCGCATAATCGGGCTGAACACGCCAAACTGCACCCAGCGCAGATAAAGCTGGGATTCCTCCAGCCCCTGAAAATGCCCGCCTATGTCGTGACTCCACCAGCCATAGCCGGCATACGCAGCATTGGCTGTAAAGAAAGGCTGAAAATCGAGTGATTCCCAGGTGACGTGCGTATCGCCGCTGAAACCAATTGGGTAACGGTGCGAACCGAGCCCGGCATAACGGCTGAAGGTAAATCCGCGCTTGTCGCCATTTCGTGCAAGGTCGAGGAAGTGGAAGTGGTTCAGCATCCAGAGCGGATCCAGCCCTTCGATGCCTGTGTTTTCTCCCTGCTGCCAGTCTATCCACCAGAAATCGACTCCCATCTCTTCATGGGGGTGATGGGCATGGCGGAAATAAGCATCCACAAAGGCAGGACTGGTAAAATCAAACTCAACCGGTTCGTGCGCTTTCGCATCCACCCCCATCGCCTCAGCTACCTGCGGGTAACAGGCTTCATGGCCCCGGATGCCCAGCGCCGGATGCAGGTTAAGTGAGGTATGCAGACCGCGCTCTTTCAGCCAGCTGATAAACTCGCCAGGCTCTGGAAACAGCTCGTGGTTCCAGGTATAACCGGTCCAGCCACTGCCGTATTGCTGAGGGATGTCGGTAAGGTGCCAGTCCATATCGATGATGCAGACGGAAAGCGGAATGTTCCGCTGCGCAAAGTTCTCGATAAGGCCTTTCAGCTCCGCTTCATCATAACGCCAGTACCGGCTCCACCAGTTACCCAGCGCATAACGGGGAAGCATAGGCGTGGCTCCGCTGACCTGGTAGAAGTCCCGGATCCCCGCTTCGAAATCATTGCCGTAAGCAAAGAAATACAGGTCTTCATTATCAGGGTTTCGCTTACCCAGCCAGCCGTTCTCTTCAAACACCTGCTTTGGCTGATCATCCCAGATCATATAGCCCTCTTCGGAGAACAGCCCCCGCTCCAGGCGCAGTTCACCGTCCACATCGTCCAGGGTTCGTGCGGTGCCTTTATAGTTGTTGTGCTCGCAAAACCCATAGCGCCAGATCCCGCTGCCGGAAATACTGTCCGTAGCGAGTTTGACCGACAGGGTAGCACGTGCAAAAGGCTGCTCTTTTTGATAGCGAAGATGGAAATAGCGGGTCGAAATCCGAAGCTCCTGCTCTGTTTCCCTAAGCTGAAAATCCGGAACCGGCTGATGACGATGCCAGAATGTCTGACTCGGCCTGTCTTCAAACTGCCCTTCCGCGCTGTATTCCATCCGGATCATCCGGTCTGTCAGCAGGGTAAAGCGGTAGTGCCGGCCACTGACAACCGCCTGAGGAGCCGCTTTACCCTGGTGAGAAAAGCGAAAATGCGAAGGGAGATCCACGCTCATGTTCCATCCTTAACCATCTGAATTTCCGGCAAGCATAACGTTTAACCCAACAGAGGTTAAACGTTTAGCCTCATAAGCGTGAGAACGATCAAAGGATGTGCAGATAAATGAATAACAGCGGAGGGATTAAGTTCGGGGAGCGGTGGTCTCGCCAGGGATCAGCTCAGGCTGCAGGGGCGCTGGCACAGTTCCGTACGCCAGTTTCTGCACTGCATAGTAACCCCGGTGGGTGATCGCCTGGCTGACTGTGGTCAGCCGGTAAGGGAGAAAATCGAGCAGGCTGAGGTTATCCATACCCAGTAGCGAGAAATCCTGCGGGATCTTCATACCGGCACGGCTCGCCATCCGGTAGACGCCTATCGCCTGAATATCGGACATCGCCAGCACGGCGTCTGCCCCCTGCTCCAGCTTATGCTGCAATTGCGGAAAGACCTGCTCAACCCCGCTGAATGAGGTTGGAGACTCGATCAACTCAAGCGTCACCGGCTGCGGGTACTGCTCTGCAAGACGCTTTACTCCCTCATAGCGTTCCTGATGCACCGCAGACAGTCCCAGTTCACCAAACAGCAATACGATATGACGGTGGCCAAGATCCAGCAGATGCTGCAGGGCCGTTTGTCCCATTTGTGCATCATCAATACTGTAGTTGGTGAGATGAGGGTTCTCGGGGTACTTTTGAAAGAAGTCACCGTGATCGACCACCAGAGTCGGAATGTTCCAGCAGGCAATGGTACTTTCCACATCTTCACTGAGCAGCCCAAGGGTGATCACCCCTTTAGGCCTGGGGCCATTGAGCAGTGGGGATAAGTCCTGCTTACTGCTGGCGCGCAGGGAACCAAACTGTAACTGGCAGGCGGAGGTTCCTTTCTCAATGCCGGAAAGGAAGTCCATAAAAAACGGATGCTCCTGACGCAGCAGCTTTTCATCTTTCTCTTCCGCAGACAGGCCCGGCATCAGCAGCCAAATCATGTTGCTGCAGCCCTGCTTGAGCGCCGCTGCGTTGTGGTTGCGGGCATAACCCATTTCCCCTGCTACCCGGCGAATGTGCTCAGCTGTGTCTGCCGAGACTTTATGTGCCCGGCCATTAAGCACATTGGAAGCCGAAGCAACCGAGACATTAGCCGCTTTGGCGACATCTTTGAGAGTGACACGGGACATAGAAGAAAAAGCATTACCTTGTGGAGTTAATGCAGAAGATACTACCGGTAGCAGCCTGAATTGGAAAGATTTGTTATCAGAAATGGCGACCAGGTTAAGTGCATCACCAGCCAGCAGCCGCCATACAAACACGCATAAACCCTTCCATGGGGCTTCACTGCGACGTCCTGTCGCAGAGAGTTTGCCTGACGACTACCGGCTGGTCACCAGGCTATGGTGTACCAATGAGAACTACTTCATCGCCTCATACATGGTTCTGGTCAGGTTCCCTTCCGGATCACCAGACAGCTCCCACGAGAAGATACCGCCCAGGTTGGCGTTTTTCGCCCACTCTGCTTTAGCGCGGATTGAGCGGGCATCATCGAACGAGATAAACACTTTCTTATCCGGGTTCCACAGATAAGGCGCCTGAGCCTGATCATCATACTTGTACTGGTAGCCCTGTTTGGTGCCGTAGTTTTTCATCAGATCCCAGAACATGAAGTAGCCATTCTCGCCGGTACCGAACTGCGCGCCCTGTTTGGAAAGCAGATCAGAAGTTGGCAGGCCGCCATCATAGTTCTGGGTCTCCTGCCAGCCACGACCATAGTAGGTAGCACCGATCACCAGCTTCTCTGCCGGAATGCCATGCTCGATCATCTGATTGATAAACACATCCGCGCCCATTCTCCACCAGCTGCGCTCAGTGGCGTGCAGGTTGGTCAGGTGCCCGGTCTGCTGACCCCAGCCGCCGAGGAAGTCATAGGTCATGGCGAACATGTTGGTCAGATATGGTGCTGCAGATTTCCAGTCAATCTGCGCTGCTTTCGGCCCAACACCAACAGCCGTTGAAAGCTCGTATTCACGTTTGGTGGTTTTCTCCAGTTTATCCAGCTCGGTACGCAGGGTTTTCACCAGCAGGGTAAAGGCTTCGCGCTCGCTCTGCTTCTGCGCGTCATCCAGCTTGGTTGCCGGATTCCAGGGAGACGTCGTCAGGCCGCCGCCGCCCGGGTATTCCCAGTCCAGGTCGATACCGTCAAAGAAGTCATATTGAGCGATCAGCTCCACCGCTGATTTGGAGAACTGCTCGATGGCTTTAGGATCTTTGGCCATGGCATGAAACGGTTCGGACATAGTCCAGCCACCAAATGAAGGAAGGATTTTCAGCTCCGGGTGCTCGCGCTTAAGATCCGCCAGCTGGGCAAAATGGCCTTTATACGGCACGGATACCTGCACTTTGCCGAAGTCCTTTTCCAGCGCAGCTTCACTGTCGACCACAATGGCGGTAAAAGGTGCCTTGCCCTCACACTGCTTCGCGATCAGGCTTTGGATCGTTTCACTGGCACCGGAATGAGGGCCACACATAGACAAAAAAGCGTAAATCACGTGAGTCAGATTTTCTGCCGGAATGTCCTGCACCGTATAGGGGTTATCTCTGTTAGCGTACTGCCAGTCAGCGAAGTAACCTGCAACAACTTTTTCATTCGCCATTGCAGGCATGCTCAGCGCCGACGCCACCAGCCCGGCTGCTATCACCTTCTTCATTTCATATCTCCCATGGTTAAGTGTTTATAAAGTAGACGCCTGAAAATTTGTTCAATGGCTGAAATATTAAAAAGGTGACCTGCAGAGGTAATTTATTTATTTTTCATGACGTTATTTCTAATTTTGCACATGGAATTTGTAGTGCCTCGCAAAGTTAAAGGTATAGATTTTGGCAATGAGAACGTCATATTATTAACCATCAGACTTTTAATAAGTGATTGTAATCCAATGCTCAACACTACCTGGCTCAACACCTTTATCCATCTGGTTGAAATCGGCCACTTCACCCGTACCGCTGAAGCCCTGTATATGACCCAGCCAGGCGTGAGCCAGCACATCAAAAAGCTGGAAAGCGCTTGCGGCTGTCCGCTGCTGATCCGCGAGGGTAAAGATTTTGAACTGACCGGGCAGGGAAAGGCGGTATATGAGTATGGAAAGAACCAGCAGGAACAACAAAAGCGTCTACTGGAGCAGCTTCAGTATGATGACCCCAACGCTGGCGAGTGCCACATTGGCTGCTCCGGCGCAATGGCCCTGAAGCTCTACCCTGAGCTAATCGCCATCCAGAAGCAGTATCCCGGCCTGACGTTTTCTGTGGAGACCGCCCCGCAACACAGCATCACCGCCGGTGTTCTAAATGGCGAGCTGGATGCCGGTATCGTCACCAATCAGCCTGACTCCCCAAAGCTCAGCGCACAACAAGTCTCGCAGGAATCCCTCTGCCTGGTGCTGCCTGCAGAATACAAAGACAAACCCATCGACCAGCAGCAACTGAGCCAGCTTGGCCTCATCAACCACCCGGACGGAATGCACTACCTGGGCCAGTACCTGCAACACAGTAGCCAGGAGCCTTTTGGCGTGCTGGATATCTCTCAGGTTCCGGTAAAAGGCTATATCAACCAGCTTCACCAGATCCTGCTGCCGGTTTCACAGGGGCTTGGATTTACGGTTCTGCCAGAAAGCGCGGTACAGGCCTTTACGCGGCCTGAAGAGCTGTATGTTTACCCTCCGAAGAAGCCGCTGACTGAGAGTTTGTATTTGATCTATAAGAAGAACCGGGAGCTGCCGGCGAGGTATGGGCATTTAGTGGGGTGTTTTGGGTGAAGAGGAGCAATTACTTTACTTCACTTTACTGGCAACGTGCTCTGAACAAGCTTGTAGTGGCCTAATAAGCCCAGACACCATTTGAGGTGGTAGAATCCCTACCAAAGAAAGAGGTGTTCCATGACAAGACAACATCGTTCATTTTTCGCTGAATTCAAACTTGAAGCGGCCTGTTTGGTACTCGGCCAGGGTTACTCAGTCCCAGAAGCAAGTCGTTCCTTAAACATAGAGGAAACGGTACTCAGGCGCTGGGTCAAACAGCTCTAGCAAGGATGTAACCGAAGTACGCCAACTTCCAAAGCCTTAACGCCAGAGCAACAGAAAATCCAAAAGCTGGAGGCCAGGAGCAGTCAACTAGAACGAGAAAAGGCCATTCTAAAAAAGCAACTGATCATCTGCAGTTGTCAGAAAACTGGCCATTGATGGAAAGGGGCTGCCACAAGGGAACTGCTGACTCAGGAGCTTTTGGCATGGTCAAGGGAATCAACCACTATTGGGAGAACCGGGGTTCCCCCGTTTAAATAGCGGGTAGTATTAAAGTCTGGTTCTGACAACTACAAAACCATTTCCAACAGCTTTTGATACTGAATATCAATTGCCAAGTATGTCACGGTATACATAGCTGCAAGCAGCAGCCCGCTCACGGCCAGGATCCATCGAGGGGGGATCACTTTTTTAAGTGGTTTGGAAATGTATTTAGCTTTCAGGTTAATCAGTCTCACCTGCTCCTGCTCTGCCAGTCGTTCATCCCTGACCAGACGATAGATTGTATTACTGATTTCCGACAGCTTATCACTGCCACGGTCTTCGCGTCCGTACCGTCCTTGAAAGCCCAGTTGCAACAGCAGGTACAGGAACTCAATGACATACCTGTATTTTCGGGGATCGCTTTTAAGACGTTCCAGGATAATGAAGAACTTGTCACCACCGGAGGTTTCATTATGAAACTCAGCCAACAGACTGTTTGAGCTCCAGTTACTGTTTGCCCCCCAATCCTGACGGCAAACCGCTTCATCCATTGCTGCGCACAGACAATAACGGATAACCAGGATGGTTGCTCTGTCGACTTCCATTTCGTTTAGCTTGCGCTCGCCTTTGCGTATTTCCCGCGCTACCTGTTCACGAAAAGGCATTGGATCATCCAGCCATGGGATCGAATCCATACACGACAGGCTCGCAACCAGCCAGGTAAACTGATCCACCAGAGGATTGACGCCAAGAGTTTTTATATCAAGATCCGCAACTGATATGTTCCTGGACAGATCCGGAGCAGGCATAACCTCCATGGGCTTGCCCGGCTCCGGCTGGAACAGAACGACAGTTACGTCGTCATCTATATAACTCATACTTTCACAGCCCAGAGTTGCAGTGACAGGTTAGCAAAATCACCAGAAACATGAACTGCAATCGCAGCGGAGTTCTTAAGTGCCTGCCACTCTTCACAGGCTCTGTCCAGCTCAAAGTAGGTGTAACCGGCATGATAAGGTAACTGCCGTGGCACTACAGGCATTGGCTTGATACCAATACCAGGCAACTGAAGGTTAATGAGCTCACGGATGTTATCAACAGAGCCAATCTTCGTCTGCGCAATAAACTTGGTATGCAATACATCGAGCGTAACATCTGCTTTGACTGCCAGGATTAGCGTCATCGATTCAACAATTCCGCTGTCAGGGATCGCGGCAGTGCGGATACCATAATTTTGTTCCTGCAGGGTCAATGGTATTGCACGCTGCTCAGACATCGTGCTCAGTGTCATCTTCACGTTGTGCAACGTTCTGGTGAAGCATGAAGTCAGGTCACCATGGTTATACCGGACAAACTCACTCGGCCGGCGGCTTTGTGAGCAAAGGGTTGCCAGCTCACCTTCCGCCTGCAGAAGGTATTTGTAATAACACTCCGGATGCGTTCCTTCGGAGCTGGCAAGATGCCAGAACAGAGGCTCAAGCCGGTTAATAGCCTGAAGCAACATAAAATCAGCTACGGAAGATACCCCCTGCTGATCAACCGCTCCCAGGCGGGCGACGATGGTTTCCGCACGGTGGCGGAGCATAGCGGCAAACTCATTCGTGAACTTGGATAGAACGCTGGAAGCCTGAATATCAATACAGGTTGGGATAAAGCTCTCATCCAGAAGAACCGAACCATCGGCTTTAACTTCAAGTATTTTCAGTACCGGAACAGAAGCAAAAGAACTCTTGTCTTCATGATCAAACATCAGGGAAAAGCGCAGTTTACCTACCTGAATCTCAGCCGTATCTTCCTGGCCATAGCTTGCATCTACGGCGCTTTCACCATCATTTTGATAGCGGGCTCCGTCAGAGGCATCCCCAAAAAGCTCCTGCCGTTCCGATGGCAACGGGCAGCACAGGTACACGACTTTCCCGGTATAAGTCGGGTCTACCTGCCTGATCTCAGGCAGGTCTGCTAACTCTGGCAGCTGAAACGGGGTCTGATCCGGCAGGATGCCGTCTGCACGGGTAATACCGATTTTACCCAATGACAACAGGTCGCTGTTAATCTCCAGTTTCCGCACACCCCAGTAAAACGGATTCGGAAACATGCTCATCATAGAAAGCTGTCTGGTATGAAAACGATCAAGCTGCTGAAAGTGTTGTGGCTTCATGAACATACCATCTTGCCAAACAACAGGATTAAATAGAGACATAGGTTAACTCATCCTCAGAAATAGGTTTGCTCAATACCGCGGGTGTTATCTGCCTTCATCTCACTGCCTTCCAGATTCAGACGAAGGAAGTAAGCCGTTTTCTCATCAATAGTTTCAACTCTGCGCCAGGATGAACCGTTGATCTCACGAAACGCCACAGAAAAACCAATAGCCCTGGTTGAGGGGTCAAGCTGGAAGACTTCGTGAACTTTTTCCCCGGGCTGAATCTCATACTCATACCGCTTTACAAACTCATCGCCCAGTGACTCTTTGTCATTCTCAAACAAAGCAAAGAAGTCCAGACTACGAAACAGCACCGGTGATGTCAGTTCATGGATACGGAGCACTACCGGAGAAGACTGCCCCCCCTCCCTCAGGTTAAGGGTGTCCTCAGCTTCAATGATCAGCTCAATTGATGATGATTCAGGGGTAATACCGGTGGATTCTTTAAACTGGTCCCACATACTGCAAGCCTGCAGCATCAGGACACACAATATGATGAGCCCTTTACGCATTGGTTTCCTTCATGATTTTGGTGTAGTGGTTTTTAATCTTTTTATCCAGACCAGCTCCGCCGGAGTCCAGATAATCCAATGAGCGCTGCTGGAAGTGCTGGGTATACTCATTCCACAGTTTCCTTTTGGAAACAAAGCGCTGGCCCGCAGCAAACTCCCCAAGAAAGCGGATAGGATCGTAGCTGTCTGTCTGTTCAGTCACCATAGCTTTCACCGCTTTGCCATAGTGAAGCCGGTGCGATTCCAGCTCATCCACTACCTGCTCTACCAGCTCTGAAGGAGCCAGCAGATCCTGCTCGTGTAGAGTCAGCATCAGGGAGAAGATATCATCTGCTTCATCGCTTTCGGATTTGAAAGAGGCGACGTGTTTCAGCTGTTTACTTAACGCGTCAAGGGAGAGCCTGAGGCTGGCCCCCATCTGCTTCATAAACTCCGGGGAGGTATGATTGTGATAGTCCTGAGGAACACCAAGCCCTGCAAAAAACGCTTCCGTCAGGTCGTTCCCAAAAGCCGTATCCACAACCTCCGGAGTCTCGAGTTCACAGGTAGCTGGCTCCGGGTGAGGCGGCGCTTCTGCCGGTGTGACTTCTTCCCACTGAAGCGGTTTGCCTCTGACAGATTCCTGGACTACTTCTGTGTTTTGATCAGGTTCAGTCGGCTTGCTCTGCTCAGTAATCTGCCCCATCCAGTCCTGAGGGATCAGTTCGGGAATATCAATGTGAGAGAAGACACTTTCCGTATCATCGGCAACCTGCCGGTTTGATGGCTCAGGCTGAAAACTTTCCTCTATCGGTCTGACCGGATCAGCGATAAGTGAATCTTCCTTTTCCATTGAGAAATCCAGATGAGTAATCGGGTCAAATGTATCGGCCTCGTCTTCTTTGGTTTCAATGAACAAATCTTCGATACAACCTTTATCATCGGAGGGAATGCTTTGTTCAGGCTCCTCCAGACAACAGAGTGGATCATCACTCATTCGTTGGGGAACAATATCTGCTGCAATATCTGCAGACAGCGAAGCCTGCTCAAATGAAGCAGAGAGCTCATATCGTCCCATCGCTATTGAGTCGCCTTCACATAACGCAATAGGCTGGTTTTTAAGAACTTTATTCCCGTTAATCAGAGTCCCGTTAGTACTGACATCACTCAGATAATAAGTGTTGCCATATACAGATACGATGCCATGAGTACCGGAAATAAACTTATCCCGGTCAGGCAGACTACAGGCGCTGCCAGGGCTGCGCCCGATAGCGCCGCCACCAGCCGGAATTTCTATGTGTTTGCTTCCGGTATATTCCTCCGGACATTTGATCACATGAAGAACCAGTTGAGGTACGGTCATCAGCGACTCCCTAAAACAGAAGAGTTACGGAAAGCTCGTAACCGCCCAATCCGCTGTTCAATGGCACCAAATAGGATGCCTGAGGAATGATTTGTAAATGTGCGTCCGGATTCGAGCCCAGTTTTATAACTGTTCCGACAGAAGCCACGCCACCAAACTCAAAATTTGATGCATCTTCCAGGGCTTCATATTTGTAGCCGTCGGAGTCCACTTTCCAGCGGTCAGAATATTTTGAGTAACCCAGTGACAAGCCAGCGCCTACGTAAGGCGTCATCCATCCGAAATCAGCTAAAGCAAACTGCGGAACGACCTGTAATTCTATGTTCTGTACTTCCTCGTATACGCCACCGACCGGGGCCTGAATGCTGGACTGGAGATAGTTCAGCCCAAACCACCACCGCCAGCGGTTGTTGTTCTCGTCAATCGGGCGACTGTGAGTCAGGCCGAATTTCAGTACGTCTGCGGTACCGCTTTTGCCCTGCGGATAATCCTTTGCGGATACACCAAACAATCCAACGGTAGCGCCATAGCGCTCTCCTTTTGCAAACGCCGGATTTGAGGTAACCAAACCCAGAGCCACCAACATAAAACAAGCTTTCTTAAGCACGCGTGTCATCCTATGAACAATATCAATATTATGCAGCGCGACATTAGCAGTGACCCGTGGAATTTCAACCCCATTCATTAAGATCAGTTAATATGAAGCCCCAGACAAACACTATCACTATAAATTCAGTGAGAATGGAGGAGCCAGAGACAATATTAGCAAAACCTGAACTTTTGCGTTGCGCAATTTATAAATAACTCAATCACAGGACTCTTATTTAGAAAATAGGAAATTATAACTTCGCAACGAGGCTAACTTTCTCCAATATTAACAACCCAAACCACTAACACTTTGAAAGAAATAGATTTTTCTATTTTACGCGCCAGATCATACTCTTTGGTAAATAAACAGTAGTACAAAATTCAAACAAAGATAACTCATGGACAGAGCGCAAACACAAAACTTTCGTTAACAGCTCACCCAAACTCTCACTGATCAGATTTCACACTAACAGCCACGTCACTCGTCATATTGACCAGATATTTTACCTGGAAGCAACTCAAACATCCATTTAGATTTTTCTAAAATTAGCAACCCAATACGAGATCTGACACGCACTTACCATTCACCAGGTAAACATCAGAAAACATAATACTAACATTTATGGGGTGCTTGATTTATGTGATCTGTTTTCCAAGCTGGCTCAAGCTTGATGTACGTCACATTTAGTGATTGTATCGGTCTAAGATGTGTATTTAGTCATTTAATTTCTCTGAATAGTGAATACAATCCTTGGTCAATGGCTGCTGTCAATATATTTCAATCTATCAATAAGGCAGCCTCAATAATATTAGAATAACCTCAATGATATAAAAACAACGTCATGGCTGGCTAAATAATGTATTTTTCTGACTTTACAAGACGACCAATTAACTCAGAATCTCCGACAGGTACAAACCCGAACAATCTGGACGCATTTTCTGACCTTAAACGTCAAATAAACGGGCTAAACAAGGTAGTTGCTTCCATATCATGGAAGAAAACCCTAGAGCTGTCCTCAATGATCCTTAAGGAGCACAGTAAGGACTTTCGCTGCGCGTGTTACTACACTGTAGCGGCTCTGCATGTTAATGGTTTAAAAGGTCTTGTAGATGGTCTGAGTGCTATTCACGATCTTACTGTTGTTTACTGGCATACAGCTTATCCGGAAGAATCAAAAGCGACGGCACGCATCGGCGCCTTTGAATGGATGCTGGATCACGGGGTAAAGAAGTTAAACAAGCTCCGGATCAGTGAAAGCGATCTGCCACTGCTTGAAACTGGTCACAAGCTGACTCTGAAAATCGAAGAGGAACTCAGACAATACTATGGTGTAAAAACACCGTCTCTGGGGCCAATTCGCCGGGTTCTGACCGAGTGGATAGAGCAGCTCAAAGAGCAACAGGCACAAAAAGAGCAAAGCATAAAGAAAGAAGCAGAGAAACCAGTTCCCCCCGCTCCACCATCGGGACCATCGGGCACGATACACGTCCAGGTTCAGCCTCCTGCGCCTCAGCCTGCCGCTGAAAAAGAGAAAAAAGAAGAGTCAAAAAGCCCGGCCAAGCCCTTATTGGTTGTCGCAATCATTTTGCTGGGCTGCCTGTTTACTCACTTTGCGTACCAGCAGTATCAAACGAGTCAGTTAAGGGCAGAACTCCTTCAGGCTGATGTTTCAAAACTAAATAATTTGCTGACCGGACTGAACGACCAGGATGCACGACATTCAGCCGATGTAAAACAAGCGGCACTGGACCGGGCAGAAGAGCTTCTCTCCGGCTGGGAAAAAGATCCTGTGCGGGTTCACCAGGCTCAGGAACTCAACTCGATCGCTCTGAAGCTAAACAATTTGTATCCGGATTCATCCACTGCGCAACTGCTGAAGAAAGTCTTTCTTTCTCAAAAAGACAGCATTGAGACTCAATATATCGTGCTCACCGACAAGTTCGGGCGGGCAAGAACAGCCATCGCAAATGCCAGACAAAGCCAGGATGGAAATGCTCTGAACTCGGCATATAACTACAGCAATACATTGTTTCCGTTGCTTGGCCGCATCGAATACGCAGAAAAAGAACAAAACATCCAGGCGCTGGAAAAAGCCCAGGCTCTGTTAAACGTATATCAGTACAGACTCAACCAACTGGCTGAGCAACGTACAACAGAAAAAACTAATAAACACTAACATCGTCAGTTAATCATTATGTTAAGCAGAAAACTGTTCCAAAAACCGCTGTGGCTGTCTACGCTGCTCACGGCACTGGTACTTATTGCACTAAGTGTGTCCTGGTGGCTGCTGGAGAAAGATTTCTACAGCATCACTTTCATCTCTGTCTGTTCAGGCATCGTCGCTCTGTTCGTTGCGTTCAATGTCTGGGTTCTGCTTAAGAAACGCAAGACAGCCAGGGCCCAGCACATAGAAACAGAAGATGAAATTCTCGCCAATGCCCTGGGAGCCTTGTTAAGCCGGGCTCCCAGAAAGCCGGTTTATCTTATTATCGGGAACAAAGGTGCAGGCAAATCAACGTTTCTGGCTGTATCTAATGCGGTGAAGCCCCAGGATAAGAAAAACACAGTCAAGAACGACTTTTTCGAATGGTTTGAAGCGGACAATGCTGTTTATATCAAACCGGATCAACGGCTTTTACTTCAGGATCAGTCAAGCAACGATCACCTTCTGTGGGAGGCCCTGATCGGTGAACTTATCCGTTCCAAACCACGCAAACCAATCGCAGGCTGTCTGTTATTTGCAGACCTTGAGTATCTGGTCGTTCACCAAACGGAACAAATTGAGTACACAATAAGTATGGTGACAGAACGTCTGGAGTACGTCTTCAGCCAGATTTCTTCTGCTCTGCCACTGTACCTGGTCATAAGCAAACTCGATAAACTGGAAGGTTTTAAAGAGTACATCACCTACAGCCCGCTGAAATCGCATTTGGAATACCTGTCGATCCCATTGAAAGAAGCGAAAGGTGCAGTGCGGGATTACTTCATTGACAGCTTCAACAACCTGGTTAAAACCATGGAGAAAAGCGCCCTGGATTCAACATCTCAGTCCAACTCTGTCGAAGAAAAGCAGGCGATCATGGCATTTCCCAAGCAGTTTGAACTGTGCCGTAATGAGGTACTGCGGATCGTCGAGCAACTGAACGAACTGAACAAAGGCTGTTACTCACTGGATTTGCGTGAAGTCTTCTTCACTTCCTGTCTGCAGGGTGGAAGAAAGTACAACCTGGTTGCGAAAAGCTGCAGCAATTACTTTAACTTACCTATCATCGCATCCCAGCACTCACATCTGAGTGAGACCCCGTATTTTACCCGCTTTTTGGTTGACTCTCACATTCTGCCGGAAATTGAATACGCGGGAGAGAACAAGGTTTATCTGCGCCGCCTTATCCGCAACAGCCGGCTTTCTATGGCATTTTCTGTCTGCGTACTTGCCGGGGGAGGCTATCTTCTGCAAGACACCCTGCAAAGTAACCTTCGCGTGATCAACACACTGCTCGGTATTGAAAGCAGCGCTGAACAACCGGAACCGGCATACCTGTCTCAGGTCAAACTGGATGAGGCCATCAGCAAAATCCAGCCCCTCTACAACGCCTGGATTGACGGTAACAAGGCTCTCGATGACCAGGTGGCCTCTCTTCACCTGAGCCGGCTTGAAGAGACTACCAAAATCGCTTACACGCAGCTGCTCACAGAAATCGAGCACTCTCTGATGCCGATTCTGGAGCAGGGTTATCGCCTGCAACTCAGCGCTTCTCAGGACAACTATGCTGAAACACTGAGTACACTGAAAGGCTATCTGATGCTTAAGGATGCCGGTAAGCGCGATATTGCATTCCTGAAACAACAGAGCCGGAAAACACTGACGCTCACCAGTGAAAATCCACAACAGGTCGGCCAGGTTATGCAATATCTGTCGCCTTATTTCAGCTCTGACTTTGAGCCTGTTGATATCAACATGGACCTGGTGCGCGCTACCCGGCGTAACCTGCTGGCCAGCTCTAAGGTGGATATGGTCTATGCCCAAATCCTGCAACAGGCCCATGATATTGACTTGGGTAAACTGGATATCCAGCGTGCCGTTGGCTTTGATTTTAATAATATCTTTATGGACCGGGGTGGACTTGACCGCCTGAACATCAACAAAGTTTACACGTCTACCGGGTTCAGCACCTTCTATCGCCCGCGTGTCGATTTGTTGTCTCAACAGGTCATCGTTGACAACTGGGTGCTGGGCTTATCCAACCAGATTATCCCAACGGATGCCGAACTTGATGAGTTTAAAGATAAAGTACGTAAAAAATACACCGATGACTATATCAGCTACTGGCGTAACGCTCTCAGTGAACTGAAAGTGCGCCGTTATGACAACATCGGTGATTTAACCAACGCGATCGATCTCGCTTCCGGCCCTTCGTCTCCGCTGACAACGGTCCTTAAGCAACTATTCACCAACACCCGCTTTTCTGAGTCGCACAAACAAAAACTGGTTGCCGGCGAAAAGAATCAACTGCTGGGTAAAGCGATTGAACAGGCCACAGACGCTGCTGAAAAAGTCATTCAGCCAGACTACCTTCTGATGAGCCGGGTTGAACAGGCATTTGGCATCATCAACCAGCTGCAAGTCAGCGAAACCGAAAACTCCCCTACTCCATGGGAAGAGATCGTAAGTGCGCTGAGCCAGGTCAGGACTTACATGAAAGGGATAGCCGACGCCCCCGATACACAAATGGCGGCACTGGCGGCAGCGCAGTACCGTATGAGCAGTACCGAAGCCGACCCGTTGATCCGGCTTAAACAAATTGCACAGAAAACCCCGGAACCGGTACGCAGCTGGCTGACAGACATCGTCAACCAAACCTGGGCCGTTATGCTCCAGGAAGCCGAACAGGGCGTACAGACACTCTGGTACAGCGAAGTGTACACCGAGTTCTCAAAAGTCGGGCTTAACCGTTACCCGTTTAATCGTCAGGCTCAAAAAGAAATCTCTCTGGAGGAGTTTGAAAAGCTGTTTGCAAAAGGCGGAACCATTGATGCCTTTATCCAGCAAAACCTGTCTCCTTTTTATGATACCAACCTGTGGGAGCCTAAGCGCGTAGACGGTGAGTATCTGGCACTGTCACCTGAACTGCTGGTACAGCTGCAGAACTACAACACTATCCGCAGCACGCTGATCAACCACAGCACCAACACGTTCCGTGTACCGTTCAGTATCAAAGTAGTGGATATGGACTCCAGTGCTATCAGAGCGACAGTTAACCTTGCAGACGGACAACTGGCCTACTACCACGGACCGGGCAAGCTTAAAGAACTGGCATGGCCACCAGAGAGCGGTGACTTTGGCATTTCACTGACTATCCAGGATGTCACGGAAGAAGGAAAGCAGCACACCTTGTCAAAAGAGGGGCAGTGGGCTCTTTACAGACTACTGGATGACTCAAATCTGGTTATGGCGGACGACGGCAGCTTCATCAGCGAAGTCAATGTTTCCGGACGCGAGCTCAAACTGAGCATACGCCCGCTGACACCGAATAACCCGTTTACTTTTGTGGAACTGTTTAGCTTCACACTACCTGAAAAAATCAACATATAAGAAGATAAAAATATGAGTATTCAAACGTTAGATAAGCTAGAGAAGAGGATCTCTCATTCAACACTGCGTAATCTGGACAAGCTGGACCGGAGAATTATCTCCAGTCTGCTTTCCAACGGACGGGAGTCCATCGCAAACCTTTCACGCAACGTCGGTCTGTCAAGGACCGCTGTTGCAGAACGTATCAGCCGCCTGGAAAAGACCGGTGTCATCAAGGGCTATACAGCCCAAATTCGGCTGGACAACGAAAAGCGCAAAGCTGCAAGCTACCTGTTGATTTCGTGCCACAATGGTAAAAAGACGGAGATCAGCGAGGCGCTGAAAGAGATCCCGGAGATAAGACTCTCGAGCATTGTAGGAGGGAGTTACGATATCATCGCACTGGTTGAAGCCCCTGACCTGCAGGATATTCATTTCTTGTGCGATGAAATCGAAGCCTTAAGCGGTATAAAAGAACTCAGAACTACCGTAGTTTTACACCAGCCGGTGAACCGCTAAGTTATAAACTTCCTATGGTGGATATCATAGCGTTTTCCTTAGCAGGTGTCCCCAGCCAAATTGTCTGACCAAGCGCGTTACCCCTGCCGTTCCCCAACGAATTAAGGGGTAGCGTGCTGCTTTTCACAGACAGTCTGAGATCCCAGGCCAAAGGATCACGAAGAATAAACCTCATAAACTCAATAATTGTCCTGTTTAACTCTCCTCCTGGTATAAATTTAACGTAAGTATCAAAGTCAATATCCCTGATACACAAATTGAACTTACCGGTTAAGTCCGGTAAAGAGCTTCCAAGATGGCAATCGTGGCCCAGTACGGTGTTCACCCGGCTAAGCCTGTTTTGCTGGCTCTCAGAAATCGCAACTCTCCGGTATACCCACTCCTCTATTTCAACGTTTTGCAGGCCAAAATAGTGGGCGACGACACCTGAAATAAGCTTGGGAGAGCGGGCGCGTGTAGAAAGTTGTCCTACATATGTCAGCAGTTTGGCCCGGTCAAAATGAGCAGCATCTATTTCCTGAATAGCTCCTGACAACCCCACCAGATTCAGCATATTGGCCGAAAACGGATCCGACGCATCACTCTGATACTGGATATGGTAACGATACTTTTTCCAGATACGATACAGGAGCGACAGGTAACGGTTATGGAAAAAATCGAAAAAGTGGCGCACCGGATTATGTTCATCCTCCCGCCCAGCCAGCTTTTCCGTATATGAGCTCGGCAACGGCGAACTTGAGCCATGCAAGCCAAGGAAGTTCACTTCAACCCTGGTGTAGCTCTGCCCACCATACTCCCACTGGTTTATCGACTCGATATCACTTTTGGGAAATCCCAGTGCAGGCGAAACGGCAAACTGCACGTATTCCTGACTGAAGTTTTTGTTTTTTCCCACCCCATGATAGCCGTGCTGAAGCTGATACGACTTCTCCAGAAGGGATACTGCCTGGAAGAAGCTGTAGGAATGGGATTGTTGAACAAGATGGTCAATCATAGAATCGTCTGCTGCCCTACTCTGCTGTCCCAGCGGTAGGTCTCTCCTGTTGCCTCATTGAATACCTCCAGCTCCGTAAACGAGTTGATACTGGAATAGAGGCGAATGAACTCATTGATCACACCAGCCAACAGATACATATCACCTTCGTTTACGAAAAAGCCGGAGTTCATCGTCAGAGCAATCTTGCTTCCCCGGACAGAGACACCACGAAACACGCGGTCAACAGGCTTCATCGCAACCGTTTTAATGCCATCAAGACGATGAATAGAGGCCCGGTAGGCCTGCCTGTCCACCCTTGAATGGAAGTCATAGGTAGACAACAGTATTTTGAGAACTTCAATATCGGTGATCGACAGGTAATTGAGAGACATATTCGCTATCAACTGCCATTGCAGCTCACCATTTACCTGAGGACTGACTGACTGGGTCGGCTTGGTGATATTGGTAAACGTAGCGTAAACCGGTGATCCCTGAGTGTTGAATCTGATATCACCAACATTCAGTCGTTCTGCAAGGTGCGCGTTGCTGCAGGTAAGTTTGGATAACACCACCTCAGAACTAAGCTGAGTCAGTTCATTGCTGTGCGAATGGAACGAAATGTAACGCTCCAGCCCGCGACCACTGATGCGCTCGCTGACTGTCGATTTGTAGAAATCCTGCTTATCGGTCTGATTGACCTGGTGCTCAAAAGATTCAAACTCTATCAGTTGCTTACGCTTGCGCTCGGACTTACTCCAGCTCTCTACATGATCGATCGAATACACTTCGAAATGATCCTGATTGCCGCTTTGAGGGCGAACCCGGTATTCATTTCTGTTGTGGTCCAGACGAACAGGGTCGCCATCTTTAGGGAACAGGTTCACTATTGGCGTGCAGTGAAGTTTGAAGTGTTTGTCCTTAACGACGACCTCTGCCGGTAACGCCCGTGAAAATACGAACGAAATTTTCAGCGTATTTCTCTGCGGGATACCTTTCAGCCAGTCGAGTCCTTTCAGATCAAAAAACATGTATTTTTCGGGCAACGAAAAGTATTCCTGTAAAAGCCGGTAACCGGAGAATGAGTTCTTCCCGTAAGGAAGCAGGGCTTCATTTTCTGAGTACCCCACCGGACTTAGTGCAGACGGCGGCAGACGCTTCGAACAGCCTCCCCCCAGATCCAGCTCAATATGATCGAGATACCGGAAAAGCCAGAGATAGAGGGCACGGGTTATATGAATTTCACCATGAAGATAAAAACGGAGCTCATCCAAACCAATCCGTGAGAGTTCTGTGTCATTCTCTGCGATGATGTTCAAACTAACTACAGAGCTGCTGCGGCTGTTCTGCTGCTCAGCTGAAGACAGCGTGATCGGGTACAGCGGAACGTCGTAACAGGTTCTGAACAGGCACTCAGTGCCTTCCACCGCTTCAGCGGCCATCTCAGCCCCTCTTGAGACAACAGTCTTCTCTGTTACGCTGCCCGGATGAGGAGTCAGCTCGGATATCGCCATAGATGGTACCGAGCGCATAAAATGTGGCCACAACAATGTGATCAGTGACTGCGTTAACTCAGGAAGTTCATCATCGATTTTCTCGCGCAACCTTCCGGTTAAGAAAGCAAAACCTTCCAGCAGACGCTCCACATCAGGGTCATTTCCCCCTTCACCAAGGAAGTTAGCCAGTTTTGGGTGGTACTGCGCAAATTCACTGCCAGCCTCTTTCAGGTATGTCAGTTCATCCTGAAAGTATCTGCTATTACTCACTAGAGTCTCTCACTAAACATTAAACTGTCCGTCAACACCCATAAATACATCGATATTCATGGGCACTTCTCCGCCGTTATGAAACACCTCGCCAGAGATGCTGAAACTAAGCTGCAGCGGATTCTGATTGTCCTGGCGATAGTTCACCTGGACATGCTTCAAACGCGGCTCAAACTTCTCAATCGTTGCCTTAATATTCTTTTGAATATTACGTACCAGGTTCGTGTTATTCGAAAGAACATCATTAAAGTCCGGCAATCCGTATTCCTGATCTATCTGCGCATTCCCTGAATGGGTATTGAGCAGATCAGCAAGATGAAGGTGGACCGACTCAATCAGATGCTTATGCGAAACGACCCGCTGATAGCTGTTTTTAGGCTCACCGAGCTCAATGCGCTCCAGCAGCCTGTATCCTTTTTCCATAAATCCCCCTGAGAAGGCGGCCATTAAACTAATGACCGCCTGAACGGTTAGTTTTGATCCAGCTTGCCTACCAGAGACAGGTCAAAACTTGCGCCCATGTACTTGAAGTGAGGACGCACTGAAAGGGATACGCGGTACCAGCCCGGATCGCCTTCTACATCCGCCACTTCAACTTTTGCAGCGCGCAACGGACGACGGCCACGTACTTCTGCCGGCGGATTTTCCTGATCTGAAACATACTGTCTGATCCACTTGTTCAGCTCAGTTTCCAGATCAGTACGCTCTTTCCACGAACCAATCTGCTCACGCTGAAGCACCTTAATGTAGTGTGCCAGACGGTTAATAATGAACATGTACGGCAATTGAGTACCCAGCTTGTAGTTCATTTCCGCCTGCTTACCTTCAGGAGTGTTCGGGTAAACCTTTGGCTTTTGAATAGAGTTTGCAGAGAAGAAAGCTGCGTTGTCAGAACCCTTACGCATGGTCAGAGCAATAAAGCCTTCTTCTGCCAGTTCAAACTCACGGCGATCAGATACTAGGATCTCGGTAGGGATCTTGGTTTCCAGCTGACCCATTGACTCATAGTTGTAAACCGGCAGATCAAAGACTGCACCGCCACTCTGAGGACCAATGATGTTCGGACACCAGCGGTACTTAGCAAATGACTCACTGACTTTAGTCGCCAGCGCATAAGCAGAGTTACCCCACAGGAAGTGTTCGTGGTTATCTGTAACCAGTTCGTTGTAGTCAAACGCCTTGATTGGGTTGTCTTCGACTGAGTACGGATTACGCAGCATAAAGCGCGAGGTACAAATCCCCAGGTAACGTGAATCTTCATGTTCACGCAGACCGCGCCATTTGGTGTATTGCGGACCTTCAAATACCGATTTCAGATCTTTCAGATTTGGCAGTTCCTGGTACGAATCCACGCCGAAGAACTGAGCCGAAGCCGAAGTAATAAACGGTGCGTGAGACATCGCCCCTACATTTGCAAAATACTCAAGCAGCTTCATGTCAGGTGATGTTGAGTTGAACTGGAAATCACAGATCACCGCACCAACTGGTTTACCACCGAACTGGCCGTATTCACGGGTATAAATCTGCTTGTAAAGGCCTGACTTCACCACTTCCGGTGCATCGTCGAAGTCATCCAGAACTTCATCTTTCTTTGCAGAAATCAGCTCAATCTGGATGTTCTCACGGAAATCTGTGTGATCGACCAGGTACTTCAGACCACGCCAGGTAGACTCTACAGCCTGAACCTCAGGGTTATGCAGAATCGCATCGACCTGGTTCGACAGTTTCATGTCGATCTCACCGATCATCAGGTCAACAAGAGCCTGATCGACCTTGCTGGAGGCGCTGTTGCTCAGCAATTCCGCAATAAAGGCTTCGACTCCACGTTTGGCAACATCAAATCCCTCATCGCTCGGTTTCAGGCGGGTTTCATTTAAAATGCTGTCAAGCAACGAGCCACTTTCAACGAGTGCAGCTTCTTGCTCCGGCGCTTGTGCTTCTGTGCTCATCTTATCCTCTTACTCTTCCTTTGCGGTTTCTTTGTCATCGCCGATATTCAGCTCTTCCAGCAGTTTCTTGCGAGCCTCTTCATCCTGAAGAACCGAAGCAATCTTCTTGCGGAATGCCGGTACATTGCCCAGCGGACCTTTCAGTGCAACCAGTGCTTCACGAAGTTCCAGCAGACTGTTCAGCTCAGGAACCTTCCTGGCGATTGATTCCGGTGAAAAATCACTCATTTTATTAAATGTCAGATCCACGCCCATCTGAGCGCCTTCTTCATCAGACAAACGGTTTTCGACATTAACTTTGACATTTGGCGAGTAGCCATCCATCACTTCGTTAAAATTATCTTTGTCGATATTAACCGGGGTACGATCCTCAATTGGTGTCTCATCTGCTCGCGCAGTGAAATCTCCAACCACCATCATACTCAGCGGTAACTCGACATCTTCATTTACGTCGCCCGTAGCCGGAACGTAACGAATATTAATTCGCTCTTTGGGAGCAACCGAGCCATCACGTGACATACTATAGGTTCCTTCTTATTTCTTAATTACAGTTAGTTGTTGGCGACCCACTCCTGATACTTTTCTGGCATGTTTGAGTTATCTGAATACAAACTCTCAAACGTGACATGTACAGCCGCATCAAGTTGTGAGCATAATTCCGGCTCCCATTGATCCAAATTCATTTCCTTTCTGATTGGCCACAACTTTTCAATATATGGCAAACTTAAAGGAATCAATCCGACCTGATGATATGCCTTAATAAGCTTTAAATAATTTATAAACTGACTTCTGCCGGAAGCGTTATCTTCCAGGCGCTGCGATATTTCAGAAATGACCTGAGGAAAATTATCCTCACTCACCACGGTATCTTCCGGTTCTTCTGTCAGGATGACTCTTTTAGCAGCGCCTTGTGGTTCAAGCCATTTCCTGCCTGCTTCATCCAAATATGCTGTTCCGTCAGCAAAAGAGAGCGTCTTCAGCTCAGGCAATCGCCCAAGCATTTCATTAACAGACTGTTTTACCGCTTCACTTACCGCCTTCCACCCCAGCTTGTCCAGATAACGGCCAAGCAGACAGTGACCAGACAACCAGAAAGGAACACTGGTAAGCAACTTTTCCAGCCGCATGATCAGCGCTTCATCCGGAGCGCTTACATCCTGGTACTCCTGTATCGAATCCTGCGAAACCGCAAGCCTTATAGGAGTGAGCCCTTCGCCATCATGAGGAGGAACTTCAGTAACATCCATCCACGTCAGATGACGATTAATCCGGTAACCAAGAGACGCCTTCGGATCCTGACTGAGGATCTGTTCAGCCACTTTCTTCAGTGTTTTCTGAGAGGCTGAAGTACTGGTGAAATCCAGATCATAATCAGATAGCGTAACTTCCTGACGTGCAGGCTTTGGAGCCGGTGCCGGCGCGGATACTGCTGGTGCAGGTTTGGGCTCCGGGGCAGGCGCAACCGGTGCTGGTTCAGGCTGAGGAGCCGCCGCTGGCTCTGCCTCAGGCTTTGGCTCAGTTGCCACCGGGGCAGGCGCTGCAGATAAAGCAAGCTGCTGACGCAAAGGAGCGATAACGCTGCAAAGACCGTAGAAGTGAACCTCAGTATCTGTATATACCCGCGGATATAGCTCTCCGACGTCACGGATCAGATCTTCAATCTTCGCCAGCTCTGAGTCGGATGCTGCAGCTTCAGGCAACTTAGGGATGCAGTTTTCCAGCTGCCCCATCAGCCATTCCATCGCCCCGTCCCGCGCGCGTTTGCGCTTTGGGTGCAGATCTGAACCGAACTGAGTTAAAAGTTGTTTTATTAACTCAAGGCCTGAATAGAGCCCGGCAAACCCGTGCTTTTCTGTATATGCACGGGTCAGATAACAGGCCGCTTTAATATCTTTACTGTGCTGGCTGAGCACTTCCGTCGCATTGGCATTCACCACCGACCAGTCCACTGTTTCACCAAACAGAGAGCCGAATTTTTTCACTTCGGCTTCCATAAGCTCAAAGCAAAACTCATATTTTGCGTCTTCTCCACAGGGAGAAGAGTCACTGAAAGGATTCAGAAGATCCGTAATATTTACTGTCGACATGTTGTTCAGATCCGGGATGAATTATATTGCTTGAGCACACGTTCCATCGTCACAGCACCTTCAGCATTGCTGCTTTTGTGGTATCCCGATGACAGTTTACTGGCAGTAATCTTGTTAAGTTGCTCTTCAACTTCGAGGAAACGTTCAGGGTTAACGTTCTCCAAATCCCGCAGGGCCAGCTTAAGCTTGTCCGGTGCAAATACATTTGCCCCCTGAACGGTGTTAAACAAAATAAATTCAGAACGTTTAACTATCAGTTCGTTTTTTAATCCGGCTAATTCCTGATCGCCGGAAAAATAGCGCATCGCGCTGGAGATCTCGTCAATTGCACGGGAATAGTAATTACGATCGGCAAGACGGTGCGCTCTCGCCATTACTTCATTTTTCACCCGACCCGGTAAAACGTCAGAGAAGAAATACGCATTTGCCTGAGAACTTGCCCACGCGTTCTTCATATACTGATCAACCGACGCCCCGTCTCCTTCAATCACCATATCGGCCAGCGCTTCCCTTGGCAGACCGTAAACGTACCCAAGCTCATAACTGTTATCAGCGAGTTCATTTAGGCTGGCCACAACTGAAGTCAGCTTGTTATCAATTTTCTGGCCGGGAAGCCCCGCCTGGTCCAGTTCAGCCTGGATAGCAACTATCTGGCGCTTTATTTCCGAAAGCTTCTGAGGCTGGGTCTGAATCGCGTGTCGCTGAGATTTCACCTGGCTCTCCAGCTCGTCATAATTGCTGCGCCGGACATCCATTTGAATTGAGTAGAGATCTGAGTAGTTTTTAACGACTGAAACATCATCCGATGACTGTGACACAGCACTGCGGATACTCCACGGATCCTGAGAGAAAAGCCTGATAGCTTCACCTGTCGCTGCCATATCGGGGACAGATAACGTCTGCCTTTCACCGGTAACAGGAGCATCCTGGGCAAAGTTACGGGAAACCAAAACGCCCACAAGGGCAACTACCGCAACCATCATAGTGAGCTCAAGACACTTCATCGCTCCCAGCTGGAGGCCCTCCACCGGATTAAACCGGGTCAGGACAAGGTCTGCATTTCGAAGGCTGTTAAAAACCGGAGCGTTTTGCAGAGCTTTATCACTGATATCGATTTTCGACAGAGACTGTGCAAAAGAGATCGGTGTGTAGCCGTGCTCGCGGGGTTTCAGAATAACTTCTTTGAGCAGGCTCCAGACATGCCTGGGTAACCGGTGACTGCGATGACGGGATTTAAACTCGTGCTTCCAGTCACGGCTTTCGGTGTTACCGTGGAACATGTGATATGTGATCACAGCCAAAGAGTAGACATCATCCTGTGGATGAGCTCTTCGGGTCTGAACAAAGGCCGGAGAGGTGTATGACAGACTGGCTTCACAGCGCTGCAGCCGTTCACCGATAGCCTGGGCGGCGCCAAAGTCAATCAGTTTAACCGAGTCATCTTCCCGGATCAGAATATTAGCGGGCTTCACGTCAAGGTGGCAGTATCCCCGGGTGTGCATATATTCGAGCGCCCCCGCCAGTTGGTAAATCAACCATGCAATATGGTCATGGCGAAATCCTTTGTTGGCGTGGCGCACAATTTTCTGTGCGAGGGATTCACCTTTAACCCACTCGTACATGAAATATGGCGTTTCAAATTCAGTCCCGACTTTTACAAAAGAAGCGATAGACGGATGCTGACAGCTCTCCAGAGCTGTTGCTTCCGCGATGAGTTGCTCGTCCATACCATCGGCAGCCGAAGCAGACAGCGTTTTACAACACAGCTGCCTGTCAGGATTTTCTTTGTTCGCCAGATGATAAAGGACCGTACCGGACTTTTTAGACTCGATCGTATCCAACACATCAAACTGAGAAAACAGCACGTACTCGAGCTTGGGCAGTTTTTTTCTTTCGACTGCCTGCTCCCGTTTTTTCTTTTTCTCTATCGCTTTAACAACAAGGTTGTTAATAAAACTATCCTTGCCGCTCTTATTATCGGACAAAATTAACTCTTTAGCGCCAACTGAAATTATTATGCGTGAATCTTAATTATTCAGGTCAGCTGTTTTCAATTGTGAATTGCAAAACAAACACAATGGCTATAAGAAAAGTTATTTTGCCTGTCCTGAGGATAAAATTGCTGTTAAATGCACAGGTTTCCCTGGTGTTGAATTAGACCCCTTCCAGGACAACCATAGTATGGGAGTTATCCGCGTCATACAGATAAAGACTGGCCACCCGCTTCGCCTCCAGTTCATTGCTTGCCAGAGACATACACACCGGCCCGGAGCTGTTTCGCAAAAACCCCCACAGTTCATTCGTCAGCCGGACGTTGTGTGGCTCCGGAAAACACTCAGTTCTGGCCCCCACTGCAAAGCCGTAATCTTCAGAATGACTGCGGCAATTGCGCATATCACTATAGCTGTAGCCAAAAGACCGGTGGTGCCGGGCAGCATTGCGCACCAGACTTGTCAGGCCGCCCTGATTGAGCAATGCCCGCGTGCTGTTCAGGTACAGGATCTTCCCCTGTGGTTTCAGCTTGAGAGTATCCACAACATTACGCTTTGTAAGAACAAAACCGGCCCCGCCCTCACTGACGATAACGCCCCATGGATTACTGCCTGATATCAGTTCCTTACGTTTTGCATACTCTTCAAAGTCCTGCTCCGGATTATCATAGGAAACACATAACAGAGCATCGCAGTCTGTCACCGCGCGAACAGACGTCTGGATAAACTTTCCGCCTGATTCCTGAACCACCTCTATTCTGGACAGGAACCTGCTCCACTCCTGCTCCTTAAGCCATTCGAGAACATTACTGGTATCCAGTGTTTCAGGGACAGAAACCCTGACCGGAAGTGGTTTTAACGAAGGAGGCAGCTTATCCAGCAGGGCATTAATCAGCAGGCTGATTGCCTCGTTGCACCGCTCCACAGGTTCAGAACTGACCAGATACTCCAGCTTACCCGTCGATTTGGGCTCAGCTTCATCAAACGGATCATTCCTGCTGCCAAAGCGCCCGAGATCGGCTTCAGCCGTGGCGACTGCCAGCTCACAATCCATTCCTGTCGGAGCGACCAGCTCCGAGTTCAGAATATAGATTCCCTGCATACTACCCCCACCTTACTCCACTTGATTCAATCTTCTCTTCGAGCCCCTGACTCTCAAATGCACATGAGTAGGTCAGGCTGACCGTTTGAGTCCCGGTATCAATAAACAGTGTGTGCAAATCCATTGGCCTCTCCAGCGCGGTGCCATCACGAAGCATGACATACCCCTGCGCCCTGTCATGAGGGACCAGAAAGTTAAAACTGAAATCCGGGTGAAAACCTGCCGCTACGACACGCTCCCCACCTGTCATAAATCCGTTGCATTGTTGGTCATCAGGTGCTGACTGATAGAAATCAGGATTAAAATCAGAAGGATAAAGAGGCTTCCGGTTGTCAAGCCATTCCTGATCAAACGTACCCGCCAGTTTTGCCCTCTGGCTGAAAAAAGGCGGGACCGCGCCAAAGCCGTACACATCAACTTTGGTCGTGTCTGGCTTCCAGTCCTGATCTGGTTTGAACACGGAAGGAACGCTCTGGGCCGTAAGTTCACGAACCGAACTTCCTGCACCGCATCCAATCCGGTTTCTCTCATCTTCTCCACCAATCGCCAGCGAGTAGTCCGTTGCCCGCTCCACAAACTCGATCGGGTGAGAAACGGTCACACTGCCAAGCTGGTCTACCCAGAATCGTTCGCCTGTTACCTTCAGCGTTTTATCAATATGCCCATCGATAAACAGACGACAAAGCATCTGCTTTTTCGGAGCACCCGCTGGTGTCCTGGCTTTCCCGTAAAGGCAGACATCGGTCGCTTTTTTACTGACTACCAAATCCTGATCGCAGTACATTGCTGAAAATCCGGCCTCTCCGGCATAAACCGGCTCGTCGAGGATCTGACATTCACTGTTGTCTTCAATCCATGTCAGCCCATCAAAACGAAACACTCTCTTGGTCGCCAGAACCCAATGGGATCGCCCTTCGTGGCAACGGATGAAGCGGCCTTTTACAGGCGCGGCCCCTCCTTCATCAATACTCCAGAGTTGCATGTTGCCCCCTCAGGTTAAACCGTTCTTTGGCATAGTTATGGCTGCGGAACCTCGACAGAATACTGAGCTGTTTTGCTTCACTCCACCAACTGTGCCAGGGGAAATACGCTTCGCATATCAAACAGAGCTCCATCCAGATCCAGCGCCTGAACTCTGCATTAAGGTAGGGGGACTGAAGAGCAGACAGAGAGTTGTGGAAGGAAAGAGTACTTCCCATCCTGCCAGATGACCTGGCCTGCAAAGAATACTCCTGCCACCACTGGTCGACATCGTATAAAACGTCATGGCAGGTAAGCTCTCCACCGACCTGCTCCGGCTTCACAGGCAGTGCGTCACCAAAGATCAGATACATGGCTGAGATCCAGTGACAGATCAGAGACTCATCAACCTCATCCGGGGAGTTGGTATCCATATAGAACCGGAGCTCATCCAGCAGCTCCGGCATTCGCTCAGGCACTCCGGCAAGGCCAAATGCAATCGCGGAAACAGGGTCTGTAAGCTCTATCGGCAACAGGTTATCGTTGAGGATCTGATCAAACAGCTCCGTATCCTTCCCGTTGTCCGCTACGCGCTCAACAAAAGAACGTTTATCAGCCCGGCTCAGCAGCGATTCAAAAGTTACATCGCGCTCCATCAGCCACTCAACACTTGGCGCATGGTTTTGTGTCGCAAGGAAGCGGCGAATCATCAGCTCAGATATGCTGTTTTTTTCATCATCCAGCAACGCCGTTGCCGTGCGCACTGTAAGATCTCCGCGGAGCAGTAACATCTGAAACAGGCACTCTGAATGCTGAGCACCCTGGGCAAGCAAAGCCTCAGCGAGCAATGTCAGTGACTCGTTCTCTGCCCGGCAGGCCAGCTGCAGCCAGTCTTCCTCACGACACTCATCAAGCAGGCAAACTGCCCACATCAATGCATTCCCGTTGACGGCCTTTGCCTCAGGATCCAGCAAAAACCAGACGACACTGAGCGGCTCAGCAGCCGACAGGGTAAGTATGTAAGCCGGGTTCCGGCGAAACAAAGCCAGCATCACCCGTTTGAGGCGACAAAGTTTATTCTCCGTCACCTGCCAGTATGACTGGGAAGAGCAGGGAAAACCTTTTTCATAGAAACGGTTTTGCTGCATAAGAAGAAATGTCACTTCCTGAGCTGCCAGCACGGCTTTTTCCTGGCAAAAGCAGGTTTCCGGGCTGTCAGGAGCAAACGCCTGAAGCTCTGCAAGCTGTTCACGGGCATCTTGTAACTGCTGAATGATCATCGACTATCTGAAATTAATTAATGGAAACCGTCGCACCGGCGATCTTCTGGGTCTGCTGAGCCTGAGAGGCAACATGTTTGCCTTCAGTAACCACACGTCCATTCCGCCCATCAAGCTTCACAGACGCATCGCCACTATGAACCACAACCTGCTGCTCTGCTTCGAGAACTATTTTTTTTGCACTCAACCTGAGTTCATCCTGCTCAAGAATCGAGAAGAAAATATCCGTTACAACCGGCAGGCTGATATCGCTGTTTACGAACTCAATCCGGCACGAAAGCCGGTTGTCGACAGCCATTTGCAGTTCGCTGCGACGAAATCCCCGTCCCAGTCGGGCACTGACAGATGTTCCAAAAGGATTTCCTTCAAAGTCGACCCTGACTGAACGGCTGTCCTGCTGAATGTCTGTGATCCAGCCAAAGCGCGAGACTCCGGCCTGCGCATCCTGCGCAGCAGCCAGAGTCTCAGGAGCTAATGCATGTTGCTTTATCATTTCCTGCATCAGTTGACCGCCACCTTCGCACCATTGACGATCACTTTGTCACTGCCAACGATGGAAATCGAACTGCCACTCAGCTTTATAGAACCATCAGCACTCATCACCAGTTGAGAAGCACCTGTTTTGAGTACAATGTTCTCACCACTGATGACCTGAGTACTTTTATCGGACTGATAGGACGTATTACCGGTAACGCTGACGGTGAGGTTTCCTCCAATAGTGGAAGTATCATCCTTACCAATTTCCGTTGTCCGCTGCATTCCAACGGACAGCTTGCTGTTCTCACCGATACTCAGCTCATCATTCTGACCGATTTTTGTAGTACGGTTCTGGCCGATACTGATGCTGACATCTTTGGCAACAGAGTTCGTTTCATTGGCGTTATAAGTAACGGTGACATCCTGCTCCACGACTTCTGTGAATGTGCCGTCTACTTGAGTAGTCTTGTGGCCTTTGATGGTTTCACTGTGGTTTCCGTCCACCTCGTTGGTCTGGTGGCGGCCAACCTTCAGGAACTCATCTTCACCGATATCCCTGTAGCGGTTACGCAGAACTTTGGTCGACATATCACGCTGAGCATGGAAGTAGATCTCTTCCTGGTTTGCCTCATCTTCAAAGCTCAGTTCGTTGTAGCCATCACCTTTATGGGTTTGTGTGCGAAGAACGGTGCGGGTTTTATTCTCCGGCAGGCTATATGCCGGGTTATGAAGACCATGGTACACCGCACCGGTCACCAGTGGACGGTCAGGATCGCCTTCAAGGAAAGTGACAACAACTTCGTGGCCAATGCGTGGCAGGTATACGGCTCCCCAGTTCGGAGCGGCCATCGACTGACTGACACGGATCCAACAACCGGACTCCTCGTTGTACTCTCCGTAGCGATCCCAGTGAAACTGGACCTTGATCCGGCCCATTTCATCGGTATAGATCTCTTCCCCTGCCGGGCCAACTACCACCGCGGTCTGAGGTCCGTCTACAACGGGAGCCTCATGTTTTTCTGCGCGGAAAACTGTATCTCCGGGTATGCAGACAAAGCGGTTCTCATAGGTCGTGGGTAATCCGCTTCTTTCTTCTTCATGCACCTGGGGATCATGTCCGCTGTGCATTACGGCCAGCAGTGTAAAGTCCCGATTGAGGGCTTCGCGCGGGTGGCGGGTAATATTGAAACTGTAACCAGGGATGAGACGCATCACACAGCTGGAACCTTCAACCTGATGGCTCTCTACGTGGTGAGTGGAAAGCCACTCGCCGACACGGGTCGCCCCCAAAGCAGGGTCGGTATAACGTCCAGGATAGTCGTACTCAGCCAGATCAGTATCCAGCTCCCGGGCGGAAACAGTTCCCTGAGGGATGCGCGGATGATTGTAGTTATAGTCACCATAGGCAACTGAGCCGGAACGAACCCGGTCAGAAGTCTCGAGACCAAAGATATGTTCACGGTCCGGCACTCCGCCAGCATCACCATGAAACAGAACCGGCCCTATATACGAGGCATTCGCCGGAGTAGACATCAGCGGCTTTATGGCATCGTTACTGTCGAGCAATACCATTGTATGTGTTTCGGCAGAATGCTCGAAGTAATACCAGATCCCGTGCTCTGCAAGCATACGCTGAACAAATTTCAGATCAGATTCACGGTACTGCAGTACATACTCTTTAGGGGGGTAGTTTCCGGACAACTCCCAGCGGTAATCCGTGATCCCTGCGTCAGAAAAAACGGCCGTAACAATGTCTTTTACCGACTGGTTCTGAAAAATACGGCAATCCTGCCTCTGGCTCAGGAACCAGGCATGAGGAACCAGAACCAGTTCATAACGACTGAAACGCCTGCCCTGCCCCAGATAACGAAACTCACTGACCATACCGTGAAATATCCGGGATTCGGCTATGCCCTGCCCATAAACCGAAAGCGCAGCTGACCGGCGCATCATAGATTCAAAGGTGATATCTGCATCAGGTGAAAGCAATGACAAAGTAACGCGATAAGGTTCTGATACTTTCTCAGTCACGTTAAAGCTCTCTACCCTCAGCTCAGCTCCAACGCCTTGTACATCAACTTTAAACTCAAGTTCATTTCCCATATCTTTTACCTGATACAAATACTAGAAAAGGGCCAGGAATCCTGGCCCTGCGTTATTCCGCAGCTTTTTATTAAGCTTCGCGTGGTGCACGCCAGTCGTCGTTACCAGCAGTACCACAGTTTTCGTGAGTTACTTCGATAGCACGGTATGTCAGCTTCAGCACTTCTTCTACAACGCGGTCAGAAGTTGATGCGTCCTGACAGTGAGACATGCGGGTTTGCATATCAACAAGCAGTGCGTCGATCAGTTTGATGGTGTAGTAATGCTCTTGCTTACCCTGAGTTGAAGTACGGTAGAAACGGATCTGACACTCTGGCAGTTTTTCACCACTAACCAGTGCGTTGAACAGCAGTGGAGAACAACGGTCCTGCTGCTTGGTCACGATAACCGGACGGTGTACACGCTGGCCTGTTGGCTGACCGCTTTGTGGGTCACGTGGTACAGTCAGAACGTGGTCCAGTTCCTGAACCAGGAACTCATCTACGTGAGCTTCCTGCCAGGTGTTACCTACTGAGTCCGCAGAGTAAGCGTCTTTAGTAATATCACCTTGAGTTTCACCTTTGATTGACATATATGCTGGAGTTGGCATCGTTATTTCCTTCTTAAATACAGTTTTAAATTACCAAATCGCTATTCACCGCGATATGAATTGTATATTGCAACCAGCGTGCCAACTTTTAAATCAAACAAAAACAACAACTTAAACTAACAAATCTGTTTTTAATCCAATTTCCTATCCAATTTTTTGGATTAAATAACAATTTCTTGTTCCCAGTCTAAACCGGGAGCAGGAAATCACAAAATCGCTCGAAACAACAAGCAAAACGTGCAATTTAACTAGCAATATAATCAATTCAACCAAACAGGAAACAGACGGGCCGTTAATATATCTGTCACACCCTTCAATCTCACTGGAAAACACCCTGATTTCAGGCCGTTCAGAGAAGGATTTTTTTCAAAATAAGTATAATCGTGCTGTTTTTTTACTCATGAGAATAATTCAGCAATGATTAACATCAACCTCAGTTCATTAATTCAGCGTCTTCACCCACTGGCAAAAGTGGCTCTGGAAGACGCGGCGGCTTTAGCTGTTTCAGGCCGCGCCTCTGAGGTTCAGATAGAGCACTTCCTTCTGAGCCTGCTTGAGCGCCCTAACAGTGACTTTGACATTCTTCTGAACCACTTTGAGTGCTCTGAACACCTGCTAAGGCAGTCGGTTCAGTCCTCTCTGGAAAACTCTGCAAAAGGTAACGGCGGCAAACCCGTGTTCTCTGCCCTGCTGATCGAATGGTTACAGGAAGCCTGGCTGCTCTCTTCCCTGGACCTTTCCCAGACTCAGATCCGCTCCGGTGCACTCCTGCTTACTCTTGTCAGCAACCCTCTTCGTTACGGCCAGCGCGGTTACGCCGAACTGCTGGAATCCATCAGCGCAGACAACGTAAAACGCAACTTTGCAGAGCTGACCGCCAGCTCAATCGAAGCTCAGGTAGCTTCCTCTGAATCAACCCAGGCACGTGAAGAAGGCTCGGCACTGAGCAAGTTTACTACCGACTTTACGGGCAAAGCCCGCAACGGTGAGATCGACCCTGTCTTCTGCCGTGACCAGGAAATCCGTCAGATCGTCGATATCCTCGCGCGCCGCCGCAAGAACAACCCTATCGCAGTAGGTGAGCCAGGTGTGGGTAAAACCGCTGTAGTCGAAGGCCTTGCACTTAAAATTGTTCAGGGTGAAGTGCCGGATAACCTCAAAGGCGTTGAGCTGTACGGCCTTGATATGGGCCTGCTTCAGGCTGGTGCGTCAGTAAAAGGCGAGTTTGAAAAGCGCCTTAACGCAGTACTCGATGAAGTGAAAAACTCACCAACGCCAATCATTCTGTTTATCGATGAAGCCCATACTCTGGTTGGTGGCGGAAACCAGGCTGGCGGCAGCGATGCAGCCAACCTGCTAAAGCCTGCCCTTGCCCGCGGAGAAGTAAAAACCATCGCAGCTACCACCTGGTCTGAGTACAAAAAATACTTTGAAAAAGATCCGGCTCTGGCGCGCCGCTTCCAGCTTGTGAAACTCGACGAACCGTCGCCAGAGCAGGCAGCGCTTATCATCCGCGGCCTTCGCCCGGCTTATGAGAAAGCACATAACGTTTACGTACGGGATGATGCTATCAGTGCAGCTGCGGCACTGTCTGCGCGCTATATCTCGGGACGCCAGCTGCCGGATAAGGCTATTGACGTACTTGATACCGCCTGTGCCCGGGTCAACATCAGCCTGAACGCGGTTCCTGCGCCTGTTGAAACGCTGCAACAGGAACTGGCCGCCCAGAGCCGTGAACTGGAAGCCCTTGAGCGCGATGCACTTCAGCAGACCGGCGATAAGCACAGCCTGGCAACCATTCCTGACCTGAAAACCGCAATGGAAAACACCCGCGCGGAACTGGAGACGCTGGAAGCACAGTGGAACCAGGAGAAAGAACAGATCCAGCAGATGATCGCCCTGCGCGCGCGCCTGCACGAACTGGTGACAGAAACCGAAAAGCCGGAGCTGACATCAGAAGACGATTCTGAAGAGACAGAAGTCTCACCATACGCAGAGATGGATGAAGAATCGGTACGTATCGCTATTTCTGCCTGTCAGGAACAGCTTGACGCTATCCGCCAGAGCAATCCTCTGGTTCACTTTGAAGTAGGCCCGGATGAAGTCAGCCACGTGATCTCAGACTGGACTGGTATCCCTATGGGCAAAGTGCTGCAGGACGAGTCTGAAACCACGCTGAAACTGAAACAAAGCCTGACTGACAGCATCAAAGGCCAGGAATTTGCTATCGACGCACTGGCAGAAGGGATCCAAACCGCGAAAGCAGGCTTGGGTAACCCGGATGCACCAACCGGCGTGTTCCTGCTGGTAGGCCCGAGTGGCGTAGGTAAGACCGAAACCGCCCGCGCGATCGCCGATCAGCTGTTTGGTGGTGAGCGCTTTATGACCACCATCAACATGTCAGAATTCCAGGAGAAACACACCGTCTCACGCCTGATCGGTTCTCCTCCGGGCTACGTCGGTTATGGTGAAGGTGGTATGCTGACTGAAGCCGTGCGTCAGCGCCCTTATTCCGTGGTTCTGCTGGATGAAGTTGAAAAAGCCGACCCTGAAGTACTGAACCTGTTCTACCAGGTATTTGACAAGGGTACCCTGAATGACGGAGAAGGCCGGGCCATCGACTTCAAAAATACCCTGATCATCATGACCAGTAACCTGGCGACTCACGAGATTGAATCACTGGTCCAGCAGTCTCAGGATATCGATACCAATACAATTGCAGAAGCGATCCGTCCGGCGCTGAACCAGCACTTCAAGCCGGCTCTGCTGGCCCGTATGTCGGTACTGCCGTTTGTGCCGCTGTCTGACGAAGCAATGAGTGACATCATCCATCACAAACTGGGTAAAGTCTCTAAGCGCCTTCAGGACAACCATAAACTGTCACTGAGCTACGGTGACAATCTGGTTGAATTCATCCTGGGCAACTGCCGCCTGGCAGAAACCGGCGCGCGCAATATTGACGCGGTAATCAACCGCCAGTTGCTGCCTCAGTTATCCGCTCAGTTGCTGACTCAGGAAAAAGATGATGCCCATACACAAATTGTGATTTCAGTGGACGAACAGGGAACCGTTGGGTATGCATTCGAGTGATCTCAATGGAGCTCTGCTTGCGATCAGCCAGTCCCTGGCTGACCGCAATCAGCTGACTTCCACTCTGGATGCTGTGTTGGCTGCCGCAAGGCAGCTGACCTTTGCCCGGCACGGGATCATCTATGTACTTGATCAAACCGGGCAGTCTCTCAACCCCAGCATTGTCCAGCACAATGACAAGGCGATGACCGACCATCCCTGGCCTTCAATGGTTATTGATGAGCTCAGCGACAGTGACCCTTTCGGCTTTGCAATACGTAATGGTGAAGTGGTACTGATCAACGATCTCTACCAGTACAACGGGTACGACTGTGAAACCGTCTACCAGTCCGAGCGGGCGATGCAAATCCAGAGCACCAACCTGCTCGCGTGGCCGCTTATCGATCATCAGCAGAAAAGCGTCGGGCTTCTGGTGCTGTTTGATTTGGGCGCGATTGACGATGAAGCCAGCCTGCAGGCCTTCACCCAAATAGCCGCAACCAGTATCCGCCAGGCGATCTGGCTGGAACAGTATGGCTGTATGGTTAAAGACCTGACTGCCGACAACGCGGCTCTGAACCGGGAAAACCGTCAGCTTAAACAACGTTCCACGCCAGGCTATGACGGCCCGATTGCAGAAAGTGAGTCTATGCTCAGCGTACTGAAACGGGTGGATAAGATCCTGCCGCTTCCGGTTGACGTACTGCTGCGGGGCGAGACGGGTGCCGGTAAGGAAGTGATTGCCAAATACATTCACGATAACTCCTCCCGCGCCAGCAATCCCCTGGTAGTACAAAACTGTGCGGCCATACCAGAGCAACTGCTGGAGTCCGAGCTGTTTGGGCACAAGAAAGGCGCATTTACCGGCGCAGACAAGGACAAAATTGGCCTGTTTGAAGCCGCAAACGGCGGTACCCTGTTTCTCGATGAGATAGGCGATATGCCGCTGCTGCTGCAGGCCAAGCTGCTCAGGGTGCTGCAGGAACGGAAACTTCGCCCGGTTGGCTCCAGCTCTGAGATAGACATTGATGTCCGGGTTATCGCGGCAACTCACTGCAATCTTCATCAGAAGATAAAAAACAATGAGTTCCGGGCTGACCTTTTTTACCGCCTCAATGTATTCCCGATTACCCTGCCGCCGCTGCGCGAACGCCGGGACGATGTTCTGCCTCTGGCTGAGCACTTTATCCGCCATGCCAGTCAACACCTGCAACTTGCGCAGGCTCCGGCACTGAGTGCGAAAGTGCGTCAGCAACTGCTGGAATACCCATACCCGGGCAACGTGCGGGAGCTGAAAAATATCGTTGAACGTTCACTGCTGCTTTCAGATCTGGATACCATCACCACCATAGATTTCGGTGAACTGGTACCGGAGGCAGAAAACCAAAGCGTTTCCCTGCCGGAAACAAACCTGGATATGCCGCTGAAGGACGTCGTAGGACAGTACGAGCGCAACGTGATCATCGAATGCCTCAACGCCTGCAACTGGCAGACCAAACGGGCAGCCGAGCAACTGTCACTGCCGCTCAGTACACTGAATCATAAGATGAAGAAGTATGAGATAAGTCCGGCGTGATGGCTGGCTGATAAAAGAAAACCGCCCGTTTGATTTGGGCGGTTTTTTTATTAGTGTTAAATCTGCATTAACGCTGCTTGTGGCGCGTCAAGTGAAGTTGAGTGGTCTTCTATCCATTTTTTAACCCACTTTTTCCTTGCTTCAGTATCCATCTGCCCCCAATGGCGGTATACAGGCAGGTTGTCCACTTTCGTTTCTTCAATATCCGCACTCCAGGGCATGCCTGTGAAATAACTCTCTGCTTTAGGAAGCAATAACTGAGTATCTGGCACGTCATAGCTGACATTGACGCCAGTCTGGCGCAAATGCCCAACTTTAAGCTGTAAGGCATACATGGACTCCCCATTGAGCATCTTGCCAAATGGGCGTAGTCCCTGGATTCGTTTGCCATTTGGCGCTGAGTATGCAAAGTCAAATTTCATTACATACATATGCTTTTTCGTTGTGCCTGCCAGCTTGTTTCCGTACTTACTGTCATTCTTCTCCAGGTATTCCATTGACTGCTCAGCAAAGTTCGCGAGGTCACTTTCACCACCGGCCAGTAAGGACTGATGTCCAAAGTCAAAGTCGTAGTCATACGTGTAACCACCACTATTGTCTTTTGAAATCTGCATTGTTTTACTCAGCGCAACCTCACCCGAGTAATACATATGAGAATGCAGAACCGGCCCATCACCTGCAAGTTGCATGGTGACCGGACTGCGGTTTGGATCCAGCCCCATTTTGTTGTAATCACTATGCGCAGTTTCATCTCCCAATACTGCAAAGTAAAGGCAAAATGACTGTTCATTGCTCCAGTCAAACTGCCTGGTGACCTCACTGTAGTTCCATTCATCAATGAACCTGAGCTCACCACCAATCTCGACCGCAGCTAATGTAAAGGTTTTACCGCTAATCAAGGCAGGTGTGTTCTCTCTTCGGTTTGCAGACTGGCTCATAACAAAATCTTCAATCAGAAAATCACTGTCACTGAATCTTGTCTCCCGGATGTACATACCGTCATAAGCTTTTTGCTCACGGTATTTATCCGTTACGCCATAAGTGAGAGAGTCTCTTGTCATCCTCATGCCGTAAGCTTCTCCTGTGCAAGCCAGTTCCAGTTTCGAGTGACCTAAAAAGAAAGCGTACTCCATCGCATGGAAACCATTTTTCTCCCTGAAATACTCAAAATCGCTCTTAAAACTGAAGAGGGCCTTGGCCTGTGCCCACAAGTTAACCGCACACAGTGGCTTCAAACCATGGATCTCATACATACCAAACCAGTATGTCGGCTCAAACTCAACGCCGCTCAATAACGGTTCTCCCTGCCCATCAAAGAACACCTTTATTAAGCCATCAGGGTCTGCAAACTCGGAACAGGATTTATGGGTAAACAGTACATCATAAGCCGGGCCGTCAATATCCAGACCGGTCACCACCGCCTTGTAGGACAATGGGCTAACAAACACCGTTTTGGCTTCATCCGTGCCAGCTTTATTCAGGATAACCTGAACTTTTATCCGGGTCTGAGGGCCAATTCGTTCCCCTGTTTTTGCCTTATTCTTTAACCAGTATGCATACGTCACCCACTTCTGACTACTTTCGTCCATTACCAGCAGGCGGCTGAAACCAATATGGTCTTTGTCAATGTGATGTTCGGACAGGTCAAAATCCCGGCTAAAAGACTCCAGCGCTTTTTCTGCTTTGTCCAGAAATAACGCGGTTTGTACAGGAAAGCCGCTGTTAAATCTGCCGGAAACCTTATTACTCCACTGCTGAGCATAGCAGTTAGCAGAATAGTAATTACTGGTTGGGTTATAACCAAACCGGTTTATCCAGCTCTGGGCCAGTGTATTACCATCCAGTGTCGAGATCTCCCAGTTATCACTCATCACATACTGTTCAATAAACCGTCCGACCTGGTACTGCTCAACCAGCTTTTCCTGACTGCCAAACCTGGAAGAAATAATTGCCAGCAGCTCTGACAGGGAGTTGAGCGCATACGCCCTTAACAAAAACCGTTTCAGCAACTCATCCCGGCTGATCTGGCTTTTCAGGTGTGCTGACAAATCTGCTGCCGACACCTCCTGGGTTTCAATCTTATGGTTTACTTCATGATATTGCTTAAGAATCCGCTGGTTGAGTTTACCCAGAGTGCTCAGATCGTTTTTGACTTTAAACTGCGCTTTCATCTCAGCAAACGTATTCTCACCATAAAGTGAGTCGAAAAAATCCGCCGCAGTGCCTAAGAGTCCGAGCGAAGCATCGCCAATATAGTAAAACGCGGCATAAGGAGCAGCCGGAGTGAGAAGCGCCACACTGCACATCGCATCCAGTGCAGACACTATCAGCTCTTTTTTGTGCTCTTCTGCCTGCATTAAATGCGCCTGCCAGAGCTGATGAAGACTTTCCAGCTTCATCGCACCTGTGCGGCTTGGTGGCAGGGAAACTTTAAAATCAGGAATGACCAGCCTTATCTCTACCCGGCGGTCTATCGCTATATCAGCGGAATCTGAAGTATCTTTGGTATCGTTATAGTTAGCTGCACTTCCGCGGGTAAGCTGGCTTTTACCAAAGTACTGTTTGACCAGACGTGGTTCTATTGCTTCTCTATCCTGCGCCGGGGCCAGGATAGCGTCACTGATAAAGTTGGCGCGCATCTCAGAGACTTTATAGTTGTTCTCTTCACTACCGATAAGCCCGGCGTGGCCTTCAATCACCACCTGATAATCCGGATTCTCTTCAAGCAACTGACATAGCTTAGCGCAGATAACTTTAAAATCAGTGTGCAGTGGTCTTATCTCGTTCTCGAGTAGTGCCGAGTTAAATTTAAAGTGCAGGTGGATCGCAATACCCTGCTCATCCAGGATTATTCTGGCATCTTCTCCCAGTTTCTTCTGAACCGCTGCGGCTTTCTCCTGCCACAGCTCTTTTGAATCATATTTCTTAACAAACGTCAGGTGCTTAAGGTAACTCTCAGCCAATGTCTCCAGATTCTGATAGGCACTATCCGCGTCAGTAATAGCACTGCTGTAACCTTTATAAGTCTGGTAGGCCTCCAGTGCTTCTGCTCCGGTACTGACCAATGGCATCCCTTTGCTGAGTAACGCGCCCTTAGCCCAGGACTGAGACAGACGCCCGATACCACCCACTATGTTTCCGGAAGCAGATTTATTCCCAAGCTCATACATCCGCTTAATATAGCTGGTATCAAATATCGCTTTCTTAAACAGCAGCCCGGCGGTCTGCTTAAAACTCAGGTTTCTTCTGGCAAGAATCTTTGCCGTTTTCAGCTTGCTCCAGCCGTCTTTCTGGGCAGAGATCGCCGCATTCATCGCCAGGCCATTCATCACGATTGGGGGGATCTGGGATTTCTCTGAGTTTTCCCAAAGCGATAAGCCTATGGTCTGCGCGATTTCTTTAGGAGTGCCATTCAACTTAAGGCCCTCTGCAGAAACAAAATCTGACGTCAAAGACTCAGTGGTTTTAGTAATGGTGCCCGCCAGTGAAAGCGGCGCCAGACCCGGGTAACTCTTTACTTTATGGGTAAGACCCTGGGTTACATAGTCACTGTATTTCGGCAACCTGTCCGGAAACTGTTGGATCAGGGTTTCTTCCAGCGTCACCATATCACCGCAAACGCAGGCGATTTTGCCAAGACCGGGGCTGGGCTTAAATACCAGTTTTTCATGCAGTTCATAGCTGTACATGTTCTGGGGTTTGGGCTTGGTTTTTTTGTCTTTCTTGTCTTCTTCTTTCACAATGAAGACTTTTTTAATATTGGCCTGTTTGACGCTTTCCGGCAGTTTTAAGCCCTTCGCCTGGTGAAGCTCCTCATATTTTCGCTGCCAGAACTCTACCCGGATCAGATAAAATCCGTCATCAACCTGAGCAGGATCGAAGTTGAACAACGCACATGGCAGAGCGTCAGTTTCATCATCAAATGCCGGTGCCATTACAACCTGACTTGCAATAACCTCTTCGCCAGCATCAGCAACACTACCTGCTTCAACCTCCCTGACCGGCCTGACCAGAGAGACCTCCGCTCCAACATAGAGCGGGTCGCTGAACACGACCGCACAGGTATGCATGGCCGGCATTAAAAAGCCTTTAATTGGCTTATCTTCAGCCAACCTTTTTTCCCGCCAGCGGTTATAGGCCTCCTGCTGAGGGCTCAGCACCAGCCCTGTCTCCGCTTTATAAGCCGGAGCCAGTTGTGATGGCAGGATTTTTGTCAGCTTAAAGGGCACACTCTCAACTCTGCTGTCCACCGCCTTAACAAAGCTCTGCAGATTGTCTGCCAGTGCGCGGGGCTCCGCTGCGCCTTCTCCCTGTGGCTCACCAATCATCTGCGCCAAAAGGTTTAATGGCGGAAAACTCAGTCTGTAGTCGGCGTCCGGCTTCAGCTTTTCTACTCTAGCGGCATGGTGCAGCAGCACCCTTTCCTCATTGTTCTCTTCCGGTGAGTCCCCACCATCAGCCTTATCTTCAGCCTTTTCCTGTTCCTCCTTGGTCACCTGCACCTGTTCAACCGGGAGGCCCATCCCCAGTTCCATCAGCTTGCCTTCGATGTTCGTGCCCCAAAGGCGGATATCTTTACCACCGGAGATATCGGCTAGGATAGGGGTCAGAGGCACTGGACGGATTTTTCTATCTAGTTTATGTTCCTCAGTAAGATCGGATTCTTTATGCCAATTAAGGAAAGCGACTTCTGAAGCCTCTTCGTCAATATGAAAAAAACAACCAAAAAGATAATATTCTTGCTCTAAACTACGCATTTTTATTTGGCCCCCTTAAACCAGAGGCCATTATTAGCAAAAGCGTTGTACAGGCTCATCGCCTCTAAAGTCCGGTTATGACCTAATGGGCGCCAATCCCATGCTTTCATTGTCTTATAGTCTCTGACGGCGATAACTGTAGCATGAGGAACTTCGGTCCCATATCGCCCCCCCACCCCAACTATATATGGCATTGGTGTTGTATTTACTTCTACTTTACCGTCCTGTATATCGATAAAGAAAGTATTTTTCCGGTTAGATGCCCAGGCATATTTACCCGTAGGACTAACGGAACGATATTCAGAACGGGCATCTTCTATAGAAAGCCCCTTATTCCAAAGAATCAAGTCCTTTCTAGCACCACTTTTTTCATCAAATATACTAACCCCTAAGTCAGATACTGTAATTCTATTATCATTATAAATTAAGCCAGTATCATTTATCCTAAAGTCTACCTTTTCCTTTTTATGCGTCTTTACATCCCACTTATAAACATCTTCCACACTGGTCCGGAAGTAGAGATAACTGCTGTCCTCTGCCCATAAATAACCAACCGGGCCACGGTGATCATTTAGCTCATAGGTTTCCCCTGTTTTTAAATCATAAACGGCATTACCTGCCACAGCACGGCTATACGCCAAATAACGGTTATCAGGCGAACGGGCTATTTTTCCTTTTCCGCTTAAGCCTATTTTTGGGTCATCTGTTACCAGCCTTAAGTCGGTACCATCGGTCTTCATACTCCAGATTTTGGCTTTTCTTTCGTATTTAGTATACATAGGATCATCTTCATCCCCCAGGTTGGCCCAGAAAAACTGAACCCTTGGCAGATCATAAGAACTGGCATCGCTGAGATCTTCCCTTGGCCACTCTTTGGCACGGTAGACAAAGTATTTAGGGAACAGCTGTTCCTCTGCGGTAAATACCCAGTCATATCCTTCCGGCAGACCTTCACTCATCTCCATGGTGTAGTAGTTGTGCTCGCTGACGTAAGTGCGGCCATCATCCTCGCCGCATGCCGCAAGCAAAGTTGTTGCCAATAATATTGTTAGTAGTTTTTTCATTGTTTTTTCCTGTCTGGGAAAATTTGATTATTAATTGTCACTTTATTCAGAATACTTTTGGGACGCATGATTATTTGGCCACCTTAAACCAGAGACCATTATTAGCAAAGGAGTTGTACAGACTTATTAGTTCGAGAGTACGATTATGGCCTAAAGGACGCCAGGTCCAGGCGTTCATAGTTTCACGATCCCGGACCGCCATTACCATAGCATGGCGATTGGAAGAGAAAAACCGACCATTCAGGCCCACTATATAAGGCATACCAGTTGTATTTACTTCTACTTTACCGTTTTGTATATCGATAAAAAAAGTATTTTTCCGGTTAGATGCCCAGGCCAATTTCCCTGTAGGGGTAATAGCGCGATAATCAGGCCTAACCTCTTCAACTGACAACCCATCTTTATACCAGGAAGAACTTTCTATTCTCTGGCCTGTACGTTCATTAAAAGTCACTACACCACCATCCGCCACAACATACCGACTCCCTTTGTGAATAACAGATGCATCAGTAAGATAGAAATCAACCTTCTCCTTTTTATGCGTCTTCACATCCCATTTATAAACATCTTCCACACTGGTCCGGAAGTAGAGATAACTGCTGTCCTCTGCCCATAAATAACCAACCGGGCCACGGTGATCATTTAACTCATAGGTTTCCCCGGTTTTTAAATCATAAACGGCATTACCAGCAACGGCCCGGCTATACGCCAGATAGCGGTTATCAGGCGAGCGGGCCATTTTTCCTTTTCCGCTTAAGCCTATTTGGGGATCATCTGTTACCAGCCTTAAATCAGTACCATCAGTCTTCATACTCCAGATTTTGGCTTTTCTTTCGTATTTAGTATACATAGGATCATCTTCATCCCCCAGGTTGGCCCAGAAAAACTGAACCCTTGGCAGATCATAAGAACTGGCATCGCTGAGATCTTCCCTTGGCCACTCTTTGGCACGGTAGACAAAGTATTTAGGGAACAACTTTTCCTGTGCGGTGTACGCCCAGTCATAACCTTCCGGCTGTCCTTCACTCATCTCCATGGTGTAGTAGTTGTGTTCGCTGACGTAAGTGCGGCCATCATCCTCGCCGCATGCCGTAAGCAGAGTCACAGCCAGTAGTATCGTTAGTCTTCTTTTCATTATTATTGTCTGATAAAAAGCCGTTTCACTCATTAGCCCAGTAACTCTGATAACGGGATTTCTTCCTCGATCACAACAAAATGCTGCGTGCCATTGCCAGGGTTACTGTGTGCACCACGGACCAAATCAACCGTCTCCACCTCCGGGGGCGGGCAGGCGAAATACAGGATAAGATACCCTTCTTCATCCTTCGTTGCTGAGCGTATAAACGACTTATAAATCCAGTCGTGTTCAGTATTTCGGATAGCAAAGAAATCATCATCCTGATCGACACCTGGTTCATACTTATAGCGAATAGCAGGCCGCGCACCTGCCGGAGGCAGTTTTACAGCAGCGATGTTCGATTCTGTCTGACTGTTAAGAAGTGCAGCTCCTGATGCGTTCTGCTGAGCCTGACTCAGCGCGATAATTCTTTCTCCGGCACCGGCAAATGACTGATTATCGCTGTATGCTGACAGCGCTGAAAGTGGGATGGAAACAGAAGCTGGATCCGCTTCAAGCTCAGACAACTGAGCCAGTGTTAATAGCTCCCTGCTGTAATGCAGATAACACTCCTGCACTTCACCATTTATTTTATACGGCACCCATATATGAGGCAGAGGCATGCCTCTGGCGATACGGTTTATATTCTCTCCGGCTTTAAACGGGCTGGGTCTGGTAGTAAAAGAAATAGCGTCCATATCAAGGCTCGTGAACTTAACTTCGACTTCCTCTTCTGTCAGCCCGAATACCCTGCCTGTTTGATCGTGCCCCAACTTTCCGGAGAAGACCTTTGTTCCTTTCTGATATACCTCAAAAGGCTCATCTCCAAGGTAGCCACCGGAATCTATCAGTGCCCCATCAATATCTATGTGCCTCATTTTCATACCGGATGCGGGATCACGGTTACGATAATAGTCGACATCAACATCTGCAAAGTAGCAGCCTGACGTGACTTCCAGTTCCCGCCACACTTTGTTTTTCCACACAATATAGAAGTAACCGGATTTATGAAGTTCATAAGCCTCACCTGCCGGTATCACAGGCAGAACCGGGATCAGGACAGTCTCCCACTCCTCCATCCGGGTCTCTTTTTCTACCGGCTGAAGGTTATCTGCCAGTTTCAGAAGGATTGGGGTCGGCTGATCAGTACAGGGGATTTTGATGTACAGCGTTTTATCTTCAGCCTCAAGATCTTTAAACGTAGCCAGGCTGCGGTGTTTGTTATCCATATCCGCTTTCGCTGCGGTCACTTTCTCTTTTTGTGCTTCTGTTTTTCCCAGCATCAGACAGGCTGCATTGTTTGGCCACTGTCCGGCAAACTCCACCACAATTTTGTAGTCTGGTGACGGTTCAACCGGGGTATAGGTCATCTGTTTGGGCAGAGCCACATCATCGGTGACGGTATCGTAATTAGCCTTTACATACTGTGATTGCCCCTTTAACCGGGCAACCCGCTGTTTCAGAGCTGGGTAACGGGAAAACTGGGCCTCAGAGAAAGCCTGTTTGCGGGGAAACGAAGAGAGAGCAAACCAGCTGCCATTTTGTAACTCTCTGCTGAGAGCGGCGAGTATCCCCTGATGTCCCGATACATGAGACAGGGAATCCCGCAGCGCAGTCGGAAGCTGTGAACGAAGATCGCCTGGATTTGGCGTGCGCGAGAACTGCCCGATGAGCTCATCAGGCAATATAACATACTCTAAGTCTTCGCCGGCAAGACGAGACCCGGGTACAAATTTGCAAAACATGTGCATTGTGTATCTCCACAACCCTGTTCAAAAAGGTGGTTGCGGTGATGTTAAGCTGATAAGGCTTAAGTATACGATTTGGTTCGGGAATAATACCTGATTACTGAACCATATGCATCACCGGTCTTTATTTTTTTATGCTACCAGCCTCACAAACTCAGTCGTGCTCATAAGACTGGCTGTGTGTGCTCGGACAACTGCCCAATTCGCTGCTTTAAAGCCGGATAAGGGAAAAGCTGAGCTTCTGAGACAGGTTGGCTTCGGGAAAAAGAGGAAAGTGCAATCCAGCTACCGGTTTGCAGTTCGTTGCCAAGAGAATTGAGGATTTCCTGCAGATCAGACGCGCGGGGTAAAGATTGCCAGAGTTCGTCCGGTAATAATAAACAGAGCTCGTTTACACACCGTATAAGTGACAGCTGACTGATCGCTTCGTCAGGTAAAAGAATGTACTCCAGCTGATTATCAGTAAGCTTCCGGCCAGGTACAAGTTTACAAAGCATGTACATTGAATATCTCCACAATCCTGATGACTTGGCTGCGGTGATGTTAAACCGTTAAGGTTTAAGCGTCTGATTTGGCCCAGAGGGAATCCCTTCCCTGAGCCAAATACATCACCGAGCCTTAACTATTTATGCTGCCAGCTTCAATATCTGAGTGGCGTTGTTGGTGGGTTGAGCTGTGGCAACATTATGGAATGTTGCTGGTTTGGTGAGGGAGGCTGTTGGTTGAATCACTTCCAATGTAAACGTCGTTAACGCAGGCTCCGCAGGTGCTCCTTGTTTGTTGCTGCCGGTCACCGTGACATTAACTGTACCGCTCGTGCCGCCGTCAGTCAGATCCAGTTTTGAAGTGCTCCAGTCGCCATTGGCATCCACATTCACTTCTATCGGACCTGTGACTTTAGCGCCGGTCAGATTGACGGTCACTTTGTCATTCAGGCTAAAACGTGTGGTTGTGCCTGAAATCGGGAAGGCTTTTGCTGCGTCTCCACCCACCGGGCCTGAGATTGCGTTGATGGCGATTTCCGGTGTCACTTTCACTGACGCGAGTTTATACGGGTCACCGGCATTACCCAGTTCGTCGGTAAAACCATCGATTATCACGTTCAGGCTGGTGACGCTCTCATCAATCACCCCAGGTAACTCTACATCGGCTTCCCACTGGTTCGCTTCGCTGTTCCAGGTCATCGCCGCCGGTGTGCCGTTCTCTACCGAAGCAACCGGATCCTTCACTGTCGGGGTGAAGGTCGCGGTGACTTTTACCGTTCCGCCCGCACTCTGGTGCTCAGGGAGGATATTCACCGTATTCACCACCGGCTTATCCAGTGATAACTCGAACGTCTTAGGCAAAGCTTCCACCGATACACCCTGTTTGTTGCTGCCGGTCACCGTGACATTAACTGTACCGCTCGTGCCGCCGTCAGTCAGATCCAGTTCCGGAGTGCGCCAATCGCCATTGGCATCCACACTCACTTCTATCGGACCTGTGACTTTAGCGCCGGTCAGATTGACGGTCACTTTGTCATTCAGGCTAAAACGTGTGGTTGTGCCTGAAATCGGGAAGGCTTTTGCTGCGTCTCCACCCACCGGGCCTGAGATTGGGTCGATGGCGATTTCCGGCGTCAGCAACAAACTATGAATACTTTCCACACCTTCATTCCCATCACCATCTGTAAACTCTTTAATAGTCACAGGAACACTCAAATCCGCATTATCAGCCAGTGGTACCTTAATGCTCTTTTCAAACAGGGTCTTATCGGCCTCGCTTACATCCATTTCAACCGTATCACCACCGATGGTGATCTTCGCTCCTGTTACTTCGGTACTGAACTTTGCTTTTACTAACACCATATCCTGAGGTTTCGCATGTGCAGGCTCAAAGGTCACTTGTTCCACAACTGGAAGTACACCTTTTACTTCAATAGTCGTTTCATGCCCTTTACCCGGAATCGTGTTTTCACTCTCGTATAAGTCATCAGCCACCCTAATGGTGACTGACTTGTCTGCTCCCGCAGGTGATGTGTACTCCGCACTCCAACTACTGGCGGGGCCTTTGCCCCATCCAGTAGTATCAAGGCTTCCAGTATCACCACTGTCACTTGCTGTTAGTTGGATATCTTCAGGAGTAAATTTCACAACCGGTTCGCTGAACGTAAACGTCACCTGAGTGGTTTTCCCCCCTCCCAGCCTGGATTCTTCAGCGGCAATTGTCAGGGCAGGTGTGGTAGCAGCCTTGACTGTTACAGGTTCTTCCCTTGGTATAGCATCCAGTTTTGTCATATCACTGGCTTTAATTTCAACCGTGTAATCTCCAGGTTTCACCCGGGACTCAAAAACAAACGGCTCTTCCGGGTTCTCAGGTGACGTGTTAAGAGCCATCGAAATAGTACTGACACCCTGCTGCTTCAACACTGCAGTTACAGAGTTCTTATTCAAGTTCGGGTCTGTAACGACGGCTTTAATCTCAATATTGTAAGAACCGTTTACAGGCTTCATATCTGACTGTTCAAGAACAATCGCGCCAATCTCCGGTTTACCGAAGTCGATGTAACTGCCCGCACCCGATTCACCGAACGGTGTGTCCTTAAAGGTGAAAGTCGTAGTTTCCCTGCCGATACTGTCTGTGACAACCAGTTTGGTTGTGTACTTGCCTTGCTTATCATCTGTTAGGGGTAGCTGTGACGTTGCAGTATCACCCACAAAGGTTCCACCGACCTCAATAGGCTCTTCTCCAGCGTTGTCCGAAGTCATTGTCAGTGTCAGTTTAAAGCTGGCAGGAACAATACCGCTACCGGGCTTAACCGGTGCCTTAACCGTAATGTCCTGCTGACGTTTTCTGTAGACGATATTATTATCGACTTTTTCGGATTCATCACCAAGCTCCAGCGTAACTACAGGAGTACTCAAGTCGACAATAATAGGTTCCCTCTCTGCCAAACCGACATTATCTATCGCTGTAATATCTACCTGTAGCCGAGGCAGGCCCTTGATAAGGGATGAGTCAATATCTACATAGTTAAAGTTCTCTGTTTTTGTCACCTCAGGAATATTTGATGCTCCGAAGGTATAAGTAACTTTGTTGAGCCCGCTTCCAGGTACGGGGTCTGAAATTTCAAACTCTAAGCGAGTCTTAGCCGGCATTCCCTCTACCGGAAGTACCTTATAAGTATCCCCAATGACTGGCTCTTTATTATCAAGCCTGAGTGTAATCTCGTCCGGGGCTGTATTCCCCCAGATATCTACCGCCTTGAGCGTTACCTTGACATTATCTTTTTCATAGTCCTGGCTCAGCGTTCCGCTAAATGTAGAACACTGCTCGACAGGGTTATTACCTGGGCATGGTTTCATATCAGAGAAGTTCTCTCTGTTATCAACAAAGTTATACTTATCCGAACCAACTTCAACAAAGACATTATCCATCTTACTCTCGGCAAACAAGGAAGTCTTAAATTCAAACTCAACCTTGTCCCCGCTGATATATTGGTCTGACGTGAGACTTATTATTTCTGAGGAAAATTCACCACTTGGGATATCCAAGATAACACCTGTTTCCTGAAGAGGGTTTCCTGCCTTATCTTTAACACCGAGCATCTCAACTTTTTTCTGCAGATCAATTGGGTCAATAATGTCGTTATAAAGCTCGTAATAGGTACAGCGATACCCTTGCTGTCCGGCCCCGCCTGACAACCGGCTACAGTCTTTAGCCTTAAATTCTCCACGATAGGTTTTCAACATCGGCTGGGGCTCAATATCCAGGTTGGAGTGGTCATCGAGAATATCCACGCTTAGTTCCAGACGCTTCACCCTCTTATCGCCTTCGGTCAGAATCCTTACCCAGTTTTTATTCAGTGTGAGTTTCTCCCGGTCTTTGACATAAGGAGGCTCAATATCAACCATATTGAATGAGAACTTCTGAACGTTCTCTGCACCATTCGCGCCAGTCGTTTTGGTAATCAGTACCACAGGTGGCCTGGTATAGTTCTTTTCAGTAATGCCTACAACACACCGAGGAACCACGGAGTTTTCTACTGAGGCATAAGGCTGTTCTTTAGGCTCAGGGGCATCGTCACTGTTGTACTCTTCGCGTACCCAGCACTCAAGTTTCGTGAGCGCAACCTGACTGTCAGTGCTGAAAGTAACGTCCAGGGTGCTGCCTGAAATATGCGTGTCAAAGCCTTCCGGTGCCTTAAGCACAATACCTTCGGTTTGAACACGAAGTTGGGGGGTCAGCGTGGTGGTTATCGCACCTTCCTCTCCCGGATTGACCCTGGTTTTACTTACCACCTTAACCTCAACAGAGTAACTGCCATCTGCAACAGGTGGAATAGTACTCTTCCAGATATCTTTGCCCTGCTCCACCCGGCTGAAGTTAAGGGTTGAGCCGGCACCTTCAGAGTTAACCAGTTTATAGCTACCGGTAACCGAATCTATACCACTGGGATCGGTTGCCTTCACAAACAGGTCTACCGGTTCCTTTTTGGTTATCGGTTTGTTGGTGATATCCTCCCCACTCTCGTTGTATTTAACCTCAAGCGATACCTGGGGCTTCGCATTGTTGACCTTGACAAGGGGAAACACCTTTTCCGATACATTTTTCCGAATATCTGTAGCCGATATTTTGATATAGCTGCTTTGCTCTGCGGTAAAGGTTATCTCATTGGAGTTTTCCTCAAGATTTTTTCCCTCATCTCCCGGCTCTGGCTCGCTGCCGGAATAAACCCAGTAACGTGTCTCATTCCTGTGCACCCCTTCCTGAGACCAGCTTCCGTCCGCAGCGTAATCAAGCGTACTCAGGATAAACTTGAATCCCGTTCTGTAGTAATGGTCGCTGTCGTAGTTGGTCAGGCTGATACCTGGACCTTCTCTGTCAAATTTGGTGCGAATTGCGTTACTGGTGCCCTCAAAACCATAATTATCCTCAGCTTTTGCCAGTAGTGTTATGGCTTTATCCCCGCCTTCCAGCTGGATTAGTTCGGTATCCGCTTTGTTCAGACGGATACTAAACGGCTGTTCCGGCGAGTCCGGTTTGATACCATTTGCAAGCAGCTGTACTTCACTGCCGTTATTTAAGCGCTGATAGATATTAATCTCTTCTACACTTGAATCGTCAATAGCTTTGGCGAACTTGATATCAAAGACAGGCCCCATGACAACCGTGCTTTGAGTTTCCACATCAACAACGGGACCAGCAGGTTCCGTTTGCAACTGAAATTCGGGGCCTTTCTTATCCACTTTGAACTTATGAATGCCACTTGCTGAGTTGGATGGATACGCATCGTTGCTGGCTTTTATCTGAAAGTTATTCTCTTTACCATGCTCAAAATGTTCAGCCACCAGTTGAACCTGATAGTTTGGCTTTTCGCCAGTCAGATACGCTGGTCTTTGTTTACAGTTTTCACTCTCTTGGCTGTCATCACACGGCGTCAAATCAAGAGGCACTACCCCCGGGCGGACCAGCTTAACTTCAATATCTTTAGCCGGGCTGAGGCCCCAGGTAATTACACTGTTTGGAGTCCACTTTGAATTACCACCAATAAAACCGGAGGTAGCATTAGAAGTAACTACCGGTGCTGCTGAGTCGACATTGATACTGAACTTTGGCGCATTAATATCCTGCGCAGTCACTTTATTGCCCAGCTTATCTTCCGCTTCCACAGCAAGTATCCAGAAGCCGTCTTCCAGTGATATAACTTTAGGGTCATCTCCTCCGTTGTTCCCCAGCCTTAATATCAGCTGACCTTCATCATTTTTATGAAAGTTATCTTTCCCCAGGTTCTTAGGCGTATGTTCAGCACTGCTCAGTAAGATACGGCGCTTTTCAGTCAAGTCGCCAACAACATCACTGATAACAAACTTTGTTTCATGCGCAGCACTCAGGTTCAGGAAGCTGTTTTCGTCATACCCTGAGTCTGCCGGAAAAGGGGGGGTAAAAGTCACTGTCGGTGCATCATTGTCAACAATGTAAACTTTTTCATATGGCGCCTCACCATACCCGTAGTTATTCCCTTTTAAATCAGCCACGCTGATGCTCAAAGCCAGGCGCGCGATATTGGTGTACTGAGGGGAGTCAGAATTAAAATCAAACCGATACTGCATACTGTACTGCGTATTATCCGGTTCAGGATGTACCTCGGTGTCATTTATCTGAGTCTGTTGTCCGCTATTATCCACCCAGAACATATTGAGACGTGGTGGCTTATTATCCTGGTCAATCCCTGAGGGGTCAGTGAGTTCAAGCAATGAACCAACAGTGCCAGCGATATACCACTGTTTATTTAACTCAATTTTTCTGCCAGTTTCAGGAGTCAGTTTTGTTTCTGGCGGCTTGATATCTATTGAGGTCCCTCTGTCTTCAAAGAGCGCTTCGCCATTGAGTTCCGGGTAGGCCGTTGCATACAGATCGGCATAACCCATCGCAATATGGACAGGAATACCTTTAGATATAGCATAGTCATAGTAATAACCTGCAAGTTCACCTCTGTAGGTATTCGCTGTGATCTCATAAGTGCTTAGTATAATCGGCTTACCGTCAACCCCTTTTCCGTTTGGTTTGCCGTCTGAGGAAAAGTCTTCATGAAATGCTTTGGCGAAGTCGGCACTCGAATGTACCGGACTCTTGTCTGACATGGTCAGCAACGCTTCAAGCAACAGCCTGTGTTGATATTTTCTGCTTGGATTATCGGGAATTATCCCTTCCATTTCTTCGTTAGAAGCGTAAGCGGTGTGAATTGGATGAAAACCAAAGAATGTGCTGGAGCCCTGAGTCAGCATATTGTCCACACTAGTCAGGATATCCTGAGCTACCTGATCATTCTTCTCACTGCTGTTATTCCACAGATAATCAAAAAATCCGCTCTGGTACACAGCCAGTTCGGTGATGTAGATTTCAGTCGAGTCAGTCAGCAATATATAAGCCGAAAACTCACTAATTGGAGAAATGTTAACCGGGAGCTTTGACTTTCGGCTCCACTGATTGTAATAAGTTCTGTCACCCTGGCTGTGCACGGATACCTTTACTACCCTGCCAACATATTCCGAGTTAACGGAGCAGCCTGCGATGTCCAGTGCCTGCTGAGAAGGGTCTCCAACCAGTTTTTCCGGGGTGGTTATACAACTTCCGGCAAACTGCGCCTCACCATTTTGAGCAAAAACCTCAAAGTTCACTTTTGCATCGATAAAAGGGGTTACAACTGATATCTGAGGAAGATTGAAAGTAGACTTAAACTGTATATCTGAACCGTAGGTAGTTTTATTACCTGATTCATCTTCGATGGTGATGACCAGCTTCTGAATCTGATTATCTTTTACCTGCTTGAACTCATTCCCCAGAATCTCCTTAACATAAGGAATATAATAGGTAACCGAACTAGCAAAACTGTCGTTGAATTCTATCTCTTCGTGTGGGATCTCGTTATCCGAGCTTCTTGCAAAATTAGTAAAAACAAGCTGTTCATTTTCATATACAGAATACTTAACAGTAACCTTAATTTTTTCTGCTGACGTTGAACTGGCAATATCATCACCATCGACATCACTCACCCTAAGACTGATATAGGGGATATGATTTGTATTTAATACCAGAGGATCGAAGTTATCAAAGTCGACCTTATGACTGGCCTTCAGACCATCTTTTGCGTATTTGTAATCGATATTGAGGTATTTTTTATCACTTATATTAGCAAAAGTACTGCTGGAATAAGGCTCATAACTGAGCTGCTGCTCCCCGTTTACATCACGGATAAACTTCATGTTGCCGCTTGGGTAGGATAGCGCCAGCTTAGGAGGAACCATATCAGAAAGCACTTCTATAGTGTCTCTGCCTTCATTGCCCTGCTCATCTACCGCCCAGACTTTAAGGCTCGTTCTGCCACCTTCAAACTCGCTGTACCCAATCTTAGTACTAAACTCACAGTGCTTTCCATAACTGCTCATAACCGCCCTGCAGTCAAGATCCTGCGCTGCACCACCGTTAATCTGGTACTTGGGGTTAGAGATAGAAGAAAACGCCTCTTTAATCGTCCCTTCCAGCAGATAATCCACCTGGTTATTTGGGTTAAAAGACGTAGTCTCCTTGATTTTGACGTCCGGTGCTTTGTTATCCCAGTCAAAACCCACCTGAACGCCGTCACCTGAAGTCTCATTTCCAATCACGTCTTTCGCGCTAACCACAAGCCGCGCTTGTGTTGCATCCACCTGGTCCAGAGCCGTAGTATCAACCAGTACATTCACGGTTAAAACCCGGCTGCCCGAAGTAACCTGATCGGTCAGATTACAAAACCCGTCACCAAACCCTTCCTCGGGACACTCAAATAGTTGCGACCAGCTTCCCTGGCTGAAATATTGAACCGATGCCTTGACACTCTCCACCCCTATATAGTCAGTGAGTTTGAGCTTCACCTGGTCCACCTTAACCAGTACATCTGAACCATCACGTGCTATCTCCGGAGCATCTTCATCGATCTTAATTTCATCCCGGTCCGGAACCACTTCGCTGCTGCCTGATCCGGTACCAAGCAGATTAATGCTCTCAGCAAACTCCTTGTAATACACAGGCTCCGTTCCGGACTTGTTCAGTGTACTGCTGTTGACCACCACCATTACATGTTGAGAAAGCTTGTTGGTGTAGAGGTCACTGGTGACAGGTACCTGGCCAAAAGAAATAGGTTTTTCGACACTTCTGACCGGATCAACTTCATAACCATCTAACTGACCGGTAGAGCTGACATCCCGGTACTGAATATCTGACAAATGGAATGAGGTATAGATTTTTTGGCTTTCTTCAACATCAGAATGTTTTGCCAGCTCTTCTCCGGCATAAGAAGAGTAAGCCGTTAGCAGAGCACCATACTTGTGTCCATCGGTTGCGACACTACTCTGCCCGCCTCTTGTAATATCAACAGGCTCAACAGTGGTTACGTCAAAACCATACATGCTGTTTACGCTGTGAACCGCAGCGTTCAAAGCAGTTTGATAGTGCTGCCCTTTTTTCTGATTTCTGTACTCTGCAAGCCCTTTGATCATATGGGTTAGAGGCGTGATCATGACTTTCGCGTCATCACCCTCTGAGTAGTTAAAAACAGCATCAAATGTCAGGGACTTACCATTACTTCCATCGACTGGTTTTTCAGTTACCGGATCCACATACTGACCTCCCCTAGCTTCAATAAGCACAGGCATCGGGCCGCTGGTAACAGAAAGAGAGTAGCCGCCTCTGGAGTCAGTCATACCGCTGGCCAGAGACCGGCCTTTCTTCCCATCTCTAAACTCCCACGCAGTAACCGATGCTCCCGCTACCGGAGCATCAAAAACCACACCCTTTATTGACCCGGTAACCCGGTCTGGCGGACGCACGTTACTGCCTGAGTCACCACCACCGCCGCAGGATGCAAGCAGGAAAATGGTGATAATGCCAATGAATAACTTATAAAATGGGAACTGACGATACATAATCTGACGCTGAACATTAGAATTTCCAGCGATTATATTTGGTGGTAAAATCAGCGCAACGTGGCAAAAAGACGGTCGCCACATGGCGTTTTCCCTGTATTTTGCAGCTATTACTTGCCATTTTGTTTTTCTTTGTAAACTAATCCACTTATCGGGACGGCATTTCACCTAAGTTCCTCAAAACAGAAGAACGTTTTTTTTTGTAAATAACCGTTTTATTGACTCACTACAAATTATTCAGTACCGGGAAGAAACTGAAGCCAGTTCCCCGGTACTGTTTCTGCACACTATTTTTCCTGAACTTCCAACCCTTTCATCTGCTCATCCAGGTTAAGCACTGTCAGCGCGTTACTTACGCTGGTCGCAATCACATCAATGGCTCCGGTGCGCAGTGCGCCGAGCAGGGCCAGTGGTTTGCTGTTTTCTGCTGCGATGGCGATGACTTCTGCGATTGGGCGGAACTCGTCGATGCCGAGGCCGATGACCCGGTCGTTCATGGCTGTGTCGGTTACCTGCCCTTTGATATCGAAAAAGTCGTAACCAGCAAAGTCCCCTACTACCCCTTCCATCAGGCGGGACTGGACGACTTCGTCTGCAGAGAACCAGCCGAGGTCTACCATATAGCTGTTCTCGCTCATGTCACCAATACCGACCAGGGCTACATCGGCTTTACGGGCCAGGTCCAGGGTTTGTTTGACTGTGCTGTTCTGCATAAAAGCCAGTTTTTGGTCTTTGTTTTCTGCGTAAGCCGGGGCGTAGAGGGTTTCTGAGCTGCCGCCGTACTTTTTAGCCAGCTGACGGCAAATATGGTCAGCGTTGAACTGGCCGCCGCGGGGGTGAATACCACCGATGCCACAGACGAACTTAACGTCACGCGGGGTAATTACGCCGACATGGTGGGCAACCGCAGATACGTTACGTCCCTGACCAACGGTGACGACCATACCGTTTTTAAGGGTGCTGCTGAGGTAATTGGAGACAAGGCCGGAAACCTGGGTACGCTGCGCTTCTTCATCGGGCTGATCCAGAGCGACCAGTGCCCGCTTTACACCAAAGCGTTCAATAAGTCGCTGCTCAATCTTGGCGCTGAAGACCGGGTGATACTTAACGGTGATCTCCACAATCCCTTCGTCACGTGCCTGCTTTAATAAGCGGCCGACTTTAGCGCGGGAGATAGAGAACTTTTTGGAGATCTCTTCCTGAGTTGCGCCATCCTGATAGTAGGCGACGGAAATCTCTGTTAACAGGTCGGTATTTTCAACCGAAACGTCATTGCTGCTCATAGTCAGGTCCTGTAAAAGCGGTTACATCTGTTCAGCCGCTGATCATACGTCAGCACCCTGAACAAATGCAACATTCGCTCACGGACAATACAAATGTTCACATCACAATTTGCACCATTTTTATGCTGGTCAAATTTCCCGCACGAATGAGCAAACGTTTATATGCCACAAGGGCTGCGGGAGAGGTGAAAAAAGGTTGATGTAAGTCACTATGTGGTGGTTTCCCCCGTTGACTTTGGGTAGGTTTGGGATAAGTATGGATACATCATTTACTCACCAATTGAACGGATGCTCAAAGCAGATGTTCAACTGGTAAAAAGAATCCTTAGTTTCGTCCGGCTAAATGAGCAGATGTAACTAAACTCTTTTTTAAACCGCTTGCAAATGTCCGCGCCATTTTGACGCGCTGAGCCAAAAGCCCAATATAGGATGATCACAATGAGCAACAAGCTAGAGCAACTGCGTAAACTGACTACTGTTGTAGCCGACACTGGTGAAATCGATGCGATTAAAAAGTACCAGCCGGAAGACGCGACGACCAACCCGTCTCTTATTCTGAAAGCAGCACAAATCGAAGAGTACGCACCGCTTATCGACCAGGCGATTGAATACGCTAAAGGTCAGAGCGGCGACAAAGCTCAGCAGGTTCAGGACGCTTGTGACATGCTGGCAGTAAACATCGGTAAAGAGATCCTGACGACTATCCCAGGCCGTATCTCTACTGAAGTTGACGCTCGTCTTTCTTACGATATGGAAGGCAGTGTTGCTAAAGCACGTCAGCTTATCAAAATGTACAACGATGCTGGCATCTCTAACGACCGCATCCTGATCAAACTGGCTTCTACCTGGGAAGGTATCCGTGCTGCGGAAATCCTGGAGAAAGAAGGCATCAACTGTAACCTGACTCTGCTGTTCTCTTTCGCTCAGGCGCGTGCTTGTGCTGAAGCGGGTGTATTCCTGATCTCGCCATTCGTTGGCCGCATCATGGACTGGTACAAAGCGAAAGAAGGCCGTGACTTCGAAGCAGCTGAAGATCCAGGCGTACTGTCTGTATCTAAGATCTACAACTACTACAAAGAGAACGGTTACAACACTGTCGTTATGGGCGCAAGCTTCCGTAACATCGGTGAAATTCTGGAACTGGCTGGCTGTGACCGTCTGACCATCGCTCCTGCTCTTCTGGCTGAACTGGAAGCCGCTGAAGGTACAGTTGAAGCGAAACTGACTGCTGCAAACAGCGCTGGCGAGCGTCCTGCTGCAATGACTCACTCTGAGTTCCTGTGGGAGCACAACCAGGACCCAATGGCTGTTGAAAAACTGGCTGAAGGTATCCGCAACTTCGCTGTTGACCAGGGCAAACTGGAAGCGATGATTGAAGCTAAGCTTTAAGGCCCTGGGCCCTGGGGGAGTTCGCTGACTGCCCTTCTCCCCAGAACCCAGGACCTAAGTCCGCAAACCAAATTCTCCGGAGGTGCCCATCGCACCTCCTTACATAAATTTTTAAGATAATTTCGGAAAATATTATGGATCGTAAACATCTTGCTAATGCAATCCGTGCTCTGAGCATGGACGGTGTTCAACAAGCTAACTCTGGTCACCCTGGTGCACCTATGGGTATGGCTGATATCGCTGAAGTACTTTGGCGTTCTCACCTGAACCACAACCCACAGAACCCGGAGTGGGCTGACCGCGACCGTTTCATTCTGTCTAACGGCCACGGCTCAATGCTGATTTACTCTCTGCTGCACCTGAGCGGCTACGAGCTGTCTATCGACGATCTGAAAAACTTCCGTCAGCTGCACTCTAAGACTCCTGGTCACCCTGAGTACGGCTACGCACCTGGTATCGAAACTACTACTGGTCCTCTGGGTCAGGGTATCACCAACGCTGTAGGTATGGCGCTGGCTGAGAAAGCTCTTGCTGCTCAGTTCAACAAAGAAGGCCACGACATCGTTGACCACTTCACCTACGCATTTATGGGTGACGGCTGTCTGATGGAAGGTATCTCTCACGAGGCATGTTCTCTGGCAGGTACTCTGGGTCTGGGCAAACTGATCGCATTCTGGGATGACAACGGCATCTCTATCGACGGTCACGTTGAAGGCTGGTTCTCTGACGATACGCCTAAGCGTTTCGAAGCTTACGGCTGGCACGTAATCCCGGCGGTTGACGGTCACGATCCAGAAGCGATCAACGCAGCGATTGAAGCGGCGAAAGCAGATCCTCGTCCTACCCTGATCTGTACCAAGACTATCATCGGCTTCGGCTCACCAAACAAGTGCGGTTCACACGACTGTCACGGTGCTCCTCTGGGTCACGAAGAAATTAAAGCAGCACGCGAATTCTTAGGTTGGGAACATGGTCCGTTTGAAATTCCGCAAGAAGTCTATGCAGAGTGGTCTGCGAAAGAAGCAGGCGCAGCTAAGGAAGCAGCGTGGAACGAGAAATTTGCAGCTTATGAAAAAGCACATCCAGAGCTTGCAGCAGAATACAAACGACGCGTAAGCGGCGACCTGCCAGCACAGTGGGAAGAAGAAGCGAGCAAGATCATCGCTGAGCTTCAGGCTAACCCGGCTGACATCGCTTCACGTAAAGCATCTCAGAACGCTCTGGAAGCATTCGGTAAGATCCTGCCTGAGTTCATGGGCGGCTCTGCTGACCTGGCACCTTCTAACCTGACCATGTGGTCTGGCTCTAAGTCTCTGACTGCTGATGACGCGTCTGGTAACTACATCCACTACGGTGTGCGTGAGTTCGGTATGACTGCGATCATGAACGGTATCGCACTGCACGGCGGCTTTGTTCCTTACGGCGCAACCTTCCTGATGTTCATGGAATACGCACGTAATGCAATGCGCATGGCTGCACTGATGAAAGTTCAGAACATCCAGGTTTACACTCACGACTCTATCGGTCTGGGTGAAGATGGCCCGACTCACCAGCCGGTTGAGCAAATGGCTTCTCTGCGCCTGACTCCTAACATGAGCACATGGCGTCCATGTGACCAGGTTGAGTCTGCTGTAGCATGGAAACTGGCTATCGAGCGTAAAGACGCACCAACTGCACTGATCTTCTCCCGTCAGAACCTGGCTCAGCAGCCACGTGACGAGCAGCAGCTGGCTGACGTAGCGAAAGGTGGTTACATCCTGAAAGACTGCGAAGGCAAGCCAGAGCTAATCCTGATCGCTACCGGTTCTGAAGTTGAACTGGCAGTTGAAGCAGCAGCTCAGCTGACTGCTGAAGGCAAGAAAGTACGCGTAGTTTCTATGCCATCTACTGATGCGTTCGACAAGCAGGATGCAGCTTACCGTGAAGCGGTACTGCCATCAGACGTTACTGCACGTATCGCTATCGAAGCGGGTATCGCTGACTTCTGGTACAAGTACGTTGGTTTCGACGGCCGCATCATCGGTATGACTACCTTCGGCGAATCTGCACCAGCAGGTGAGCTGTTCAAGATGTTTGGGTTTACTACCGAAAACGTGGTGAACACAGCAAAAGAGCTGTTGAACTGATATACCCCCAATTGCTCTTAATTCAATGCCCCGCTACCGGTTTGTAGCGGGGCTTTTTTATGTATGGAATTCAGTGAGTAAGGACTTAAGCACGCCTCTGCAGGACAAAAACAGGAAAAACACACAGTAGCATTTGCAACATTTGCGATTGCAATAAACTGTTACAAATGATAATTTTCTGGCACACCTTTCCAGCAGTACAGCTAAACCATGAATGAGTTGAACATCCGCCGCCTGAAGTTGCTATGTAACCAGTTTGCCCCAAATATCCCCTACGAAACGACGCTCGATTCCCTTGAAGAGACACTGGTCTGCTCACGCCGCAATATTTCAAATATCATGCGTAACCTGTCAGATCTGGGCTGGGTAGAGTGGAATCCGTCTGTAGGGCGCAGCAAAACCAGTTCACTCATGCTCAACATTTCTCTGCGTGACGCTCTCAGACAGACCATGCAGGAGGAGCTCCAGGCCGGACGATCCCGCCTGATTGCCAAACTGCTGGAACAGTACCAGCAAACGGCTCTGGAAGCTCTTGCCCTGGCTACCGAGGCCAATGCAAACCACAATACCATTCATGAGCAGTTCCAAATTACCAATTATCCAAAAGTTGATATCCTGGACCCTATCAAATCATTTCGCCATGCAGAGCTGCAGATTGTTCGCAGCACTTTCGACACCCTGCTGAATAAAAATTCCCACGGTTCGCTGTTACCTGGTATCGCCCACGACTGGGAATTTGACGACAAAACGATGCAACTGTGGATCAGGAAAGACGTAAAGACCCACGCAGGAAAACAGCTGACTATTGCTGATATCGTTACTAGCCTTGACCGCACACGGAGCCAACAGGGGCCACTGCGCTACCTGTACAGCCAAATCGAAAGCGTCCGTGAAGCGGAAAATCACTCACTCAGAATTGAGCTGACCAGGCCTAACCCCCTGTTTCCGTTTGCCCTTACCAGTCCTTGTGCTGGTATTACTCTGGAAGAAACCCGGCATTTCTCAGATGGCAGAGAAGTGCGGACAGGCACCGGCCCATTCAGAGTCAGCGACTGGAATGATGAGGAAATCGTGCTGGAGAAACACCACAGCTATTTTGGTCAAACTGCGGTACTGAGCAAACTCACGTTGACGCACGGCCAGCCTGGGCAGAAGAAATGCAATCAGCAGGCATCGGGGAAACACACCAGCACCCCAAAACAGAGTTATTCCTATCTCTGCGCACAACACCGGGAGGAGAGTCAGGTATCACATTCTCAACTCAGAATCCTGCTCGACTACCTTTCATTGTCACGGGCAGGCTTTAAGGCGGGAACACCTGTGTTGGGCGCAACCCTTGAGCCTGCAGAGCTTACAAACAGCCTGCCACCGCCTCAGCTTAGCGGAAGAATCGTTATTGCTGAGCCCAGATGGAATGTTGATTATCTTCTTAATTTGTCTGAGTGGGTCAAACAAGTAATCCGTTCTACAGGGCTGGTTGTTGATACCATCGAACTGGAGGATGTTGCCAACCCGGCAAGTATCAAAGAACACGCTGATTTGCTGCTGATGGCAGAAATTGTTGAACAGCCAAAATGTTATGGCCTGTACGAATGGCTTTTAACCTCCACCTGCCCACGCTTTCTGCATACAGAAAAGCAGTTTGCCCGCTACCTGGACAATATCAGCAAAGCAACTGAGCATCCGGAGCCCTGTGAGAAACTGGCCGAAATAGAACAAACCATTGTAAAACAACAACTGTATACTCCGTTATTCTTAGGCACCAGCTTTCAGATAAAGAACTCTGAGTTAAGTGGCACACACTTTAACTCACTTGGTTACAATGCTTTCCATAAGCTTTGGGTCAATTGAAATTAAAATATTATCTCATTCTAATTTATCTCAATCTGATTTAATGACAGATATATTTATAAGGAAAAATCGCACTTCAGGTGTGCCTGTTTAAATTTGGTGACTGCGCCATAATGCTCCCGACAAATAAAACAGGTTATTACCGGAGTAGTGGTATATGAGTATCAAGAAAAATGTATTAAAGCTGACTGTTGCAGCAGTTAGCATTGTGTCTGCTTCAGCGTTCGCTGAAGGTTATGTTGGCTTCGGCGCAGGTCAGGCCATGTTTGGTGATGCAGAGATTAACACCCCTGTAGGCAGTGGAGACTGGCCTGTTGATCAAAATGCATTCTCCGCCAGAGTCTACGCAGGTTACAATTTTAATGAGTATATTGGCGCAGAAATAGTCGCAGGAAACATTGGCAGTGTAGAAGTTAAAAACTTTCCTATTGAAAACTATGAAATTAACGTAGAAGTTGAGTCCATAAAATATATCAGCCTCCAGCCTAAGCTAACATTCCCTGTAACAGAAAAATTCTCTGTTTTTGCAAAAGCCGGTGTTGGAATTAGCTTTATCGAGGCAAAGGCTTCTGATTCAGATGCGCCGGAAAACGCAGTAAAATACAGTGACAGTACTTTTTCAACAGCATTTGGACTTGGTTCAGAGTACTTAATTACCGAACACCTTTCAGCCCGCGTTAACTGGGAATATACGAAGCCAGTCGTTGATCTGTCTCAACAAGCAGGTATAGAAGTAGGCCTGAACATTCAGCAGATCTACGCAGGTATCAACTACCGCTTCTGATAACAAATTCGGCCGTTACCGAAACAGTTCCGGCCGTCTCGCAGACAGGAGTTTCTTGACCAGCGAAATCAGATGATCCCGCTCTTCATCTGAAAGGTGACCAAGGAACTCTTCATTACACTCACGAGCCTGAAGCGTTGCCTGAGGTTCAATAGCACGCCCTTTATCCGTCAAGAACACCAGACGGGATCGGCGGCTTGCGGGATCTGGCCTGCGTTCAACCAGACCAAGAGACTCCAGCGAATCCAGTACTCTTGTCGTCGTATATTTGGCCGTACCACAACGCTGGGATAACTGAGTCTGGGTAATCCCCTCTTCTTCCCAAAGTGCAAACAGAGTAGGCCAGTAAGTCAGTTCAAGCCCCATACTGCGCAAGCGGGTGTCCAGCCCTGTCGCCAGTTCCTGACCCAATACCGCTATCAGCCAACCAAAGCTGTCCTGTCGCTCAAGTTTGTGTTCCACTTTGTTCTCTTTCTGTTCATCCTGTGCCGCGTTAAGTCTAACGGCATGAAAAGGCAAGTAAAGCGAAAAACCGTTCCCGCTAATCCGCCCCTCGAATTTCCATAATGGAAAAGAACAATTCTTTCTATTTCACTATTGGAAAACAAGCATCACGGATATAGTAAAACCATAACAATGATATGGAATTACCCTTATGTCCTTCGAACAAAAGCTGCGCAGTATCATCACTGACCCTAATCTGAACGTTAAACAGAAGAACAACTTCCTTGCGCTGGAAGCAGAAGCCTCTCTGCCTTATGTAGATGTGGCAGCGGACGTCATCCAGGCGATGGATGATGGCGTGCTGTGCGATATGTTTGAGGGCCATGCGCCGTTCAAGCCTCGCTACGTGTTACCGGACTATGCGAAGTTCCTGAAACAGGGCTCAGAATACCTGGAACTGGACGCACCCCAGACGCTTGATGAAGCGCTTAATGCACTGACGATTCTTTACCACCACGTCCCCTCAGTAACTAATATCCCGGTTTATCTGGGCCAGCTTGATGAGCTGTTGCTGCCGTTTTGTCAGGACATCAGTGAACAGGCGCTGTACCAGAAACTGAAGCTGTTTTGGATCATGCTAGACCGCACCCTGCCGGATGCATTTATGCACGCCAATATTGGCCCGCGCGACAACATTGTCTGCCGCACTATCCTGAAAGTGGACGCAGAGCTTAAGCAGATCGCCCCTAACCTGACCTTTATGTACGATCCAGCTGTGACTCCGGACGATCTGCTGCGTCAGGCAACAGGTAACATCTGCCAGACAGGTAAGCCTCACGTAGCAAACTACCCGATGCACGCAGAGACATTTGATGAGCGTGGCTTTGGCATTGTGAGCTGCTATAACTCGCTGCCACTGGCCGGTGGTGCCAATACCCTGGTGCGCATGAACCTGAAGAAAGTCGCGCAGCTCAGTGAAGACAGTGACCACTTTCTCGCCGACGTTCTGCCCCGCTACTGCGACCTGATGTATCAGCTCATCGAAGCCCGCAGTCAGTTCCTTCACGAGGAGTCCAACTTCTTTAAAGGTTTTCTGACTCAGGAAGGTCTGATTGATGAAGACCGTTTTGCGCCTATGTTTGGCATTTATGGAATGGCTGAAGCCGTGGCAATTCTGCTGGAGAAAGCCGGAAGTAAGGCCCGCTATGGCCACGATACCTCAGCTAATCAGCTTGGCTACGCGATTTCCAAAGCACTGGATGCCATTGTGACCTCCACTCCGGTTCAATACGGCTATCAGGGGCGCGCCCTTCTGCACTCTCAGGGCGGGATCAGCATTGATGACGAAGTAACGCCAGGTGTGCGTATCGCCTATGGTCAGGAACCAGACCCAATCACCCATATTCAGGCGCTGGCACCACATCACCAGTACTACCGCTCAGGGATCAGCGAGATCCTGACCCTGGATGAAACCGTCAAAGCCAACCCGGAAGCGGTGTATCAGTTGTGTAAAGGTGCGCTGGCAACCGGGCTGCGCGAGTTTACCGCTAACGTAGACTCCAACGACCTGATCCGCATCACCGGCTATATGATCAAGCTGTCCGATATCGCTAAATTCCGCGAGGAAGGCTCACGGACCAATACCACCTTCCTTGGCGCGGAAGCTGCGGAAAACACCGCCGTTCTGCAGCGGGCACCACGGGTAGTCAGCCATGAGATGAAACCGGTTTATGAGAGCTGAAGTCAGTAAAATCCTGCCCTTTTCCTGTGTAGACGGGCCAGGCAACCGGATGGTTATCTTTCTTCAGGGGTGCAACTTTGCCTGCCAGAGCTGCCATAATCCCCATACCATCAACTCGTGCAATCACTGCGGTGATTGCATTGAGGGCTGCCCTGCCGGGGCGCTTACAATGAAAGAAGAATTAATTGAATGGGATGCTGAGGCCTGTACCCACTGCGATGCCTGTCTGGAGGCCTGCCCACGCAATGCCAGCCCCAAAACCCGTCACTACAGCGTTGAAGAGATGCTGGCAGAGATAAAACGCCGGGCTGCGTTTTTAACCGGGATCACCATAACCGGCGGTGAAGCTACCATGCAGCTCGGTTTTATCGTTGATCTGTTTAAAGCGGTTAAGCAGGACTCTGAACTCTCGCACCTGACCTGTATGGTGGACAGCAACGGCACATTGAATGAAGCGGGCTGGGAGAAACTGTTGCCATGGCTTGATGGCGCCATGATAGACCTGAAAGCCTGGCACCATGACACTCACCTCTGGCTGACCGGACGTAAAAACCACCGGGTGCTGCGCTCGGTCTCATTGCTGGCTGAGCATGGCAAACTGCACGAGATCCGGCTGCTGCATATCCCGCAGCAAACCGACTACCATGACCCGGAACTGGCCGGTTTTCTGGCCCGGCTTCCTGGCCATATATTTATCCGCTTAAACGCCTTTCATACTCACGGGGTAACCGGAGTGGCATCTGAATGGCAAAGCTGCAGCGAGCAGGAACTGACAGGGCTTGCAGGAATGCTGCTCGATCATGGAGTCAGCAACCTTATCCTTCCTCAGGTGTATCAATAGAGCGGCATACCTGCGTGATCTGTTCATACAACCAGCGCTGAGCCGGGTCATTCATGCCCGGCTTGTGCCACACCAGGCTGTAAGCCACTTCCCCATACTGAAACGGCAATGGCCGGGTCACCAGGCCACGTGCCTGCATGGCGTGTTTTGCCCACTGTTTTGAGCTGGTAAACAGCAGATCAGAGTGATGACACATCAGCGCCGCGCTGCCAAAATCCGGTACTGAAATCGCCACACGCCGTTTGCCATATTTCTGCGCCAGCTGAAGCTCAAAGAATGGCACATTCAGGTCTTTGTCCTGAATCCCGATATGCTGACAGGACAGATAGTCCTCCACGCCTAAGCTTCCCGCTGCCAGCGGGTGTTCAGGGCGCATCAGGCACACCATTTCATCACTGAGCAGAGTTTCCCACACCAATTGACCCGAACTGGCCGGTGGCTGACTTTTGTCATGCGGCAGCAGGATAAAGTCCAGATTGCCCTTGATTAGCGCGTCAAACCCCTGCCCTTCTTTAGGCAGGATCTCCAGCCGGATATTCGGCGCCTGATCCAGTACCTGCGCTGAAAGCTTTGCGGCCAGCAACTCAAAGGTACTTTCGCGCATAGCAAGGGTAAACCGGCCCTGATAGCCAGACGGGTCAAACTCTTCGCGGGTCAGCATTTGGTTCATCTCACTCAGCATCTGACGCACACTGGGCCCCAGACGGCGGGCAACCGGCGTTGCCACCAGCCTGTTCCCATGGCGACAGAACAGCTCATCATCCAGACTGGTACGAAGCTGAGCCAGGGTTTTGCTCACTGATGAGGGCGCGACACAGAGCCTCTCAGCGGCTTTGGTTACACTGAGGGTATCAAGCATCACATGCAGGGTGACAAGGTGCTTCATGCTGATACGGGAGAGTTTGATTAAGTCCATAAACAATAAAGAAAATGGGGAAGGCAACCAGCATAGCAAAGGGGGCCGGATACAAAAAGGCCCCTCTCAGATAAAAGGGGCAAGACAGGACTTAAGAATAGTAACGAATAGTTTGCCAGAAATCTGTTGGAGAATGAGGGGCCTGGCTGCCCCCTCATCCCTCAGGTTTTAGAAGAAGTACTTGAAGCGTACACGCATGCCGGTGTCTGCGTCTTCCGCGAACAGATTCGTCTCTTTCTCTGCATCTACTGTGGTGTGGTAAGCCCCCAGATAGATAGAGAAATCTTCGACTGCCAGTACATCAGCGAACTCATAAGACGCATACCAGGTACCAACGGTTACATCGCCTTCATAATGACCAGAGATCTCGTCGTTTTCGTAAGTGTTCAGCGCGTGAACATAACCCAGACCGAAGCCATTCCACAGGGCATTCGCACCGAAGGTGCGGTTGATTTCATCAACTGCATCCATGTATGCAACGTTCAGGTTTACACTCAGGTCATCCTGGGTGTAGTTGGTGGTCAGGCCGTAACCGGTACGCTTGGAGATATCTACACCAGTGTCGGTAACTACCGCATCTTTAACCAGGTTAGTTTCCATAGAAACTGCTACGCCAAAGTTACCCATTTGGTAACCAACTACCGGACGTACCAGAAATGCGTCTTTTGCAGCCTCACGCTTAATCGTCGCACCATGGTATTCGGTACCTGCAAACAGTTTATCGCGTTTACCCAGCATACCTGCTACTTCTACATACAGGTTGTCAAATGACTGGCTGTACATAATCTGGCCTTCACCGCCACGGCCACGCGCTTCTTTCATCTGGTAAACGTATGCACTGCCGTCAGTATACAGGTCGTTCGCTGTATCACCAGAGTACTCAAGGAAGGTGTCCTGGCCTACCGGGAACATGTCAAATGACTCGAAGCGACCCATGCGGATATTCCAGCCGTCTTTCTCACCAAAACCAAACCACGCATCATCAAGATTTACGGTACCGCTGGTATCCATCAGAGGCTGTGCTTTAAACTGGAATACATGACCAGTGTCGGTGTAACGCTCGCCCGCAAATTCAAGAAGAATACGACCAGACTGATCAAATTCTTTAGTATTATTGTCGTTTGATTCACGATCCTGGTAGTTGAAATCAAATTCAACATCACCACCAATCGCAAAGTTACCATGTTCGTTATCAACAATGCTGATACCCGCATTTGCAGACAGAGCTGTTGAAACTAATACTGCAGCAAGAGACAATTTAAATGTGCTTTTCATATCTATACCTAAATATTTTGGAATTAATATTCAGAGGTAATAAGCCAATTTATCGGTTGGCTTTTTAATTATTGGGAACCACCCCTGAACTGGTTTCCATCATAGGAGGGAGATTTTTATTGCACAATCGCCAAGCATAAGAATGTGCCGCATAGATCACAGCTTTAGAAAACCAGAATTAAACTATAAAATACAATGACTTGATGTTTTTTTATGTAAAAATTGATATTGTTTTACCGGCACTGATATTAATCTCAGAAAAATAACACTCCACTAACATTGTATCGAAATTGTTCTGTGACATTCATCACCACAATGGTTTCACAACAAACAAAACGCGCCATGACTTTTTACTTTGCACAAAATGAAAAACCCGCCGAAATTGGCAGGGCTGAGAGAGGAACTCAAATTTTATTTTCAGATCAGAACAGATATTTAAACCAGGCACGGAAACCGGTATCGGCATTCTCTTTAAACCAGGTTCCGGCTGTATCATTATCACGGTCAACAGACGAGTGATATGCCCCCAGATAAATTGAAAAGTCAGGCACACCCAAAATATCAGCAAAGTGATATGAACCGTACCAGGTATTTACTTTAACGCCACCTTCATAAAAGCCGGTAATTTTATCATTCTAGCAGGTATTGTGCGCGCGAATATAACCCAGAGCGAAATCACTCCACAGACCATTCACGCCGTAAGTACGGTTGGTTTCATCAACCGCGTTCATGCAGGCCATGTTACCAATCAAGCGCCAGTTATCCGCTTCGCAAGCCACCATTACACCGTAACCACGCCAGTCAGACACATCCACTGCGCCATTCTTTGCTACGACTGCATCTTTCACCAGGTCCTTCTCAATCGCCACAGAGATCGGCAAGCCGCTCTCTTTGTCGGTCAGCGCAGTACACGCATAGTATAAAACCCACCGTAAAAGGTGGGTTTTATAAAAGCCTTACAGAGGTTTACTGATCTTATATAAACGGTGCCCTGCTGCTGTGCAGTGGCCACAGAACACCACAGCTGACCTCTCCAGTACAGTAAATCCTGGTCGCGTGCTCCGGTGTAAATACCCGGCCGGAAAGTACCTGCTCTCCGTGATTCACGAAGATTTCCAGGCTGGATACATCAGATAAAATGGTCAATGCTACCGCTTCACCATCCAGCGATAATGTCCGGATCCTGTCGCCATCGCGCTGAAGGGTATGAGTCCGGTCAAACCAAAGTGTTCCTGACTCACTGTCGTACCTGAGAGAAACATAATACTCGCCATCACTATGAAGCTTGAGCTCGCTGCCAGGTGACATTTCAACGTCCAGTTCAAACTGCTTTCCGGCGTTCACGCCATCGGTCAGCGTAAGCTTCTCCCCGCGCAAAGACTGGTACTCCCGGGCGGGTTTCTGAATCAGCCTGCCATTTTCATAACTCAGCTCGCGGAGCGCACCCAGCTGGTGAACCCAGCCTTCATCTGCGCTTGGCTGGTCAACTTCATCGGGCAACCCCATCCAGCCGATCATCAGCCTGCGGCCGTCAGCGGCCAGGGTGCTTTGGGGGGCATAGAAGTCAAAACCATAATCGAGCGGAGTAAAGTCACTCAACGCCAGTTTCTCCCCGGCATTTTCCCACTGCGCTTTTACGATGCCATTATGGTGCGGGATGGTGTGGTAAGGACTGTCAGACTCAATTCCCTGTGGACCAATCACTACAAAATACTGCCCTGCCAGTTCAAACATATCCGGGCATTCCCACATATAGCCGTGCCCGCCCAGTTCGTCTCCCATAAGGCCAAGGTAGTCCCAGTTTTTGAGATCCTGTGAGTGATAAATCGCAAGGCGTCCGGTCAGGTCATCGCGCTGGGCTCCCAGCAGCATCCGGTAACCATCGCCAAACGGGATAATTTTCGGATCGCGGATATGCTCCGTCACACCCGCCGGAGGCGCCGCAATCACCGGGCCCTGTTTTTCAAAGTGAATACCGTCATCAGATACTGCCACGCACTGAGTCGTCAGGCGCTGCCGGTCACTGCCAACCCGGACATTACCGGTATAAAACAGCTTCAGCTGGCCGTTGTGGCTGAGTGCATGACCACTGAACACACCGTGACTGTCGTACCAGTCTGAAGGGGTGAGCGCAACCTCCTGCCAGTGCCAGTTCACCAGGTCAGTACTGGTCAGGTGCGCCCAATATTTGTCTTTGTGGGCACAGGAAAATGGATACCACTGATAAAAAAGATGGTACTGGCCCTGGTGAAAAATGAAGCCATTGGGATCATTGAGCAATCCCTGTGGCGGCGTAATATGCCAGCCAGGACGGTGGGCACTGTCGCAGGGCTGCTGAAAATCCGCGAGACGACGTCGCTGCTCTGCTTCAATATGGCGGCCAAGCTGATGGCAAACCGCTTCATCCGGTCTTTGCTCACCACTGAGGCGAACCTGATTCAGTTCTGTATCTGTCTCTGCATGCTCAAAGCTGTGTTTCTCAAGTGAGGCCAGCTCAAGCAGTACAGACTCTGAAGTGCGCAGCACTCGTGTCAGGTTCTGCGAACCACCGCAGCGCTGCAGTATCTCTTTTGCGTTCATCTTCACACCTGATATTTTCGGGAACGTTTGCAAAATAGCTGACAATCCAAAAAATCGCAAGCGTCAGAGGTGAGATCTATGCGCGTTCTAACAGGTCTGACGCTCTACTTCAGTGAACGAAAGTATGTGCTTACTCATCAGCTGTGGCTTACCCTCTATCAGCTCCAGCATCAGATTAGCCGCCATTTCTCCTGCTTTATCAAAAGGGTAGTCAAAGGTAGACAGTCCTGGCGAAACCACCGATGACATCTCATCATTACCCACGCCCAGTACTTTCACATCCTGGCCCACTACTTTGCCAGCCTGCTGCAATCCCTGGATGACACCAATAGCGATGCGGTCCGTTGCACAGAACACGCCATCAAGCTGCGGATATTGCATAAGCAGTTCGCCAATCTGCTCACGGCCGGAATCAATGGAAAACTCCCCCCGGCTGTGAAACAGCGCAGGCCCCGCTCCACAATGCATCAGCCCCTGTTCAAAGCCCTGAGAACGGAGCTGGTCAACCGCAATATCCTGGCTGGTAACACCAATGAATCCCACCTGCTTTGCACCGGATTTAGTCAGACGCTGAGCAGCGCAAAAGCCAACCCGGACATCATCATGAATCACGCTGGGTATATTGAACAGTGAACCGTCCTGCCCCACCAGCACTACCGGAACCCGAGAGTTCTGAATCGCATCAACCAGTGGCTGGTCAATATGGGTCGCGTAAAGAATGATCCCCTCAACACGCTTCTGGTTAAACAGCTGAATGAAGCCCTGCTCTTTCTGATAATCAAGCTGACTGTTAGCAAGCAGGACATGTTTTCCTTGTTTTTCAAACACTTTGCTAAGGCCATCAATCCCCTGCCCGGAAGCATTTGAAGCTACACGAGGGACAATCACACCGATCAGATTAGTCTTTTGTGATTTCAGATCTTTGGCGACCTGGTTGACCATATAGCCACACTCTTCAATTGCCTTTCTGACTTTGACCCGGGTCGCTTCCTTAACACCGTATTCATCGTTGATCACCCGCGAAACGGTCGATTTGGAGACCCCCGCAGCCTGTGCCACATCATGCAGACTTGCCATAGTTCCTGTTTGTCCTGAGGTTTTTGGGATTGTTTGCAATTTTATCCTCTTTCCAGCTCCGATTGAACGGTCAAAAACCGATAAGATTGACAACAAGAATACTTTTTAGACGATCTGATTCACGTTTTTTGTACTTTTTCTTTGACGAAATCCTGTCCCGGGTGAAAAATCCGTTTTGCAAACGTTCCCGAAAAATTAATTCCGACCCTACGGAGAGATGTTATGGATTACCCTGCTGTAGCTGCCAACCTGCTAAAACTGCTGGGAGGCAAAGAGAACATTCAGGCCCTGGCCCACTGTGCTACCCGGCTGCGCCTGGCGCTGAAAGACGAGACCCTTGTGGATGAAAAAGCGATTGATGATCTCGATGGTGTGAAAGGCCAGTTTAAAGTGGCCGGTCAGTACCAGATCATATTTGGCTCCGGTATCGTGAACCAGGTTCACGCTGAGATGGCCAAACTGACCGGTATGGCCGAGATGAGCACCCGCGACGTTGCTTCTGCCGGTGCTGAGAAGCAAAACATCGTTCAGCGCGCAGTGAAAGGCCTGTCTGACATTTTTGTTCCAATTATCCCGGCTATTGTGGCCGGTGGTCTGCTGATGGGTGTGTTCAACCTGCTGACAGCCCGGGGCCTGTTTATCGACGGCCAGTCACTGATTGAAGCTAACCCGGGCATGGCCGACCTGGCTGGTATGATCAACACTTTTGCCAACGCACCTTTTGTTTACCTGCCGGTACTGCTCGCCTTCTCAGCCAGTAAGAAGTTTGGCGGTAACCCATTCCTTGGCGCAGCGCTGGGTATGCTGATGGTACACCCGGACCTGCTCAACGGCTGGGGCTTTGGTGGTGCCAGCGTGGCGGGCAATATCCCGGTATGGAACATCTTTGGCTTTGAGATCCAGAAAGTCGGCTATCAGGGTTCAGTTCTGCCGGTACTGGTTTCCGCCTTTATTCTGGCGAAAGTCGAGAACGGCCTGCGCAAAGTGATCCCATCGGTACTTGATAACCTGCTCACGCCGATGCTGGCTATCTTTATCACCGGCTTTGTTACCTTTACCCTGGTTGGCCCGCTGACCCGTGACATCGGCTTCCTGTTGGGTGACGGCCTGAACTGGCTGTATGACTCTGCCGGCTTTGTTGGCGGCGCTCTGTTTGGCTTTATCTACGCACCGTTTGTAATCACCGGTATGCACCACAGCTTTATCGCTATCGAGACTCAGCTGCTGGCGGATATTGCCGTTACCGGCGGTACCTTTATCTTCCCGATTGCAGCCATGTCTAACGTTGCTCAGGGTGCTGCGGCCCTGGCAGTTGGCTTTACCACTAAAGACTCCAGACTGAAAGGTATCGCCATGCCATCAGGTGTGACCGCACTGCTGGGGATCACTGAACCGGCAATGTTCGGAGTGAACCTGAAACTGCGCTACCCGTTTATCGCTGCAATCACCGGCGCGGCGGTTTCCAGTGCCTTCATTACCCTGTTTAACGTGAAGGCTCAGGCGCTGGGCGCGGCAGGTCTGCCGGGCATCATTTCAATTCGTCCGGAGAACATCGGCTACTACGTGACCGGTATGCTCATCTCCTTTGCTATCGCCTTTGGCCTGACTCTGCTGCTGGGTATGCGTACCAGACAGGCACAACCAGCAACGGCATAATCCCCCTCAGGTTGCGGGTTCCCTGTGCTCTGCCCGCAACCTTTTTTGCTTTTCCTTCAGCAAAGTCCCCCGGTGTTTCACCTGTCCTGAATACTGCCGCGTATGGCGTACCACCCGGGCAAACTCATCAGACCATCATACTGTTTACATTTATTTGTGGTGCTCCGTTTCACCTCTGTGAAATAATGCTGTTTTTATAAGCAACAAGCAGGCTTCCGGTGGCGCACAATTCGCATAGCTTTATTACCGAAAAGCTGGTTGAAGTGGTGGAAGACCGCAGACGCCGACAGGACCTTATGGTCAACAGTCTGACAATACTGGGCATCATTTTCCTGACTGGCTTTACCTGCCTTAATTATCTCAAGGGAAACAGCGCACTGGCCTCCACTCTGCTGCTGTTTACTCTGTGGGGTACCGGCAATATCTGGCTGCTCAAACGCTACCGCAATGCGGGCATCGTGAGCCTTAGCTGTATTCTTTACCTGTTAAGCCTGATGCTTATCTGGAGTGGCGGATTTGATAACACCGGCATCCTGTGGGTTTACCCCATAATTGCCATCAGTATTTTTATCAATCCATTCAAAAACGGACTCCGTCTGACATGCGCATTTCTGACCATTATCAGTGCGCTGTTTTTGCTGGAACATCAGATTGATCTGTTACCGGCAACCTACAGCACAGCCACCGAGGTGCGTTTTGTGCTTACCCTTGCTGCACTGTGTGGCATGTGCCATATCCTGGTCTACTTTCAGACCAAATCCGATGAATACCTGCTGCAGATGCATAAGGAAGACATTCATACTCTGGCGTATATGGACTCCCTGACCGGCCTTGCCAACCGCAGCGCATTTCGCTCGGTACTGGCGCACAGTGTGCTGCAGAAAAAGCATGCAGCTGCCGCACTGATGTACATTGATCTCGACAACTTTAAACCGGTTAACGACCAGTACGGGCATGACACCGGCGATCTTGTCCTTGCTGAGTTTGGTCAGCTCCTGAAGGAACTGACCCTTAACTACCTCGGCCCCGCTACAGGACCATACAACGTGGGCCGCCTGGGTGGCGATGAGTTCGCGATTTACCTTTCCGATCTCACCGACTGCAGCAAAGCTGAAAACCTGGCTGCCGAAATCCTTAATCTGTTTAACAACGCTCAGTTCAGTACCCTGCGCGATAAGCAGCATCAGCTGTCTGCCAGTATAGGTATCGTCATCTTCAGCCCGGCCAGGATGAAACCTGCCGAAGCCCTCAATCAGGCAGATAAAGCCATGTATCAGGCCAAACAGGCCGGAAAAAATGACTACATAATCAGAGGTAAGTCAGATTTTCAGACCATCTCTCCGTGATAAGCTGCAACTTTTCAGCCCTGGGAGAAGCACCGATGAACAAAGCACTGCTGTTCGACATGGACGGACTGATTTTTGATACCGAAGGCATGTATAAACAAGCCTGGCAACGGGCGGCAGCCGAACAGGGGCTGGAGCTGACGGATGAGTATTATCAGAACTTTATCGGCACCCAGGACCCGGAATGTGAGCGACTGATGCTGGCGAAGTTCGGCGATGCGCTGGACCTTCCCCGTTACCGCAAAGTGGTCAAAGCACTCCTCTGTGATGAAAGAGCCAAAGGCATCGCGTTTAAACCGGGATTCCACCAGCTCTTCTCTCTTGCCCGCGAGCAGAGCAAACTCTGCGCTCTGGTCACCTCTTCTCACCTTCCTGAAGTACAACACCATTTTGATGGCTCTGGCTATCTGGAGCAGTTCGATACTCTGGTAACGGCAGAAGATGTGGAAAACGGTAAACCACAGCCAGACTGCTACCTGATGGCGTGTGTAAGACTCGGAATTGAACCGGCTCATGCACTGGTGCTGGAAGATTCGAACAACGGAATGCAGGCCGCGCTGGATGCGGGCTGTGTGGCAGCAATGGTCCCGGACATTCTGCCACCACGTGATGACATTTCAGCCCGGGCCCATTACATTCTGGACAGCCTCGATGAGGCGTGCGCCATTATTTCACCAGAGTAAGACCGGTGTCTTTGGCTACGCCGAGGAAGTCGTCATTGAGGAAATGAACGTCTTTGTAGCCATGTTTTTTCAGTGTGGCGTAACCAAGAGATGCCCGGGCGCCCGCTGCACAATGCAGGATCACTTTCTTATCTTTCGGCACCATCGCCAGTTTACTGTCGAGTGCTGAAAGAGGAATATGCACTGAGCTTTCAAGGTGGCCCTGTGCCAGCTCTTCGTCATCACGCACATCAATGATCACAGCGCTTCCTGCTTTCACCGCTTTGGCAAACTCTTCACCGTCTACCGCACCTGGTACCGGTTTCTTCACATAAGTCAGCTCAGTGCCAGGTTTGCCCACCGGCCCCTGCCAGTCAGCCACGCCGCCTTTAAGGATGTTTACGTTGGCGTATTTCCAGAACGTCAGCAGCTCGTAGGCTTCAATGGCATCGTCACTGTCTTCACGGTCAGAAAGGATGATGATCGGTGCTTTTTTATCGCGAACACCCAATACCAGACGTTTCTTAACCGGGAATTTTTCTGCGTTCCACTTGTCGTGCATATCCGCCAGCTCAGAAGCCGGCATGCGAACTGCACCTTTCACACTGCGCATACCATTTTCACGCACATCCAGGATCACGTGGTGAATATCGAGGTTTTTCGCCAGCCAGTCTGCATTTACATGGGTCGGATACACGTCCCCTTTCCACGCAGGGTAACCTTCCACGTACGCTTTGGCATTGGTATAACCATGCTTCATCGCGATCTTCATCGCTTTCGGGCTCAGCGGACAGGTCACGCCGCCACAGTAAAACACCAGTGGAGTGGCTTTGTTTTTTGGCAGCCAGTAAAGATTTTTCTCAAGAGAGGTCGCCGGAGTCGCTACGGCACCAGGAAGGTGACCCACATCATAAACACCTTTCGGACGGGCATCGCCAAGGAAATAAGCATCACCGCTGTCCATCAGCTCTTCCAGTTCATCGGTAGAAATCACCTGCTCAGGTGGCAGCTTGACCAGGATACGTTTGATCTTCACCGCGACGCCGTCATCATTGACCGTAGCCTTAAACTTGGTGTTGACCGTCAGATCTTTGAACGAATCAGCCTCGACCAGCTCAGTCTCATCGGTAAACTTCAGCACGGTGACATCACTGGTTTTTGGGTTCAGGTATTTAATCACCTTACCCTGCACTGAAATTGATTTGATCTTACCGGTGATCTCACCGGCTTGCAGATACCAGGGTGCTAACAGCACCACCAAAACCGCTATCCATTTTTTGAACATAACTAACTCTCCTGGTTAACTTAGTTACATGCCGCCATTTCACCACTGTCTGCCGCATACTTCATGGCAAAGTCTTTAATGTCCGGCGCGATTTCCTGGAACTTGTCGCTTTTCAGGAACGCTTCCGATTCAGGATGTTTTTTGGCGTACTTTTTGATGAACTTAGACGCATCTTTTTTAAACATACGCTTCCACTCAACTTTCAGATGCTGAGAGGCAAACTCCTGACCGTTATAGCCAAACAGCGGGCGCAGATACTCAAGATAGTATTCCTGCCCTTTGGTGGCATCAGCCTGAGCACCAAACGCAGCCAGAGCCAGTGCAGTTGCTAAGAATAGTTTTTTCATCATCCGTTACCCCTTTGATTCATCATCAATAACTTCTTTACCGGTCAGCATGGTTTTAAGGTGACTCGACAGCTTCGCCCCCATGGTGATCAGATAAATATGCCCAATTAAAAACGCCAGCAGCGCGTATGCACAAAATGTGTGTATTGCTGCCACCCAGCCAATCTGGTCAATGATCCCTGCCGCCCTAAGCTCAGGGAAGAAGAAGAACACCAGCCCGGTAATCACCTGCAGTGGCACCAGACCAAACAGCACTCCGAGATAAGCCAGGCGCTGAAGCGGATTAAACTTGTTTTCCGGTGTCATGTGATGCGGGTGTGGCTGGCCAACAAACACGCCATACAGATAGAAGCGCATAACACCATCAATGCCTTTCATATCCGGAACAAACTGCTTCCATTCACCGGTAGTCAACACCCAGGTAAATATCAGCACCACCAGCGCGGTCCAGATAAAACCGCCAATATGGTGCATGTGGCTGCTCTGTTCAAAACCAAACACATCAATCACGCCGTGGATGTCCAGACCAGTGACGATCAGCATGATGATCAGCAGTGCCTGAGCCCAGTGCCAGAAGCGTTCAAAACGTTTATACAGTACGATGATTTTTTTCATTTCTCTGGCCTCCGCATTACTTGTTCTGCGCTCTGCGCCCGCGAGTGATAATCCGGTATCCGGCATGCAGTACTACGCCTGCCAGTACGCCAAACACGGCTAAAATGCCAAACCACTCTACCCAGGCATAGCGGTCGCGACGGACCAGATAGAAGTCATCCAGCCCATCCAGCCGGCCTGGCCGACTGTGACATGAATCACAGGCCACGGCCTGTTCTGCCGGAGCCACCATGTGCTTGATTGGCCAGTAACCCTGGGTTTCGATGAAGCCGAAATTGCCGCTGTAGGAGACTTCATTGAGTTTCGCCCCGGCTTCCAGCGCTTTAGGCCAGTCGAACTCTGTCCAGAATGCGCCGGTGCCTTTTTTGCCGTACAGCTTGATTGGCAACATGTGGTTCTGCTCGCTGTCATACGGCTGTTTGCCCTGGTGGATCTTAAACGGCCAGATACGGGCTTTCGGATCGTTGTAATCGCCGGTTGGCGGGTTGATGTCGATTGGAGCATCTTCAGGATCAAAGGTGTCGTGGAACGTCATCTGCTTCAGCTCACCTTTGTACCAGCGATACTCCGGCACCACGTTTTTACCCCAGGTAAAGGTGCCTTTTTTGCTTACGTAAGCGTGGTGTTCAACACCATCAAACTCTTCATCCACCACGAATGGCTTGCCGTCTTTCAGCTCGCCAGCCGTAGACCAGTCCCAGGACAGCTTGGTCAGATATGGGCCGCGCGCCATTTCAGGAATGTGACAGGCGGGGCAGGAGACTTTGGCGGTATGGTTGTCGATATCGCGCTCGTTATGAGGTGTTGGCCCGTGGCAGCTCTCACAGGAGACGTTGTTTCCTTTGCGCTCGTCACGGCGCATATCGGTTTCATGGTCAATGAAGGCGCTGCGATCGTAGTAGCGGCCGGAGATCTTATGCTCATCTGCGGTATGGCAATCCTGACAACCAAAGTTGAGCTTATCCGGGCTCATGTGAACATCCAGCTCAAACTCTGGCGTGATCAGCGAGAGATCGGTATCGCCATGTTTTACCCCATTGCCGCCACCACCAACTGCGTGACAGGCCAGGCAGTTCTCACGGCCAGGCTCTCCCACACGCTGGGCAACAAAAGAGAGGTCAACGGCTTTACCTTGCTTGGTGTCTTCGTAATACGGATGACCGGACATGGCAGCAGACTTTTTGTAGGTGCCGGTTTTGTCATGGCACACCAGGCAATCCACGTTTTCTTCTGCGTCAAACTCAAAGTCTTCATTGCGCCAGCCGTAGCCAACGTGACACTGGGTACAGCTCTCGTTACCCCGCGCAGAGACACAGTAGTTGTTAAAGGCGTTCTTTCCTTTACCTTTTTCTACTCCATCTACGGTTTTTTTCCAGGTCCAGTGGAAGGTTTTATGTACCTGTTTGGCCGCTTCGGTATGACATTCAAGACACGCTTCGGTGACATCCGGTGCGTAGTCAAACTCCTGCTTGAGTATCTCGAAAGTTGAATGATCGGCGGTACTGGTTGGGGTTAGTGACGCTTTGGCCTGTGGCGCAGCAGCATCAGATGCATGAAGCACTCCACTGAAACCAAGCAACATCAGCGCAATGATGACCGGTCTTTCCATGATTTCATCCGTCTAAATTATTATTTACTAATATACACATAGCTAATATAGCAGAGATAACCACTAATACTTTATGGTTATAGGTGATAAATCATGGACTTATTAACCAGATCACGCTTTTTTTTTAACCTTTAAGTAACCTTAAATTGACCTGAGTCATTTTAATTCATTAATTACTTGTTTATCAGAAGGTTAAAATCTGACCGGTATACGACGGGCACCAAACCCGGAAGAAAAGCGCCGGAACCGCCCCGGCAGCTGATGATGACAGTGCAGACAACGCCCCTGCTCGTCCAGCTGGTAACCCCCCAACTGATACCAGTCCCGTTCGATCACTTTATTACGGCAATGAGGACAATAAGTACTGTCTGCCTGACTGGCATGCACATTACCGACATAAACAAACTGCAGGCCGCAGGCGTAAGCTATCTCCCGTGCCCGGAGCAGGCTCGCCGGAGGAGTTGCCGGTCTGTCCGTCAGCTTGAAAGCGGGATGAAAAGCGGTGAAGTGGAGCGGTACATCCGGGCCAAGCTCGCTGACAATCCAGCCACACATCTCATTAAGTTCGGCTGCGCTGTCGTTTTCACCGGGGATCAGCAAAGTGGTGATCTCCAGCCAGGCCTGGGTGGAGTGATAAATGTACTTAAGGGTATCGAGTACCGGCTCAAGATGACCGGCACACAGTTTACGGTAGAAGGACTCACTGAAGGCTTTCAAATCCAGATTCACGGCATCCATCTGAGAAAAAAAGTCAGCCCTGGCCGGTTCGAGAATATACCCGGCGCTGACCGCGACACTGTACACCCCTTTTTCACGGCAGGCTTTGGCGGTATCGAGCGCGTACTCCAGAAAAATCACCGGATCATTGTAGGTGTAAGCCACGCTGTCACAGCCATGACGCACTGCAGCCTCTGCAATGGCCTCCGGGGGGGCCTTTTCGCCCAGCGAGTCCATCTGGCGGGATTTGCTGATGCTCCAGTTCTGGCAAAACTTACAGCCAAGATTGCAGCCTGCCGTACCAAAGGAGAGCACCGAACTGCCGGGATAAAAGTGATTGAGGGGCTTTTTCTCAATCGGGTCAATACAGAACCCACTGGAGCGGCCATACGTGGTCAGCACTATTTCCCCATCCTGCGCCTGGCGTACAAAACAAGCCCCGCGTTTACCCTCTCTCAGGTGACACAACCGGGGGCAAAGATCACAGACCACCCTGCCGTCATCCAGCCTGTGCCAGTAACGTGTTTTTACCTGCATTGCATACTCCGGGAATATACCCATCAACTTGAATATTATTTTCTATACTAACTATAGTTCCTGCACCGAAAAGGCACCCGCTATGATGGTTCGAGCTCCCAGTGTTGCCGGTCAGTTTTATCCCAGCGACGCTGTTCATATTAAAGATCAGCTTCTTCCCTGGCTTGAGGGAAACATCGCCCCTGTTGATGATATCCGCGCCATAATCGCCCCTCACGCCGGGCACCAGTACTCCGGCCAGACCGCAGCGCTCGCCTGGCGGCAGGTAAAACACTCCCCTCAAGAGTTCTCCCGGGTACTGATGATTGGCCCAAGTCATCACTTTAACTTCGACGGTATCGCCCTGCCCGGCTCTTTTGAGTTCGCCACGCCACTGGGGGATGTGATGATCGATCAGGGGGTGATCAGTGAAATGGATGACCATTCTGAAGTCCATATCTCTGATGCGGTGCATGCCCAGGAACACTGCCTGGAAGTTCAGTTACCTTTCCTGCAGCTGTGCCTTGATGACTTCAAACTGATCCCGATCCTGACCGGGAACATACTGCCCGAACGCCTGGCTCAGCTGTTGGCCCCGTACTGGAGCAACGATACCCTGCTGGTCGTAAGCAGCGATCTGAGCCATTTCCACCCATATCAGGAAGCGACAGCACTCGACCATACCACCTGCGAAAAGATTGAAAACAAACAGGCAGACCTCACCCCAGGACAGGCGTGTGGCTGCACCGGGATCAATACCCTGCTTCACATGATCTCCAGACCGGTGTACAGGATTGAAAAGCTCGGCTACACCAACTCCGGAGATGCCGGAGGAGACAAACGGAGGGTGGTCGGCTATGCCAGTTACCTCATCCGCGCCGATTTCTGATTCCGGCTTTAAAACCCTGCTGGAAGTAGCGCGCAAAGGCGTCGATGACTACCTGCGACACGCGCACGCCAGCCCGCCGGATGAGAGCAGCTTTGAGCCGGAGCTCACCCGCAAAGGAGCCTGCTTTGTCACCCTGACCGTCGCCGGCCAGCTTCAGGGCTGCCTGGGAACACTGGCTGCCACACAGCCGCTTGTCTGTGAGGTCTATGACAAAGCGTTTGCCGCCGCGCATCAGGATCCGCGTTTTTCGCCGCTGATCGCACCCCAGCTCAAAGCGCTGAACCTGGAAGTTTCGGTGCTCTCCCCGATGGCCCCTCTCCCGGTCGAAAGCGAGTCTGAGCTGCTGAAATACCTCGCCATCCATAAACCCGGACTGGTGCTTCACGAAGGTCACCGGCGGGCGGTTTTTCTTCCTCAGGTGTGGGAACAGCTCCCTGATCCAAATCAGTTTCTTCTGCATCTGAAGCGCAAGGGCGGCTGGCCGGACCGGTATTGGTCTGACAATATCCAGACGGAGATCTTCACCGTCTCTTGCCACAGTCAGCCCTATCACGACATTGATGCAACCCTGAGTTAACCACGGCAGATTGATGAGGCAGGTATCACAGTGCTATGATGCCGGTCCGGACTTCTGTATTGTTGCTGTAAATGGATAAACTTCTGCTCGCCCTTGCTTCCGTTCTGCTGGTATTTTGCCTGGCAGGTGGTGAGCTTGTGCCTGATGTTTCCGCTCATACACACCATACAGAGACTCTCAAAGAGACGGCGGCATCCTCTCCGTCCGCTCATCACTGCGGCAGTTGCCCGGCCAAGTTGCCGCTGACAACATCCGCCCTGCTGCTGGTCAATCCCAACGCGAGACGTGCCCCTTTTATCCATGAAATACCGGAGAAAACCGCCTCTCTGGCTTCGACCCTGTTCCGCCCTCCAAAATCACTCTGTTTAACCGTTTAAAAACTTTAAATTACGAACAAACACAGAGAGATAGTATTTATGAAAAAGCTGTTTACGCTTTTTGCCGGCCTGATGCTGGCGTTTTCTGCCCAGGCGGCTAAATTTTCCGAAGGCGATCACTACACAGTTCTGGCACAGGAGAAATCCAAATCTCCGGAAGTGACCGAGTTTTTCTCCTTTTACTGCCCACACTGCTACCAGTTCGAAGGCATTTTTCAGAAGCTGAAACAGGAACTGCCTGAAAACATTAGAGTGCAAAAAGCACACGTTGCCTTTATGGGCGGCGACATGGGTATACCGGTAGCAAAAGCTTACGCCACCATGGTATTGCTGAAAGCAGAAAAGACTATGTCACCAGTGCTGTTCCAACAAATCCAGGAACGGAAACAACCGCCACGTACTGAAGCGGAATTACGCCAGCTGTTTACCGACAATGGCATCGACGGAGCGAAGTTTGACTCTGTGTACAACAGCTTTGTCGCCGATTCCATGCAGCGCCGTTACGACCAGATGTTCCGCGATGCGGGCCTGCGCGGCGTGCCTGCGGTGGTGGTTAACAACAAATATGTGGTCAAGACCGGAAAAATTCAGTCTCTGGACGAATATATTGAGCTGGTTAAGTACCTGACCACGCTATAATACCTGACCCAATCCGGCCCTGCGTGCAGGGCCTTTTTATGCGGCGGTTATACGATGAATCCCGAGAATCAACCTCAAACAATCCCTCAGTCTGAACTGGTTATGTTCGGTGACTCGATCACCGAATGGGGCCCGTGGAGTCAGGCACTGTCAGTGTTTCAGCCTGTCAACCTGGGCATCGCCGGTGATACCACGGCAGGCATGGTCCGCAGGCTCGATGCCAGCCTGAATGCGCAACCAAAACTGGTGTGCGTCATGGCCGGAATTAATGATCTGGCTCAGGGCTGGAGTGCAGAGCAGACCTGGCAACGCTACCGCACCATGCTCGATATCTGGCGGGAGCACCAGATTGATATTCTGGTCCAGCCTACCCTGTATGTCGGCGCTCCGCTGGCGGCGCTGAATCCGCAGGTAGCCGAGCTCAACACTCTGCTTAAGAGCTACTGTGAGCAACATCAGCTGAACTGGCTGGATATGAATACCGTCCTGGCCCCGGAGGGTGTGCTCGGGGCGCAGTACAGCGATGATGCCCTCCACCTGAATGCGGCTGCCTATCAGCTGTGGGTTGAGCAGTTGGAACCTCTGCTGGTCGCATTCCTATAATAACCGCCCAATAAAAAGCCCCGGCAATCGCTGCCGGGGCTTTCATCTCTGTTGAAAGGCAGTTATCCCGCCTTACAGCGCAGACAGGTCAATCACCCTCATCTCATACTCGAATGGCGCATTGCTGCTGCCGGTAATGTACTTTGATACGAATGCAAACAGGTAGCGGTTATCCTCCGAGAACAGCAGGTGCTGAACAAAGTGATCTTCAGGAGTTCCCACTGTTACCGATTTGGCTGATTTGATGAACTGCCCTGACTCTGAAGTAATATCAAACAGCTCTATCACACCTGCACTCTTGTTAAACCGGGCGGCAAACGTACCATCAGGGGAAATACCCGTACGATGGTTAGCCTCTTTCACGCCGCCCGCCAGGTTGCCAATCAAACGCAGGTCTTGATCATAGATGGCATCATGGTAAGCAATGCGACTCCCGTCAGCACTCATACTGAACAGGTCATAGTCAAAGTAGTCACTGTTTAAAGTGTTGAACTGAAGGAAACGTTTGTCACGGGCACTGTACAGATAGGCCTTATGAGTACTGCTTGTAGCATTACCCTGTGCCCAAATCATGTGCGTGCCATGCTGATTCAGAATAGCTATCGGAGAGTAAAGCGAATCGAACTTAATATCAGACTCCACCCAGCCAGGTACAGTGTATACCGTTGGCCACTGATTGGTGTCAGCCACCAGCGTCTCTCCCGAGTACAACTGACCGGCAAATCCATAAGTGTGATAATGACAGTTCGGGTTGGTTGATACATCCCATTGCTTCGACGTCAGGTCATAACGTTTGAACTGACAACTCCCGTTACCGGTTAATATGCTGTCCCCGTCAGACGACAGACCCAGACCTCTGACATCATCATCCGAAATGCTGCTTACCTGCCACTGGCCGCCCTGCTGGCTCAGCTGCTTGAGCATGTTGTTGCTGTTGATGTAAAGCACATCCCTCTTCGGATCCAGAATAACCGGCCCACGGGTATAGTCAGGCAGCGTAACACTGCCGGTAACAAACTCCGGCTTGTTCCTGACAATCAGTTTCACCATCCCGTCTTTTGCCGGGATCACGGAGTCAAAACCAAACTGATACTCACCAGCCACATCGTGATTAAATGTCACTTCTACTTCATTGGCGCTGATTTTCGTTGCAGAAGTAAACTCAGGGCTGAGAGCCAACAGTTCGGCCTGAGCCAGATTGCCCAGACCATTGCCATACAGCCTGATTTTGTTCTGCTCACCCAGGTAGAGCACATCCGGCACTACATTGGTCACCTGTTTAAAGTCCAGCACCAGGTCAAATTCTACCCGTTCGGTACTCTCAAAATAGCTGCCCGTTGTCTGGTGGGCGATCTCAAACCAGAGTTTATGCGTACCGTTTTCAAGCTCTTTGAGCTTATCCTCCCGGATTTCAATCGAAAGCTCATTGCCGGTTGGAATGATATTCAGATACGGACTGAAGTCAGCAAGGCGCCAGGTGATGGACTCCGAATCCATACTGATTTGCTTGTGAAGCGATAACACACTGGCCTGGCTCTGATTGTCCAGCCTGACTGTTTCAACCACTGGCATTGTAATGGTCGGCTCAGCCAGCCGGTACACTACAAGTACCGACTGCTCAGGAACGCCGGCACGGATAAAGGTCACCTTCGCAGAGTAGCTGCCCCAGCCTAGCTCTGTAGTTACTGGCTGCGCTATAAAACCATTTGCGGTTCTCCGGATCTCAAGCCAGTTATTCTGCTGATCACGGTAATCGACCTGCACTGTGTACTGATCAATGTTCGCAGCAGGTACAGTGCTGACAGCTTTCCCCTGTGGCAGATCCGTTTGCCCTGAAACCGCGGCGATCTCAAGTGGGCGATCAACGTTCAGCGTGATCGGCAGGTCCTGCCAGGAAAGAGAGTTGGCATCATTGTCACGCGCGGTAACAAAGCGCAGGGTAGCTCGGTAGGTACCCGGTGAATCCGGAGCCGTAATGTAGACAGGAAACGTGGCAAAGCCATTCCCGCCAGTTCCGTTCCCGACACTCAGCCAGCCCGGCAAAACCTGACCTTTTGGTGCTCCAACCAAAACGCCTTGCCCTGTATAGCTAACCGAGACAGCAAAGCTCTGAGACTCACCCGGATAAGCCTGCACAGTCGCACTGCTCTGACTCAGACTAACTGTAGTAGTAGCAGACGAACTGTCCCCGCCGCCCCCACCACCACAGGCGCTCAACAGCGCAACGGTGGTCACAACTAATAACCTTTGAATATAAGTACGCATACTTCCCTCTGCACAGCCGCAAATCTGCAGCCTGATAACCTGTTAAAGACACCCCGTTCAAAAGAAACGACCATCCAAAAAGCAAATCAACAGAGAGATTACTATGCAATAAACTTATAGATTAAATACACATTACAGACGCCTTTATAAATTGCGAGTCATATAGCATTATCTACAATAAAACCAAATAGTTATCGGACAATAACGTAACAAAAGATGAAGATGGTGAAACCGGGATTAATAGGTCCGGGACGAGAAAGAAAAAAAGACAGGAGTACAAACCGCGCAACCCCGGCCCTTGCTGAGATTGCGCTGTACCAGTTAAGCCCGCGCCACACCTACTGGAAAATAATAATCCCCTTTTGCAGCGCATTAATTATTCCCCACGCAATAGGTATGCCTACAACCAGCCATGCCAGCGGAAGAAACAGTTTTTGAGTGGCGGTATTCGTTTTCGCCGATGGTTCAGCAAGCACTTGTTTATTGTTGTTTGCGATAGCCTTCTCCGTTTCCAGCTCTTCATCAGTCATGTGGAACTTTTCCTTAACCGGCTTAACGAGCAGATTCAGAATAAAACCAATCACCAAAAGAAAGGCCAGTATTTTAAAGCTGAAGTTGTAGGCGGCAGCCGGATCTATACCCTGTGCCAGCTGATACTCCCGCAGGTAAGACATCAGCATTGGGCCGACAATCCCGGCTGTGGACCAGGCAGTTAACAGTCTTCCGTGGATGGCTCCCACATGTTGAGTACCAAAGATATCCGCCAGATATGCCGGAATCGTGGCAAACCCTCCGCCGTACATGGTCAGGATAACAAAAGTGATCAATACAAATATCGAAATATACTGATTTAATCCGGCCCAGGGCGCAGCAAAATACAAAGCTGCCCCTAAACCAAAAAATATGGCATACGTGATTTTTCTTCCAAGATAATCCGATAAAGACGCCCAGAAAATCCTGCCAATAATGTTCGACAAAGATAACAGGGCAACAAAACCCGCAGCGATTGCACCGATTACAGCTGCATCAAAGTTACTGGAAGCAATTTCCTGAAACATGGGTTTGGCCACGGCCAGCACACCAATGCCCGCTGACACATTTAAACAGAGTACGCCCCATAACAGCCAAAACTGTGGCGTTTTATGGACGATATTGACATGAACATGATGAGAGGAAATCATTGTAGTGTCATTATCCACAACGGGCTCCCATCCCTCTGGCTTCCAGTCATCGGCCGGCACTCTGTAAGAAAAAGCACCAATGGTCATGGCAATAAGGTATATGCAGCCCATGATGAAAAAGGTCTGGGCAACGCCATAAGTATCGATCAGTGTTGCCGCCAGTGGCGTTCCTATCATCGCACCGCCACCAAACCCCATAATTGCCATGCCCGTGGCCATGCCTCTGTGATCCGGGAACCATTTAATCAGTGTTGATACCGGAGAAATATAGCCAAGCCCCAGGCCTATACCACCAATAACGCCGGAGCCTAACCAGATTAACCATAACTGATGCAGCGAAACGCCTAACGCAGACACCATTAACCCCCCGCCCCAGCATAACGCCGCCGCAACACCCGCTTTTCTCGGGCCCGCGTTCTCCAGCCAATGACCAAAGGTGGCCGCAGCAAGACCTAAAACTACTATGGCAATAGCAAACGTCCACACCACATCACTCATAAGCCAGTCACAGGAACGGGTAAAAACCCTGTCCCAGAAACCGACCGATTCAGCACATACCGCGCCAATAGATGTAGTTAATGGGGGCCAGAATACACTGAATCCATAAATCATTCCGATAGACAAATGAATCAGCAGAGCAGCAGGAGGGACCATCCAGCGATTAAAAGATTTATCTGCAACAATTCTGTTTTTAGCCAGAAAATCAAACATAAATGCCCCCGTAATAACCATATTATTAATATGAGTATAGGGGGAGTGTTGAACTTTTGCTTTCAGGTTCAGTGAACATACAGGCATACGGACAGTCACCCGCAGTACAACCGCTCCACCAGCAGCGTGGATGTTTTGATGGTATTTGGAAAAACTCTGAAGCGCAGTACTCTGCAAAAAGCAAAAAGCCCTGACATTTCTGTCAGGGCCTTCTGATAATGGAGGCGCGTCCCGGAGTCGAACCGAGGTCCACGGATTTGCAATCCGCTGCATAGCCACTCTGCCAACACGCCAAATTCTCTATAGAATCTGGAGCGACACACGAGGTTCGAACTCGTGACCTCAACCTTGGCAAGGTTGCGCTCTACCAACTGAGCTAGTGTCGCATTAAACTTTTTGATGGTGCCCCGGGCCGGACTTGAACCGGCACAGCGCGAACGCCGAGGGATTTTAAATCCCTTGTGTCTACCAATTCCACCACCAGGGCAACATTACATTGCGATGGAAACACCATCTGGTACCGCTTACGCCATACCTTGAATCTGGAGCGACACACGAGGTTCCCTATCTGTTGAAATAAACAGGCGTGACCTCAACCTTGGCAAGGTTGCGCTCTACCAACTGAGCTAGTGTCGCTTTGTCTCTCTGCGGGCTTCCCCGTGAGAACGAGGCGTACTTTAACGGATTGAAAAAATCCGTCAACACTATTTTTTATCTTTTTGAATCAAGTGACTAAAAAGCGATCCCCGCGGTATAACCTGCAACCAAAGCGGACAGAAAAGCACCATTACAAAGACGCAATCTCCTTGTCCAGCTGATACTTTTTATCCGTGACTATCTTCTCCAGCACTTCCACACGCTCAGTTAAAAGCTCTATCTGACGCTGCATTTGTGCTTTTTCCTCAGAATGCCCGTTTTGTGCCGCTTCCAGCTCCATGGATTTTACTTTTTCGCGGTGACTGAATACGACTTTTAAGATCCCGCCACCAAAGATGGCGCCAAATATGATCAAAATGGTCAGGACTTCTCCCATAAACTTCTTACCTCCTCCTTAATCAAGCTGAGATGATGATCGCACAACCACAACATACCAATGAAGCAAAGACTGCGATTTTCGATTGATGTCTCATCTTTGTGCTGCCGTGCCAGCTGTCCTGAGTAAAACACACATTCGGGCCAGGCTGGCTACACTTGAAACAACACAGGGAGAAAATCAGTGAACCAGAAACCGGCACTGCCACAAAAACCGCCTGCAGAGTTTGGACTCAGAGCCGACAGAGGTCTGTACAAACCTGCCTGCCGCTTCTTTCTTCAGGAGCTGGCTCATGCCCGGGCTCATGAAAAGGGAATGATTCTGGATCAGGACAACGAATACACCCACCAATACCGGGTTGCTCTTCGCCGCTGCCGCGCCCTGACGGTCTTGCTCAAAGACCTGTTTGAGCCACAGGCCCGTGAAACAGCAAAATCGACAATGCGCCTTCTGATGCAAAACACCAATCTGCTGCGTGACATCGATGTGTTCCTCGAGCAGGCAGATGATTACCACAACAGTCTTCAGGAAAACAGCCATGGGTTGAGCCTCTTTTTTGCCCACCTGCTGCAGACCAGGGCTGAAACACATCACCAACTTTGTCACTGGTTAAGCTCCGCAGAGTATGAGCAGCACTGCCAGATGCTCCACCATTTTTTTTCATCCATTAGCACTAACTCACATCGCCGCCTTCCGGCCCGTGAGTATGGGCAGAAGCAAATATGGAAATACTTTTCCCGGATTATAAAACAGGGACGAGAGCTGGAAGCACACAGCCCGGATAGCCAGCTTCACCGCCTGCGCATTCAGTGTAAAAAACTTCGCTACCTGCTGGAATTTTTCCGTCCTCTGTTTGAAGAAAATGGCATCGAACAGCAGATCAAAGCACTGAAACGGCTCCAAAACCTGCTGGGTGCCTTTAATGATACCGCCACTCAGTTACAGTTCTTCAGCGACTATCTTGAGCACCACCCGGCTCAGGCAGCCAGCCGGCATGCTATTTTCCTGCTGGCTGAAATGACCCGCAACGAGCATGAAAGCACTAAAACCGGAGTGCTCCTTCAGGTTGAAAGCTTTATAAACAAAGAAAACCAAAGCAGTTTCAAAATGATGTACTTTCCCGAAGCCCGCTCCTGATACCCTGGTTGGATAATTACAAGCCACCGGTCCCAGCAGGGCAAGCAGGGCAAGCAGGGCAAGCAGGCTTAATACCAGCACTATTGTTGATACATATCAACAAGATAGCCAATTGAGCAAATCATAACCACCACCAGTATATTTTCCTGACTATGCTTTAATGAGTAGTAAAACAATAAAAATGGTCGTGCCTATGAACGCATTCTACTCCTTCGGCGCCCATTTGCGCCTTATCTGCTTCGCAGTGGTCACCCTGTTCTTCCCATTCAGCACTTTAGCTGCTGAAAGTAGCGGAGATATTCATTACCTTCCCATGAGTGTCGGATTGCTGGGGGGGCTGGCGATCTTTCTCTACGGGATGGAGAAAATGTCCGATGCCCTGAAAAGAGCAGCCGGCAACAAGATGAAAGTCTGGCTGGCCAAACTCACTACCAACCGCTTCACCGCTATGCTCACCGGTACCGGGCTCACCGCATTAATCCAGTCATCTTCTGTCACCACTGTGCTGCTGGTCGGTTTTATCTCTGCCGGACTGATGTCGATGCCGCAGGCAGTCGGTGTAATTATGGGTGCCAATATCGGTACCACGGTGACCGCACAGATCATCGCCTTTAAAGTCACCAAAGCGGCGCTGGCTATGGTAGCTGTTGGTTTTTTGATGTTCTTTGTCTCCAAAAAAGAGACCACCAAACATTACGGTAATATGCTGTTCGGGCTGGGTATGATCTTCCTTGGTATGAACCTGATGAGTGAGGCGATGGCCCCACTACGCACCTATCAGCCTTTCATTGATACCATGGCCCACATGGATAACGTACTGCTGGCCATTCTTATCGCAGCGGCGTTTACTGCCCTGGTTCAGTCCTCTTCCGCTACGACCGGTATCGTGATCGTGCTCGCCAGTCAGGGGTTCATTCCTCTGGAGACCGGTATCGCACTGGCGATGGGGGCCAATGTGGGGACCTGCGTTACCGCACTGCTGGCTTCCATCGGCAAGAGCCGTGAGGCAATGCAAACTTCTGCGGTTCATATACTGTTTAACATCACCGGAGTACTTATCTGGCTGCCGTTCATCGGTGCGCTGGGAGCCCTGAGTGTGCAGATCTCCCCGTCTCACCCGGAACTCGTTGGGGTGGAGCGCATGGCTGCTGAACTGCCACGCCAGATAGCAAATGCCAATACTCTGTTCAACGTGCTAAACACCATGATTATGCTGCCGTTTGCAGGTGTGTTTGTCTGGGTAGTACGCAAGCTTCTGCCATACAAACCATCAGTTAAGCCCGAGAAAAAACTCATTCAGACCAAATACATCAAGAAAGCGTTTCTCCCCACTCCTGATATCGCGCTGGACCAGGCTCAGCTTGAGCTGGGCCGGGTTGGCCGACGGGTAGTCAATATGCTCAATATTCTTCCGCCCCTGGCCCCCGAATGCAAAGGCGAAGAAGAGACAGCGCAGATACGCGCCAGGCTGAAAGAGATTGAAGAGATAGAGGAAGAAGTCGACCAGTTACACGCCTCCATCCTGAGATATCTGGGACAGCTGAGAATGGAACCTCTGTCCGATAAACAGAGCGCCCTGCAGATCAAACTGATCAGTATTACCGACCAGTTGGAAAGTGTTGCCGACCTGGTGGTGGACTCACTTCTGCCACTCGCTTACAAAGCCCTGAATGATGACATTGTCGTCAGTGCTGAAATGCGGAAAACGCTGGATCAGGTACAGGATAAGGTCAACCACACCCTGCTCGACTGCGTAAACGCGATACGCCGTAATGATCCTGCACTGGCAGCTAAAGTACTCAACGCCAAGCGGGAACTGAACTCACTGATTGATGCAGTGCTGGCCCACCAGGCCATGATGCTGGCTCAGCAGCAGTCCAACCGGCTGCGGATCTTCCGTTACGAGATGGAATGGGTAGAATCACTGAAGAGAATCTATACCCTGAGTAAACGCATGGCGAAACTTCAGCTTCGCAAACGCACCGTTTCAACCAACAATCATGCCTGATAAGCAGGGCCGGAAGTCGTCGCTTCCGGCCCTGTCACTTTCCGCCTGACACCTTTATAAAATTAAATTCCGCAATCCTGTTTACAAACAGTTTGAAAGTTTATATGTTGAATGGGTTGCCGATTTAACCCTAAGGATTTTCCCATGAAAACAGCCAAAACTGCTCCATCGCTGGTTAGCGCTGTTTTGCGTGCAACTCAAGTCGTCGTCTCAGTCATTATGGTGATTATTATTCGCTAGGCTGACGACTACCTGCCGTCAGCCGAAGCTGACGGAGGTATACCTTCTTCGATCACCCCTCTCTCAGCTTCACTGATGGTCCGGATAAAAACAATACAGGACAATTACAGTGAAAAAACACGACCTTTTAGCTACCGGTTTAATGACTTTCGCACTCTTTCTCGGTGCCGGAAACCTGATCTTTCCACCTCTGCTGGGCCAGCAGGCAGGCACTGCGCTTCTGCCCGCGATGGCTGGCTTTCTGATCACCGCCGTTGGCCTGCCAATGCTGACCCTTGTCGTTCTGGGCCGCATTAACAGCAGTAAAAACCTGACCCGCACTCTGCCTGACTGGATGGCAAAAACCTTTTGGGTTCTGCTGTTTGCTACCATAGGTCCGGCATTCGGAATGCCGCGGGCTGTGACTGTTGCCTACGAAATGGGGGTAACGCCTTTCTTCAGTCAGGACTACCTGCTGCCATTCTCACTGGCATTCTGCGCTCTGACCCTGCTGCTGGCGTTCAAACCTGGCAAATTGGTGGACTACATCGGAAAAATCATGACACCCGTGTTGATCCTTATGCTGGTTGCACTGGCGCTGGCCGCCCTCATCAATCCTCTGGACGTACCGCGCATCCCGGTTGGTGAATACCTGACCCAACCGGTAACCAGTGGCCTGATCCAGGGTTACATGACCATGGATGCTATCGCTGCAGTCGGCTTCGGCTGGGTGATCATCCGCACCATCACCAGTAAAGGTGTGACCGAACCAAAACAAATCGCGAAGACTTCATTTCAGGTAGCCGTTATCTATGCCGTGCTGATGTCAGCCTGCTATCTGGCAATGGGATACGTGGGGGCGACTTCAATGTCGGTAGCCGCGGGCGCTTCTCACGGTGGAGAGATCCTGACCCTTTATGTTGCAGGTGAGTTCGGCCCATTCGGTCAGTGGTTACTGGCTGCCATCATAGTAACCGCTTGTCTGACAACAACCGTTGGCCTGACCAACGCGTGTGCAGAATATTACCAGCAAACATTTAATGCTCCGTTTGGTATGACTGCCACCATCGTTGTCCTGCTGACCGGCGTTGTCTCAAACTTCGGCCTGGATCAAATCCTGGCAGCCAGCCTGCCTGTGGTACTGGTACTGTGTCCGGTGGCTATCGCACTGGTTATGTCAGCCCTGTTCGCCAGCTCAAAAACCAGCGTTGCCATGGTAGTCACCGCACTGGTATTTGGTGGTCTGGATGCAGTGGCGATTCTTGGCAAAATGCCAGGGGATCTGGAGCAACTGTTCAGTGCGTCTATGCCGCTCTACTCTGCTCACGCCAGCTGGTTCCTGCCTTGTCTGCTGGTGCTGGGTTCTGCTCAGGTTAAGCGCCGAATGGTACCTGTTACCGCATAACAACCTCAGGGGCTGCTGAAAATGGCAGCCCACTTTTTACACCCCATTAATCAAACCGGCACTAATTAAGACAACCCTGAACAATCACATCTTATAAAAAATATCCTGAATAATATTCCTTTCATATTTTTAAATTTATTGTCATTTTTAAAACCAACCAGACAAAAAAATAAATATCAGAACACGCCATGTAAGCAGTGATTTCAAGATTTCATGACCAAACCAATATTTATATAGAAATCTTGCATATCATCAATCCAATCTATAACATCCCGCAATCCTGAAGACAGGCAACAATAATTATAACTGACTTCACTTTATACATATCAAACACATTTATTATTTTGGGTACTATATGAAACACTCATCACTGGCAGTGGCCATACTTTCATCAATGTTTTCATTCTGCGCTTTGGCACAGGGAGGCACTTATTCACAATTTAACGTGTCCCAGACACAAGTAGAGGTGCCAAACGCTAAAGATCTGGATACCACTGGCTGGGGGATGGAAGGCCTGGCCGGTATCTCTGTCAATGAATGGTTATCACTGGAAGCCAGCACAGGCGTTGGCTTCTATAACCTGTACGATAAAGGCGGTATGAAATCAGAAGCTTCTGTTTTTAGCCTGGGAGCCGGTGCAAAAGCCCACTATGAACTGGCAGAATCATTCAGCGTTTACGCCAAGGCAGGCGCAGGCATCACCATGACGCACTACTCTTTTGAAGTGAAAAGCGCGCATATTTTTGACTATGACAGCAGCTGGGAGCACACCCCTCACCTGAACCTGGAAACAGGAATTGAATACCGTGTTCTGCCTGCGCTTGGCATCAATCTGGCTTACGCAAAATCAATTAACAGCTTCATGATAAAAAATGACGATGACAGCACCACAAAATACACTCAAAACCAAATAAAAGCCGGATTTACCTATTATTATTAATAGTTCAACAGTCCGGAAGAGTGTATATATTACAAATATATAATCTGAGCATTTCCCCGGACAGATATAATAACGACCCGGCAACTCACTATGCCGGGCCGTTTCAAATACTGACTAAAATCTAACCCAGTAATTTCGCCATATACAGCTCATTCACATACCGCCCGTTCACTTTAAGCGAATTACGTTTAAGACCTTCCACCATAAAGCCCTGGCTGACATACAGGCGTTTGGCACGCTCATTGTGTTCCATAACCGTAAGCTCGATTCGGGTAAAACCATGACCCACGGCCCAGCCCTGAAGCTGATCAAGCAGGCGGGCCCCATTGCCTTTACCAATAGCCGACTGACGCATCCCGATAACGCAATACATCGAGTGGCTGGCACGGTTGGCGCTGTTGCCAATCCCTGCGGTATAACCGACAATTTCTCCTTTTTCGACTGCCACCAGCATCACCCTGGAGTCACTCTGGGAGAACATTTCGATGATCCCTTCCTGCTCTTCCACCGTCGTACTGCGCTCACCTGGTTCAAGCATCATGAAATCCGTCTCTTTATCAAGAAGATACATCAAGTCCAGCAGTTTACCGGCGTCTTCTTTGCGCGCTTCTCTGATCATATCTTTCGCACCCTGCAAATTAACTCTGGCCACAATATCAAATCAGGTGCTTAAAAAACGTGCGTCAGATGTAGAAAACAGAGTCAGCCTGTTCAGGCAACTGAAAATCCGGGGGAGTTCAAATCCTGGCAGAAGATAAACCAGAACAGAGAAAAACAGCGGGGCCGGAGAAACCGGCCCCGAAAAGAAGAACTATCAGGCCTCTGCAGGCTTTCGGTTTATCGCCTGGTTTGGCTCGTCCTGGTCCCGGACAATCACCACCAGCAGACCTGCAAACAGCATAGAAACACCACCCAGCGTCAGCGCCATCATTGCATTGCCATCAAACACGTGACGGGTGACATAGCCCAGGATGCCGGCTGCGGTGATCTGAGGCAGTACGATAAAGAAGTTAAACACGCCCATGTAGAAGCCCATTTTGCGTGAAGGCAGCGCACCGGCAAGAATAGCGTAAGGCATACACAGAATGCTTGCCCATGCGATACCGACGCCCACCATGTTCAGCATCAGCATGTTCGGATCGTTAACCAATGCAATGGACGCCAGGCTCAGGCCACCAATCACCAGTGACAGGCTGTGAACAAACTTACGGCTGGTACGCTCAGCCAGCCACGGCAGGGCAAATGCAGCCAGAGCTGATACACCGTTGTATGCTGCGAAACACAGGCCAACCCAGTCCGCGCCTTCGTTATACAGGGCAGAACTTGAATCCGTGGTTCCAAAGATGTGGCTGGTTACCGCTGACGTGGTGTAGATCCACATGGCAAACAGGGCAAACCACGAAAAGAACTGTACTACCGCCAGTTGCAGCATGGTCTTTGGCATGCCTTTGAGGTCATTCAGAATAGTTTTAAACGTTGCCTGCTCTTCCTGCTGAGGCTCCGCCTTACCTTCAAACTTCTCCATCTGCTCAGGCGAGTACTCTTCTGTGCGCATCACAGTCCAGATAATCGATGCCAGAAAAACAACCGCGCCACAGATAAACGACACTTTCACCGAATCAGGGATCTCACCGGCAGGAGCCGTATTGGCAATACCAAACAGGTTAGTCACGATGTATGGCATGGCAGAAGCCACCACCGAACCCACACCGATAAAGAAAGTCTGTACTGCAAAACCTTTGGTGCGCTGCTCAGAAGGCAGGTTATCCGCTACCAGAGCGCGGAAGGGTTCCATCGAGATATTGATCGACGCATCCAGGATCCACAGCATACCTGCTGCCACCCACAGATAAGGTGAGTAAGGCATTACTATCAGTGCGAATGAGGAAGCAAGGGCACCGGCGAGGAAGAAAGGACGACGACGGCCAAGACGGGTCCAGGTACGGTCACTGAAGTAACCAATGATCGGCTGAACAAGCAGACCAGTAAGAGGAGCGGCCAGCCAAAGGATCGGGATCTGATCGATGCTGGCGCCAAGAGTTTCAAAAATCCGGCTGACATTGGCATTTTGCAGGCCAAAACCAAACTGGATCCCCATAAAACCAAAACTCATATTCCAGATTTGCCAAAACGAAAGACGTGGTTTGTTCATTAATTATTATTCCTTTTCTAATACTGTGTTCCGTGATGTGCACAGCAATTTGTTTCTGTGCCGGATACTAAATATCTCCCACCCCTACATTCAGTGATCGGGTTCACGACAAAAGCCAAAACGGCGTAAGAGAGGTCTGAGTGGGCAGTTTTTGCGCCACAATTTTGTGATAAGGATCTCTTTGTTAGGGATGAGTTAGCAGAAGTTTTTCAACATGTAAGGTAAACATAGGCAAACAAAAAAGCCCTGGTCTGAAACAGACCAGGGCTTTTATTGCTCACAAAGAGGTTATTTTCGCGTCACCCGGATATGGGCGATATCTGCTGAGTTCACCGCCCCTTTCATACCACCTGAGTAGATATAAGTGGCATTGGAAGCCAGGTAACTCATATTGAAGTAATCCTCAATGACCAGACTGTAACTCTCACCGGCGGTCAGCTCTGCCTCAACCGGGGTTGAGTAACGCATCCCATTCTCCTCGCCGACGTGACCCATCTGGATGATTCCTGACGCGACTTCTTTATTGTCTTTACCCAGCACTTTAAGACGTTTAACTGCGTTAGTGATGCCAGTGTTGAGCTGGCCCTGGTTATTGCTGTACCAGGCGCTTAGCTGATACGTACCTGTTGTATCGACGCTGAGCCGTTCTTTCGTCGAAACAGCATCTTCGCCTTTCTGCACAGTTACTGTTGTTACTCCCTCTTTCAACTCTTTGCTTTCACCATCCAGAGTCAGCAACACCTCACTGCCGCTGCATACCGGCTGGCTCGGGTTTGATCGGTATGTCTCCCCCACGGCCTCAGCAACATAACAGGCGTATCCGCCCGGTGCATCGACATATTCAGCCTTGCTGATCAGGCTCTGGATGAGTTGATCATTACGGTAGAGATTATATTTTCCTTCCGTTTCCACTTTAACCGTAACTTTGTTGCCACTGGCCGTCAGAGTGACTTTTGGCTCCTCCGGACTAAAGGCTTTCTCACTTTTGGTCGCATACGGTTCAACACCTTTGATCAGAGTCAGCGACTCATCACCAGCAATCAGGCCACCAAGCTCGACGGTAATTGTTTCCCCTTCCGTTTTACTGCTCCGGATATCGTAATAGCCAGTCGCAGACTTATCTGCGGCGGGCAACTTAACAACAACGGTATAACTCTTACCCCTGAAAACAAAGTTTTCCAGCTTGAGCTCATTGCTCTCTTTAAACAACTCGTTACGCATCCAGCTGGTGATAAACGGCTCAGCTTTCAGCTCGCCCGAACTGGTATCAATACCAAAGATGTTCTCCGTCACCATGCTGATATAGCTGCCTACCGACCAAAGCTGACGCTGCGAGTTAATCACCGGGCCATCCAGCGAGTTGTCCCCGCCAAAATCACTGTGAATGAGAAGTGGCTGACCTGAAAGCCACTCAAGGTTTTCCATATTCGAAAGGTTGGTCGCCGTACCCCGGATAAGTGATTTCACCGCGTTATCTGCCGCTGCCGTGTTCCCTGCTACGCGGGCCGCACGCAGGCTGTAGCCGGTCACAAACGGCCAGATGGCGCGGTTATGATAGACAGGTATCCCCGGTTGCTGCGGGAAGTAGACCGGCACACCAAATTCGCTGTGCGGATAGTTCGCCATAATCTCTTTGGCCCGGCTCTCATCGGCAATACCACTGGTTATCGCCAGCGCTTCACCCAACATATCGTATTTGTCTGTCCGGATATCCCCCTGGTTATCGAACAGATAGCTCGCATACATCTTGCGGGAATCGTCCCAGAAGCCTGTATTGATCGCTGTTTTCAGTTGATCTGCCCAGGTTTTGTAACGCTCCGCATTAACTGAATCAAACTCTCCGGCCAGCTTTTGCGCCAGGCGCAGCGCGCGGTAATGGGTGACATTCGTCGAAAGTGACTTGCTGCTGCCGATAGCGTTTACATCATCTTTGCTCCAGGTGGAGTAAGTCTGTTCACGCCAGTCGAGAAATGACTGCTCGCCACGATAAAGACCAGACCCTGTATCAAACGCCGCTTCCCGGTCCGCCTCCAGGGTATTTCTCAGGGCGTTGTAAGCGCGCTCAGCAAACTGCTGGTACTCTTCGCCGCTCAGGGCAGAAAGAAGACGTTCTGCGCCCAGAGCCCAGGAGGTACGGTCAGTGCTGATTGGCCAGCTGCCGCCGGTACCGGTATCCTGGATAATCTGCTCCCCTTTCCTTTTCGTGGAATCACGGAACCCGGAGAGCTTAAACTCAAGGCCGTTTTTCACCCGGACAGGATTTACCAGCGCCAGCGACAGGTCCGCCGCGTAGGCCAAATCCCGCGTCCATACATAGTGCCACTTGGCACCCGTCTCAAAGACTTCTGCCTCGATCGGCTGGTTGTGGTTGTAATTTCCATCACGGATCTCTGAGACCGCCAGTTGGTCAAGCTCCTTCAGGGCCAGGGCAAACAGAGCATCGAACGCCAGGTCACCGGTGGTCACTTTAGGCGCGTTCGCCTGCTCTGTGATAATCATTCCCTGATCCAGGGCATCCCGCAGTTCGGCGGTGGTAGACAAACCGAACTCACGCAGCGCGGCATTTGGCTCTTTGACAGAGACGGTGACCACCTCTTTGCTGCCGTCAAACGTATCAAACTCAACCGCCTGCTGCTGTCCGTGGCCTTTATGGACACTTAACGGGTCAATCACCGAATCCGGATAGTATTTCTCCGCTTCCTGCAGGGTAGCCCTGGTCACCGTCATTTCCGCTGCCGACAGGTCGGTAAAGGCCACGCTGAACTTGTAGTAACCGGTTTCTGCAAACGTCACCTCCGAGTTGCAGTCATTATTCATGCAATCATCGTTGGTTTCAGGTTTGGGAAAGAACTCCTGACTCGTGCCAAATACTACCGGCGTTTGATATTTGGTATATTCAATCTGCCAGCCAGGGTCGGCAATCTTGAACTGACCAGAGCCACGGCCAACTTTCAGTACAGTCTCATAACGGTTATTACCCAGATAAGTCAGCCTGGCGTGTGGCGCAGTTCCCCACTCGCCATTCAGCCCGCGAAGATACAGCTCACTGCTGATAAGGGGTTGCTCTGCTTTATCTGTTGTTTTATCTGCTGTAGCAGTCCCGTCTGACTGGCATCCTGCCAACCCAAAAGCAGCAGCCACTGCAAGCGCAAGAACACTCGGTTTCATGATGTTTTCCTTATATTGTTTTGCGCCAGTTTATAAAGACAGAAACGACAGCCAAAATAGATAACCACCTGCCACCTATAGAAAATTTCAATACCATCATAACCAGACGTGAGAATACTCAAGCTTTTCAGGTATCAAAGCGCAATATCAATTTGCCACTCTGTGAACAGCCACATGAAGAGGGCAGAATAAGCCTTTTGGATACGGGCTCATAAAGATGGATAAAACCCTGCAACAATTTCTTCTGGTCGCGAGACTGCAAAGTGTCAGCGCTGCTGCCAGAGTCAGCCAACTGAGCCAGCCCACCATTACCGCCAACATTAAGAAGCTGGAAAAAGAGCTCGGAGTTACCCTGTTTGAGCGCCGGGCTGAAGGCATGCTTTTAACCGAGTACGGTAACATCCTCTGTAAACACACCAGCGCGATGCAGCACGAGTACCATCAGATGCTGCAGAAAGTGGAGCAGCGCAAGCAGTGTCAGTCAGGGAAAATTCGCCTGGGGACCGGTGATGCCTGGTGGAGCCTGTTTGTCAGCCAGGCGCTGAAAGAGCACAGAAAAGCGATGCCGGCGAGTTCAATACACGTTGAGTTTGGTAACCACCTGGCTCTGATGGACTCTCTGATCAATGAACAGATTGAACTGTTTGTTGGTCATGAGATTGGTGGCCTGTCCGGTAAATGCGACGTAACTTTTATTCCGCTGCTTAAAACTCAGGATGCGCTGTTTGTCAGCCCCTCCCATCCACTTTGCGGAAATCAGGTCAGTGAGGCAGAGGTGAGTGAGTACCCGCTTATAGCTGTTACCTATGACTCGGAGAAGTACGCCCATTTACTCGACACCCCCGAACCCAAGCTGAATGAAAGACGCAAACAGAAACTAGATGAAAGGATCACCTATGAAGTCGACTCGCTTCTGGCCAGTATCGAGCTTGCCAGGGAGAGCAACGCGATTATGCCCTATCCCCACCACCTTAAGGCCTATCTCGAAAGTTTTGGCCTGACTACGCTGGAAACCGTTCAGCAGTACCCGCGCGGAATCGTGGGAATCTATACCCATCGCCGGGAAACCTCTGAGAGTCATCTCGCCCTGACAGATATAATGCAGCAGCTCTCTCAGAGTTTATGATGTAAAGAATTTACTATTCACACCGCACTTTTCATGTCAGGCTAATGCGGCACAACACAAGGAGGAAGCATGATAGATTTTCGTTCCGACACTGTTACCCGGCCTGATAACAAGATGCGTGAGGCTATGGCGAAAGCGCCGGTAGGGGATGACGTATACGGTGATGACCCAACGGTCAATGAACTGGAACTGTGGGCGGCTGAGCGCCACGGATTTGAAGCCGCGCTGTTTACCACCTCCGGCACCCAGGCGAACCTGCTGGGCCTGATGAGTCATTGTGAACGTGGTGACGAGTACCTGTGCGGCCAGCAGGCACACAACTATAAGTTTGAAGCCGGTGGCGCAGCCGTGCTGGGCTCCATTCAGCCTCAGCCGGTTGAAAATGAAAAAGATGGCTCACTCTGTTTTAAAAAGCTGAAAGCTGCGATCAAGCCAGACGATTTTCACTTTGCCCGCACTAAACTGCTGAGCCTGGAAAACACCATCAATGGTAAAGTCCTGCCTCTGGAGTATCTGGCAGAAGCGAGAAAGTTTGCCGATGATAACGGCCTGCAACTTCACCTTGATGGTGCAAGGGTATATAACGCGGCTGCGGCGCTGGATGTCGATATTACCGAGATCTCACGTCACTTCGACTCAATGACCATCTGTCTGTCAAAAGGCCTCGGCGCTCCGGTGGGCTCACTGCTGCTGGGCACCGCTGAGTTTATTCAAAAAGCGCGCCGTATTCGTAAAATGCTGGGTGGCGGTATGCGCCAGGCTGGCATTCTGGCAGCGGCAGGCAAGATTGCCCTGACCGAAAACACCGCCAGACTGAGCGAAGACCACGCCAATGCCCGCTACCTGGCAGAAAAACTGACAGAGCTCCGGGGCTTTGAGGTCAATACCGCTCACATACAGACCAACATTGTGTTCGCCCGTGTGGATGAGAGCATCGATGTACAGGCACTTTGCTCCCACCTTAAAGAGCAGGGTATACTGGTTTCCCCTTCCCGTCCGATGCGGTTTGTGACCCATCTTGATGTTTCCCGGGAAGATATTGATCAATTAATTGCGGCCATCCGGGCCGAAGTATAAGTAAGTATCAGGGGCCGTAAGGCTCCTTTTTTTGTCGTTATGTTCTTTTCAAAACAACTTTTATCGGATCAGTGGATCATCCGCCACCAGCGCTGGTTTCACCTGTTTAGGGTAGTTCTCGCCTGCGCCATCGCGCTGGCTGTGATCCATCTTTTCAGTATTCCTCATGCCAGTTGGTCACTGATCACCATTATCGTGGTGATGGGGCCAGTGTCTTACCTGGGCTCCGTACTGACCAAAGCCAACCAGCGGCTTATTGGTACCCTGATTGGTGCAGCCATGGGTTTCACCCTTTACCTGCTGCCAATTAACCAGCCGCTGCTGCACGATACCCTACTGCTGGGGCTGATTGCGGCCTGTATGGTATTTGTCGCCGGGCGGCACTCCTACGCAGCCATTCTGGCCGGGATCACCCTGGTGCTGGTTGCCGGTACCGGACCTGGCGACCTGCAGGTAGCAGAATGGCGATTGCTGAACGTGCTGTTGGGCACGCTTATCACCTGGCTGTGCAGCCGGTTGTTTTTCCCCTCCCGGGCCATGGTTCACCTGCAGATGCTGATAGAAGAGTTTCTTCAGCTGAGCAGTGACTACTACCTGCTCCACAGCCATGAACTGGTGCGCTGCCAGGATAAAATCGACTACAACCTCAAACTGCTCAGCCGCAACCTGGCCAAACAACGAAGCCTGACACCACATGCACAAAAAGAGTGGAAAGGCGACGGCCAGATCATCACCGATATCGTGATTTCCGAGCGACGGGTACTGAGCATCATTGAGAATCTGGTCACTACCGAATGGCCTCCCCAGTCTCAGGAAATACTCAATGTCACCGGGCGACTGTTTCACTCCATCAGCCAGCTCAGCCTGCAGGTTGGAAAAGGTCAGGTTCAGCAGTTTCTGGCTCAGGATATGCTGGAGGAAACGACTCCCGATAAGCTGGATAACCTCAGCCAGTGCGGTTACCTGTGGCTGAATCAGCAGCTCAGTCAGCACGTCAGTGCTCTGTCGTTTTGCCTGAGCAGGCTCTACAAAGCGGGTGACTCTCAGACCTAAGCCTATGATCCGCTGGCTGATCCCGTTTTTTTCGTTCACAATGGAAAAGACATAAGTTAAGGAGAGCGTTATGACTGTCATTCACAACAGCGACAATCACGAGTTTCGTATTGAACTGGTTCCGGGCGAATGGGCCCGCATCACATACCGTCTGGAAGACGGAGTTATGGTAGTCGATCACTCTTCTGTACCGGAGAGCCTGCGCGGCCAGGGAAAAGGCTCGGCGATGATGGAAGCCTTCCTCCCGGAAGCCGAAAAACTGGGATACAAAATCATCCCCGAGTGCAGCTACGTTAAGCACTACATGACCAAACACGAAAACTGGCACCACCTGCTGGCGGAGTAATGCAATGTTGTGGAAACAAGCTCAGCTGGTAACAGAGAAAGCACTGCAAAGCGGCGCACTGGCCCCGGTAGCCACCGAAGCCATCAATTTTATCAGCGATGGTATCGACTGCCTCGGGCATGTGGTTTCGCCGAATATGCGCAAAAAACCCATTATGCGCCAGTTCGACAAAAACGCCCCCAAAGCGCCCGCCCGCAATCCGTTTTTGCCATATGAGCCGGAAATGTACGTGGCCGATGTCGGGGACCAGCACGTCTGCCTGCTCAACAAGTTCCCGGTGATCTCTCCCCACCTGCTGATCTGCACCAAAGAGTACGCAGAGCAGACCGCGCCGTTAGAGCTGGCAGACTTGCAGGCCTGGGTGGAAGCGTTTGGTGAAAATCCGGAAGAGGTGTTCGGCTTTTTCAACGGCGGGTTAATGGCCGGAGCCAGCCAGCCCCACCGCCACATGCAGCTGATAAAAAGTGCCCTGCCACTGGAAACAGCCATTTTGTCCGGCGAACTGCCATTTGAACACCGGCTGATAAAGCTGGACGGGCTCAATCCGCAGGAACTGTATCAAACCTACCTGGAGTGGATGACGCAGCTTGGCCTGCTCGGTGAGGAGTGTCAGCCGTACAACCTGCTGCTGACCAGCCGCTGGATGCTACTGGTGCCAAGAGTGACCAATCAGGTGAATCAGGTCTACGCCAACGGGATCAACTTCAGCGGCCGCTTCCTGGTCAAAAAAGTGGAGCAACTGGAGTGGCTGAAGCAGTTTGGTGTGCTGAGATTTTTGGGAGCATGCTGCAGCGCAGACTGACATTCTCAGCAGAACAGATACTAAAAAAAGGGACGATTCAACGTCCCTTTTCCTGTTTTGATATGAGTAACAATCAGAAACCAAACTTACCGTTGTCGTTCTTCCACTCTGAGCGTGCCGGGATCGCTTCAATGGTATCCCAGTGTTCCACCAGCATTCCGTTTTCCACCCGGAACAGGTCGTAAAAGGCAACGTGCTGATTCATAAACTGGCCTTCGCTGATGGACAGAACAAAGTTGCCCTCACCCAGGATCTTATGGTTTTCGGTATACACCATTGGCATGTTCTGATCTGCCAGTGCCTGCAAAGCTTCACCAAGACCACTCAGGCCATCTGCCACTGCAACGTTGTGCTGCAGGTAATCACCGTCTTCCGGGCCGATAAAGCGGCCGATTTGCGACATATCGCCACCCATCAGAATCGTGTTGACGAAATCTTCTACCAGAGCTTTGTTCTGCTCAGTCTTGTCCAGATCGGTAATTTTTGTCGGGCCATCAAGCTGAGTTCGGCCACTTGGGTTCTTACCGCTCAGTTCCTGAAGGTTATCCCAGTGCTCGACAATCTTTCCGTTTTCAAAACGGAACACGTCAAAGCCGGCTTTCGGGCCAAAGAAATCGTATTCAGTGTGGGTAACCACGTACTCGCCATCCTGCAGGGCACGTTTTACCCGCGCTTTTGCGCTGCCTTCTGGCAGGTGAGACATCACTTCACCAAAACCTTCCAGTCCGTCCGCAACGGCCAGGTTGTGCTGGATGTACTTGTCCGGATTAATAAACGAAACCGCTTCGGCATCGCCGGTTTCGATGCTTGAAATCACTGCTACGGCTTTCTCTTTGTTGGTCAGGGAGTCCGGGGACTCAACCGCTGAGCAAGCCGCCAGGCCTGCCACACCAAGGGCTAAAAGGGTACGGGAAAGTGCAGATAGTTTAGTCATTGTTGTGTCCTCATATTGTTTGAGGACAAGTTTATGGAACTGTGCAGGACATGAGCAGAGTGGATTTACGCCGGAAAATGGTAAATATCGAACCGGCTTATAAAACAGTGGTCATGTATTCTTTCTGGAATTGGCCCGGAGTGCAGCCTGTCTGCTTTTTGAAGTACTTAACAAAGTTACTTACGTCTTCAAAACCAAACTCATAGGCCATCTGCTGGGAAGAAGTGTAGTTGACCACCAGCCTGCGCTTCATCTCGACAATGGTATAAGCATCGATCATCTGCTTGGCGGTCTGGCCGGTGGAAAGCTTACAGACCTGATTGAGGGTTTTGTAGGTAGTGCCAAGCTGGCCGGCGTACCAGTTGGCATCCCGGAACTGCTGAAAGCTTTCCTGCATGGCCTCGATAAAGCGGGCCAGTTTGACGCTCTGGGATTCTGATAACTTGTCATGGCGAAGCTCAGGCCGCAGCCGGTGCAGCACCAGCGCGAGTGCCGAAAACAGATACATGACGATCAGCGGGTCAGACTCTTCATGTGCGATCTCGGCGCGCATTTCCTTTATCAGGGTCTGGCAGCGCTGGTCATTTTCACTGTCGAGCTGCAACAGCGGGCTGTGATGTCGGTTCAGGTGGGTCGGTGTGTAGTTAGGCAGACGCATGTTAGCGTGAACCCGGTCCAGAAAAGCCTGGGTAAACAGCATCATCTTCCCCTGGGGCCGGGAAGAAAAATCGAACGAATGCACCTGCTCGCGCTGAATAAACAACATTGAGCCCGGTCCAAACTTATACGGCTTAAAGTCCACCATGTGGATGCCCTCTCCCTGCTCGATAAACAGAAACAGGAAGAATTTCACCCGGTGCGGCTGCTCCGGATCATGGTGTTCCTTGCTCCGTTGCCAAAGCTCGGACAACTCCATGATCTCAAACTCCGCCTGGTTAGTTTTGTTTAAGTTAAAGCCAATATTCGGGAGTTCCATTGCGCGATCCGGGTGCTGATATTTATCATAAGTGTAGTGGAGACAGCGCTTTATTATCAAGCAGTTAAATTGATGACAACCAGTGCGCTCTTCACTGTCAAAGTCTGATGTGTGGTGTCACTCTCAACCGTCTTTATGAATGGTTTTATAAAGTCTGGCAGGGTTTATACTGGCACTTCACTTAAAATCAGCGGGCAAGGATGCTATGGACTCAGAACTGATAAAACTTGATTACCAAAACACTTATCAGCTCTTACTGGAGAGGATCAGAACAGGAATGAGCTTCTGGCTGGGAAGCTGTGTGCTCTATTTCAGTTTTCTGTCAGGAGTAGATATTCTGGCAACAGACGAGATGCCCAAGCTCTACCTGCTGATATATCTGGTGCCCAGCGTTATCTATTCACTGAACTGGTCGATGTTTGAAATGGCCAAACTTCAGGTCTATATCGATGTGGTCCTGACAAGACAGCTGGGCTTCAACCACCGCCAGAGACCCGTTGTCGGCAGCCGGTTGCAAAAAATCGACTCCAGACAAAGACAAATGGTGCCCGTGGTGTACTCACTACCCTCGCTGCCAATCTACCTGTTTGCCCTGTATCTGATTATCACCAATGATCTGATTGGCAGTTTTCAATGGATTAAGCTGGTGCTGATCGCTGTTTCCCTTATCCTCACCGTTCATGCCTGTTGTCGGCTCTACTACAGCTTTTCTAGACGGTACTGGAAGATTCTGGCCAACGATTACAAAGTACTCTATTTTAAACCGGAGACTGCGGTCACCGGCCTGGCTAAAGAAGCCGCAGACGATGCCGCCAAACATGAACTGGCGACATGCGAAAAATAATCAGGGGAGCAAACAGCTCCCCCCGGGTTGGTTAATTTACCTCGTCGATATCTATCACCATAAAGCGAATTTCGGTGCTCGACTCGGCTTCATAAATAACGCCGATATCTTCGTTTCCGGATGAGCCTTTGTGTGGCATCTCTATCAGGTCTGAGTAAGCACTGTAGCCGTCACGGAACTGGGTGCGCTGGGTAAAGTTATAGTTACCCGCCCCATCTTCCACTGCGCTCCATATCGCCAGGTCATTACGGTCTGAACTGACTGCGTTCACTCCCTGCGGCCCGGACATCAGTACCCGGTTATCGCCATAGCGGAGCAGACCAATATCCACCTGGTCCAGTTTGAAGAACAGCGCGCCATTGACCGAGTTGCGGTCCTCGATCACCATCTCCCAGCTCAGCCCTTTATCTTCACTGATAAAGTGATAGCGGTTGAAGTTGCCGGTGCCTGTCACACCATCATTGCGGGCTGACATCAGCAGGCGCCCGTCGCGCAACTCAACCATATCTGCTTCACTTGGCTCGTGCCAGTAAGTCGGTGTCTGCTTACCAGCGTGCCAGGTAACGCCATGGTCATCGCTGTAAATAGAAACAACCGACAGCTGGCTGAACGCATCCAGAACAATCGCCGGGAAAATCAGGCGGCCGTTAGTCAACTGAATGCCCTGGCCTGGGCCAGCATTAATACTCTTCCAGCCCGGGTCGCCTTTACCACCGTTGGCACTGGTGACTGTCCAGCCCTGCTCTGCCGGATGATTAATCACATCCCCGTTGACCCGCTCCATCAGGCTGGCGTCAAAGCCCGCCTGAGATGCGCCACCTATGGTGAAATCAATTGTATGGTAAGCAGAAGCGCCGGAAGTCGATGAGCAGCCATTACCCCAGGTCACGGTTTTACTGCTGTGTGACTGGCCAGCCCAGTTGCTGGCCACCGGCACACCATCTACATAGAAACTGGCGCTGCTGCCACTGCCAACAATCCGGTAGTCGTGGTAACCGGATACATCATAACCGAGCGGCAATTCCAGGTTGCCGCCGTCTGCATAAAGCACCGCAGTCACAGACTGGTCGCTGTTCACTCTCAGGTCAGCCAGGAAACGTTTGCTGCCATTGCCATAGTACTGAACATTACACGCGCCCTCAGCTACCCGGGAGTTCCAGGCCAGTGCCCAGCCATCGCTGGCCGCGCTGCTGATCTGGCTCTGAGTCGGTGTCACCGACCAGGTTGCCCGGCCATTACTGGTGTTGGTACCGCTAGCCATCCAGTTGACATCTTTCACCTGGCCAAGAACATCAACCGGCGCTGACCAGGTCTGGCCATTGTCGTCACTGGTGCGATAGAGCAACTTATGGTTTGGATCATCAAAAGGAACGCAGCTGCCGTTTTGCGCACAGTCGATATCCCACTTGGTGTAGAAGACAAACAACCGTCCAGTGGTTTTATCCAGGAAAGGACGCGGATCGGAACACGCTTCATCGCTGTTTTCGTGAATCGGCTGATAGTCACTCCAGGTCACGCCATTATCGGTTGAACGGCGGCTCTTGATGCTGGTCGGGTGACCCTGACCCGGGTCTCCGGAGCGGCCGCGCCCTTCAGCAAAAGCGACCAGAGAGCCGTCTGCGGCCACCACAATAGACGGAATACGGTAGTGACTACTTCCACCATCGCCACCTTTAAATACCACTACATCACGGACATTCGGCGCAACGGCGTATGCCGGTGCAGGCAAAGCCAGACTGACAGCAGCGACCAGGCCACACGTCAGGCCAGTCGCGGTTAAGATTGCTTTCTTCACGTTATTCTCCTTGTTGTTTTTCGCACCCCGACAGCAAACTGAAGGTGCAAGCAGGCACCCGTATCAGACAGAGATACGGGGCCTATGTGTATGTATTGGTTAAGTGTTTGGTTTCTATAGGGGGGATGAAACAACACTCATTTCATGACATAACAGCTTGCAAATGCATTACCCTGCTGGTCTTCACCTCCCAGTATGTAGATCTGATTATCCGCGCTGACCGACAGGCCGTACGCCATACCGCAGGGCAGGCTCCCGGCAGGTTGCCAGCCCTGCTCACCACAGCGCCAGATATTGTCGCTGTAGTGTTTGGTCAGCCCCTGGTGGCTGTAGCATTTACCCTCACGGAAACGGGCCTGACTGCCGATGAAATACGCCCCTCCGGCGACCAGATAATCTCCGTCAATCATCCCGGCAAAACCACCGGCGATCCCTTCGTGTTCCGGCTCTGCATCACAGAGAGGCAGCAGCAGGGACGGCTCGATATCGCTCAGGGAGTGAAAGGTAAACTGCTTGGTCTGCAGACTTCTCAGCCCGGGTTTTATCTCACCCTCGACCAACACAACCTTATGTTTGTCCCGGATAAGCGCCGCACCGCAGTTCGGCTCAAACGGGTTGTCCCGCAGCAACTGCCAGCTCAGGGTTTCGGTATCCAGACACCAGATATCCCGGCTCCAGCCGTACTCTCCCGGCCAGCGTGACATAAACTCTGTCAGCACGGCCTGACGTTTCTGCGGGTCATCGCTTACCTCCTGTGCAGAAATCTCAGCGACAAAACTATCGAACGTTTCCTTGCAGTAACCACCGAACAGGGCAATTCTGCCAGGCTGAACTTCGCAGGCACTCGCGCCAAGAAAGCCGACCGGAGGCGCGGTATCGGCCTGGCTCCACTGCCCGGTGGCAGAGTCGAAACACCAGACTTCATTGAGCACCGTCGCGTGAGAATCACCCTCGTTCTGACCTGCGCCGGAGAATACCCAGAGCTTTTGTCCTGCCACCGCAAACGCAGCGTCATTTCTCGCCACCCCGGGAAACTCCGGCGCTTCTTCCCATTGCGGATCAGGCGTGTTCAGGTCGAGAAAAAAGAAACGCTTCCCTGCGCTGCCCAGCCCGGCATAAAGCCGGCTGCCAAGTTTTCCCCCAACTCCGTTTTTAAGCCCGGTCGGTAGTGATGCTAATTTGGTTAACTGCAGTGGCATGACAACTCCCGCTTAATCCTGAATATCGACTGACTGACCGTTCCAGGCCAGCAGATACACTTTCTTACTCGCACTGCGGTCAGCTTTCTCACCACCGGCGATCAGAACACCGTTTTTCGCAGAGAACGAAGCGCCATAGGCCAGACCTTCAGGCAGATTGTTGACCTGGCTCCACAGCCCTTTACGCTGAACGTAAATCTCCGGATTGAATGCCTTACCAAAGCCGTTGTGAGCAAACATATTGCCGCTCTCAAATGCGGACTTCGCGCCATGGAAGTTTGCACCGCCAGCTACAATCAGCGCGCCGTTACTCCAGCCTGCATAGGCGCCCGCGACACCTTCCTGAACCGGGGCGTTCATTGGCGCAGGGAGGGAGTGCAGGCTTTGCCATGGCTGAGGCAGGCCATACTGGTACTGCTTCACCTCCGCAGTTCTCAGGCCCGGTTTTATCTCCCCGCTGACCAGGGTGGCCTGGCGGCCATTAGCAACCAGCGCCGAGCCACAGTTTGGCAGATAAGGAGACAAACCAAGGTCGCTCCACTTGCCGGTTTCAGGCTTAAAGCTCAGCACTCTGCGGTTCCATTTATAATCGAGTGGCGGCATGCCCATGTAGTCATCGACAATCTTCTGCCAGGCTTTTGGCTGGGTCTTCTTGTCGGTAGTATTGATATCTGACAGGTACTTGTCGAAGTAGCCCTTGTTGTAGCCACCAAAGAACAGGATATGCTTCCCGTCCGGCGAATAAGAAGCCGCGCCAAGCAGCCCTGTCGGTGTTTTGGTATTGGCCTGAGACCATCGGTTGGTCTCTGAGTCATAGCGGTACACGCTGTCAAACAGCACCGGCGAGATGTCGCTGGCTTTGGTTTTACCGGAGCCACCAAAAACATAGATATCACCTTCGACGACAGAAGCGGTCGCACCACTGCGGGCCGGGCCGATAAAATCAGCCTGCTTCTGCCAGCCTTTCTGAGGCGCCGAGGTATCGAGCATATAGAACGCGTTACCGGCAGAGCCCAGACCAACATAGATCTTTGAACCAACCTGAGCGCTGATACCACTTTTTACCCCGACCGGAAGATCCGGCCACTGCTGGGCAGCAGAAGCGTTAAAAGAAAGAACCAGAGCGGCAGCAAGCGCTGTTTTTGCAAGCCCATGTTTTACAAGCAAAGGTGCAGAGATATGCGGAGAGCGAGTGTTCATTTTCTTATGTCCTTATACGGGTGGTGTTCCACCCTTATTGTTTAAAATTCGCTCTTATTATTGATCAATGGAGAAATTTATCTTTGATCAAGTTAACAATAAAAATAATTTTTACCTATAAATAAAGAAAAGCCCGCAATATCCATACGGGCTTAAAATTCAAATAGTTACACATCAGGCAAGTCCGCCTGATATGCGAAGTTCAGTTGTAAAACAGCGCTTAGCTGGTCATCAGCGGCATCACGACTTCCGCCGTTTCATGGACAGATTCGGTGTACTCAGGGTAAGCCTCCAGCAGACTGTTGATAAGCACGTCTACCAGCAAAAGGGCCCCCACTTTGGATGCAAAGGCGCCACCGGTCAGCGGCCCTTCCGGCCTTGCCGCCACCAGCATTTCATTAGAGGTGGCGGAAAGCGGGCTGTGATTAATATTGGTCAGCGAGACGACCGGAATACCGCGCTTATATGCCTGATTCGCGGCGTGAATCACCTCTTTGGTCGAACCCGAACTCGACACAGCAAACCACAGATCCCCTTCGCTGCAACGGGAAGCATTCATCGATGCCAGATGCGTATCTTCAAACATGATCGCTTTCTTGCCGATACGGATCAGCCGGTAAGACAAATAACGCCCCACAATGCTCGACGCACCAACGCCAACACAACCGATGAAAGAAGCTTTGTGTACCAGCTCCACTACCCTGCGCAGGGACTTGCGGTCGATAAGCTTGGCGGTATCCTGCAGGCTGTCTACCGCGCTCTGCGCTGAGACGTCACAAATATCGCCTTCAATCTCTGACGCGGTCTGAGCGGAAGTCTGGCTGAGCTCGACAGCCAGCGCCATACGAAAATCGGAATAGCCTTTAAAACCCATATCCCGGCATAAGCGCACCACGGTCGCTTCACTGGTCTGTGTATTGCGGGCAAGGTCGGTAATGGTCTGAAACTGAACGTCATGAGCATTTTCTAAAACATAATCGGCGACCAGTCTCAGTTTTTTACTCAGGGGCTCCATATTCGAGCGCAACCGGACAAGTAGATTTCTTGGTGAACTCACAATGGCCTCTTTTTAATATGATTTGCTGATGTAAAAGTATCAAAATCAGGGAGATTTGGATACTTAAAACGGATCTGCGCCCGTTTGTGAAAGTCAGGGGAGCTGACTCCCCTGAACGCTTTACTACAGGTTTTGCAGCTTACAGAAAGTCGGCATCACGCATCTTAGCCAGCACATCTGCTTTTTGCGCGGCAGTCAGCGGGCGGATAGGAAGACGCGGGTCACCAGCGTCAATGCCGTGAAGCTGCATCGCCGCTTTACCGGCTGCTACGCCGCCATACTCCACCAACACGCGGATGATAGCGATGACTTTATCCATCAGAGCGTTCACTTCTTCGTGCTTGCCCTGGTTAAACGCCTCAATGATCTTCAGGTACAGCGGAGCCGCGTAGTTATAAGTACTGCCTACTGCGCCCACCGCGCCAACAGCAAGGCCGGCTGGCAGAAACTCATCCACACCGAAAGGTACATCAAACTTGCCACCGGAAACACGCACACAACGCTGATACTCATAAAGGTCCATGTTGTTGAACTTGGCACCGGAAAGGTTTGGAATACGCTGCTCACCTTTGATCAGGAACTGCTCCAGATCCAGATTCACACCAGACATGCCAGAGTGGTAGTAGTAAAACCCTTTTGACGGCGCCGCCTCAGCAATCTGAGCGCAGTACTCTACCAGGTCGTCCACGCTGCCCGGCTTAAAGAAGCAAGGGCCGATTGCAGAAGTGGCCAGAATATCGAGTGTCTCAGCGTGACGGGTCAGCTCAAGGGTATCGATGATACTCAGCGCACCGGTGTGCAGGATAAGATCCAGTTTACCATCCGACGCTTTTACCCAGCGCTCAGCAATCGCTTTACGCTCTTCCACCGAACAGTGGATACCTTCGCCGGTCGTACCGCACACATAAGCCCCTTTTACGCCCTGCGCAACAAGCAACTCTGCGATCTGGTCAATCGCTGCAAAGTTAACTTTGTTGTTTGCGTCAAACGGAGTATGCGGCGCAGCAATTAATCCGGTCAGTTTTTTCATCATTTATTACCTGTAGTGTGTTGTTTGTGGCCGGGCTGTGTTGCCCGGCCTGTTAAGTTTTATTGTCCGTAGCCCAGGAAGATCTCCGGCAGAAGCAAAGTGAACTGAGGGAATACAGCAACCAACGCCAGCACGATAAACAGTGGCACCAGCAGCGGGATAACGCCTTTGGTCAGGGTATGGAACGGAATATCACCAACACGGGATACCACGTACAGAGCCATACCCATAGGCGGAGTCAGAATACCGATCATCAGGTTAAGAATAGCCATTACCCCAAAGTGAACCGGGTCGATGCCTACCGCAGACGCAACCGGCACCAGGAACGGAACCAGAAGCAACAGCAGTGCCAGTGACTCAATAAAGGTCCCCAGGAACAGCAGCAGCAGGTTAATAAGTAACAGCAGAACCAGAGGGTTATCACTGATGGTCAGGAAGTAGTCCGCCAGCATCTGAGGCAGTTGCTCACGCGCGACAATCCAGCCAAATACGGTTACACCCATTACCATCAGAGCAACAACAGCGGTGGTGTTAACGGTTTCTTTGAGGATCTCCACAAAGCCTGACAGAGTCAGCTGTTTGTAGACCACGGTGCCCAGGAACAGCGCGTACAGAGAAGAAACTACTGCCGCTTCAGTCGGGGTGAACTTGCCCGAGAAAATCCCGCCGATAATGATCACCGGCGTCAGCAGCGACAAAAACGCTTCTTTAAACGACTTGGCCTGCTCGCGACGGGTTGCTTTTGGCAGCGTCATGTAACCGCGTTTTTTACAGATAAAGTAGCTCATCACCATCAGGGCGACACAACACAGAATGCCCGGAACCGCACCGGCCAGAAACAGCGCACCGATAGAGGTGTTAGACACTACGCCATAAATAACCAGCGGCACCGAAGGCGGCACCAGCGGACCGATAATGCACGATGCCGCAGTCAGGCCACCGGCAAAGTCATCGTGATACTTGGCATCACGCATCGACTTTATCTCAAGCTGGCCAAGACCGCCTGCGTCTGCCAGTGCTGAACCAGACATACCGGAAAACAGCAGACTGGCCATGATATTAACGTGACCAAGGCTGCCGGTAACGTGACCGACCATAGACTTGGCAAAATTAAAGATACGCTCAGTAATACCCGCGCTGTTCATCAGGTGCCCGGTCAGTACGAAAAACGGTACAGCCAGAAGCGTAAAGTTATTGATACCACCCAGCATCTGCTGAGCAGCAAAGTTAATGCCTGTGCTGTTAGTGAGCACCAGAAAAACCAGTGCGACAAAAATCAGCGAAAATCCTACTGGCATGCCGGCGAATAACAGCCCCAGCCAGCCAAAAATTGAACCTGCCATGGTTACTTCCTACCTCTGTGCGACCTGAGTTGAGTGAGCGGACTGCGACTGACCACAGCGGCGAAACTCACCCACTATGCCAATCATTTTTTCAATCTGGCGAACCACCATAAATACGCCGCCCAGCGGCAGGCTGTAGTTCATCCATTTAGCGGAGATCTCAAGGGTGATCAGTTCAAAAAAAGCGGTGCGCTGAACGTGCTGATACCCCAGCCAGATAATGGCAAAAATTGAAACCAGTACCGCCAGCTCAAGAGAGAGTACCAGCAGCAATCTCGCTTTCTCCGGCAACTTGTCAGAGAAAAAGGTAATGTTGACGTGCGTACTGCGTTTAATTGCAATCGCACAGCCAATTAACGACATATACATAAAAAGAACCCTGGCGAGTTCTTCACTCCAAAGGGAAGGATCGTTAAGCAACCAGCGGGTGCCGATCTGCCAGGTCAGTACCCCCAGCAGGATCGCCATCAGCGGCACTGTGATGATCTCTTCAATATTATTAAAAATCTTGCGTAACATGCTCGGCTCCAGGGCTGGCCACAAGTGGCCAGCCAGGTTGGTCTGCTTCAGTTCAAACTAGCGAAAGCTGGACTGAAGTGATTACATCGCTGCCAGTTTTGCGATGATTGGCTGGCCAATCTTCTTCTCGAAGTCTTTGTACAGCGGCTGCATCGCTTCACGGAATGGTGCCAGATCCGGATAGGTCACGTTCACCCCTTCTTTCTCAAAGAAGGCGATAAGCTCAGCTTCCTGCTTTCTTACCAGAGAGTTGTTCGCGTCGCCCGCTTTCGCGACGGCTTTGTTTACGATCTCTTTCTCTGCATCAGACAGTTTCTGCCAGGTTGACTCAGCGATAAGAACCATCTGATCGTTAACGATGTGGTTAGTCATCGCCAGGTTGCCCTGCACTTCATAGAATTTCATGGTCTTGATGGTTGGAAGCGGGTTCTCCTGACCGTCTACCGCATTGGTCTGCAGCGCCAGGTACACTTCTGAGAATGCCATCGGCGTTGGTGACGCACCGGACAGCTTGGCGAAATTCAGGTTCGGCTTGGCATTTGGTACGCGAAGCTTCAGGCCTTTAAAGTCTGTAATAGAGTTAAGCGGACGGTTAGAGGTGGTTTCACGGGTACCGTAGTACCAGGTATCCAGCGCACGCCAGTTAAACTTGGTCAGCATCTCGTCACGGATACCCATACCAAAATCTGACTCAAACATACGGCGCAGATGGTCAAAGTCGCGGGCAACGTAAGGCAGTGTTACCGCCTCAGCGCGTGGGATCCAAAGCCCCATACGGCCAAACTCTGCATAAGTGATATCCAGGTCGCCCATTGAGAGCTGTTGCAGCATTGCGCGGTCATCACCCAACTGAGCGCTTGGATAGAGCGCCAGTTTCAGCTCGCCGTTACTCAGCTCTTCTATGGTGTCCGCCAGTACCTGAGCAGAGGTGTACTCAATCGAACCGACTGAACCCTGCATACCCATTTTAAGTGTCGTTGCCGCCTGTACAGATACAGCACATCCCAGAGTCAGCATAGCGAAGGTAATCTTATTCATGGCTTTCATATTGTTCCCTTTTACGTGTTTCACCACTTTCAAAAAAAGTTTTTATTTCGTTTGAAAAAAATCTTCGTTATGGATTATTATGTCAGCGAAGATTATTTTCAAATCGACGTTTATATAAATGTGATCGTGAGCAAATTATCAGTTACCCGGCCCTTACCCCGGACAAACTGATGAGCTGTAGCAGCAAGCCAAACTGCCACTTCACGGGAACTACTCATAAAGAAAGAGGCCCATTGTGAGAGCTAATAACTTAACTATTGATGAACTGAGATCCTCATTAACCGGCCAGACGGTTGTATCCATTCAGCCTGTTACCGGAAGCCCATTGGAAAAAACCGAATTCATCGTTGCCATGGCGGTCGCCGCCGAACAGGCTGGCGCCAAAGCGCTGAGAATTGAAGGTGTCTCCAACGTAGCCGCCGTGGCCGCTGCAGTTAGTGTACCTATCATAGGTATCGTGAAACGTGACCTGGCGGACAGTCCGGTACGCATTACCCCTTTTGCATCTGACGTGGATGATCTCGCGAATGCAGGCGCCACCATCATCGCTTTTGACGCGACAGACCGTGTCCGCCCGGAAACGCGTGAACGCATTGCCGATGCCATCAAACACTCCGGTTGTTTTGGTATGGCAGACTGCAGTTGCTTTGAAGACGGTGCCTGGGCCAGCAGTCAGGGTATTCAGGTCATTGGTTCTACCCTGTCTGGTTATGTTGGGGGAGAAGAGCCGGTTGAGCCGGATCTGCAACTGGTAAAACAGTTTTCTCAGAAAGGATTCTTTACTATGGCAGAAGGACGTTACAACACCCCGGAACTGGCAGCTCAGGCCATCGAAGCGGGTGCTGTGGCGGTTACCGTCGGCTCCGCCATCACACGCATGGAAGTCGTCACCAACTGGTTTAACTCAGCCACTCAGGCGGCAGGAGTACGCAATGAGCACTTTAGCCATTGATATTGGCGGCACTAAAATTGCCGTTGGCTTAATCAAAAATGACACCATCGCAGAGCGCAGGCAGATGCCAACGCCAACTGCCCGTTCAGCAGGCCATTTTGCCGAAGAGATCCTGGCTCAGTGCAGCGAATGGCTGGATGAAGTGGATCGCATCGGGATCTCCACAACAGGTCTGGTGACCCCGGAGGGGATCAGCGCGATCAACCCCGATACCCTGGCGTTTCCTGCACCTTTCCCGCTCCATCACGCCATCGCTGAGCAGACGGGTAAACCGGTTGAAATGCTTAACGACGCCCAGGCCGCAGCATGGTTCGAATATCTGGCGCTGAGTGATGAATGCAGCAACATGGCCTACCTCACCGTATCGACCGGCGTGGGTGGCGGACTGGTACTTAACGATCAGCTGCATAAAGGCCGCGGAAATCTGGCCGGTCATATCGGCCACACCGTTATCGATATCAATGGCCCGCAATGCGGTTGCGGACAGACCGGCTGCGTGGAAGCCATTGCCTCCGGCACCGCAATAAACAAAGCCGCCCAAAATGAAGTCAAAGATGGAATTTCCAATATCGAACTGTTTGCCAGGGCCGGTCATTGCTCCAAATCAAACGCAGTGATCGAGCGCAGCGCCAAAGCAATTGCAACTTTATGCTGCAACCTGAAAGCCAGCCTGGATCTGGATATCGTGGTACTTGGTGGCGGCGTAGGGCTCGCAGAAGGCTATCTTGAGCGGGTAAGCCGGCATATCAGCGCTGCACCCAAAACATTTCAGGTTACCATTGTTCCGGCCCGGGGTGATTACGATGCCTGCCTGCTCGGCGCGGCATTCCAGTTTAAAGCAGGTGAGGAACGATGAGTTTAAAAGCACTGACCGCTGCGCGGATCTTTGATGGTGAAGCCTTTCATACCGGAAAAGCGCTGGTGTGGGAGAGTGACCGTATCAAAGGGCTGATACCCACAGAATCACTCAGCCCGGAAACAGAGCGCATTGACTATCCCGGCGCGACCATCGTTCCCGGCTTTATTGACCTCCAGGTAAATGGCGGTGGCGGCGTGATGTTTAACCAGCAGACGGATGTTGAAGGTATCGACACTATCTGCAGAGCGCACCGCAAACATGGCACTGCCTGGCTTCTGCCTACGCTTATCAGCGATACTCCGGAGCAGCTGAACAGGGCACTGAACGCCGCTGAAGCTGCGCTGCGCGATAAGATCCCCGGTATCCTGGGCGTTCACCTCGAAGGCCCATGGCTCAACCCGGAGCGAAAAGGCGCTCACAATCCGGAGCTGTTTTACGATCCGTCCCCCGAAGAGCTCAAAACCATGCCATGGCTGACCCTGGGTAAGACCCTGGTTACGCTCGCGCCGGAAACCGTCAGCAGCGCTGCCCTGGAGTGGCTGAATAACAACGGTGTTATCGTCTCCTGCGGCCACAGTAACGCAGAAGCAACCCAGCTTACAGATGCACTGGAGAGGGTAAACGGCTTTACCCACCTCTATAACGCCATGTCTCCCCTTCAGGGACGCGAGCCCGGCGTAGTCGGCACTGCGCTGATGACCGATCACGCCTGGTGCTCGATCATCACAGATGGTATCCACGTGGCACCTCAGAGCGTGCTTCTGGCCCACCGCGCCAAACCAGAAGGCAAACTGATTATCGTCACCGATGCGATGGCGACCGTCGGTTGTGAGAGCGATTCGTTTGTGCTGAACGGCGAGACCATCTCAGTTAAAGACAACAGGCTGGTCAATGCAGCCGGCAGCCTCGCAGGAGCTCATATCGGCATGGATCAGTCTGTCGCAAAAGCGATCGAATGGGGCATTGATGAAGCAGAAGCACTGAAAATGGCCTCTACCTACCCGGCGCTGGCGCTGGGTGAGCATGAACTCGGTCAGCTGAAAACCGGGTTCCGGGCTTCAGCCACCATACTCACACCAGAGTATCGCAGCCTGGGGGTGGTTGTTAACGGACAACTGTTCAATACTCAATAAGCGAATGTGCCAGACAATGATGAAAAGAGGATAAAAACCGGTATTTGTCCTCTTTCAGGTCTGGCTCCTTCATACCAGGAGACAGTCCCCTGCCCCCCTGCATTATACCCGCTTCTGACAGAACACTTTTCACTCAATTAATACAGGCTATTACATAATCGATGAATATTAGTGGTTGCTTGTCCTTCTCAACTCCGGTCTAATACGCCACTTTCCCGAAATTCCTGATAAGAGATCACCAAGTGAAAAAGCTTCTGCCACTGATGCTGGTTGCATTATTATCTGCCTGTTCTGTCACGCCGAACGCGCTGAGAGAATCGGCCCCGAGTCTTGACCTGTCTGCACAAGACAACTCAGAGCATCTGGCAATGTGTATCTCTGAAGGATGGGAGAACCTTTCGACCACCGGCAGCAGCCCGGTGGTTAACTACCGTCCAACCGAAAACGGCCATACGGTCTCGCTGTATATCTCTGGTACCCTGAGCTACCTGGCCGATATTGAAGACATGGACGACGGCAGCCAGGTAAAGGTCTATAATAATACGTTCGGCCTGACCAAAGAGCCGGCTTTCGAAGCTGTCAAAACATGCGCAGGAAATCAATAATCACCAGGTTCTGACTTGGTAAAACCCGGCCCGTCTGCTTTAATTTCAATATAACCAATAATTTATAATAAGAAGAATCATTATGCGTAACCTGATTATCGCGGGGCTGGTTACTCTGTTTGCTGGCTGTGCGACTTATGCCGGACTCAATTACGATCAGCTTTTTGGTACCCCGGAAGTGCGTGAACGCCGGGCACCACTGCATTCTGCCCAGTCTGATTTCTTTATCGATGAGGTGAAACCTGTCATCGATAACCGCTGCGTGGTGTGTCACGCCTGTTACGATGCTCCCTGCCAGCTCAAGCTCTCCTCTGTTGAAGGGATTGACCGTGGCGCCAATCCGGCGCTGGTCTATGAAGGCACCCGCCTGACCGCGACGAATCCAACCCGCCTTTTTGAAGACGCCCAAACCACTCAGGAATGGCGTGATATCGGTTTTCACCCGGTGCTGAATGAACGGGCACAACTGCCTGAAGCCAACCTGGAAGCCGGACTGGTTGCCCGCATGCTGCTGCAAAAAGAGCAGCACCCGCTGCCGGATGACGTTCAGCTGGAGGGTTTTGATTTCTCCATCGACCGGGAACAGCAGTGCCCGACGATTGAAACCTACGCCGAATACGAAGCCGAATACCCGACCTGGGGTATGCCTTACGGAATGCCAAATCTGGACCAGAAAGAATATCAGACCCTGATGCTGTGGCTGGAAAACGGTGCAGTAATGAATGATCCAATCCCGGTTACAAAAGCCCAGCAAGCGAGAATCCACCGCTATGAAGCCCTGCTTAACGGTAACAGCCTGAAAAACCAGCTCGCTGCCCGTTACATCTACGAGCACCTGTTCCTGTCCCATCTCTATTTTGCAGAGCTGCCGGAGAAAACACGCTTCTTTACCCTGGTGCGCTCGGCGACCCCTCCCGGTCAGCCGGTTAAACGCATTGCCACCCGCCGCCCTTATGATGACCCGGGTGTTGAGCGGGTTTACTACCGCCTTATCCCTGAGCAGGCTTCAACCGTCGACAAAACCCACATGCCATACGCGCTGACTGATGCGCGCCTGACACAGTGGCGCAGCTGGTTTATTGATGCGGATTATCAGGTCACTGAGCTGCCCGGCTATAAAGCCGATGTCGCGGCTAATCCAATGAGTGCATTCAGCAGCCTGCCGGTAAAATCGCGTTTCAGCTTTCTGCTCGAAGACGCCCAGAACACCATTATGTCCTTCATCAAAGGCCCGGTATGCCGCGGCCAGCTGGCGTTAAACGTAATAAACGACCGCTTCTGGGTTTTCTTCCTCGACCCGGAAAAAGCAGATATTCCAGAGGTGAATGAGTTTTACCGCAGCCAGGCAGAGAACCTGAAACTGCCGGGCGAACTGGAAAGTAACGTGCTGCCGGTCACCCAGTGGCTGGGCTATTCCCGCCAGCAGGCGCGTTATCAGGAAGCCAAATCAGAGTTCCTTAACCAGTGGTTTAAAAATGGTGAGCACCTGACCACAGATGTCATCTGGACCGGCAACGGCACCAATCCCAATGCGGCCCTGACCGTGTTCCGCCATTTTGACAGTGCATCGGTTGTGCAGGGCCTTGTCGGCAAGCCACCGAAAACCGCCTGGGTGCTGGACTACGCCCTGCTCGAACGCATTCACTACCTGCTGGTGGCAGGTTTTGACGTGTACGGTAACTTCGGCCACCAGCTGATGACCCGAATGTACATGGACTTCCTGCGCCTGGAAGGGGAAAGCAACTTTGTCGCCCTGTTGCCAAAACACATGCGCCATCAGGAGCTTTCCGGCTGGTATCAGGATCAGAGCCCACAGCTGAGCAGTTTCCTGCAGCGCAATGTTAAGCCATTTGATCAGCCGACCGGAGTGCATTATCAGAGTCGCCATTACAAAGCCGAACTGTTTGATATTCTGAAAACCCAGCTGTCTCCGGTGTTGAGCAACCGCTACGCTATTGAACAAACCGGCCTGAAGCCGGAAAACGAAGCTGCACTGCGCTATATCGACAGCATCCGTGGTGAAGGCCTGTTGCCGATCCCGCAAATCGTGATGCTGATGATCGAATCAGAAAGCGGGCAGGATCAGCTGTTTACTCTGCTGCATAATAATTCGCACTCCAACATCTCCAGCCTGTTTGATGAGGAGAGTAACCGGGATCCGGAAAATGATGACCTGACCCTGGTCCGCGGCGTTGTCGGCAGCTACCCGGCGGCTTTCCTGTCCCTGAAAGAAGCGCAGATCCCGGAACTGGTTCAGCGCCTGAGAACCATGGAAGACGAGGATGACTACGTCGAACTGCTCGACCGCTTTGCAGTGCGCCGCAGCTCTCCGGACTTCTGGTCATTCAGTGACCGGGTCCATAAATGGTATCAGCAGGATCAGCCGGTTGAGTATGGCTTACTGGACTATAACCGGTTTGAGAACCGGTAAAGCCAGGCCGAAAAACTTAAATCAAAAGCAGACTGGAAGTGGCCATGAAAGAAATCGTTTCAGAATCGGAACTGACCTGCCCTGAGTGCGGGCACCGGAAAACAGAAATCATGCCCACGGATGCCTGCCTCTGGTTTTATGAGTGTGAAAAGTGTCACAAACTGCTGAAACCCAAACCAGGGGACTGCTGCGTATTTTGTTCTTATGGCAGCGTTCCCTGTCCTCCTGTGCAGAAAGATGGCAAAGGAAGCTGCTGTAGTTAATCTTTGATTTCAGGTCAAAACAAAGTGTGCTCTACCCTGAGCAGCAATCCGATTTAGTTGGTTCACTGGATTCAACCAGCTGTGATGCTGCAATAAGGGCTGCTTTAATGACGAGGTTCGCGGGGACGGCCTCAAATTCACTGGTTCCGATCTTTATCGCCCTGCAATCATTATCTCCACATACTGAACAGCATGGGCTGCCTGTAATCTCTGCTTCAAGCCAGCTTTCCAGCGGCTTACCCGCTATCCAGATCCGGTTAGACTGAGAAGGATCTGCCATGAATGACTCCATGCTCAGTTCTCTGATTTCAAATGCGACGTCAATGTCCAGGGGAAGAAACGCCTCCTGCAGTTTTGCCACTGCAGTTTTTAACTCTTCATACGTGGTGCCACATCGCGGACAGGTCTGCCCATGAAAATCGACCAGGCGTTGCCACAATATAAGTAATGACTTCATCTCTCCTCCTGAATACTCTTTGACTACACAGGCTTTGACTCAAACCAGCCTGAAGTCCGTCTGCAGATGTTCACCAGCATCAGCATCACCGGCACTTCTATCAGCACGCCAACAACCGTCGCCAGTGCCGCTCCGGAAGAGAGACCGAACAACATGACTGAGGTAGCAATCGCGACTTCAAAATGATTGGAAGCCCCAATCATCGCCGCCGGAGCCGCATCTTCATAACTGAGCCTGAAGAACCTGGCAGCAAGATATCCCAGTGCAAAAACCGAAACAGTCTGAATAAAGAGCGGAACTGAGATCCAGAGAATGGTCAGAGGGTTATCCAGAATGATTTCCCCTTTAAAACTGAAAAGCAGTACCAGGGTTAACAGCAGCGAGCAGATGGTAATTGGGGTGAGCACATGGATAAATTTCTCTTTAAACCATTTCTCACCTTTGTGCCGGATAATCCATATCCGGGAGAAGTACCCCGCAATCAGCGGCAGGGCAACGTAGATGACAACAGAAAGCAGCAATGCCTGCCAGGGCACAGGAAGCTGGCCTATCCCGAGCAAAAAACCACCCAAAACACCATACAGGACTAGCATAGTCAGCGAGTTGATGGCCACCATCACCAGTGTCAGACTGTCATTTCCTCTGGCCAGATACCCCCAGACCAGAACCATGGCCGTGCAGGGAGCAATTCCCAGCAAAATACACCCGGCAAAGTAGCTTCGCCAGAGCGGGATCTGCAACATTTTCACTCCGTCATGCAGAACTACAACCCCGTCTCCATAATCAGCTCCAACCGGCAAGTTGAGTCCAAACGGCATTTTGACCAGATCCACCGCCTCATTGCCGATAACCCCCTTAAACAGTACCCCAAGGAAAAACACAGAAATGGCATACATGGTAAAGGGCTTAACACACCAGTTGATAAACAACGTCAGAAATACAGGTTTGCCACTTTTACCGGCTTTGACCACACCGGCAAAATCAATTTTCACCATGATGGGATACATCATAAAAAACAGACACACCGCGATCGGAATGGAAATCACCGGCGCACCGTTAACATGAACCGCCATACCATCGAGTGCCCTCGCGAACTCGGGGGCAACCTTACCCAGCATAATGCCTGCGACAATACACAGCGCGACCCAAAGTGTCAGGTAACGCTCAAACAGGCTGCTCATTTTCCTCTCTGTTACAGGAATCTGTTTACCGTTCATATCATGAGCCTGCAAATCTTCTTTATACACATATATGAGTATAGTTTGACTGGCCACTGTTACGCATTTGTCTCCAGGAGGATGCATCTCATGCCTCACCTGTTATCGGCACTATCAGCAGCAGGCAACTTTCCTGTACACATCGTCAGTTTAAAATGTCACTCTTATGCGACGAACAACCCTGTTTCTTCTTGCACTTACGGCTCACACCCTTTAGCGTATTCACTTTGGCCCGCCTTTGCACAAGGTTGCATGGCCGCACAGAATGTAATCACATCAAGAAATTATAAGAGCTGACACATGAGTACAGAGAACAACAAGGAACAAAAAGCCGCATGGCAAACTGCCATGCCGGAAGGCCAGTTTGAATTTATGAAGAAAGTGCTGGCTTCCCCGTCACCGATCGGCTTTGAAGCAGCGATGAGCTACGGCGTGATCAAGCCTGAGTTTGAATCCTTCATGCCACAAGGCTGGGCAGTGCATCAGTTCAAAGGTAACGCTGGTCTGGTATTCGACTCTCACCCGGGCCGTGATGATCTGGTGAGCGTAATGATCGTTGGTCACGCTGATAAGATCCGCATGCAGGTGCGTAAGATCGATGATGACGGCAAAGTATGGATCAACACTGACTCTTTCCTGCCAACCACGCTGATCGGGCACGAAGTAAAAGTCTTCTGTCAGCACCCGGATGATGTCACCAAATACAAAGTCATCGAAGGCTGCACCGTGGAAGCGCTGGGCGCGATCCACTTCTCTACCCCGGCGCAGCGTAGCGGCGAGCAGGGCATTAAGCCAGAATCTATCTACCTTGAGCTGCACACTCACGGTAAAGACCGCAAAGCACAGGTTGAAGCCCTTGGCCTGCGTGCCGGTGACCCGATCATTCTGGATCGCCCAATCAAACGTGGTGTATCTGAAGATACTTTCTACGGTGCATACCTGGACAACGGTCTGGGTTGTTTCTCTGTCACCGAGGTTGCCCGCCTGGTAGCCAACGAAGGTCTGGATAACGTTCGCGTACTTTACACCATCGCGACCCACGAAGAGATCGGCCGCTTCGGTTCAACTCAGCTTGTGGGTGAACTGAAACCTGATGTACTGATCGCGACCGACGTAAATCACGACTACGAAGCAGCACCAGGCATCGGTGACCGCCGCATGACTCCGCTGAAAATGGGTGATGGCTTCACTATCGGCCGTGGTTCTGTAACCTCTGAGTACCTGGTACAGGCTATCGAAGCGGTGTGCCGCGAGCAGGAGATCCCTTATCAGCTGGACTTCTCAGGCCGCGACATGGGTACTGACGGCATGGCTGCCGCGCTGGCAGGCGTTGACAGCGCATCTATCAGCATCGGTTACCCGATCCGCAACATGCACACCTCTTCTGAGTCTGCTCACACCGGTGACCTGCTGGGTTCAATCCATGGGATCGCAGCTCTGCTGCGTCACTTTAATCAGCTTAACGATGGCAAAGGCATCAGCCGTGATGACCTGAAAAACAGCCATATCCGCCTGGATCATATCTGAGCCTGACTCAGACAGCTCCAATACAAAAGAGGCGCAAGTATGCGCCTCTTTATCATTCCATACCTCTGTTTCCAGGATCTGATCTTATCGTCCGAGTGAGCCTGGTAACAGTCCGTTCTTAGCTAAAACAAACCATGTGGCTTACGCGAGCAATACTGCCTGTACAGCTTATAGACAGAATGGCCAACAGCACACAGCAGCAAAAAAACTGTAAAATATTGCTCATCAGTATACGCGGCATAACCATACAGCGCGGCAAGAATGAACAAACACAACCGGATGTACATATAACGCTCTGAAAACTTCTTATCTCAACACAGCCAGCCATCATAACCAGCCATAAATAAAACCTGAAGCATCAAAATGTCACATATTTGCCACAAAATGTAACCAGCATGCTTTAACCAACATGCCCGGCCACCATGGCCGCTACATCCCTGGCTGGCAGATTGGTGTTATCCACCGACAAAGCGTTGGGGTGCTCAATCCCCACAAACTTCATCTCCTCAAACAGGCCATTCATAGTCTTCGGACAGGAAAGCTTATGCGAATTGATCCTTTCTTCTGACATCAGCCGTTCAAACACCGCTTCTTTGTCCGGACACAAATGAACCGGATAAACCTCAATTCCCTGCTGCTCAAAAAACGCCAGATAACGGTTAATTTCTTCAGCATCACTCTCGTAGCAGGTCATATAGGTCATCACCAGATGGGTAACGCCAAGCTGATGCGCTTTGGCCAGGGTGGTTCGTCGTATCTCGTTGGTAAAATCATGGAAGTCTTTTTCACCAAACTCATCATAGATCGACAGACTGAGATCCACAGCCAGATGATTGTGAAAAAGCTTGTAACCAAAGTGCTTACTGAGTTCTTTGGCAACCGTCAGCTTTCCGGCTGCGGGGGCACCATGTAACCATACTAATTTCATACAACTTTCCCGATTCTGTTTTCCTGTACTCAAACTACCAGGCTAACGGGCAAAAGTGCCCGGGTCAAGTCAGAGGTCTGACGCCCCGGGCCGGATCAGGATTCAGAGCCAGCCTCAGCCACAGATGCAGCTGAAAGCTTCGTCATAAGACCTTCGATATACTCTTCAACACGTCTTTGATTATCTGCATGCAGTGCATTCCCGCACTTTTCAGATCGATACTGAATATCCGGGTCAGAATAGACAGGCACAATCATACTTTCATAACTCATCACGGTTCCGGCATTGGCACATTTATACGCCCGGGCATAAGGCTTAACCAGATGACGGTTTTGCGGGCTTGTATTTCTCTCCAGCTGCCCCTGAAGCAGTGAAAATAGCAGTGTCTCAGAATGATTTGCCCACATCAGATGGCCAAACTCATGCTCCAGAACATGCTCGGAGGCATCTTCAGCAAGCAATATATAGCTGTCACTCAGATCAAAGTCAGTCGCCCCGGTTGTACCGTCTTCAAATACCGGATGATCATACGGAACCACAAACACGTAAAAACTGAGCGGATCATCCCGCAGGGCTCTGACACGATCACCACCTATCGCCACCATGCCCTGTGAATGAATGTCCTCAAAATACTCCAGGCCAGAGAACTTAAAATCAACGTACTCAAATGAAGCTAAGGCCCGGCGCAACTGCAAACAGGAGTTAGCCAGTGTCCGGTTAGCAAACTCCACCTGTTTAGCTGCATTCTTCCCGGTAAAAACATTCTTCAGGGTATAATCAACAAAGAAGTGGACAGAAGTAGTTATAACAGGCTCTGTGACTTCACACGCCGGCAGTATTAACTGCTCTTCATCCCAGGGAGTCCGGTCTGGCCGGTTAAAAAAACATAAAACCACAGCAAAAACCAAAGCGCCTGCAGTCAGAACTTTCTTCATTATTTGTATACCACCTTAAAACGCTCAGGAACCAGCAGAGTATCTTCACGGACTGAATGCCTGGCCCCCAGAACTGAACAAAAAAGCAACTCATTTGCATTTTATAAAACACAATTTTATGTCTGACAGCAGGCAAGCATCCTGGTCCTGGTCATCATTCATGTAAGCCACTGTAAATTAACATATTTATTATTAACAGTGATATTACCTTCAAATACCTGCTTCAGATCGGTTCAGACAGCCCGTCAGGGCTTGCCCGGAGAATCATACGCGTCAGACTGATAAGAGGGAGTCCGGTTTTAATGACCGGGAGCGCATATCGGGAGGACAATGCAGAAAAACAGGAGTGAGACCCAGAAAAGAAAAGGAGGCGATAACCGCCTCCCTGGAAACATTACACAGCGCGCAGGCGATCGTGCAGCCAGTCTTTCAGTTCGGCCCGCTCGTGCTTGAGTTCGGTCATGGCCATGTCGTCGATTGGCGAGCCGTTGAGCTCAAGTTCGCGGATCTGTTTATCCAGTGAATCGTAGCGGCTGGCATCAACGGCAAAACGCTCGTCACTGTTAGTCAGTTGTTGAATGGTGTCTTTGAAGTTTGGAAACTCACTCATTAGTGAATGATCTTCACCCAGCATAATATCCCCCTGTGGAGTTGGTGGCGTATAAGGTGGTTCGCCAACGAGCTTAGACCCCACCAGGGGAGTTCGCCATCTCAGACAGGGGAAAATCTCAGGTCTCAGATCCTGATCGTATTTTGACCAAATTCTGATCAGTGCTTCTCAATACCGCTACAGAACACTGTAACTATTCTTTCCCTGAGACTTGGTCTGATATAACGCCTTATCAGCCCGGCCGTAGATAAAATCCGTGTTCCGGTCCTCTGGGCTGAAATGGCTCACCCCTATGCTGACTGAAGCCTGGCGGCCGTCAAGCACGGTAGTGAGATGATCGCTGATCACGTTGTTCAGTCGCCGGGCCAGTGCAATGGTAAAGTCGGGTGAGCTGTCGCGGCAGAGAATACCAAACTCATCGCCGCCAAGGCGCCCGGTGACATCGCTCTGGCGCAACTCTGTTTTTACTGTAGTCGCCAGCTGACGAATGGCTTTGTCGCCAGTCTGGTGACCGAGCTCATCGTTAATTTGCTTAAAGTCATCAATATCGAGCAACAGAAAACCACTGTTTACGCCACGACGGTTAAAGTCATAAAACGCTTCATTGAGGCACTCAAACAACTTACGGCGGTTATAAACCCGGGAGAGTGCGTCGACTTCCGAGTGGTATTTAAGCTCCTGCTCCAGCAGGTAACGACGGGTAATATTGTGCGCGACCCAAACCACAGCCCGCTCACCATTGCGCAATGAGGGAATGGGATTGATCCGGCCCTCAAACCAGAGCTCACCGCCAGGCCCGGAGCAGGCATCCAGCCCGGTGACATCTTTACCTTCCAGCGAGTATTCGACCAGTATCAGACGATTTTCATCCAGAGTCTGGCGGATCAGTTCCTTAAACCAGGTGGCTTTGTCTTCCGGCATTACATCAGACAGGTTCTTCCCTATCAGGGCACGTCCGTCGTGATAAAGTTCCGGATCCTGCCCTCCGAACACATCAACGTATGTTCCTGACTCCGTAAGGATAAAAACCGGATCGGGAAGAGCAGAGATAACTGCCATCCACTCTGCGCTGCTTGTTATATTCATTTGCCACATCCGTATGCTTAAACGTCGCCCACGCGGCCGCGGGCACCAACTGATCTGAATGCGAATTTTATCGAGTTTTCAAATATTTTGCTTCGCTAATTTAGTCTTTGTAGCATAAGTGAAACAGTTGCAAAAAAAAGCCCCCAGATGGGGGCAAGAGTACACATAATGATGCGCAGTAAAAAAGTAATAAGGAAGGATGAAATGGGGGGAGTCGCTGAGCGCCCCCCCGGTTTATTATTGTATTAGTTCAGCGCGTCAATCAGCACCAGTTCACGCTCAAGCGCGATCTTCTCTGCGCCAGCCGCAGCTTTCAGCTTAGCTTTACGCTCAGCAATGGCATCGGCTTTGGCTTTATCGCTTTCAAACAGCAGGCCTTTAACGTTGATCGAAGCAATGTTGGTGTAACGGCCATCTTCACTTGCCGGTACGTCAATCTTGCCGCTGTTGATCAGCTGCTTAACGATCTCACGCTCTTTCTCAAAACCTTCAAGACCAGACAGCTTCCAGCGGTTCATTGGCTTGCCTTCGTACACGCCTTTCTTCTGCTCAGTCAGGTAACGAATAGTCAGGTTACGGATGGTACCGTCTTCCTCACCGTATTTGGCTTCTGTATCAAACAGAACCGGGAACTGCTGGCCTTCCAGCACGCCACCTTTCTTGGTCAGATGACCCATACGGTAGCTGTTCATACCAATGCGGATTTCCGTGCTGTCAGTCACCGCTTTGCCATCGGCAAACTTAAGGTCGGTAATACGCTCACCGGCAGGTTTGGTCAGATCGATGGTGTAGGTCACACCAGCAAAGAAGTCATTGGTTGAGTACTTGGAAGCGCGGCGCTCCGGGTAGAAGCTGTAGGTAACATCACCTGGTTTAACAGAATTGAAGTAACCAGCGGACCACTCCATGTAAGTCTTCAGCTCTTTACCTGTCATCTTATACACGGTGATCTCACCACCGGCATACTGGTAGTTGTATGCGATGTCTTTGGCTTTGATCGGACCCACATCCAGCTCGGCGTTGTCATTATCGATCTGCAGTGCGATCACGTTCGCCTGTGGTGCGTAGAAGAAGCTCGCTTCCTGGAACAGGGCGCTGATGCCGGTATCCTGAACGTGTACCTGAGGAATGCCGCGAATTTCGTTTTCCGGTACCAGGTCGGTGCCTTTCAGCTCTGCCACTTCACGGTTGGCCATTTCTCGCAGGCGTTTGTGGTAAGGCTGGTACAGCTCTTCCATCTTCTTGTCAGAGTCCACACCTTTGATCTTGTAGGTGAAGCTGTCTTTGTTCACCAGGGTGTACTTTCCGCCACGCTCTTCAAACTGAAGGTCGATACGTGACAGAGCGCGGCCGTATTTATCCGGTTCTGTAATGATCACGCCATTCACTACGGCTTTGTCGATACGGGTATGCATGTGACCGGCAACAATCGCATCCAGTTCAGGGTTACCGTTGGCAATATCTGTTACGCCAGTGTTGGCGATGTCATTTTCATTTTCGATACCCATGTGCGCCACCAGCACAATCGCATCCACATCGTTTTCGATCTCGTCGATGACTTTTTGCACTTCAATGGTCGGGTTGGTAAAGCTCATACCCTCAAGACGATTGGTTCCCTGCGCAAACACTTCAGTCATCGGTGTATCCATACCGATCATGCCGATCTTAATTCCGCCACGCTCCAGAATGGTGTAAGCCGGCAGGAAACGGTTACCATCCGGGCGGCTGATGTTACCCGCCAGTGCTTTACCCTTGAACTGAGTCAGTGAACGGTTAAGCACTTTCAGACCAAAGTCAAACTCATGGTTGCCCAGTACCCAAACGTCGTACTTCATCTCGTTGAAGCCCAGCATCATAGGATCTACCGGTTCATCTTTGAACGTCTCAACGAAGTTACCCTGAATGGTGTCACCGGCATCAACCAGAATGGTGTTTGGCTGGTCTTCACGGATCGACTTCACTTTGGTCGCGATCTGGCTCAGACTGCCGCGCATGTTCAGTTTATCTGCCGCGTAATCCCAGGGCATAAAGTGACCGTGCAGGTCAGAAGTACCCAGAATGGTCACATTATGAATGTCACCATCAGCAGACAGGGCAGGAAAAGCAAGGGTCAGCGCAATCGCGCTGGTAAGCAGTGTTTTTTTCATATTTATTCATATCACTTGAGGGAATCGTGCGCATAGTAATAGATTGCTTATTAAATTAACGTGATGAATATCGGAGATCTGATGTAACAGAACGCCATATTGCAATGATTTACGAGAGATTGTGCAATTTAAACAACCCGGGTAAACATTTACTCCGGCTTTAAGATACGTCAGCAGCCATTTCTCAAATTGACAAATATCCCCTTCTCAATTTGAGATACCGACCCACAACCACTCTATCCGACTGAAAAATAAACAAATAATATCTGGCACGTCTCGTGCAACCTCTCAACCGGACACCAAATGAACCGGAGAGAACACCATGGAACTGAGAAAGATTGAACACAGCCAAATCACCCTGACCCTGATGCTGAATGGCGACTTCGACGCTACCGGCAGCCGTGATGCCCTGCCTCACATCGATGAAGTGATCAAAACCGACACCCACAAAGATGTACGCATTGATTTCAGTGACGTCCGTTTTCTGGACTCTTCCGGCATTGGCGCCATCGTCTACCTCTACAAGCGACTGGCCGAGCGGGAGCGGGAGATGCGAATCGATAATGTTCATGGTCAGCCACTGGAGATCATGCGCCTGCTTCGTATCAGTAACGCCATTCCGGTTAACTCACAAAACGCCTGAGCTCAGGCCCGGACAGGGAGGTCAACATGCTAAGGATCTGGCTGTGCTTTCTAATTCTGATACTGGCAGGGTGCACCAGCTACCCGCCACAGGGCCGGGGCGGGCTGGCGGAACAATACGCCCCCGCTGATTTCAGCCCGGTGATGCCCGATGAACCACTGGGCCCGGAACACGGCCTGCGCTTTGACTGGCAACTGGCCAAACTCCACCTGGACGCACTGATTCAGGAAGGGGCGAAGTGGTGCTTCCCCGCAGCCGTTGTGCAGGCAAAAGAGAAGCAAAACCGCATTGCCCGTGAACTGGAAGGCGGGCTGCTGGTCGACGCCGCCAATGACCTTATCATCCTGCGTAAAAGCCTGACCCAGCTCGAACAGAGACTGGATTACGTGACCGCCCAAAGCCGCTGCCGCCCGCCGGCTGACTCGCAACTTTTACTGACACAACTGGGCATCATCAACCAGCTGTTTGAACTGCTCAATGTGGATAACCAGTTCGCCCATGACTCTGCCGAGATCAACCCAAAATACATGGGCCATCTGGCAGAAGCGGCTAACCTGCTGCGCATCCACACCGACCTGACGCTCAAAGTCACCGGCCACGCCGATGCCACAGGCGGCCCGGAATACAACCAGCAGCTGGCCATGCGCCGGGCAAAACAGGTCAAACGCTACCTGACCATTTTCGGCGTGGCCGCACCGCGTATTGAAACCCTCTCCCTTGGAGCTGAGCTGCCACTGTTTGAAGGAGAGGACGCTGCCACCCGCCTGACTAACCGCCGGGTAAGCATCGAGGTCATTTCACCGGATAAAGGAGACGGTTATGCCATGGATTAAACGCTTATGCCTGCTGCTGGCGCTCTGCTCAAACCTGGCCTGGGCCCAGACGGTTCAGATCGGGGACATGATCCAGGTAAACCTGCCAGGCGAGCCCTCCCTAAACCGCGGCTTTCAGGTCGATAAACGCGGCCGGATTGAACTGCCGGAAATTGGCCCGCTGCTGGTCGCCGGTTACGATGACAGACAGCTTGAGCAGGTGGTGCTGACCGCACTGGCAACCGTGTTTCGCGACCTTTCCAGCGCCCGGGTTTACATTACCGAACGCCAGATCCTGGTTTCCATTCAGGGTTATGTCGAATCACCAGGGGAATACACATTGCCAGATGGTGCCGGTATTCAGATGGCACTGCACGCCGCCGGGGGAGCCCGCGCCGGTGCCCAGCTTAACGCCATGCAGCTTAAAAGAGCGGGCAGCAAAACCGAATTCAACTATAAGAAGTTCCTCGACTCGGGAGATGCCAGCCTGCTGCCGGCACTGAAATCCCTCGACACACTGTTCGTTCCTGCGTCGCCACTGGTCGGCAATATCGAGCAGGAGTTCGACGCCTCCAAACTGGCTAATGCCGGTGACAGCGCCGATTCACGTATGGCGATTAAAGTATTTGGCGAGGTGAATGCACCCGGCTCTTACTCTTATGACCCGCAGACCGACCTGGTGGAAGTACTGATGCGCTCAGGCGGCGTCACCCGCTATGCAGGCGTGGAGCAAATCCGCGTAATAAGCGATAACACCCCCACCCTGTTTAACCTCAAGCGCTACCTCGACAGCGGGGATACTTCACTGCTGCCGGAGCTCAGCCCGGGTACCACCATTTTTGTTCCTCAGGCAGAAGAAGAGATCAAATCCGGGGCCAATACGGTCTACATCATGGGTGAAGTCGCCGCTCCTGGCGCCTATGAAGGCAAACAGGGCGCGACCTTTATGGATATTCTCGCCAACGCTGGTGGCCCTACCCGGTTCGCCGAATCCCGCCAGATCCGGGTACTCAAAGCCAATGGCCGGGTGATTAAGTTTGACCTGACCGCCTATACCGAAGGACTGAGCAGCGCCAAACCACCACAGATCCTGGCCGGTGACGCGATTTTCGTCCCGGAAAAGACCGATATGAATGAAAAGTCCTGGCTGAAAGTAGCGCCGGACCGCGCTGTAAGCGTAATGGGTGAAGTCGTCCGACCGGGCAGGGTGGAATGGTCTGATGAAATGAACCTGATGGATCTGCTGGCCCACGTGGGCGGCCCGACTCTGCGCGCAGACACCAGCAAAATAGAGATAGCGACCGGAAGCCGGATGATTAAGTTTGACCTGGACGAATACATTGTCCAGGGCGCACCGGCAGAAATGCTGCCTGAAATCCGCGCCGGAGCGATTGTCCGGGTGCACGATCTGCCACAGGATCCGGCGGATAACAAATCCCAGTGGGTACGCCAGAGCTCAGATGCCTCTATCTATGTGTTTGGTCAGGTCAACTCCCCGGGCCGCTACCGCTTTACCAAAGAGATGCACTTTCTCGATATTCTGTCGGCGGCAGATGGCCCGGGCAAAGATGCTGATATTCACAACATTCGCGTCACCCACAGAGATAAACCATACGCCAAAGTCAGCAAACTGAACCTGTCGCTCTACTTTGAAACCGGCGATGAGTCCCTGCTGCCCGATGTGAAGCCCGGCGATACCATCTATATCCCGGAGAAAGACCGCAACTGGCTGGATAACTCCAAGGAGAGCACGGTCAGGGTTTTAGGCGCTGTTAATGCGCCGGGCCGCTACACCTTCAATGACAACATGACCATTCTGGATCTGCTGGCTGAAGCCGGTGGCCCGAGCAACTCGGCCTATCTGGAAAAGATCAGCGTGGTGAACATGTCCTGCTGTCAGGGGCAGGCAAGAACCTTTGACCTGATCGCGTTCAGCAAAACTGCCGATATCTATCAGCTGCCGGTGATCCGGGCGGGAGACACCATCTATATCCCGGATCAGAGCGAGAGCTTTATGGAAAAAGCCCGCATGACGCTCAAAGACGTTCTGCAGCTCACCACTACCATTGTACTGCTGGGGGCCCTGTAATGCCGATTCCTGCTACTCACGCTGAAATTGAACAGCTCTACCTGAGCGCCGAGCTGTCACACTGCCGCTCGATGTGTATTACCGCCTGTCAGTCCGGCGATGGCGTCACGGCTTTTGCCGCTGCGCTGACAGAGCGTTACCTTCTGGCCGGACACTCGACCCTTTTGGTGGACCTCAACCTGTTTCGCCCTGCATTCAGCGGGCTGACATTTGAACAGGAAGAAACCTGCTGGATTGAACACAGCGACACCCATCAGGTATTCTCCGGCCTGCCCGCCCCGTCAGACAGAGCAACACAGCTGGCCTATAAAGATCCCACCCAGCTCAAACAGGCGGTCAGCCAGTGGCTGGAAGTGTATGACAGGGTGATCATCGATACCTCTCCCCTGCTGCAGATAAACCAGGGCAACATCCCGGCGCAGAGCGTGGCGGCGGCCTGCGATCAGACCCTGTTGGTCGTGATGGCAGGCAAAACGTCACACAATCAGGTCGAACAGGCCATCAGCCTGCTCAGTTACCCGGACATCACCCTGAGTGGCACCGTGCTTAACCTCAAGAATCAGCCAACCCTTGCTCAGGAGCTTGGTCGGCAGGTGGACCGCCTGCGTTTTTTCCCTGGCCGGTGGCGGGAGAAATTTAAACGCTGGCTGGAAAGCAAAAATCTTCTCAACCAACTGATTTAAGGACTATATTCAATGAGCAGGGAGTAGCAATATGCCGGGAGAGAATATGACCTTACGCGCAAAAACCATTCTGGGTATCGCAGTGATTGAGATAATACTGCTGGTCCTGCTGGTTTTCAGCGCCATGTCATTTCTGGCTGACTCCAACGAAAAACAGCTGATTCAGCGCGCCCATGCCACCAGCTCCATGTTTGCCCACGCCAGTGAAAATGCCCTGCTTGCCATGGATCTCGCCACCCTGGAAGATCTCAGCCAGGAAATTATGAAAATAGAAGATGTGGTCTATGTTCAAATCAAAAAAGAGCGACAGGTACTGGTAGAAAAGGGAAAAGAGATAACCCAAAACCGGATCCTCAATGTAGATAACAGTCTGGAAAGTGTCACTGACGGTATCTTCGATACCCGGAAATACATAGAGCAAAACGGTATCATCTATGGTTCGGTCAACATGGGGTTCAGTACTTCTTCTATCACACTGTTACTCGACCAGGCCCGCAAGCGAATCGTCTCCATCGCCTCACTGGAAGTGATCCTGGTGGCCATCTTCTCCTTTGTACTTGGCACTTACCTGACAAAAAACCTCAGCCGGCTGGCCAACGCCGCGCTCACCGTGAGTAAAAAAGGCCCGGGATATCAGCTCAAACTCAAAAAAAACGACGAACTTGGCGCAGTTGCTGAAGCTTTTGACCAGATGTCACTGAGCCTGAAAGACAGCTATGAAGAACTGCGCAAAGCCCGGGTAGAAGCCGAGCAGGCCAACGAAGCAAAAGGGCGCTTTCTGGCAGCCATGTCCCACGAAGTACGCACCCCGATGAACGGCGTACTGGGGCTGCTCAGCCTGCTGGAAGAAACAAACCTGAATAAGGAACAAAAACAGCTGCTTTCCACTGCTACCGGCTCCGGCCAGTTGCTGCTGTCGATCATTAACGACATTCTCGACTTCTCCCGGATGGAAGCCAATACCCTCAGTCTGGAGCAAACCCCGTTCAGCGTGGCTGACTGCGTCACCAGTGCAGTCAGCTTTTTCACTCCTCAGGCAAATGAGAAGAAACTCGGTCTGCACTGCCAGATTGATAACAGTCTGCCGGAATGGGTTCTGGGCGATCCCAACCGCTTCCGCCAGATCCTGCTTAACCTGCTCAGCAATGCGTTTAAGTTTACCGACCACGGTGAAATCAGCGTAACTGTTGAAGCGCTGCAAAGTGACTCTGCCGATAACGTCTGCATCCTCTGTGAAGTGCGTGACACCGGCGTTGGCATCGACGCCAGTGCCCAGGAGTATCTGTTTGATGAGTTCACCATGGTGGATCAGACCTACTCTCGCGAAAAAGAGGGCTCCGGCCTTGGGCTGGCGATCTGCAAACGGCTGGTGTACATGATGGACGGCGATATCTCGGTAGAGAGTCAGCCAGGAGAGGGGAGCAGGTTCAGCTTCCGGGTCTATCTGCCTGTATGCCAGGACCCGGCTGTCGCAGGCAGTACAGAGCCCGCTGGCCTCCTGCCACCAGCGCTGCAGAACATCCGTATTCTGGTCGCCGAAGACAACCGGGCCAATCAGCTGGTGATATCAAAACTGTTTGAAAATGCCGGCTTAAGTATCGATCTGGCAGATAACGGTATCGAAGCTCTGAAAAAGGTTGCCCGGAATGATTATGACATCGTGTTCATGGATATCTCCATGCCGGAAATGGATGGCATCCAGGCCTGCCAGGCAATCCGGAAACTTGAAGACCAGAACAAAGCCAGCATCCCCATCATTGCCCTGACTGCTCACGCCCTTTCCGGAGACAAAGAACGCTTCATGGAAGCGGGCATGAATGACTATCTTTCCAAACCGGTCAGAAAGAGCCAACTGGTTGAAAGCCTGTCCGGCGTGCTGTTAAAAGCACCGGCCACCAATACCCCGCCAGCCGATTTTGAATCTGCTTCCCCGCAAAGCAATGCACCTGAACCGATAGCACCTGAGCCACCGGAAGAGCGGCTCCCGGCGCAGGAAACGGACATTCCCCCGGTTCTGGTCGATGAAACCATCCTCAAACAGATGATCGCCGATACCAGCGAGGAAGCGCTGCCGATGCTGATTGAGCATTACATCCGCGAGGCGCGGCTCAGGGTCGGGAACATTTGCACTGCCGCCACAGAGCAGGATCCGGAAAAGCTGGAGTTTGAAGCCCATACCCTTGGCAGTTCAGCACTGGCACTGGGCAATCACATCCTGTCTCAGCAGGCGCGAAAAATCGAACATTTGTGCATTGAAGGCAGCCACACTGAAGCCTGTCAACAGACCTGTGGCCTGACTGAACTGGCACAGGCTTCCTTTATCGCTTTGATCCGGCATAACAATCAGACACTTGGGCTGGCACCGCTCAGTGAGGAGCTGGAAAGCTACTGAACCGGCACTTTACAGACAAATATCAAAAAAAATACACCTGATTTCACATCCTTATCTCGCTAATTCGCCAAATTGACTAATATTTAAAGAGATACCTCCATACAGGAAATATGCCTATGCCGTCAAAGGTGTTACTCGTCGAAGACTCCACATCACTGGCAATCCTTTATAAAGAGTACGTCAAAGACGAGCCCTATGACCTTTTTCATGTCGAAACCGGCCGGGAAGCCAAAGCCTTTATCGAACGGCATGCGCCGCAACTGGTGATCCTCGACCTCAAACTGCCGGATATGTCAGGAGAAGAGATCCTGGAGTGGATCAGGGAAAATCAGCTGCCAACCTCAGTGATCATCGCCACAGCTCATGGCTCGGTGAACGTCGCGGTCAGCCTGCTGCAAAAAGGCGCCGATGATTTTCTGGAGAAGCCCATCACCGCAGAGCGACTGAAAGCCTCCGTTACCCTGCACCTCAAAACTGCCAAACTGGAGAACCTGGTAGAGAAACTGGAAGAGAAGTTTGACCGTAACCAGTTCCAGGGCTTCATCGGCTCCAGCCTGCCTATGCAGGAGGTCTACAAAGTCATTGATGCTGTCGCTCCCACGACTGCCAGCGTCTTTATCTGTGGTGAGAGCGGTACGGGTAAAGAGGTGTGCGCCCAGGCGATTCACAATGAAAGCCAGCGTAAAAACAAACCTTTCGTCGCGATTAACTGCGGCGCGATCCCCAAAGATCTGATGGAGAGCGAGATCTTCGGCCATGTTAAAGGCGCCTTTACCGGCGCAACAACAGACAGAACCGGCGCAGCGATGCAGGCCCAGGGCGGGACTCTGTTCCTCGATGAGCTGTGTGAAATGGAACTGGAAATGCAGAAAAAACTGCTGCGTTTCCTTCAGACCGGCGTGTTTACCCCACTCGGCAGCAGCAAAGAACTCAAAGCAGATGTTCGTATTATCTGTGCCACCAACCGCGACCCGCTTGAAGAAGTGGAACAGGGCCGCTTCCGGGAAGACCTTTATTACCGGGTCCACGTTATCCCTATTCAGATGCCGCCGCTGCGTGAACGGGGCAAAGACATCACCGAGCTGGCCAATGCTTTTCTGCGCCAGTATGCCAAACAGGACAGCAAGCAGTTCACCGGGTTTAAACGCGAGGCTGAAAAAGTACTGCTGAGCTATGCCTGGCCTGGTAACGTACGTCAGTTGCAGAACATCGTGAGAAACATCGTGGTGCTGAATGATGGTAAACAGGTCGAAGTCACGCACCTGCCTCCGCCGCTCAATCAACCTGTCACCCCGGTGAAAAAAGAAAAGCCGGTAACGGTACAGGCCGCCGTGCCGCCTCCGCCAGTCACCACCAGTGAGGAAACCATAAGTCAGGCGACAACCGGTGAAACCCCGCAGGAAATAAAGCCTATGTGGCTGGTTGAGCGCGAAACCATTCAGAGAGCCATCGAGTATTGCGACGGAAATGTGCTCAATGCCGCCGTACTGCTCGACCTGAGCCCTTCAACCGTCTATCGCAAGAAACAGGCCTGGGAGTCCGAGCATGGTAGTCAGCAAGCGTGACAGCCACATACCCAAGCCGAATGAAATCTGGCTGTTGCTCGACAGCCGGGTATACGGTGGGATAGAAAGCCATGTGCTGGAACTGGCTGCTGGTCTGCAGCAGTTTCAGCATGCGGTGCGGGTGGTGTTTGTCACCCAGTATGACCAGCCGTCCCCGCTCGTTGGCCGGCTGCAGGCGCATAATGTCCGCTTCTCCTACCTGTATCAGATCTGTGGTTCAACCAAACGACTGAGCCCGCTCAAATCCCTCAAACAGGGGATCAAACGCTATTCCCCTAAACTGGTTCACGCACACGGCTATAAAGCCAGCGTCATCAGCCGCATCGCCATGCTCCAGCTGCGCAAACACAAGGTACCCCAGTTTACGACCTATCACGCCGGTGAGTCCCCGGCCGGAAAAGTTGGCCTTTATGACTGGCTCGACCGCCACACTGCTTTCCTCTCCAGCAAGTGCTTCGCGGTCAGCAAGCTGATCAAAGATAAAGTGCCGGCAGACAGCATGATCCTGAATAATTTTGTTTCCACCCAGGAAATACGCCAGAGCCAGGGTGAGCAAATCGCCTTTGTCGGCAGGCTGAGCCATGAAAAAGCGCCGGACCGCTTTGTTGACCTGGCCTGTCAGTTCCCGTACCTGGAGTTTCATATATACGGCACCGGCCCGATGGAAACCGAACTGCTCGACCGCGGCGAGCCGAATGTGATTTATCACGGCCACCAGAACAACATGACCCGGGTATGGGAGAAAGTGGGCATGCTGGTGATCCCGTCCCGTTTTGAAGGCCTGCCCATGTCCGCGCTGGAAGCCATGGCCCGGGGAATCCCTGTGGTCGCCATGAACGTGGGCGCACTCGATGAACTGATTGAAACCCAGGTCAACGGCTGGCTGGCCAACAGCGAAGGTGAGCTGGCAGCAGGGCTGATGGAGTGGCTGCAAATGACCTCTCATCAGCAAAAAGAGGTCGGCCACAAAGCCCGCTATACCATCAACCTGAACTACTCCGCCCAGGCGATCGTGCCTAAAATCATTCACGCCTATCAAATTGAAAATTCTTCAAAATAAACGACTCTCAATTTGAGAACTCCATACTCAGTATCCTAATAGTCATTATTTTTCAGCGCCTTAATATCACTCATTCGCTGGCATCATCTTTGCTCAATACGTTAAATACTCATAAACAGGGCAAGGGATATGCGAAAGAAAATTCTGTTTGTTCACTACGGCGATGCCTGGCTTCGGGGCAGTGAGCACTGCCTGATAAACCTCATAACTCATCTTGACCGGAGCCGGTTCACTCCGGTTGTCTGGACTAATAATCCCTGTCTGCGCCATGTCATGCTGCGCAACCAGGTTTCCTGCGAACTCGACGATTTTCCCCTGCTGCTCGGCTGGCGTGCACCACGCTGGGATCTTGCCGGCTGGATGAGGCTGGTTAAGAAAGGCACTGAACTGATCCGCTCCCGTGGCGTTGATCTGGTCCACATCAACAGCGGCGCGCCATGCCAGTGGATGAACCTGGCGAGCCGCATCGCCGGAGTGCCATCGGTGACCCAGCTTCACAGTGACTACCTGCTGCGGGATCGCCTCAGCCTCGGCCTGCATCTTTCCCCGCATACCATTACCGTCAGCCAGGCCATCAGTCAGAAGCTGCTTGCAGACAGCTATCCCCCAAACCGGCTGACAGTCGTCCCCAACGGTATTGCCACTGATGAGCTGCTGAACCAGCCAGACGTTAACATCCGTCAGACTCTTGGCCTGTCCCCCCGGACAAAAATACTGATTACCGTTGGCTCACTGATCCACCGTAAAGGCATTGACCGGCTGATCCGTGCTCAGGAGCAACTGCAAGAACAGTTTAACGATCTTCATCTGGTGATCATTGGCGAAGGGGCGGAACGTAAAAACCTTGAGCAGCAGGCCCGGGGGCTCAACGTTCATTTCGCCGGAGAGCAGGAGCAGGTGATGAGCTGGCTTAAATGCGCGTCTCTGTTTGTACTCGGCTCCCGGGAAGAAGCGTTTGGACTGGTATGCGCCGAGGGTTCACTGGCCGGGCTTGCGGTTATTGCGCCGGATACCGGCGGCGTACCTGAGATCGTTGAAAACCGCCGGACCGGCCTGCTTTATCGCAGTGAGGCGCAGTTGGTTCAGCAAATCCGGTTTCTGCTTGATCACCCGAAAGCTGCTTCTCAACTTGGCCAGGCTGGCAGGGAGAAAGTCCTCGCCGGGCACACTCTTGCTGTCAATCAGGCTGCCATTGAAAAGCTCTGGCTGTCACAAATGAAACCCTCTGCTGTGCCTGGCCTTCTCACGGCACTCAGACCTGTCAGACAACTTATCAACCGGAGGGCCGGCGCATGACTAATCACTGTTTTATCTTCGACCCTATCTCCTTTTCCGGCGGCTCCAAAGTGGCGACAGACAGCGCTCTGTCGCTGTGCCGACCGGAGCGCACTGTGTTTACGGTTCTTACCGCTCACCCGGAAAGCTGGGAGAGCGCTCTGCTGAGCGAAAAACACAGCCTGACTCTGTATCGTCTACCTTCCCCGGCATGGCTGGCACAGGCGAGTCAGGGCTGGCTGTTCTGGCTTAAGCAAGGCTGGTTCGCGCTGTTCATTCTGCTTACCCTTGTACGAACATCGGCGCGGACATCAAGAGTTCATACCGCCATTGGCGCATCCGGCCCGGGTATCGATATGGCTCTCTATCTCTGCCGGCCACTGTTCCGTTATAAGCTGGTTCAGCTGATACATGGACCGGTTGCGGTATCCCGCTCAATCGGAGCCTGCCTGACGAAGGCTGACTTTGTCTTCTATCTCACCAGCTCAACAGTGACACTGTCACGCTGCCTGCGAAGCTATCTGGGTCATGATCTGGCCTGGACAGCGCTGCTTCGCCGGGTATCCGGTCACTGGCAGTCATTCGATAACGGCCTCCACCAGCACAGCTGGCCGGCAACATGCCAGACTGAACGCCCGGAAGTGTTCTGGGCTGCCAGCCTGCTGAAATGGAAAGGGCTGGATCTGCTGGTCAGTGCCCTGTCGCCTGTGTCACTGGTGAGCAACATTTGCTTTATCCGCCCGCGCAATACCCGGCTGCCGGTATCTGATGCACCGGTTGTCCTCAGAGGTGCCCGCTGGTATGAAGAGCCCGGAGACCTGGACCGTATCCGGGCCGGAAGCTCCATTTTTATCTCCACCAGCACTAACGAACCATTCGGACTCTCCATTCTGGAAGCCATGGCGGCAGGCATGTGCGTGATCATCCCTTCAGACGGGGCCTACTGGGACCAGGTGCTGACCCACGACTACAACTGCCTGAAATATGAGCCACAGGACGAAGCATCACTGCGAAATGCCATCCTGAAAGCCAGCTCTGATATGTCAGTCGTCAGACATCTTGGCCGGAAAGCACGACTGATGGCATCCAACTACCAGGCTCACAAATGTTATGCAGGGATAGTGTGCTGCCTCGAAGGCAATGAACTGCAACCTGTACAATCCGGCATTCAGGACGGAGAGCATGACCATGCTTAAAGCCATGCTCACAGCCATCCCCAAAAGCCTGCCCAAAACCATACACAGCATGGTGGCTTACGCCGCAGGCATCGCCATAACCAAAGGTCTGGCCCTTATCATGCTGCCAATGATGGCGGGCTACCTGGAGCCGGAGCAGCTCGGAGAGCTGGAGCTGTGGTCCACCATTGCAACCTTCATGGCACTGCTGTCCGGTATGGCGCTTACCGAAGCCCTGTACCGTTTTGCCGGTGAGCTCACCAGCGCCGCCCGTCAGAAAAAACTGGCAGGACAACTGCTGACGCTGAGTCAGTTGACCGCTGTCGCACTGGGACTGCTGGTCTGGCTGCTGTCAATTGCCACAGGTTTCGACAGCTGGCCGCTGCGCCTTATTCTGCTGGGTCTGGTCAGCGACGGCGCGATCGGTATTGCCATGGCCTGGCTGAGAATGCAGGACAAAGCGTTGCCGTTTCTGCTGATTTGCGTATCCACGGCGCTGCTGCAGGCCTTGCTGATCCTTTTGGCACTCAGGCTTAACTATGGTGTCACCGGCATACTGACCGCGAGCGTTACCGCCCATATTGTCCAGCTGGCACTGCTGCTTAACGTTACCCGGCTAAGATACGCCCTGCCCGCCCCGGCACAGACCAGACAGCTTCTCAGCTACAGCCTGCCGCTGATGCTCGCCGCCCTGCTGGGCTTTGGCCTCAACGGCGCCGAGCGATGGCTGATGGCCGCGACCACCTCCCTGCATACCCTGGGGCACTACGCCATCGCAGCCAAATTTGCCCTGGCGATGTGTATTCTGGTGCAGCCATTTGGTATGTGGTGGATGCCAAAACGCTTTCACAGCCTGCAGCACAGGGGAAAACAGGCCACCAGTATCACCGCTCAGTACGGCATCGTCTGGATCTGTCTGGTCACCGTTACCATGGCAGGCGCAGCTCAGCTGTTTATCGTCACCATGCTTCCTGCAAGCTATCTGCCTGCCTGCGACCTTCTGCTCGTCGCCCTTGCCGTCGGCTGGGGTAAAGAGGTAACAGAGCAAACCAACCTGGGCCTGTTATATATGAAGCGTCCCTCGCTGTTGCTGGGCGTAAACCTGTTTACCACGATTGCCGGACTCAGTGGCGCATGGTTTGCCAGCCGCTATGGCGTCTTCGGTATTCTGTATGCCCTGCTGGCGGCACAGCTGCTGAGAACCACACTGATCACGGTGATAAGCCAGAGACTGTATGCGCTTCCCTATCAGTGGATGAGCCTTTCCCTGCTGGCCTTAACTACTTTCGCAGGCCTGCTGCTCGCCCGGCAGATGGACTCAGTTATCAGTCTGCTGCTCTTTACCCTGGCAGCCCCGGTACTTGTTCTGCTGCTCAGTATGCTGACCCGGCTGCTGCCCACAACACCACTTCGCCGCTATGTCCGGAGCCCCCTGTGAGCCGGGCTGCCCAAATTGCCCTGGCGCTTGGCAGCTGCGCAGTGCTGGCTGGCGCGTGGTGGCTGGTACCCAACCCGGCCATCGTGGTGGTACTGGCGCTGATGCCTTTAGGGGCGCTGTTTGTTCTCAGCCAGACCTTCTGGCTGGTAACCCTGTTTGTGCTGTTTTCATTTTTCCGCATCCATGAAGTTATCCCGGTGCTCTACCCGCTCAAAATTCCCCTGATGCTGTCACTCGGGGCTCTGTCCGCCCTGATGTGGCACAGCATCATCAGCCGCGAACTGAAGCCGGACTGGCACCCGAGCCTGAGCTGGATGGCCGCGTTCTGGCTGCTGGTTTTAATTGGCGTAGCAGCGGCCTCTAACCGGCCTATCGCGCTGGATTACTTCAAAAACATGTACTGGAAAGTGATCATTATGACCCTGGCGATCACCTGGCTGGTCAACAATGCTGCTTACCTTGCCCGGATGTCACTGCTGATCACCCTGTCGGGCTTACTGGTCGCCTGCACCGCACTGTATAACTCGGTCAATGGGATCGGGCTGGTCGAAGGCAGCCGCGTCACCATAGGCCGGGAATTCGGCTCTATGCTGGGCGACCCTAATGATCTGGCACTGGTGCTGATGTTTCCCTACGCGTTTGCCATCAGCCTGGCCACCAACCGGGTTCCCACGGCCATTCGCTGGCTCGGTGTCATCACGGGTATCCTTTTGCTGCTCGCCATCATAGCCACCCAAAGCCGCGGAGGCCTGCTGGGCGTAATGGCGGTAACCGGCGTTTATGCCCTTCGCCTGATACGCTCCAAAGCGCTGGTGCTGTCACTGGGCGGGTTTGCGGCTGTTCTGCTCTATGCCGTAGCCGGTATTTCTGACCGGGCATCCGGTGGCGCAGCCGAAGCGGGCGTCGACGCTTCTGCCATGGGCAGGATCTACGCCTGGGAAGCGGCGTTTAAAATGGCCCTCGACCGCCCCCTGACTGGCGTCGGGCTGGATAACTTTTACTACAACTATTTCTATTACAGCTCCCACTGGGACGGGCTCAATCACGCCGTTCACAGCACCTGGTTTGGTGTGCTTGCCGAAACCGGTTTTCTCGGTCTGGCGGTATTTATCGGTATGATCGTCAGCCTGATCAAAACTGCCCGACGGAGCCTGTCCCAAATGAACCATGAGACCCCGCCTTATCTTGCCGCCAGTGCTGCCGCCGTTTATACCGGTCTTATCGGCACCATCGTCTCCGGTACCTTTCTTACCCAGGGATTTAACTGGCCGATCTACATTCTGGCCGCGCTGACCATCGCCGTTGCACGCACTGCGCAAAATGCCTGTCAAATTGAGAAACCCGCTTCTGCCCGTTGTGGAACTAACATAACCACCTGATAAATAGTCAGATTAATTCTGGCATATAAAATGAAACAGTCAGCGTATTACTCAGGAAGAGGACGTTACTATGCTGGCTCTCAATCAGGTCAAAATCTGGCTGAAAACACATCCAAACCCGAAGCATCAGCGCCTGTTTGCTTTTCTGAAAGCGGCGCGTGCTGCCGGGCTCCCCACACCGCGTTTCTACAACAAGCTGTGTTATGCCACGCATCAGCTCACCACTCACCTGTGGGGCTCGGTTTCCCGGATGCTGTACCACACCCCTGCATTTAAAGCCCGGACAGATGCCTGTGGTTCACGTCTGTATCTCTACGGTGGCATCCCCTTTATTTCAGGTCCGCTGAAAATCTCCGTTGGTAATGATTGCCGGATAAGCGGCCAGACCACCTTCAGTGGCCGGAACGCGCCTGTTTCTCCCCGGCTCGACATCGGCAACAACGTGGGAATTGGCTGGCAAACCACCATCGCTGTCGCAGGCCGGGTATCTCTGGGGGACAACGTGCGAATCGCTGGTCAGTGTTTCCTGTTCGGCTATTCCGGACATCCGCTCGATGCCCGTCGCCGTGCCCTGGGGGAGCCTGATGACGAGAGCCAGACCGGTGACATCATTCTTGAGCGTGATGTCTGGCTGGGCTCCAAAGTCTGCGTTAAGAGCGGGGTGACCATAGGTGAAGGCACCGTAGTCGCCGCCGGCAGTGTGGTCACCCGGGATCTGCCCCCTTTTGTTATTGCTGCCGGTAACCCCGCCAGAGTAATACGTCCAATAGCTCAGAAGCAGGGAGAACGTCATGCGTGATCTGATTGTATTTGGTGAAGATTTTGGCGCACTGCCATCGAGCACCCAGCACCTGGTACGCGGCCTCGCAGAGCGCCGCAAAGTGCTTTGGGTCAACTCCATCGGTCTGAGGCAACCCAAACTCAACCTGGCTGATCTGAGCCGGGCGGCATACAAGCTCGCCGGGCGCTCCAAAGCCGATACCATGCCTCTTGGCAGCACAGAGCACCCCAACATTCATATCATCAACCTTCGAACCATTCCGGCACCAGCCAGTCCCCTGACCCGCAGCCTGGCCGCCCAAATGATGAAAAGGCAGCTGCTGCCCAAAATTAAGCAACTGCAGCTCAATCAACCTGTGCTGTGGGCCTCTCTGCCTACCGCTGCCGACCTGTGTGGCTCACTGGGCGAAAGCGCGGTGATCTATTACTGCGGCGATGATTTCGGTTCACTGGCCGGGGTAGATCACCAGACCGTTATCCGTCACGAACAAAAACTGGCCCAAAAAGCCGACCTGATTTTTGCTGCCAGTGAAGCCCTAACCACCAAATTTCCTGCAGGTAAAACCCAGCTTTTGCCTCACGGAGTGGATGTTGAGCTGTTTGGTACGCCCTGCCCCAAGGCTGCGGATATGCCCGATAACGGACGCCCGGTCGCGGGGTTCTATGGCAGCCTGTCCAACTGGCTCGACTATGAGCTTATTGAGCAGGTGATACGGGGACTGCCCGAATGGGACTTTGTGTTTATCGGCCCGAATGAACTGCCGGCGCTGGCGCTGCCTGATGCGCCTAACTGCCACTACCTTGGCCCCAGAGCGCACCACCAGCTGCCCGGCTACAGCCGTCACTGGGACGCTGCGATTCTTCCGTTTCGGGACAATGGCCAGATCCGGGCCTGCAGCCCGCTCAAACTGATGGAGTACCTGGCTGCGGACCGCCCGGTGATCACCACGCCATTCCCGGCGATGGAAAAATTCCGCTCACACGTTTCGCTGGTGCATAACGCCGAGCAGATGATCCACATGCTCAGCCATGTCCGGGGCACCCGCTGCGATACGCACCACCTGGTCAGGGATGACAGCTGGAAACAACGCAGTCAGTGGGTGGAACTCATGCTGGAGCTGCTATGAACAATCTCAAAAAACGTCTGCTGGTTATTCTCAACGCTGCCTGGCGCAGGCGCTATGTCATCCTGCTGCCGTGCCTCATCATGCCGGTGCTTGGGCTGGGTATTGGTATGATGGCTGCGCCCAGGTATGTGGCCCATACCAGCCTGCTGATCCAGGAAACCGCCAAAATGAATCCGTTTCTTGAAGATATAGCGGTATCCACCATGCTCAAAGACCGTCTGAGCGCGATCAAAACCCTGCTCAAGAGCCGTCACGTACTGCTGTCGGTGGCAAGGGAACTGAAGCTGATTGATGACAGTACTTCACCGGCAGAAGCAGAGCGGATCATTAATCAAATTGCTTCCAGCCTGCGGGTTTCCCAGACGGGTAAAGATCTGCTCAGAATCGAGCACGCCGCGCAGCATCCTGATGGGATGAAAGCGCTGCTGGAATCGGTCAGCGAACACTTTATCGAGCAGCTGCTGGCACCGGAGCGCTCCTCCATTCAGGACTCCAGCGAGTTTCTTGCCGTGCACATCAAACGGCGCGCCGATGCGCTGGATATGGCCGAGCTGGCGCTGGCAGAGTTCACCAACCTCAACGCCTCGGTGACCCCGGAGATGCAAAACCAGAGCCTTGGCAGGCTCGCCTCGCTCAAACAGAGCCTGGCGGAAAAAGAAGCCGAACTGGCGGGTGTAGAAAAAAGCCTTGGCAGCCTGGATCAACAGCTGTCCAAAACCAATCCTGTGGTGGGAAAAATCGAAGAACAGATCATCGAAATCCGCAGCGAGCTGACCCTGCTTCGCGCCCGCTACACAGACGGACACAGCCAGGTTCAGGCCAAAATCCGGGAACTGAGCCGCCTGGAACAGGAGCGGGAACTCCTGCTTCGAAACGAGCAGCCGACCATCAGCAGCGAGCAGCTGTGGGACATCGCCAGTAACAACACCGATGCCGCCACCTTTCAGCCCCTGCTGGTCACCCAGCTTCACAGCCTGCAGTCCGAGCGGGCCCGGTTTGAATCCCTCAAAGAAGAGACCAAAAGCCTGCGCCAGATGATCCTGACCCTTGAGCAGAGCGCCAACCGCTTTGGTGACACAGCCAAACAGCTCTACCGCCTGCAGCGGGATGTGGACATTAAACGTCAGCTCTATGACGAGCTGATGGAGCGATATGAAATGGCCCAGCTGACCGGGGCGCTGGGCATATTTGAACAAAACAAACGGGTCAAAGTTATCGACCTTCCCTACACCCCAAGTGTGCCCGCCAACCTGCCGGTCATCGTGTTTATTCTGGCCGGGGTTATCGCCGGTATCGGACTGGGCGCCGGACTTGCAACACTGCTGGAGCTGTTTGACTCGACCATTCGCAGCCGCGAAGAGCTGGAACGAATTTCCGGGCTGCCGGTCCTGACCTCTATTCCACGGATACGCCAGTAACAGGCCAGGGACGTGCTGGCCTGGTCTCTTTCAGAATGATTCCTTATTTGATAAACAGAACTCAAAAGCTCACCACAAGCTCGTAACACCATGAATTTTAACGACATTCAATCTGGCACGCTCCATGCAGTCTCTTGTTAACCGAACCTAACTCATTACAGGGATGCGTTATGCAAAAACAAAATGGAAAAACAGTCATTCACGTAGTCCAGAGACTGGCCCCGGGTGGGCTGGAAGCCATGGTGCTGGATATGCTGGTCAGCTGTCAGCCTGCTCATAAGGTCACCATTGTCAGCCTTGAGGGCAGCAAAGATGACAGCCTCAAAGCCTGGCCAAGACTGACTCCGTTTTCAGACCAGCTGATTTTTCTGGAAAAGCCTCCGGGTGTTCGCCTTTCACTCATCTGGAAGCTGAGCAAACTCTTCTCACTGCTCAAGCCCGATGTGGTCCACAGCCATCATATCGGCCCGCTGCTGTATGCGGGACTGGCCGCCAAAACCGCCGGTGTCCCGGTTCACATTCATACCGAACACGACAGCTGGCACCTAAGTGATCCCAAACGCAGAAAAGTACAGGCACTGGCGCTGAAACTGAGTAAACCGACCCTGGTCGCAGACGCAGACCAGGTACTGCTGCAGATAAAACGCCACTTTCAGTACCGCCAGGTCTCCGTGATAAAAAACGGCATCGACTGCCGCAAGTTTGCCCCCGGCCCTCAGCACAGAGCCCGCCAGGAGCTGGGGCTGCCCCAAAAAGCCTGTCTTATTGGTACTGCCGGTCGCCTTGAGCATGTCAAAGGCCACGACACCCTGATCGCCGCACTGCGTTTTCTGCCCCGCCGGGTCGGGCTGGTCATCGCCGGAGACGGCAGTCAGAGACATCAGCTGTACGCACTGGCGCGCAGACTGGGTGTTGAGAAGCGGGTAAAGTTTCTCGGCCAGACCGATGATATGCCGCGTTTTTACCAGTCCCTGAATCTGTTCTGTCTTCCTTCACGCAACGAAGGCTTTCCCCTGAGTCCGCTGGAAGCTCAGGCGTGCAATATCCGGACTCTGGTCACCGACACTGGCGCAAGCCGCGAGACGTTGTGCCCGATCTCCGGCGGCGTTGTCAGACCGGAAAAACCACTGGAGATGGCGTTCATGATCGAACGGATGCTGCGCAGGCGCTGCCTGCAAAAACCAAGGGAGTTTGTGCTGGAAAACAACACCATTCAGAAAATGAGCGCCTCCTATCAGGCCCTGTTTAACGGAGTATGACCATGGCAGAACTGATTTTAAGCTGTCTGTTTGTGGTGTGTGCCACGCTGATTGTCTATCACCATATCGGCTATCCGCTGCTGCTGAAAAAGCTGGCAGGAAAAATTCCACAACGGGAAACAGACACAGCCCAGCGGGGTTATCGCAGCCATCAGACAGACTCCGGCCTCCCATCGGTCACCATACTGGTGCCCGCTTATAACGAAGCGCGCTGGATAGCAGACAAGATCCGAAACCTGGCCTGTCTGGATTACCCGCGGAACAAACTGGTTATCCGGATCGTCTGCGACGGATGCAGCGACAACACGGCGAACATTGCCCGGGATACCATTCAGGAAGCCACCTGTGCTGATACCCATTTTGAGATCCGTGAATATCAGCAAAACAAGGGCAAAGTAGCAATAATCAATCAGGAAATGGCTGAAACAGAAAGCGACATTACCGCCATGAGCGACGTCTCAGCGCTTATCTCTGTCGATGCGCTGCTGATTGCCGCAGAGCACTTTGAAGACATTCATACCGGCGTGGTTAATGCCACCTATCAGTTGCTCGACCAGAGCAACGCAGGTGAGAGTGGCTACTGGCGCTATCAGAGCCAGCTCAAACAGAGCGAAACCAGCCTGGGATCTTCACTGGGCTCTCACGGCGCGTTTTACCTGTTCCGTACTCATCTCTTCCGTCCGCTGGCGGCTAATACCATCAACGATGACTTCATTTTGCCAATGAACATCGTCCGTCAGGGGTACCGGGCTGATTACAACACCAGCATGGTCGCGCTGGAGCAGGAGCCCACCCCGCCTCAGGCTGACTTTCGCCGCCGTTTGCGCATTTCAGCGGGCAATATGCAGCAGGCCATTGAGCTGGCCGCCCTGTTCCTTCCCAAATATAAAGGCGTGGCCTTTGCGTTCATCTCCGGCAAAGGACTGCGCCTGGCAACGCCATACCTGATGATCCTCTGCCTTGGCACCAGCCTTGCCCTCGCCTGGCAGCCCCTGTTCGCCCTGATGCTTGGGCTTCAGCTGGCCGTCTATACGCTGGGGCTGGCGAGCTGGCGCTGGCCTGCTCTCTTTAGTCATAAAATCTGCCGCTGGCTCAGTTATCTGCTGGTTGGCCATACTGCAAATCTTCTCGGCGGACTCCGCTACCTGCTGGGAATGGAATCTCAACGATGGACCAAAGTGTCCCGTTAAGGAGTGAACATGAACACCTCAACCACCATCACTGTCACCAAACGTCTGTTCGACCTGGCCGGCGCCATCGCCGGAATACTGCTGACCCTGCCACTGTGGCCGGCTATCGCCGCCGCCATCGCTCTGACTTCACCCGGGCCAGTGTTCTACCGCCAGCTCAGGGTGGGGAAATCCACCCCGGAAAAAATGGAGTTTTTCGAAATCATTAAGTTCCGCACCATGTACCAGGACGCCGAAGCCCGCTCCGGCGCGGTCTGGGCAACCGAGGGTGACCCGCGTATCACCCCGGTTGGCCGCTTCCTTAGAAAGACCCGACTCGATGAACTGCCTCAGCTGATTAATGTGCTCAAAGGAGAGATGTCGTTGATTGGCCCAAGACCAGAGCGCCCGGGCTTTTATCAGAAGCTGGAAAACGCGATTCCGTTTTTCGTCGAGCGAACGTATGGCGTGCTGCCTGGGATCACCGGGCTGGCGCAGGTCAACCAGGGCTATGACACCTGTATTGATGATGTACGGCGTAAAGTCGGCTTTGACCACAGCTACGCGCTGTCACTGACCTCGGTATTCCGCTGGTTTGTTACTGATGTGAGCATTCTGATCCGTACCCTGTGGGTCATGGTGGATGGACGGGGACGATAGAGCCAAAAAAACAGGAGCCCGCAGGCTCCTGTTGTCTTTTTTTACGATTACTGACACTTAGCCAGCATCACCGACTCCGGCGCGCCGTTGTCCTTAAACTTCAGGCTCCAGACGTACTGGCCTGCATCCAGAACCGTAGCAGCGGTGTTTTTATCGTAACCACCGTGAGTCAGCGTGGTTTCTTTGCCCAGCGGCAGCATCAGACCATCAGCCGTGTACTGCGGGCTCCAGTCCGAGTCGGCAAACTGCACCCGGTAACCGCCCTTCTTCTCATCGATCACCAGCTGGTACACGCCCTTGCCTTTGTATTCCATCAGGCGCGAAGACTGATGCTTCCAGCCCGTCAGGTCGCCCACCACATACAGCTTGTCACTGACCGGCCCGGCCTCTGACACCGTTGGGTTATCACAGGAGGCCATAAACGCATCGCCTTCAATAACAGAGCCAGCCCCTGCTGTCGCGGCACCGACAGGGCCACTTTCAAGCGGGGAGTCCACTTTCAGGAACCGTGCCTGGAATGGGTCAAGGGTAACCGAATAGTGACCAGAAGCCGCGCTCATCGAATGCCCGCTTTCAAGGTCAGTCAGTGTCCCCGCAGAACCGAGCTGTTCTGAACTCAGGGACAGGGTCTGGGCCTGATTACTGGTGCTGACCAGATACACGACCGCATCATCACCGGACTGCTTGTGGTCCACATACGCGGTCTGAGAAGCGACGATATTAGTGCGTTTACCTCTGTAGAGCGCCGGGTGCGCACCACGAATGGTCATCAGGCTGGTGACGTACTCTTTCAGCGCTTTTTGCTCTGTGGTCAGGGTGTGCTTTGTCACCCCATCCACTTTACCGTCGGTACGGGCTACGTGGTCATCACACAGGCCCTGTACTGCGCAGTCGTTATCGACCTTAGCAGCAAACCCATCGAGTTCGTCGCCAATTTCATCCCCATAGTAAAGTGTGATAGGGCCGGTGTAAGCCGCCTGGAAAGAGAGAGCGGCGCGGTACCGTTGCCAGTATTCAGCGTCAACCGGGTCGGCAATATTGCCGCGTTGAAGCAGGTCGCCAAAGCGCACCAGGTCGTGGTTACCAATCATCAGGTTAGGTTTGGCATGATCAGGATAGATGCTGTGCAGGCGCATGCCTTCGTCCAGCCAGTCACCACCTTTTCCACCGGTACCACCTTCGCTGACCGCAAAGGTCTCAACCAGACGGTAGCGAACCGGGAAGTCAAACGCTGAGCAAAGGGCTGGCGCGCCTTCTGCGCCATAGCCGGTCTCGGTAATGTAGTTTTCGTTGTTCCAAATCTCCGCCACCATATAACCCAGCGGATTCACGGTTTCGCCTTTGGCGTTCTGGTAAGTCACCGAAGCCGATGCCTCATCAACCGCTTTACGGATTTCAGTCCAGGCCGGTGTCGGTACCTGATAAGCCTGGTCGAGACGCCAGCCGTCAATCTTCAGCTCTTTAATCCAGTACTGCGCCACCTCTTTGTAGAATGGCAGGCTCTCAGGGTAAGAAACCGGGTTGCTCTTACCGACCGGTTTCAGGCCAGACGGTGAAGCCACAACGTTCTCTTTGTGGTGACCAAACACCCCGTCAAACAGCACATACATGCCTCTGGCGTGGGCTTTTTCCACCAGTTCACGGGCATCTTCCATGGTGCCAAAACGCGGATCGATAGCGAAATAGTCAGTAGCAAAGTAACCGGTCGCATCCAGACGATCCGCCCAGTGATCCTGACCGTCCACCGGGACAGAGTTAAATACCGGTGTCAGCCACACCGTATTCATGCCCAGCGACTGAATATAATCGAGAGAATTGATGATCCCGCGGATATCCCCGTTGTGCGCACTGGTGCCATAACCGGTACCGTGGCCAATCGCCGGGTCTCCGTCCACAAAGCTCTCCACCATCACCTGGTAGATCCGAAGATCGTCTTCCGCCACTGCTTTACAGGCATAAGGCGCGACCGCCACTGCATCCGATGTTTTGTCTGCACTGGTACTGCTGCAGCCAGCAAGTAATCCACCGGCCAGCAGCGCAAGTGTCAGTTTGGTAAGTTTCACGTTTTGGCATCCTTTTCTGGTTATAGTCATGCCATGATATGCAAACTTATAAAAGTTAAATCATCCTTTAAAACATGGAGTTAGGGAGTAGACAAAGGGGTGAGTTATCCCGGTCACATTCGGTGATAACCCGAAACGACACCGGTCACATTTTGTACAGGCATTAACCTGAAAAATGCTTTCATCACGCGCAAAAGTGACGTGCTGCACAAATCCTCATCATTACCAGGGAAATGGTCAGTTATTCCCTGCACCAGCTTTACCTACCCCTAAAGTGTTACTACCCTCAAAGTGTTCAAAATACATACAGGGTGTAACAGACTATGTCGACAAAGAAACGCCTCGTTATTGTTGCTGCCGTCATCGGCCTGATCGCCGGCTGGATCACGCTGGGCGGCACTGCAGCCATCATGCACTATACCTCAGACACCAAATTCTGTGTCTCCTGTCACTCGATGCAAATCCCGTTTGAAGAGTATGAGGGTTCCATTCACTACAGTAATGCCAAAGGCATAAGGGCAGAGTGCTCTGACTGCCACATCCCTTCCGACCCCATTGGCTATGTCGTGACAAAAATCCGCGCCTCCAAAGACATCTACCACGAGTACATCACCGGAAAGATCGACACCGAAGAGAAGTATGAACAGCACAGAATGGCCATGGCTGAGACCGTCTGGGCGCAGTTCCGGGCCAACGACTCTGCAACCTGTCGTTCCTGTCACACCTTCGATGCCATGGATACTTACGAACAGAGTGAGGAAGCGGTAAAGATGCACGAGTACGGTATCGAAAACAATCAAACCTGTATCGACTGCCACAAAGGGGTTGCTCACTTCGCACCTGAACCTGAAATGGACAGCGAAGCGCTGGACCGTCTGATGGCCGCGACTGAGAACACCGATGCCGCTGCGAAAACCGTCTATCCGGTCACTCAGATTGATATCGGAGAGCTGGGCAGTATCAATCCGACAGCGAAACTCGATGTAATTGCTTCTGAAAACGGAATCCGAACCGTCGAGCTGCACGGGTATCAGATGAAAAATGCCGAACAGGTCCTGTACTTCGGAGAAGGCCAGCGGGCCATCGTTGCCATGCTGACCGAAGAGGGCCAGAAAGCACTCAAAACCGGAGAATACAAAGCAGACGAATACGGCAATGAATGGCGCAGCGCGATACTGACCGCACAAACCGACGCCCCGGTACTCGACTCACTTGAGCCGGTATGGGCGTACGCAGAGCAGCTCGATACGGTCTACTGCTCCACCTGTCACGCCAAAATCCCGGGCCATCACTTCACTGTGAATGCCTGGGGCCCGGTAGCCAAAGGGATGGGTGAACGTACTGATATCTCGGACGAAGACCTTGAACTTCTGACCAAATACTTCCAGAACCACGCCAAAGACGTGGCTGGCCACTGAGAAACAAAAGGACATAAATCATGACTGATATTACCCGTCGCGGATTTTTGAAAGGTACAGGCATGGCCGCTGGTGCGCTTGCCATCAACTCCCTCACTCCTCTGCCTGTCTCTGCTGCCAATAAGCGTGGGAAAGGCGTACTGACCGCCGGTCGTATGGGGCCGCTGCTGTGTGACGTAAAAGACGGCAAGCTGGTCGCGACCACTAACGCCCTGCCTCAGACAGTGCCCAACAGCCTGCAAAGCACCGGACCGGACCAGGTGTATACCAAAGCGCGGATCAAATACCCTATGGTGCGCAAAGGCTATCTGAACAACCCTGAAAGCCCGAAAGGCATGCGCGGGGACGATGAGTTTGTCCGTGTCTCCTGGGATCAGGCGCTGAAGCTTATCCATGAGCAACACATGCGGATCCGCAAAGCCAACGGCCCTGAATCTGTGTTTGCTGGCTCTTACGGCTGGCGTTCCAGTGGCGTGCTGCACAAAGCCCAGACCCTGCTTCAGCGCTATATGAGTATGGCAGGCGGCTACTCTGGCCATCTGGGTGACTACTCAACCGGTGCGGCTCAGGTGATCATGCCACACGTTATGGGCTCTATCGAAGTGTACGAGCAGCAAACCACTCACCCAATGGTCATGGAAAACTCTGACGTCGTTGTACTCTGGGGCATGAATCCACTCAACACCCTGAAAATCGCCTGGAGCTCAACCGACTGTACCGGCCTTGAGTTCTTCCACCAGCTGAAAAAATCCGGCAAAACCCTTATCGCTATAGACCCCATGCGCTCTGAGACCATCGAGTTCCTCGGTGACAGCGTAGAATGGATTGCGCCGCGCCCGATGACCGATGTCGCCATGATGCTGGGTATCGCTCATTCTCTGGTGAGCAAAGGCAAACACGATACTGAGTTCCTTGCCAAATACTCCGTTGGCTATGACAAGTTTGAAGCCTACCTGCTGGGTAAAACTGACGGTGTAGCCAAAACGCCGCAGTGGGCAGAGAAAGTCTGTGGCGTGCCTGCCAAGCAGCTCGAAGTGCTGGCAGACATTTTCAGTAAAAACCGCACTATGCTGATGGGTGGCTGGGGGATCCAGCGCCAGCAGTTTGGTGAGCAACGCCACTGGATGCTGGTTACCCTGGCAGCCATGCTGGGTCAAATCGGTCTTCCTGGCGGCGGCTTTGGATTCTCTTACCACTACTCTAACGGCGGTAACCCAACCCGTGATGCGGGCGTGCTTCCGGCTATCTCTTCTTCCATCGGTGGTGGCTCTTCCGCGGGTAATGACTGGGCAATTTCCGGCGCGGTCAACGCCTTCCCGGTAGCAAGGATCACCGAAGCTCTGGAAAATCCTGGTAAGAAATACATGCACAACGGTAAAGAGCTGACCTTCCCTGAGATCAAAATGATCTGGTGGGCCGGCGGTGGTAACTTCACTCACCACCAGGACACCAATCGCCTGATCAAAGCATGGCAGAAACCCGAGCTGGTTGTTATCTCCGAGATCTACTGGACAGCAGCAGCCAAGCACGCCGATGTGGTGCTGCCGATCACAACGTCGTTTGAACGCAACGATATGACCATGACCGGTGACTACAGTAACCAGCATCTGGTGCCAATGAAGAAAGTCGTCGAGCCACAGGGCGAAGCGCGCAACGACTTTGATGTATTTGCCGATATGGCAGAGCTCATTAAAGCTGGTGGGCGCGATGTCTTTACCGAAGGCAAAGACGAGATGGACTGGCTGAAAGAGTTCTACGATGCGGCTCAGAAATCCGGTAAAGCAGCCCGGATACGGATGCCGAAATTCGGTAAGTTCTGGGATGAAAACCAGCTGATTGAAATGAAGTTCAACAAGAAAGCCGCCAAATTTGTGCGCCATGCTGACTTCAGAAAAGATCCGGTACTCAACCCGCTCGGCACTCCAAGCGGTAAGATTGAGATCTATTCAAAAACCGTTGAAGGCTTTGCCCTGAAAGACTGCCCGGCTCACCCAACCTGGCTGGAACCGACCGAGTTCTACCCTAACGCGAAAAACGGCGAACTGCAGCTGATGACCGCTCACGCAGCGCACCGTCTGCATAGCCAGTTTAACTACGCCAAACTGCGTGAAGAGTATGCCATCGCCAACCGCGAACCTGTGTCCATCAACATGGAAGATGCGAAGAAACACGGCATCAAAACCGGTGACCTGGTACGGGTTTACAATGACCGCGGCCAGGTACTGGCAGGTGCGCTTGTCACCGATGGCATCAAACGGGGTGCGGTCTGTATCCACGAAGGCGGCTGGCCGGATCTGGATAAAGCCACCGGCCTGTGTAAAAACGGCGGCGCCAACGTACTGACCCTGGATATCCCGTCATCCCGCCTGGCCAACGGCTGTGCGGCTAACTCCGCTCTGGTGAAAATTGAGAAATACACCGGACCAGCACTGGAGCTGACGGCGTTTACTCCTCCGATAAATGCTCAGCCTGAAGTCTAAAACAAGCCGGGAAGCCAGCTGACAAGCTGGCTTCTTTTTGAGTTCAGCCCCCATCCAGGCTGGTGGGCTGAATACAAAAAGGCCGCTCTCGTAAAGGAGCGGCCACGTACATTACTTAAACTTACCAGGAAGAACTATATTAACCGGAGTACCAGCTTCAGTTGAAATCCCCCGCGGCATATAAACGTTACTAAAATTCAATTGGTAAGGAACCAGCTCTCCACCTTCCATCAAGCTGTAATTTATATCACCGCTGTCCGTCAGGCTAAGAGTCCCCTTTTCATCCTCGTTCAGTGCTTCACCACTCTCCTGAATAGGATACTCATAAAACGTTCTCCCATAAGAAGAGTGAAGACCATTCAATTGCAGTGTGTAACGATGCTTATCACCAGCGATAACAATCGTTGGCATTTGATCATCAGGCATTAGAACACTGGCCAGAACCTCGGTGTTGCCATTTTTTGAAAACTCAGGATTACTAACTATCTCCAGTCCGCCCGTCTCAGAGCTTTCTTCTACAGTGTCAAAAATCAACACTGTACTGTTTTTGAGTACCACAGCCGTTTTTTTAACATCACCGGCATGAACTGATAGCGTGTTGATCACGCCTAAGTCTGGACCAGAAACGATCCCGCCAGCTTCAGCGCTGAACTTAATATTTCTTACATTAGCCTCTGACTCTGATGATTTGGACAGCAGGCTTAAAAGAACGTCACGACTGGTCCCATCTTGTTGTTCAGGAATGTTCAGCGTAGCTAATACGCCGTTCTCACCGCCAACTGCAAATGGTACAAAGCCAGAATTCCATTTAAACTGGTCGTTTTGAACTTTGTCCTTTGTTTCAACATCAATAACAATATGCTGATCTTCTGTGTCCCGAAATGCCAGATACTTTCCAGAGAAGGAAACTTGGTTTTGTCCAATTGTCTTCACTAACTCAATATCGGCGAACTTCCTGACCGCCTTCGCAGGCTTCGAGTTGTCGGCAGGAATGTCAAATGAGAACAACTGGGACTCATTGCCGTTCTGATCGCTTGGTTCAACAAGAAACAGAGGTTTGTCAGTACTGTTATACACTGACTTAGCTGCAAGAACTTTTGAATCACCAGCGGCTTCCAGATCGGAGATATCAAGGTTCCAGGATTTACCTTCAGAATTAACAAGGTACATGCCCACTTCTCTCTCAGCAGTGCATTGCTGGCTCTTAACATTGAGTTTGACGTTTTCCGTCATTACAATGCGGTAACCGTTACCAAGGTCATCTTGCATACGTACAGCAACTGGCTCATCAACCAGTTTTCCGTCATCCAGGTAGCGACACCCCAGAGCTTCTATTTTTTTAACCTCAGTGCTCGTAAGAACCTTTCCGCTGTCTCTGGCATAAGCCACTTTGTTGACTGGTTTCCCAGCAATACCTTTCTCTTCACCAGATGTCTTAAACCACTGTGGTTTAACTACTTCTTTACCATCAGTAATAGGATATACGTTAAAATCAACCGTTGCCGCAATTTCATCTAGTGAGAACAGATCTGTGCTCTTAAGCGAAACATTCACAACCTGATCTTGAACCGGAGTCGGTTTTGGCTCAGGCTTCGGGTCCGAACCTCCGCTTCCGCCACATCCGACCAAAATTGCAGAGATACATACTGAGAGAGCTAGTTTTTTCATTGTTTACCTTTGAGGCTATTGATAACGACGACTTTAGGTTTGATGAGATACTACTTGCTAAATTTATGTATTATGTCAAAGCAATGTCAGAATAACTCTCATTTGACCAATGACGAATCATGAGACTTGACCAGGAAAACAAAGAGAGGAGAAAAAAGGGCGATACCACCAGGTATCGCCCATAACGGTTACAACTGAACCACAAAGGACTGGTAAGGCTGGAGAGAAACCCTTGATGCCAGTTCCGGCACCTGAGGGTAGTTACTGATAAGGCACTGCGCGTCCCTGCTTTGCAGTGTTTCTGGTAATTCAAATTCGACCACATCAGCGCTGAAGTTGTTCACCACCAGCAGCTGGTGCTGCTCATCACGGCGCAGATAAGCAAAGACCTTGCTGTGCTCCTCTGCGACCGGTACAAACTCACCATAAGTGATCACCGGGTACTGCTTACGCAGACTGACCAGTTTCTGGTAGTGGTAGAACACCGAATCCTGATCGTCCAGCGCGTGGGCAACGTTGATTTGCGGGTAGTTCGGGTTTACTTCAATCCATGGTGTGCCGCTGGTAAAGCCAGCCTGCGCTTCGCCGTTCCAGTGCATCGGGGTACGGGCGTTGTCACGGCTGTTGGCACCCAGCGCCGCCATCATCTCTTCATGGCTGACACCTGCATCGGTTTTCACCTTATAGAAATTAAGCGATTCGATATCCCGGTACTGCTCCAGGTTTTCGAACTTCACGTTAGTCATGCCGATCTCTTCCCCCTGGTAGATATAAGGGGTGCCTTTAAGAAGATGCAGAGCGGTGCCAAGCATCTTGGCTGACTCAACCCGGTATTGCCCGTCATCACCATATTTGGAAACCGCACGAGGGAGATCGTGGTTATTCCAGAACAGTGAGTTCCAGCCCTGGCCGTCCAGCTCCTGTTGCCACTTGGTCAGTACCTGCTTGAGTGCGCGCAGGTCTGTTGACTGTGGCTGCCATTTGTCGCCGTTGCCCCAGCCAAGCGTAATATGCTCGAACTGGAACACCATAGACAACTCTTCACGTTCCGGATGGCTGTACAGTTTGGCGATCTCCGGGGTCGCGCCCCAGGTTTCCCCAACCGTCAGCAGGTCTCTGTCCCCGAACGTTGCTCTGTTCATCTCCTGCAGCAAACCGTGAAGGCGCGGACCGTTACCGGTAATCCCTTTGTCGACTTCTTTGCCGATGAGGTCAATCACATCCAGACGGAAGCCACCGATGCCCTGGTCAATCCACCAGTTCATCATCTTATGCACTTCTTCCTGAACTTTTGGATTCTCCCAGTTCAGATCCGGCTGGCGACGGGAGAAGAGGTGGAAAAAGTACTGCCCGTTCTGCTCGTCCCACTGCCAGGCACTGCCACCAAAAACAGATTGCTGATCATCGGGCGGTGATCCGTCTGCTTTGGCATCACGCCAGATGTAAAAGTCCCGGTAAGGCGAGTCTTTGCTCTGGCGGGCCTGTTTAAACCACTCGTGTTCATCCGACGTGTGGTTCACAACCAGATCCATCACGATCTTAATACCACGGGCGTCAGCTTCACGGATCAGCGTCTTCATGTCATCCATGGTGCCAAATTCCGGTGCTATCGCCTGGTAATCGGAAATATCGTAGCCGTTGTCATCCATCGGAGACTGGTAAACGGGGGAAAGCCACAGGACGTTCACCCCAAGCTGGTTCAGATAATCGAGCCTTGAAGTGATGCCCGGGATATCACCGATACCATCACCGTTTGAGTCACAAAAGCTGCGCGGATAGATCTGGTAGACTACCGCATCATGCCACCATTTGTTGTCCATACGTTTCTGCACTACATATCAATAAGGAATACCCAAAGAATAGCGACTGCTGACTGATTTAGAAAATAGCCCTCCCCCAACCAGATATAGTATTTTCCTATATCACGAGACATCGAAGTGACGAGTTTCAAACAAATGCTATAGGTTTCGATGATTTCCTTTGACAGGAGTCGCACCTGTATCACACTCTTTTTTCATCACCTTTTAAGCACACTTCCGGCATGAACAAACACCACCACTATTTTCTTCACGTTGCCCATCACGGCTCGATTAAAAAAGCGGCAGATGCACTCAAACTCAGTCAGCCGTCACTGACCGCAGCAATTAAGAAACTCGAAGCTGAGCTGGGCGTTGCCCTGTTTGAGCGACGCTCAAAAGGTGTGGAGCTGACAGAATATGGCCACGTATTTCTCAACTACGCCAGAGAGCAGCAGGACAAACACCTTGAGCTGGTTCACCGCTTAAATGAGATGTCCCAGCGTCAGTTTGGCCGGATCAAACTCGGTACCGGTGAAGCCTGGTGGGAGTGTTTTGTGCGTGATGCGGTAAAAAGCTATCAGCAAAGTGCCCCTTCAAGCTCCTTTCATCTGGAGTTTGGTAACCACCTCTCGCTGATGCACCACCTTATCCGCAGCGAGCTGGACCTGTTTATTGGCCACGAAGTGCAGAACCTCTCTCAGGACGTCAAAGTCCGCTATATCCCGCTTATTCAGGAGCGTGAAGCCTATTATGTTCGCGACGGCCATCCGCTGCTGCACCACCCGGAGCCAACAGAGGCAATGGAAGAGTACCCGGTACTGCGCGCCACACCGGATCATATCCGCCACGGCTCAATGCTGCTGGACGCCCCGGTAACCCGCCAGGAGCTGGATATGCCCGCCAACCGGATCATCTATGACGTTGATTCACTTTCTGCCAGCGTCGATATGCTGCACCTCTCTCAGGCCGTAATGCCCTATACCAACAAGCTGGCACCGTGGCTGAAGACTAAAGGCATTACCTGCCTGGCGGTCAATGAAGAGAAAGTCGGGAACGTTGGGATCTACGTTCACACCGGGGAGTTGAGTGACAAGGTGGCGCTGTTTATTGAGAAGCTGGAGCAGGCGATTGGGGAATCTGAAGTAACGCACTAAACCGCTCCAAAAAAGCCCGGCACATTAGCCGGGCTGAAATGATCAGGGTCAGTTACTGACAGTCAAACGGGAAGCTTTTCTCATCCTGCAATGACCAGCCGGTAACGAAAGTACGGTTGAAATCACTGCACATTTGGGTGATTGGCATGTGAATAACCATATCACTGAAGGAACCTACATCTACGCTGCCGTAGCTGATAGCTTTATCTACCGTCAGGTTTGCCTGACGTGCAAAAATCAAACCGCTTACATTCAGGGTATCAGCCCTCTGGTGGGAACCTTCCGATACGTTCAGGCTATCAGCCTCAAAAGTGTTGTCGACACGTGCAGACGATGCAGAACGAACCATAAACTGCTTCACAGCCGCATTGCCTTTTGTTCGCATGCTACTGCTGTAAATCACATCACCGTTGTTTGCGGTCAGATCACCACTCACTTTCATTGCAGAGCTCAGTTTCACACTAAATGAGTCTGCAGTTACCGTAACAGCATTCAGCGCAGAAGCCGCTTTAAGATCAAGCGGACCACTCACTGTCAGAGTTTCAACCTGAGCAGACGCACCGTTATTCAGGTAAACGCTGTCTGCCGTCATGGTTTTACCGTGCAGACTTGCGCCGTTCGCCACCTCAATACTGGCAGTATTCAGGTTAGTAAACTCCATGGAAGCGCTGTTATCCAGATAGATGTGTTTGGCTTTTTCGGCAGGAGAAAACAGGAACAGGCGGGATGCCTGATTAACATACAGCTCTTTCTGTGTAAGGTCACTATTTAGTGCCAGTGCACTGTTCCCCGTAACGATAAGCTGAGCCAGCTCTGGCAGGGCGACACGGTCCAGATACACAGAACCACCACCGTCGGTCCAGAATGCCCGGGGAACATTGGTCGAGATCGTCACCTGGCTCAGGCTGACATCTGTTTTACCGCGCACCAGTACCGGTGCGGCAATCTCGCCACCTTCAATCCAGATATTATCGCGGGTTACCAATAGTTCGCCACCCTGCTGAGGGTCACCATTACAGGCACCGGTCAAAGTCAGCTTGGTAAAGCGGCTCGCCGTTGGCGCTTCAAAGTATTTAACCAGCGCGTTTGGATCTGCCGAACAGTCTACAGCATCCGCAACAAAGCCCTTATTTGCTTTGGCGCTGTTGATCATGTTTTCCAGATAGGTGAAGTTGCCATTCATATCGGCCGATTTAATCACATCCCCGGCTTTGAATACCGTCAGGGAGTCAGCTGCCATTCCTGGTTGTGAGGCCAGGCAGCCACCCGCTACCAACATTGCCAGCAAGCTTTTATTCATGTTCATAATATTTTCCTTAATTCTTCGATTAATTCCAGGTCGCCTGGTCAAATTTTGCGTTGTCAAAGGTTGCCGCGGTGCTCACAGTACAGGCATCGCCCACGCCATCTGCGTTACTGTCAGCCTGATCCGGGTTTGCGGTGTCCGGACAGTTGTCGCTCTTGTCACCAACGCCATCATCGTCTCTGTCAGCAGACTCGTTCGGATCATCCGGGAAGCGGTCTTTGTTATCGCCAATCCCATCCTTATCCCGGTCGTACTGCTCAGTGGGGTCTTCAGGAAATGCGTCCGCATTGTCACCCACTTTGTCCTGGTCACTGTCTTTCTGTTCGGTTGGATCTTTCGGGAAGGCATCCGCGTTGTCGCCGGTGCCGTCTTTATCGGTGTCCTTCCACTCTTTAGGATCGTCAGGGAACTCATCGGCGTTATCCCCTACTTTGTCTCCGTCCCTGTCATACTGTTCAGTCGGGTCTTCCGGGAAAGCATCGGCATTGTCTCCAAGACCATCAGCGTCTGAGTCTTTGCTTTCTTCAGGATCAGTAGGGAACGCATCGGCATTATCGCCTACGTTGTCGCCATCGGTATCGAACTGTTCAGAAGCGTCGTCCGGGTAGTTATCCGCGTTGTCCCCGACACCATCGCCATCCCTGTCACTGCTCTCCTGAGCGTTGAACGGAAACTTGTCTTCGTTGTCCGGAACCCCATCATCGTCATCATCGGTATCGTCAGTCACTTTGCGCCACTGGTCACCATCAATCACCACCACTTCATCTTCAGCCAGGTCTTTCACCAGCAGGGCTACGTCATCGGCTTTTTGCGCGACCGAATCGGTCTGCTGCGCCTGGCCTGACGTTTTCGGCATCACTTCTGCCTTAACCAGGGCTTCCGCTTTACGCATCACGTCTTCTTCAGCACCGGCAACGTAATCACCCAGAAGTTTATCGGCGGGAACATTCAGCTTTCCGGCCACTTCTTCGGCCGCCTGCTGTTTTGTCAGCGAAGGCGTTTTGATCATTGAGATCTGAACAAGAGTAGAAAGAGGGGTGATCTCAGTTTCACCTGCCGGAGCAGACATCAGATAGCCCGCTGAAACAGGAGTGTCCGGCGCGCTTTCATCAATAGTTTCCCCCGCAACAGCCCGGACTATCAAAGGATAACTCTCCGGATTGCTGATCCCCGATACGTCGAGGTTTGCCTTACCTCCGGAACCCGTTGTCGCTTTAGGCTCCCCCTCTTCCCAGCGATAGTTCTTATTTTTATCCAGCCAAACTTCTGCGTTGCGCAGATAACCATCAATGGCGGTAACCTGCATATAGCTTTTTGTTTCGGGCGTTGTTCCCGCACCCGAATCTCCGCCACCACATCCGCTGAGCACGGCAGCAGCCACCAGTGTCAGCACAGGATATAAATGACCCGTTTTCATAAGTACTTCCTTAGTTGAGTAAATGCTCAATACCATTCTAATACTTTCCCTAATGCCATTCTTCACCCAAATGGAGACAAAACCAGTTATTCACAGAGCCGATAGGGCATGTGCTGAAGTTCAAGAAACCAATATTCAGCAAATTATTTCTTTCTTGTTTTGAGTTGGTTAACAACATGCAAACAGAAACCGTGCTATCTGTTTAATGGTGTGAATTTAGTGTTTGCATTTTTCTTCAAACGGAAGCCTGAAGCTATGAACAAAAACGATAATATTCCTCTGCCCAGCAACACTCATGAGTGGTTTTTTAACCGCAGCAGTATCATCATCCTTCTTGATATTGCATTGTTCCTGGTGCTTTACCATACGCTGCCTTTTGAACCACAGATCGTACTGGGGATCAGTATGCTGCTGTTTATCGCCATCCTGTGGCTGACCGAGGCGCTGCATGTCACTATTACTGCACTGCTGGTTCCTTTGATGGCGGTTGGGCTGGGTATCTTTAATACCCAGACTGCGCTGAACAACTTTGCCAACTCCACCATTTTCCTCTTCCTGGGGGGCTTTGGTCTCGCTGCGGCCATGCGCCGTCAGGCTCTGGATAAAGTTATCGCAGACCACGTACTGCTGATGGCAAGGGGCAAGATGAGCACCGCTGTATTTATGCTGTTTGGTGCGACGGCTGCCCTGTCAATGTGGATCAGTAACACCGCCACCACAGCGATGATGCTGCCGCTGGTACTGGGTATTCTGGGCAAAGTAAACGAGGAAAGTGGCCATAAAACCTATGTGTTTGTACTGCTGGGTATCGCCTACAGCGCCAGTATCGGTGGTATCGCCACCATTGTGGGCAGCCCGCCGAATGCTATTGCAGCCGCCGAAGTTGGCCTGACATTTACTGAATGGATGAAGTATGGTGTGCCTGCAACCCTGATCCTGCTGCCATCTGCTATCACCCTGCTCTACTTTATTCTGCGGCCGGATCTGAAAGGCACCTTTGAGCTCAAGCACGAGCCGGTTGTCTGGGATAAAGGTAAGATCGTGACCCTAGGTATCTTTGCCCTGACCGTCACCCTGTGGATCTTCAGCAAACCAATCAATGCCATGCTGGGTGGCTTTGCCAAGTTCGATACCCTGGTTGCCCTGCTGGCGATTGTATTGATCAACTTCGCCCGGGTAGTGCACTGGAAAGACGTAGAAAGAACCGCAGACTGGGGCGTACTGCTGCTGTTTGGTGGTGGTATCTGTCTGAGTAATGTACTGAAAGCAACCGGCACCAGCCTGTTCCTTGCTAACGAACTGAGTGAAGCAATCTCCCACTTTGGGATCCTCTTCATCATCCTGATCATTGCCGCATTCGTGGTGTTCCTGACCGAGTTCGCCAGTAACACCGCCAGCGCCGCGCTGCTTGTTCCGGTATTCGCTGCCGTAGCAGAAGCATTTGGCATGTCACCGGTGATCCTGTCTGTACTGATTGCTGTCGCAGCATCCTGTGCCTTTATGCTGCCGGTAGCAACACCGCCAAACGCGATTGTGTTTGCATCCGGCTACATCAAGCAGCAGGAAATGATCCGGGTGGGCGTACTGCTCAATCTGCTGTGTATCGGTATCCTGACCCTGATCGCTTCCATGTTCTGGGCATAACTGACACTCAAAGTAAAACGGCCGCACTTAGCGGCCGTTTTCTTATATACATTGCTACACCTGCATAAACTTAGCTTCCGCCCGGGCGCACACCTCTCCTGCCGATATAATGGTCGCTTTCAGCTGTGATATTCCCCGCTTCTGACTCAGCAGTTCCGCACTGATTTTCAGCTCACTCTCCACCGGAACCGGCTTCAGATAGCGCACCTTAAGCTCAGCCGTCATCGCGGTAATGCCGCAGCCAAACAGGCAGCGCGTCATCGCCGCATCCAGCAGGGTACTGACAATGCCGCCGTGAAGCACATTGTCATAACTCTGAAGCACAGACGGCATAGTAACGGAAGCAGACAGCCTGCCGGGCTCTGTCTGAACATATTCCGGCGTTGGAAACAACGGGTGATCACTGCACACCAGGCAGGCCTGGTGAGAGGAAGGTAAAGCGTGAGACATCTGAAAATCCTTAATGCTGCGGTTGAATTTGCAGCGAGGTTTTTAGCATATGCCAGAAACCTCCTGACATCCAGAGCAAAAATATTTGTGTACAAGTGTAAAAATGCAAAATTATTTTATATTTCACATTGAATGATATGCCAGATTTTATACACTATGCGTTCCTGTAATCCGATAAAGCGAAAAACAACATGATCGAAAGAATGGAAACCAAGCAGCGCATGAGCCGCATCGTTAAACACAACGGTACTATCTACCTGTGTGGCCAGGTTTGTGCAGATGCAACTCAGGGCATCAAAGAGCAGACTCAGACTATGCTGGACAAAGTTGAAACCCTGCTTGAGCAGGCTGGCAGTGACAAAGAGCACATGCTGTCTGCAACTATCTACATCAAAGATATGCAATATTTCGCTGAAATGAACGAAGTATGGGATGCATGGGTACCTGAAGGTCACGCTCCTGCGCGTGCCTGTGTTGAAGCAAGCATGGCGCGCGACGCTCTGCTGGTTGAGATCTCTGTGATCGCTGCTGAGAAGTAATTCTCGACTCTGAATACTGAAAACGGCGCATTATGCGCCGTTTTTTTTATCAGGCTATCTGTGGCCTGCCCACTCTTGCTCTTACGATATCGTACAACCAGTTATACACCACCGCGTAAACGAGGAAGAACACAATCATGGTTATCTCAAGCGCCAGTACATCCCAGAAGCCGCGCTGCAGGATCCACATCAAAATCGGCAGGGTGATCAGCATCAGGCCAAACTCAAACATAATGCCGTGCATTACTCGCAGGCCCAGTTTGCGCTCCATCCGGTTAGCCCCGAACACCTTGTCAAAGCCCAGGTTGAAAACATAGTTCCAGGCCATCGCCAGCAGGCTCATCAGGATCGCTACTCCTGTCATGGTATGCGTATCAATTCCCCCCACCAGTTGACCCAGTGGGACCACCAGCAGCAGAGCAAACACTTCAAACAGCACACTGTGCAATACACGTTCTTTTTTAGTCATGGTTTTCGCCTTATTTGTTCATTTCCGGCCCGGACGCTCAGATTAAATGTGATCGGAACCGGATTTACTGGCGATTCTATCTGTTAATATGCGATTTAAAAGTTAGATACTATCGGTTTTACAGATATGCTAAACCTCAACCAGCTGCACACCTTTGTCACCTGCGCCGAACAGGGCTCGTTCTCTGCCGGGGCCCGTAAACTCGGAAAAGCCCAGTCTGTGGTCAGCCAGGCCATCGCCAACCTGGAGATTGACCTGGACCAGGCGCTGTTTGACCGCAGCGGCCGCTCTCCGGTTCTTACCCCTGCAGGCAACCGGATGCTGGAACACGCCAAAGCTATCCTGGCCCAGGCACAGGAGATGGAGCAGGCAGCGCTCAGTCTCTCTATGGGCGCTGAAACCGAAATCGTCATGTGCGTAGACAATGCCCTGCTTACCCCGCCATTGCTTAAGATGCTGAGTGAGTTTCGCAGCCGGTTTAAAGCTACCCACCTTGAGCTGCATGTGGTGGAGAACCGCCAGATCGCGCCCAAAATCAAAGCCGGCAAGGCCCACCTGGGGCTGATGCTGCTCGATCCTCACCTGATGATTGGTGTCGAACAGAGTTTTATCGGCAAGGTCGATTTCTTTACCGCCGTTCATCCCGGCCATCCGCTGGCGAGCTACCCTGAGATCAGCCGGGGCGATCTCTCCCGCTACCCGCAAATTGTACTTTCCAGCCGGGAAAGCGCCCTGCCCGACTACGCCCCGGTGATTTCTCCGGAACTGATCTCCTGTAACGATTTTCAGATGATGGGACAACTGGCAGCGGCCTCTCTGGGATGGACATATATACCGGCGCATATCGCACAGCCTCTGATTGATGAGGGCAAACTGGCCAAAGTCGATGTACTATTTGATACAAAGACCTGGCAGGTACCGGTTGACCGTATTACCCAGCTGGGCTCAGTCCGGGGGCCTGCACTGAGCTGGCTGATGAGTGCGACTGAGCAGGTGTTCAGCTGATAAGTAAACACCTGCCGGAATGATTTAAACTCAGCAAAAGCAACAAGAATAAGAAGGCAAGGATGCGACTGTCGATATTTACCAAACTGTTTTGCTCTTTTCTGCTGGTCAGCCTGGTGCTGTTTTCCGCCAGTGCGCTGCTGATCAACACCAGCCTGAAACAGGGATTGCAGGATTATCTGAACCAACAGGAGCTGGAAAAGGTCACTACCCTTTCCGGGCTGGCGTCCTCTCTTTATCAGGAGCATGGAAACTGGGATCCGGTACGCGCCCGTCCCTACCTGTGGGCCGACCTGCTGCGCGAACTTGGCGAAATGCCGCCACCCCAGCGGCGTATGCCCGGCCAGAAAGCCCCGGCATTCAATGGCCAGACTCCGCTCAGCCACCGTATCAACCTGCTTGATGAAAAAAAAGAGATGGTACTGGGGCCAAGGGAAAACATCCTCAACCCTCCCGCAAACAGCGCCCTGACTTTTGAAGCCATTAAGTCCGGTGACAACACCGTAGGCTGGATAGCCATCCGCCAGAGCCTGAGTATTGCAGAACCGCTGGCCGACAGTTTTTTCCAGCACCAGCGCAAACAGGTTTACCTAATCATGGCAATGGCCGCAGCCGCTTCACTGCTTATCGCGCTGATGCTGATGCGCACCTGGCTAAAACCACTCAAGGCCCTGCGCCAGGGCACTCAGGCGCTGATCCAAGGCAACCTTGAGCACACCATATCAACCCGTAGTTATGATGAGTTTGATGATCTCGTCAGCGCCTTTAATCACCTCAGCGACGCTCTCAAACACCAGAAAGAACTGCGTGAGCAATGGCTGGCAGACATAGCACACGAACTTCGCACACCGCTGGCGGTGTTGCGCAGTGAAATTGAAGCCATGCAGGACGGGATCCGCCAGCCAACTCCGGCGCATATCGACAGCCTGCATGACCAGGTCCTGAACCTGACCAAACTGGTAGCAGACCTCAATACCCTTTCACAAACGGAGCACTCAGGCTTTTATAAGCTAAGCGAGACTCTTGATTACTCAGACCTGGCAGGCAGGATTTGTCTGCAAAACCAGACCCGCTTTGAACAGCACCAGCTAACCCTTGAGTGGGATATCGCACAGGGCATTACCGGCCAGGGCGACACCAAATCCATTACCCAGCTGATAAACAACCTGCTGGAAAACAGCCTGCGCTATACCGATGCAGGCGGCAACGCCAGTGTTACTGCGCGCCGCATCAGTAACGTACTGGAACTCAGCATCTCAGACACGGCACCTGGGGTACCAGAGAAGTCTCTGGGTAAGTTATTTGAGCGGTTATACCGGGTGGATAAATCCAGAAGCCGCGCCGAAGGCGGCAGCGGACTTGGGCTGGCGATCTGCAGGAATATCGTTCAGGCTCACGGCGGCAGCATCAGCGCCGGACACTCATCAACCGGTGGGCTTTGCGTTACTGTCCGGTTGCCACTTGGCGACAATAAACAATAGTGTGATGCCGGCCAGAGCTATTGTTCTGGCTGGCATCACACATCCTCATACTTGCCCTAATGCTTTATGAAATGCATTTCAATACAAAAAACCTGGTTTTACACTCCTCTTGCATTTGCTGACATTCCTCTGACCTAACAACCCTCAAACTGGTGATAAATTAACCCCATCGAGAGAAACGTTAGACATAGAAAGTAATACCACTGACCGCTAACTAAGCGTCAAGGTGTTACGGGTTTCAAGCTGATGCTGGCCAGCAATCCTGCCGCTTCAGTAAATTTCTGTTGATGCCTCATCAAGATACTGTCCCGAAAGACTTCAAGGTAAACGGATTTCACCTATGTATGCTTGCTTAACCAGGCTGCACAGATTTATTCCGTTGATGATTTACAAGCTCTTCATCAACCTTAATTTTGACATTGGAGATTAGGCCATGAAAAAATTCGTTGTATTACTTGCAAGCATTATGTTCAGTGTCTCTGTATTTGCTAATTCCGGGAGCACAAACGGAGCAGGTTCCGGCGCAGGCGGCCCATTTGTAGAGTGTAAACTTAACGATGGTCGTGTAGATTTCACACCGGTCATGAACTGCCAGCACAAAGGCGGAGAAGTAATCAGATAATAACTGCATCTGAAATCTGGCTTCATATTTAAGAGAAGGCTTGTTGTACATGTACAACAAGCCTTTTTTCTTGCTTTCTTAAACACATAAAAGATCAATTACTTTTTATATCACTTCGCTCACGCTCCATTCACAGCAAAATCAGAAACTGCGAACAGAGAGCATGCCAATCACGTGAAATGGCGCTAAGCTAACCGCTAAAGAACTCACATACTGGCGTTATGAGTCCAGCCATCACAAGGAGTCCCGGTGACAGGAAGTAAACATATTCTGATCGTAGAAGACGAGCCATCCCTGTCTCAGGTCATGGCCGAATACCTGCAACACGCCGGTTTTCAGACCCACCAAATCGCTGACGGAACGCAGGCCATCCCGTGGCTACGGGCCAACTCAACCCAACTGGTACTGCTCGACCTTATGCTGCCGGGCCGCGACGGCCTGGATATTTACCGCGAGCTGCGCACTTTCAGTGACGTTCCGGTGGTAATGGCGACCGCCAAAGTCGAAGAGATCGACCGCCTGCTGGGACTTGAGCTGGGCGCCGATGACTATATCTGCAAACCCTACAGCCCACGGGAAGTCGTCGCCCGAATCAAAAACGTCCTGCGCCGCAGCCAGGCTGCCAATACGCCGGTAACCGCCGAGCCGGTACTGAAGATCGATCCCCCAACCATGACCGCTACCCTGCACGGTCAGTCACTCAGCCTGACTCCGGCCGAGTTTCGCCTGCTGGCACACTTTTATACCAACCAGGGGCGAATCTACTCCAGGGATCAGCTTATCGAGCATATCTACGATGACCACCGGATCGTCTCCGACCGGACCATCGACAGTCATATTAAAAACCTGCGTAAGAAAATGCAGCAGCTTGATCCGGAAGGGGATTATATTAAGTCGGTTTATAGTGTGGGGTATAAGCTGGAGTTGCCGGTTGGGTGTTGCCGTGGCTTATAAGTGGACAAAAGTGAGTTTAGGGCTTCGGTAGCTATCTACCTTTCGGATAACTTTTGGTATCCCAAAACGCAGAACGGCGCCACTTTACGAGGAGCCACTCGTGAAAAGTTCTGGACATTAGCTTCCATCCCCGACCCAAGGTTTCAGATTCACTTTATGCAGATTTTTTCGGAGAACATACAAAACACGATTAACTCTTAAAACGCTTCTGCCCCGAACTGTGTTAGAGCAGGTACTCGTAACATTTCTACAAGCACCTTTTTGACTTAATTCCTCTAATTCATTTAGTAAAAATAAAATGCACAGCACCATGGTGGCTATTGAGGTTCATACCCCAATGGTTACCACCAAAATTAAAAAAGGAGGTTGTCTTGTGAGTAACATTATCGTTGAAATTGTGAAAACCCATATCCAGAGAATGGTTGTTGGGGGATTAAGGTAAGTCACGAGAGTGGAGATCTGTTTTTCGATACTGGTTACATTTATGAAGGACAAGGTGCAGCGCATAGGGCATTTTGTAAATTGTTAGATAGCTTACCTCAGAAAGACTCTTAATCTGTTTCTGTTAAGAATATTCGTGACGGGCTTGGTAAGATATATTTTGGAAGTCCTGATAAATAAAAGCTACCTCGTTATGATGTGGCTCAGTTTAAAAATCATATTAACTTTTCCATTATGAAAGCATCTGAAAGTTCTTTTGTTAGGGTAAATCCCATTTTCTCCCAAAAGCCCTTAACTGGATTAGTTTTTCTTACACCAAGTCTAAGTTTATTTGCATTCATACTATTTTTACAAAGTTCTTCTAACATAGAGAAAATCATTCTACCTATACCGATGGATTGCTTTTGTTCCTGAATGGCAAACAATCCCACATAGCAAACATTCTCTTCTGGGAAGTCCTCAAGTAAGTCAATTAGGCCTGCAGGAGTTCCATTAATTGAGATAATAAAAACATGCTTTTTTCTGAGCTCAAATACTGGGGGTGTATCAAAGAAAAACTCCTCAGCGGCACTGATTGGGTCGCTCTTGCCTGCCACATTTATGCTGTACGTTTTCAAGTCAGAAAAAATCTTGCACACGACTTCCAAATCAATCTCATATTCCGCTTTTCTAATATCGGCTTTCATTTCCTTACCTTTGACTTAGTGAAGATACATTCCTCGTCACTAGAATAAAGCTATCATTTAGCCAAGTCTATCTGAAGGGGGGCCTGATAGATGACGAGTGCACGATTTTTATAACCGCTATTGAGTAAAAAAAAGCCACCTCCTGAGCCTGCGTTTCAGCGAAACTGAATCTGCCTTTGACTACATGGCTGCGACGCGTGAATCTGATGATACCTTTGTCTGACAATCGCTGCGTAAGCTCTCGCAATCCCGAACATTTCTGTATGATAAAGTTGTCTATTTCATTGAGCCGACGAAAGAAAATTAACGTTTGATCAATCAGGGGCATATGAGTTAGAGCAATCTGTCAGATCTGATTAAACCTTGAATTGAAAAGTGACAGATTGCGTCCTGACTAATCCACTTTAATCCCCTCTATTACCGTTAAACGTAGTTGTGCGGCGAACTTAGTAACGTGGATAGGTTGCCTACCATATTGAACTGTATCGTTATACCTGAGGTAATCCGCTTAACGCTAAATTAGCAAAGTCGCTGACACGTTTCTGTCCGTGCGACGTGAAGTCGCATGAAGCGCTGTTCACCGCGATAAGAGTGAACCGTTTGTATCACCAGACGACCCTAAGGCTCTGAATAAAGCAGCGAGCCTGACAATGTAACGAAGTTTGGTACTGTGCCAAACGGGAGCAGAACCGCGAGGAGATGCTCCTCCTGATAACCACGAATTGGGTGAGTGCTAGGGAATCAGTATGATGAACGAAAGTGAATCCATGTAAGGTGCGTTATATGATGAAGCAGCGGAAGTGGTTAATACGCTGTGGCCAAACGGCGATGGGAGTAGGAAAGAGGTTGGACAATACTCTTTCGTGATCGATAGGCTCCTCGCACTATAGTGGGCATCTAACCTGATATTGCGCGACATACGGAACACGGTAAGCCAGTATCGTTCCTTCGGGAAAGCTATCTGCGAAGATAGCCGATAGCGGTGCTGGTAAAGGAGGTTGGAAAAAGCGAATGCTGCATTGTAATGATGCAGATACAGACGGATGTCTGACACGAAAGTGTGCCCACTTCCAACTGGTCTCCCATTGCAAGATGATTTGGAAAACTTTATTTAAGAAGGAACGCAGATGATCTCTTCTCATGAAGTGAGTGCCCCTTCTGGCAGCGCCCAATGGCAATCCATCGACTGGAAAGCGGTTGAGCGCCATGTGTTAAGGCTCCAGATGCGCATTGCAAAAGCAATCCGAGAAGGTAAACACGGTAAGGCGAAAGCACTACAGTGGATACTGACTCACTCGAAAGCAGCAAAGCTTCTCGCTGTTCGTCGAGTATCACAAAACAAAGGCAGTAAAACGCCAGGAATTGACGGCGACATCTGGAACACCGATGCACGTCGAATGGCGGCAGTCAGTTTACTGAGCAGAAAAGGCTATCGAGCCAAACCGCTCAGAAGGATCTATATCCCAAAGAAAAACGGCAAGCTGAGACCATTAGGTATCCCGTGTATGGTAGACCGAGCGCAGCAAGCGTTACACCTTCTAGCACTAGAACCTATATCTGAAACAATTGCCGACCCTAACAGCTATGGTTTTAGACCCAATCGAAGCGCAGCCGATGCAATACAGCAGTGCTTCAAATGCCTGTGCAAAAAGGGAGCAGCACAATGGGTTCTTGAGGGTGATATCAAAGCTTGTTTCGACAAGATAGGTCACCAGTGGCTACTTGATAATATCCCGACAGACAAAAGGATGCTCAAGCAATGGCTGGAATGTGGCTATATAGACAAAGGGCTATTCTACAAAACGGCAGAGGGTACACCACAAGGCGGGATAATTTCGCCAACCTTGATGTTGCTCACTCTTGTCGGACTAGAAAAGTTAACTAAGTCTATCGCTCGCAAGACAGGCAGCAGAGTAAACTTTATAGGTTATGCTGACGACTTTGTTATCACTGGGTCTTCAAAGGAAGTTCTTGTGAATGACATTAAGCCGCAACTGATGGCTTTCCTACAAGAAAGAGGTTTAACGCTTTCTGAAGAGAAAACGCATGTAACTCATATCAATGATGGTTTTGACTTTCTTGGCTTCAACGCCAGAAAGTACAAAGGGAAACTGCTCATTAAACCGAGCAAGTCCAACGTATTATCATTCTTACGAAACATGCGTAACCTCATTAGAAAACACGCAACAATCCCAGTAGCCGATCTCATCAAGATGATAAATCCAAAACTACGAGGATGGGCGAATTACTATCGCCATTGTGTTGCTAAACAAACCTTCGGCTATGTTGGTCATCAGATGTTTCTAGCGTTATGGCGATGGTCAGTCAGGCGTCACCCAAACAAGGGGCGCAAGTGGGTCGCACATAAGTATTTTCTGAGCTTGCAAGGTCAATGGACTTTCCATGGCTGGTTCAAAAAGGCAGGAAAGTATGGCGTGATCAGGCTGTTTGACATCGCTAAGGTGCCAATTAAGCGACATGTAAAAATCATGAGTCAGGCGAATCCGTTTGATCCTTTTTGGGAAGGTTTTCTCAATGAACGCAAGGTGAAAAACACAGGTCGTAACTCATGGTTTGACCCTATCGCCACTGCTTTGTGAGTTGCTGGGTAACAATAACGCCTTAGTGGAGGCTTGAGCCGTATGCAGTGAAAGTTGCACGTACGGTTCTTAGGAGGGCGGCATCTGGTAACAGGTGTCGCCTATCCGACAGTTCCGAGATATGTCTGCCAGCGAATTTGCATAACAATGCAGTTGAGTTTTACTGGTTAAGAACGCCGTTCCTGCATGTTTTTGGGAGGTTTTGCTCATGCACTATCCGTCATCAGGCATGAGCAAAATTTGGTCAGGCTTCTCACTTTGCCCTGCTAGCCTGTCAGATGAGTACCTCTGGACAATTTCGAGCATCACGATTTTGAGGCTTCAGTTTGTTCCATACAGCCATAACAATAACTTATGCGTTGGTGTTTTTTCCTGTCCAAGCGCAATCTGAGGTAGTAATCCAGCTAGTACGAAAGAGGATACGAGAATAAGTCCTCCTCTGCCTGCGACGCTATCTATGAAACCTGCTACAAAAACTGAAGTCATGAGCGCTATTAGTTCCAGAGAGTAGAGTAATATCGTTTCCTAACCATTCCATGGGTATCACACCGACTATTCGTTATCATATGCTTTTATAAGCACTGATGTATCCATGCGACCAAACCCTCTTTCTTGCAAAGAAAGATATTGGTTATCTACCTCTTCAGTAAGGGGCAAAAACAAACCATTCTTCCTTGCTTCGTTTAGACAAAACCCAAGGTCTTTACGCATCCAATCGATTGCAAACCCAAAATCAAACCTGTTTTCAGACATGGTGACAGCGCGGTTTTCCATCTGCCATGAGCCAGCAGCTCCATGTTTAAGAACATCAACAATCTGCTCTATGTTTAATCCTGATTTTTGAGCAAGAAGCACCGCCTCACTAAGTCCCTTTAACACCCCAGCAATGCAGATTTGGTTTACCATCTTACATCTCTGCCCCTGTCCATTTTCACCTAGTAGAACCGCTTGGTTGGAGTAGCTTGAAAGTACTGGAGAAACGGCTTCAAAAGCAGCTTTTTTCCCACCGCACATAACGGTTAATGATCCATTCTCAGCACCTGACTGGCCTCCTGACACTGGCGCATCAATGAAATGTATACCTTTCTCTACACACTTCATCGCAAGCTCTTCTGCCAACTCTGCTGATGTTGTCGTGTGGTCGAGCAGAATAGAACCTGCTCGCATGCTATTAAGTACGCCAGTGTCTCCGTATACAACACTCCGCACGTCATCATCATTTCCGACACAGAGAGCAACAACGTCCGCATCCATAGCTGCATCTGATGGTGTTGCCGCTGACTCACCTGAATACTCAGTCGTCCATTTTCGAGCCTTAGAGACGGTACGATTATATACAGTGACATAAAAACCTTGGTTCGAAAGGTGTCCCGCCATTGGATAACCCATTACACCTAGGCCGATGAAGGTGACTTTCGAAATCTCGTTTACCTGATTCATTCTTTATTTCCTTATTACTGATGATGTCTGAGCGCATTGAAATACCTTAATTGATCGTATTGACATATGTCAATACGATCTGGTTACCTAAGTTTATTAATTTTCTAATTCAATTAAACTAGGTCATAATCTAAGAGAGTGATTGAAGTATCTGTAGGAGAATGTGTGAGCAACGCTAAGTTTGTTAAAATTGCAAAGGTTATTGAGAGGCGAATCAATAAGGGGGAGTACCAGCCTAACTCAAAGCTACCGACTCACAGAGTACTTGCATCTGAGTTGGATACAACACCTGCTACAATCGCCAAAGCCTATAACCTGCTAGCTGATAAAGGTAGGGTCGAGTCATACGTTGGTAGGGGAACCTATGTATGTGAAAAGTCTGACTTAGGTAAAGCTATTCAGGCACCTGACGATGACGACGGTTACAACTTCTCTATTCTCCAGCCTTGTTTGTACAAAAATGTAGACGCAATCCAAAGGGCATACAAGCTAACTGCTGACAGGGTTACACCTGAACTAATAGGGTACGTTGAACATTCAGGACATGAAGCACATCGTCAGGCTGGTAGTACCTGGGCTAAGCATTTTGGATTGGAAGGTGGTAATGCGGCAAATACGATACTAACCAATGGTGCACAACATGCACTTTCTCTGCTCATCAATGCTCTCACTAAACCAGGCGATACCATTGCCGTTGAGTCTCTGACTTACCCAGGCATCTTTGCTATAGCGAATCTTTCTGGCCGCAATATCGTCGGAGTTCCGATGGATGAGTATGGTGTATCACCAGAAGCTTTAGACTCGGTTATTGCGGAGCATAAGCCTAAACTGGTTATTATTATTCCGTCCCACCAGAACCCGACAGGAATAACCATGCCTGTGCCCCGTCGTGAAGAGGTGGCTAAGGTTGTCAGTAAACACAACATCTGGCTTGTTGAGGACGACATCTATTGTTTTCTGGATGAGAAGCCGATACCAGCCATCAGCAATTTTATACCTGAGCAAGCTTTTCATATTTCAGCGCTATCAAAAGCAATAAGTCCCGCGATGAGGTGTGGATTTATCAAAGCACCAGATAGCCAAATTGCACTGATAAATGCTCACATTCGAACCAACATTTGGCTTCCTTCTCCTATGAACTTTTGTGCAGCCACTCACCTTATTGAATCTGGTGAAGCGTTTGATCTAGCGCAATCTCAGCGCATCACTGCTCAAGAGCGACAATCGTTAGCTCGCCAAATCATGCCATCCATCCAGTGTCGATCTACTGGATACCATATTTGGTTGCCATTGCCGAGCCAGTGGAAAGCAGAACATTTGGTTCAGGAAGCCAAAAACCAAAACCTTCTTGTCAGTAGCGGCAGCTATTTTGATGTAAACGAAATGGAAACAAGTCATATCCGCCTTTCATTAATGTCTATCAGTACAGAAGAGAGGCTACAGGAAGGAATGAGTAAACTAAAGAATCTGCTAGATTCAAGGGTAAGTACGCTATTTCCGTGTTAACCATGTTGAAAGAAATTAGTGAATAAGTACACAAGTGGCGAGCCTGATACAAAATAAACGAAATGCTCGTTTTTGGGAGATTCCTTTCACCACTCCGGTAATAGCAACCATAAGCAAAAGTACGGTAATCTCAGTGGCACAATCTGCCACTGAGTAATTACGTTAACACAGAATGGGGCAAAAGCTTGTTGCTAATCTCCAAATGCCATCCCCATTTCCTTCAGGCCAGAGTGGGTACTTTGAGTCCGGTATGCATTCCAACGCTGGAGCGTTGGAACGAGAGAAAAAGCTACTTCCACAATCTCTCCATATTTGCTCCTCAATTGAGCAGTACATTGAACCTGTAGCGAAAGAGAAGGAGACAGCCATGAACACTCAATTCAGACTCTGCCGTACAGGCCTTTTTATTTGTGCCGCGCTGGGTGCGGCCGCTGCCAGTGCAGCGAACCTGACTTACCCGATTGTCGATACTAACCAAAACAGTTGTGTGGGTACCAAAAACGCACTCGCGAGCTGCCCGCAACCGGGGGATGACACTTATGGTCAGGATGCCCAGTACATGGGTAACCAGCCGGATTATCAGCGCAATGGCGACGGGACTGTAACCGATAAGGTCACCGGCCTGATGTGGACTGACACCACAGATACCAACGGTGATGGCGTGATCAACGCAACAGACAAAATGACCTGGGACGAAGCAATGGCCTGGGCAGAAAACCTGAATAAAGCAGGCCATTCTGACTGGCGTCTGCCGACCATCAAAGAGCTCTACTCACTGATCCTGTTTGATGCAGAAGACCCGAGCCGCATTATGGCCTCTTCCGGCACCTTCAGCATGACGCCGTTTATCAATATCGACTACTTCGCCTTTAACGGCGGCGATATGGACGCGGGGGAGCGTCTTATCGACAGCCAGTACGCGACCAGCACCAAATACGTCTCCACCACCATGAAAGGCGCAGAAACCATGTTTGGCGTGAACTTCATCGATGGCCGGATCAAGGGCTATGGGCTGGAATCACCCCGTGGGGATGAGAAGACTTTCTATGTGCTTGCTGTGCGCGGTAATCCTAAGTATGGCATCAATGACTTCAGTGCGGCGGTTAATGGCACCGTTACCGATAACGCCACCGGCCTGACCTGGCAGCAGGGCGACAGTGGTGAGAACATGGACTTCCCGTCTGCACTGGGTTACTGCGAGAACTTAACCCTGAATGGCAGCAGTGACTGGCGTTTGCCGAATGTTAAAGAGCTGCAATCCATCGTCGATTACACCCGTTCACCGGATACCACCGGCAGCGCTGCTATCGACCCGGTGTTTGATACCACGCCAATTACCAATGAAGCCGGTCAGAAAGATTTCGCTTCCTACTGGAGCAGCACGACCCACATGGACAGCGAAAGCACCCGTGCAGGCGCTTATGTCTCCTTTGGCCGCTCGATGGGCAAGATGAACGGCGAATGGATGGATGTGCACGGCGCGGGCGCCCAGCGCAGCGATGATAAAACCGGTGACCCGTCCCGCTTCAGCGATGGCCGTGGTCCTCAGGGGGATGCGGTTCGCATCAATAACATGGTGCGCTGCGTGACTGGCGGTGAGGCAGAGTTCGTTGCAGAGCCAACCGGTACCAGCCGTGGTCAATTCACCGTTGAACTGAGCGGGGAACAGAATACTCAGCCAGGTGGTGCTAACCGCCAGGCACACTCACAGGGCCAGCAAAAGGGTGACCGTCAGATGCCGCCACGGGGAGGAAAAGACCCGTTCAGCATGCTTGACCGTAATGGTGACGGGAAGATTTCTAAGGCGGAAGCCAAAGGGCCGCTGGCGAGGGACTTCTCTAAGCTGGATAAGAATGGGGATGGGTATCTGAGTGACGGGGAAGTGCCGCCGCCTCCGGGGAGGAAATGATCCTGTATACTCTCAGATCACTTCACGAGATCCCGGCTCAGGGCCGGGATGACAGTTTTCAACTTATCTTATTGTATTAAATAAAAATAGTGTCACCCCGGACGCGTTCCACTGAAGTTTTTACACTCTCACTGGCGGGCGCGAGCCGGGATCTGGTGGGGCTGGCGCAAGGATTATCAATGAACTGTGCCTGTCATTTCCTGACAGACGAGAGCTGTTACTCCTTTAGTCCTCAGCTCGATTTACGAGGTCCCGGCTCAGGGCCGGGATGACAACTTTTCAACTTATCTTATTGTATTAAATAGAAATAGTGTCATCCCGGACGCGTTCCACTGAAGTTTTCACACTCTCACAGGCGGGCGCGAGCCGGGATCTGGTAGGGCTGGCTCAAGAGTTATCAATACACTGTTCCTGTCATTTCCTGACAGACGAGAGCTGTTACTCCTTTAGTCCTCAGCTCTCTTTACGAGATCCCGGCTCAGGGTCGGGATGACAACTTTCAACTTATCTTATTGTATTAAATAGAAATAATGTCATCCCGGACGCGTTCCACTGGAGTTTTTACACTCTCACTGGCGGGCGCGAGCCGGGATCTGGTGGGGCTTAGTTAAATAACCTCAAAGAATATCCTTTGGCACAACCCGCCTCGCTTTCACCCCAATCCGCTTCGACAGACTCACTTCTGAATCCGGATTAAATTCATGACTTATCAGCCAGGCGTTTTCCGGTTCCATCTCCAGCAGCATGTTCTGTTTCACCAGCTCTGTAAGCTGCGGTGAGTGGATCACCGTCATACACTCGGTGTTGAGGTTTGCGCTGCGCGGATCAAAGTTATAGGTGCCGATCACCGTAACTTCACCATCGATAGTCATGGTCTTGGCGTGCAGACCAAATACAGGCACTGTGGGCAGCTTTTTAAACATGTGCTCTGTCATCACCCGATGGCGGATTTGGGCATCCGGCCGGAACTCATACACCTCAACACCGGTATTGAGCAGCGCTTTCCGGTTGCGCTGATAGCCGCTGAACGCTTCCAGGTTATCGTTAGATGCGAGACTGTTGGTCAGGATCTTGATCTCCACTCCCCTCTCCACCAGCGATTTTAAGAATGCCCGGTCCGATTTGGTTGTTACCAGGTACGGCGTCTGAATGGTGAGGCTTTTTCTGGCAGACTCAGCCAGTTCAACCAGCTTTTTCTGGGTGGCGCTGCCACCGCCCAGAAACTCTGTTCTGTCATTCTTACCCGGTTTGTCGGCGACATACTCCACCTTATCCAGCCACAGGAACTTGCCCTCATCAGTAAGGCGTTTAAAGGTGTCAGGAACCTGCGCTATCTCTGCCCTTATCTCCGGGTGAAAATGCTCCGGGTCGCAGGCATAAGAGTTAAGCCGGGCAAAATCCGTATCCCCTTCCCACGGGTTACTGTCATACAGATTTTCTATCGACACACTCAGGGAATGCTGCCAGTACTCCTCAAACGACGTCTCCATATCCCCGACCACTTTACCGGCCAGGAACACGTCCCTGTCCCGGAAGTTGTATTCATGGTCAAAACCAAAATACTCATCAGCCACATTACGGCCGCCGGTGATCGCAAGCTGACCGTCGACAATAAATACCTTGTTGTGCATCCGCTGATTCAGGCCATGAAAATCAAATGCCAGCGTGGTCACCTTATCAATCAGGTTCTTGCCGATATTAACATTAGGGTTGTAGATTTTAATTTCCATGTTCGGATGACCTGCCAGCATCAGCAGCTCATCTCCCCTGGCTTCGAGCATAATATCGTCCACCAGCACCCGAACTTTGACACCGCGGTCTGCTGCACGGACAAGGTAATCGGTCGCAATCAGCCCAACATTATCGACAGAAAAGATAAAGTACTGAATATCAATGGTGGTTTCAGCGTGATCTGTTAACCAGGCGCGGGACATCATGGCTTCGGTGCCCTGCTCCAGCACATACACCCCGGTCTTGTTTTCCATTTTCTGTTTGTACGGACGGATAAAGTCAGCAAGTGGGTTGGTTTCCTGCCGGGTCAGCCCGCTGCAGTGATCCTGCTGAGAAAGGGGGACGCTGTCTGGCTCCGCGCAGCCGCTGAAGATCAGGAGCGCGGCAACTGCCAGCACCGCTTTTTTAACGTATTTGATATTCATGCAATGAGTGATTAGTTAAGAGCTGTTCCATTCAGAATAACACATCACCAGGAACTCATCTTATGAAGCCGGGATTAAAAATCTCACTGAACCAAGGAATTAGCAGGAAACATGCCCAGTCAGCTTCCTGCGTAAAAACTTCACCAGAGACGAAAACACATTGCCAAAAGTGAGCGGCACCAGGGTAAGCAAGCCATTTCCCTTACCGTATTCCGGGTTGGTGTGGATATAGAACTGCACCACAGGATGGGTATTGGCATGCCAGTATTGAGTATCACTGCCAGACTCGCGGGTTATCCAGCCCACTTTTCTGACCAGCCAGCTCTGCCCTTCAACGCCTTCCAGTCCGAAAGCGTCTGCCATTTCTGACATCATCGCTTTCCTGTGCGGAGAGATATCGCGGCCAGGCAGCGGATAGCACTGACCAAAGTAGTGGGAGAACATATACAGCACACAGGGATGAACAAAGGAGCCCAGGTAATACAGGGAAGCAAACGGATGCAGCATCCGGTATTTAATCGCCTGTACAAAAGCAAACCACAGGGTCTGGCTACACTCCCGGTACGCGCGCAGTATCCCCGCTTCCGCCCTGACGATCACCCGGTTTCGCCCGGCAATCCGTTTATTAAACCGGTGCATCGCACAGTATCCGACCCACTCCCTGGCGTCATTCATATAGATACGGATCCGGGTATAAACGGCAGGGGAGTCCACCACATAGGACTGAAAACTCTCCCGGCTGACTCCATCAAAGATTTGGCAGTGGAGCTGATAGAGAGAATCAGTGAAGCTCTGCTTTTCCTGTGCACTCAGCCGGGCCGGATCAACGGTCAGGGTATGGCGGATAAAGCGCGGCGCAGGCGCGACTGGCAGGTGACGGGCTTTTATTGTCATTTTTACCACCGCAAACAAAAGGGCTCACTTTAATTTTAGTTGAGTGAGCCCTTGTTGGTGGCAGTTTTGATGATTTAATCAGTAACAATCACTGACTGCTCTTAAGAGCTGTGGCACCAGCTTCTCACTTCTGCTCCCCGTGCACAAACTCCAGCTTCGAGACCGGGTACTTAACCAGCATAACCGAGTCCTGTTTAAACTCTTCAGCGTAGGTTTTCGCCAGTACTTCCGCTTCTGCGAGCTGGTCTTCCTCCATCACTATCGTGACGATTTTGGCCGGCTCCGGCTCCCCCTTCCAGTATCCTTTGGAACTGATAACGTTGAAGCCATCAAAGCGCTTAACGATTTGCTCATCACGGAACCTTGCCCACTCCTCTGCGGACACCTCTCCCCCGTCTGGGACAGAAAGTCCAAAATAGAGCTGAACGGTATAGACATCCGCTGCCAGCGTCGCCGGTTGAAAAAACAGGGCTGCACAAAGCAGACATACCCTTGTCAGTCGCATACTGTCACCTTTATATACCTCTCAGGTAACCACGTTTCCTGCCACATTCCATCTCCCACTGAACACCGTATGGGTCACGCCAGTAAAAGAATGAAACCGGGAAAGGATTGAGCATCATAGGAGGATTGTCAGCCTCTTCTCTGTCTCCATGGTCTGCCGGGTATTTCAGTATCTCCACTCCAGGCTGGTCTTTGAGGTAATTAAAGGCTTCCATCACATCATCCACCTCCAGCGCGGTATGCCGGATCCCGCCAAGATCATTGGTGTTCTTCAGCGTGATTTCGCTGCTGCCCTCAGGGTAGCGATACCGCATCAGCTCCAGATAGAGCCCAACGGTTGGATGATGCAGAAAACGAATATCCACATCCACTTTTCCGTCGAGAAATCCGGCGTCTTTGGCAAAGGAGGTCAGCGTCAGGCCGGGGTAATCCATTATCTTCCCTTCGTCGTCCCAGGCCTGTTCAAATCCCAGCGTCCGGCGGTAAAACGCTGTCGCTTTATCGATGTCATCAACCACAATATTGAGATGAGAAACGGCTGATATAAACTTGCCCGGGTCATTGGGCTGGGTGATCCCGCCGATCAGCAGCTCTGAAAAGTTCTCCGCTACGTCATAACAAAACAGCACAGAGTGCTGGCTGACACACTGCTCTGACGCAACCAGGTAAGGCTTGTAATGGGAAGAAAGCCCAAACCTTCCGCTTTGGGTGTCATCTGCCGCAATTCGGATCTCAACCGGGACTTTTCGCCACTTAAACAAATTAGGATTTTTGGCAAAACCGGCCGCCAGTGCATCAAATGGATTAAAGCCCCTCGCGCCAAATGCCTTCTCCCAGTGGTCCAGCCAGGGTTGCGAGTTCGTCTGCAGGTATTTCCCGGCTCTGCCCGATGCGCCCAGAGTATCCAGATCCGCCTGGGTGAGCAGTACCTTCCGGGCCAGCTCAAATGGAGTGAAGACCAGAGGGACAGATTTTTCGAGCAGGATCCGGAACGCATCTGGGTCCAGGTCAAAGTTAAGATCCCGGAATGGGACTTCCTGATTCGGGCCGACGATAAAATTGAGATCTTCACTGCTGCGCCCGGCCACCAGAATGACCTGATTGATCCGGGGAACCAGTTCGGGATACAGCAAAACCAGCGAAGCGATATTGGTGGCAGGCCCGATGGCGACGATAGTCGTCGGCTCTTTTCTCAGCTGCTTCGCCAGCGCTCTGGTAGCATCTGTCTCTGTGATGGCATTAATATCCATCGCTGCGGCAGCCCCTTTAACAACGGGCAAGGCGGTGGGGCCAAAGCGGTCAGCAATCTCCGAAGCCCGTTCATACGCCGAGTCCAAATCAGTGTTGCCAAAAACCGCACTGATCCCCTTTACTTTCAGATCAGAGGCATTAAACAGGCTGAGGATCGCATACGCATCATCGACATCACATGGCGTGCCGGATTCAGATGCTTTGCCAGCTGAAAGGTCGGTATCTATCCAGACCGCGGGTTTTGCCAGCGCATCCAGAACCGTACTGACCACCAATGCCGTAGAGCTCGGATTCTGACCCGATATCAGCCCCCGTTCACACACCACAAACTTATCACCAGCCCGGCCTTTTTCAAATATCGCCCCCTGCTCCACCAGAGCATCCTCCAGGTGGTACGGCAGCGCCTCAATGTACTCAGGAGGAGTCAGGGTTTCTTCACTGTCAGTAAATGACGTTATCTTAAGCCCCTGAACCAACGGCGTATTATCCGGCTTTCTCGCTGAGAGCAGACCTGTCGGGCCATGGCAGACCGTTCCTATCAGCTTGTCGTCGGCATAAAACTCAGAGACGACACGGGCCAGCCCCCGGCTTTGCCTGAAATCCCACAGCGTGCCATGTCCGCCACTTAAGAAAAGGGTGGTAAACCCTCTTGTATCTATCTCATCAATTGCCGGGGTATTTTCAAGTTGCTGCATGGCGTAAGCAGAAGAGAGAAAACGCTCCACCGATGGCGTCAGGGCCTCCCCTTCAATGCTTAAAGGGTCAGCCTGAGCCTGTCCACCCTTTATCGAAGCAATCGTGACCTCATAACCCGCGTCATAGAACGCCCAGAAAGGCGTTGCCAGTTCTTCAAACCAGAACCCTGTTTTTTTACCGGTGTCTCCCAGCTGCGTATGACTTGTTACTACAAGCAGCGCAGATCTTACTGACCGGCTGTTATTGGGTGTTCTTCTTACGTGCATTCATGGATCCTTTCATTTTCTGTCACAATCTGGTTTCGTCCGGCTTCTTTCGCCTTATACAGGCCACGGTCAACCCGTTTCAGCAACCCATTCAGGCTGTCTCCCGGCTGGTATTGCACCACGCCAATACTGGTGGTGACCTGACCGCACGGACCGTGGTCTGTTTGCATGATCTTTTCCCGCAGCCTCTGCGCATGTGCAAGTGCTTCCCTCTGCGGACTGCGGCAAATAACGATAAACTCTTCCCCTCCCCAGCGTCCGGCAACATCTCCGTCCTGAGTATACGTCTTCAGCAATGAGGCAATGTTCAGCAGTACTCTGTCACCCATATCATGGCCAAAGGTGTCATTGACGGATTTAAAGTAATCCAGGTCCAGCATCAGCACCGAAAACACCTCTTCGGTCAGACGGCTCTGCTCTATGGCCGCAATCAGTTTGTCTTCGATATAACGGCGGTTGTACAGGCCGGTGAGCTGATCCGTCGTCGACAGAATGGCCAGCTCTTTGTTCTTCGCCTGAAGCTGATTATTGGCTTCGTACAGCTTGCGGGTTCTCTCTTCAACCAGTTGCTCCAGGTTCTTATTGAGCTTCTCAAGATCCCGGTACATCCTGGCATTTTCAAGTGAGATAGCAGCCTGCGATGAGATGATTTTCAGGGTATGGATCCGGTCTGACTGGAACGCATCCGTCAGCATGGTGTTTTCCAGATACAACACGCCGGACATGGCTTTCTGACGAACAAGGGGAATACAAAGTACCGATACCGGCGAGTGACTGCTGAGGTAAGGGCAGCGTTCAAACTGTTCATCTGCGTCCTGAGACGGGAAGACGACCGTAGTACCTGAGTTAATGACGTATCTGACCACCATTTGAGAAAGGAAGCCGGCCTCAGACAGACCGACCAGACGTTCATCCGGGGCCCCGTCACCACATTCCACCCGTTTGGTGACGACAAAGTCATCGTCCTGTTTGAGTAAAAGCATGCCCCGGGTTGCTCCGGCATTTTCAATCGCCAGACTCAGCAACTCTTCGGCCAGTTTTTCCAGGTGGATGTGCTGAGAAATAGCCTGAGAAGCTTTTATTACCGAGCCCATATCCAGAATCGCGGAAAAATCCTCACTCTCAAGAGCCAAGCTTTTCACCGGATAGAGCCCCGGGTTGTCTGCAGCTTTGTCCTCTGCCAGTTCAGGGTAGTACTCCTGCATCCAGCTGACTTTACCTGAAGCTCCCCACTGTTCGTAACCCGCCATGGAGCGACGAAGATAGATCTGCGCCTGATACTGTTTATCCAGTTGTTGCCAGAAGATGCCCGTCAACTCATCGCACAGGGCTGCATCATGCAAAAAGCGCGCTTCAAGCGCCGATTCACGCGCAGAGTCGTAATACTCCATCGCCGCCATATAATCACCTTCAAGCCTGGCGACCTCACCTTTTAACATCAGATATTTATGCTTGAAGTTAGCCGGACAGAGCTCTGCCCATCCTTCAAATTTCTTCAGCTGAATGGTGATAGCTTCCAGATAAACCTGCTTATCTTCCCCTTCCAGCTCTGTACAGGCGGCTGCCAGATGAAGGCCGGTGTACAGACAGGAGTCCACCTGAATAATCTGCGCCTGTACCGTGTTTTCGATAACCGGAAGCCATTGGTCAAGTTCAGATTTGGGCAGAATGTGACGCGCCATCAGTGAAGCCCGCAACCAGGAATAAGCGGTATGCCCCAGGAAGAACGGGGCGTCTTTATAATTTTCCAGGGTCTCTGAAAGCGAAAATGCTTTATCATCCATGGAGGTAAACTGCAGGGTTTCCCCCTTCAAATGGCGGAGTGGCTGCAGCACGATCAACTTCAGCAGGGTGGCGATATCGCTCATCCGCTGACTGTTCAGATACTCAAGACTGGTTTCTGCCTGAGCGATCACCTCATCGAGAGGCGTACCCGAAGCAAGCATGACGTGCGGCAGCTGAAGAAATACCCAGCCAGCATAAGGAGAGCCCGACTCCAGCGACAGTCTGGAGGCCTGATGCCAGTAATAATGGCTGGTATGCAAAGGCTCAAGCCAGTGATTAATACCCAGGGCAAATACATGATAGGTATAGTTTTTGTATGCAGGTGATGCATATTTGTCTGCCAGTTGCACCGCTACGCGGCCAATTTCGTGGCCGGTTCTGTAATCGCCACCCGAGCAGAGAATTGTGGCATAGTTGATAAGCCCTGCAGAAGTCACCCTGCAACTGCCCCGTTCGAGCGACAACCTGGTACTTATCGCCGCGACAACCGCCAGAACCGGCCCCCGCCCAAGCAGATAAGCATCGGTGAAAGTGTTAAAACAGAGCTCGTGAGTCAGAAGCATATCCGGGTCTTCATCCTCTGGCTGAGCCAATAGCCACTCTGTGCCTTTCTGTTCCATCAGCGTCTGAATTCTGGACTGCTCCTCACCAAAACGCTCCATCAGCGCCTGATCGTCATCCGGCAGCGTTATCCCTAACAGCTCCAGTGCCTCCAGCTCATACCCGATCGACTGCTGATACCGTCCCTGATGGTGATACTGCTTCGCCTGGATTGTACATACCCGGAGCCTGTCCTGCTCTGTACGAACCTTTTCTCTCAGCTCTTTAAAGCAGGCTTCTGCCTCGTCAAACTCTGAAACCAGGTAACAGGCCTGGGCGTAGCCGGTATACACCTCTGCTGTCAGTGAATAGTCCTGCTGCCAGCTGTTTTCACTCAGGCAGGCTTTGGCATGAGTCAGCAGGATATGTGCCCGCCTGTAGGCGGCTGATTGCCTGGCTTTCTCTGCGGCTTTCAGGTTCAGGCCGATCAACGCCCGGCGATCATCATCGCTGGCACAGCGGACGCCCTGATTCAGGTGCTCTGCCGCATCAAACAGCAGTTCAGCAGAGTCATCAAAGTTCATCTGCTGACGTAACTGCTGACCTATCTTCCAGTGGAGTTGTTCACGCTCCTGATCCGGAAGCATATCGCAGGCTGCCTGCTGGATCCTGTCATGTGCGAAGCGAAGCGGACAAGAGTGCAGCTCAGCAGGGTCCACCTCCGTCAGCAATTCAAAATCCAGCTCGAAGAGCTGAACATAGCCTTTGGCTATTGCCGGGATCAGCTCTTTGGCGGTGCTGGTGATCCCTTCACCATTGAGCTGGCTCAGCATTCCCAGAGTGAACTGGTGGCCAATACAGCCCGCCGTTTTCAGCAGCGTCAGGGTATTCTCCGGCAGGCGGGTAAGGTGGGCTTGCAACATCTCTGCGACATTATCCGCGTAGGGTGTCGCCATTATGGCTTTCAGGTCCCAGCGCCAGCTGCGCTTCTCATAATCAAACCAGACCGCTTCGGATGTATACAGATTTGTCAGCATAGTCCTGAGAAACAAAGGGTTACCATGCGTCTTGCTCAGCAGGTGTTCGCTGAGCTTACTGAGTTCTCCCTCCGGAGGAAGCTGAAAAGTATCTGCCAGCATCTCCGTCATCGCCTCTGAAGGCAGGTCGCTGAGATTGATAATCCGGGTATTAGCACACGCTTCCTGAAGCCCGGTCATAGCCATGGCCAACGGATGACCACTCAGTACTTCATTGCTCCGGTAAGCGCCGATAATGACAAAATGGCTGCGGCTGAGCGACGGTGCCAGGCCCTCCAGCAGAGCCAGGCTTGAGTAGTCCACCCATTGCAAGTCATCCAGAAACAGGACAATGGGCATTTCAGACTGCCCGAAGCAGTGCAGCAGGTTGAAAAACGTGGTGTTAAAGCGGTCTGACGTGGCTTCCAGAGAAAGCTTTGCCACTGCAGGCTGAGGGCCAGTCAGCAGTTCCAGCTCAGGCAGCACCTCTGTAAGTATTGCCCCGTTTGATCCTATTGCATTTATGATTTCAGAGCGCCACCGGGCGATTGTCTCTGCATCTTCTGCCATCAGTTGCCGGATCAGGCCGGACAGCGCCTGAAGTATCGCCGAATAAGGCTGGTGTCTGAGAAACTGATCATACTTACCGGTAGCGATGTAGCCGCCTTTCCCGGCAAGGGGCCGGTATAACTCCCGGACCAGCGATGTTTTGCCCACTCCGGATGGCCCGGCAACAAAAACCAGCTGTCCCTCTCCTGCATTGGCCTGTTCAAATGCCTTCGTTAGACGGATGGTTTCTTCCTGCCTGCCATAGAGTTTTTCCGGCAACAAAAACCGGTCATTGAGATCTGCACTGCCCAGCGTCGTCCCGGTGATCCGCCCTGTTGCCTGATACTGAGCCAGACAGTAACAGAGATCGACTTCTATCCCTTCTGCACTTTGATAGCGGTTATCGGGATCCTTACTCATTAGTTTCAGCACGAGATCCGAGAGCAGTTCCGGGATGGCCGCATCAACTTCCGTCAACGGTCTGGGTTCAAGGGCAATATGGCTGTAGATCAGCTCATTGGTATCCGTTGTGGTAAACGGCAGCGTTTTGGTAAACAACTCATAAAAGATCACACCCAGCGAGTAAAAGTCAGTGCGAAAGTCCAGTCCCCGGTTCATACGTCCGGTCTGCTCTGGAGATATATAACATCTCGAGCCTTCAACAGAGCTGGAATTCACTACCCGGCGGGCACGGTCAGTGAAAATGACTGAGGAATCGTAGTCAATGAGAAAGACTAGGTCACCATCAGGAGCGATCAGAATGTTATTGGGGGAAATGTCTCTGTGGCAAAAAGACTGCCGATGCAGCTCCCCTATCCGTCGTGTCACTGAGATTGCCAGTTCAAGTGCATGAAGCAATGAAACGGACTCAGCCTGCTGGTATTTCCTTAATGTCTGCCCTTCTATCCAGCTTCGCACCAAAACACCGGAGTTTTTCGTTTGGACAAAGTCCAGCGCCTCCGGCAATCCGTTGCCTTTCAGGCTTTTCAGTATCTGAAACTCACGCTTTAAAGAGGACAGATGCCGGGCATCCGGAAAAGGGGAAGACGGAGTTTTAAGACTGACAGCAGCCTGGTCTGATTCCCGAATCGCATAATAAACGCGGTTATGATCTCCGTTTGAGATCAGTTCAATATTTGAGTATCCCTCTACCTGCATGAATAGGACTCTCCTGTACCGTTACTGAGGTTGCTCCAGCCCTGAGCCAGGCCGGACAGCATGCTATAAATATGACATGGACTCCATACTAAAGGACCAGCTAATTAGCTTTAATTCATTAAATGTCAAATCATTGCTGACACAAACGGCTTCGTACTCTTTTTGTGACCCGGGTTGCGGAACCTATTGAAACAAATAGAGCTGCATACTGTTTACTCTGTATTAGCTCACGAGTTGGCGTTGCCAATACCTTAGCCCTTCCAGTACCCCTTCAGCATGAGTGGCACTGCTGGTATACACCTGCTCCAGCTCAGAAAGATGCGCCACCTCTTCATAATGGTTCGCGACCAGAATAGCGTTCACTCCACTGATGGTCAGCATCGCCGCGTCATTGGCTGAGTCACCGGCAACACAAATCTCGTGCGCCTGCAGGCCGTGTTTGCTCATCAGGTAATGGATGGCGCTGGCTTTGTTAAAATCTTTTGGTGTGATGTCTAGAAACCATTCATGAGAGTAGAGCAGGTCGGCTTCAATCCCTCCATCGCGGAGTGCACTTTCCACTTCCCCGCACTGCTGAGGGGTCAGTTTTCCCTCATAAGTGACTTTAAAGTCCCCCTGGTGCCTGGCTTCGCCCATTCCCAGAAAATCCAGCCGTTCGAGCTGTGACAATATAGCCGGCTTATCCCAGATGGCATGCATCATCTCCTGCCAGGTCACATCGGTGACCAGCTCCTGGCCATGGTGGATCTGAGTGCCCACGTCACTAATGATGGTGTGCGGGGAGGGATAGTTTTCAGTTGTCAGCCCTTCCCTGATGGAGGGCAGCGTCCGTCCTGTCGCAATAACAAAATTCAGTCCCGCCTGCTCACCCAGATATTGGGTAAACCGGTCCACCCCCTGTGACGGACCGCCATACAGGGTGCCGTCAAAATCGCATATCAGCATTTTTATCATGATAACTACCTGCTAATTGTTCCCTTGTACTTCAGTCCCGCTCCGGAGAAAGGTGATTCAGTGGCGCCCATGCCATCTGCTGCGGCTCACTCTCTTTATATCCCCATATCCAGCCATTAAGACTGAACTCAGCGACCAGCACTTCATCCGGTGTCAGAGTGTGTTCCCTTGCACAATAGTCCTTTTGTGCTGTCGCCTGCTCTCTGTCCAGCTCCAGCACCTGCCGTGGTACCCAGCCCTCTTTTCCTGCGCCTTTGCACAGCACCCAGTTGGGCCAGTCGCCGTGCGGATCGGACTCTTCAATCAGCTCAAGAACTTCTCCCTTAACTATAGTGATCGGGTTCTCCGGTGCATCATCGTAAGCTTTAATTGCGCGGTATTTCATGTCGTTTCCTTTTCTGTGAATCCATAAGCACCAGTCTGAATAAGAGTTCTCCATGCTACTACTGCAAAAACAAAAAGCCATGTTCCCGGATCCGGTCCGTGACCATGGCTTTATTTGGTGTCAATCAGGGTGCTGGCTATACGCGCTCAGTCAGTCCAAACTTCTTGAAAAAGTCTGACAGATCCAGAGTCGCCAGATCCTTAAACTCACCTGCATCGTAGAAACGGCCTTTACAGGTCGGGCAGCTTTCAAACCAGATATGTGGCTGCTTCGGAGCCACCAGTCTCAGCATCTGATTATTCGGGCACACCGGACAGTTGATCCGGTCGATCGCATTAAATGCCTTTCCTTCAATTTCATCACCGGTATCAATCACATCCGCCAGTGGTTTCATGTCCTCAACTTCATATACATCAATCCAAAGCCCTTTACAGCCGGTGCATCTTTCCACATCACCCAGCGGAGTCTGCAGCTGTTCAAAATCAGAATTACATTTTGGACACTTCATCTCTTTTCCTTTTTTTCTTACCTTCCGCACCCCGTGCGAACAAACAGAAGTCATTACAACCAAATAAGCAATGCGCATCAATGAATTAGATTGCATTATGGCAATTAATGCACCTCAGTGCACAAAACTGAGATCCGGCAACTGTCTTCATTGATTTTTCCGAAAGGAACCATCTCCTGATTTCCTCCATATTTGCTCCGCATTTGGTCAGTAATCTGAACATAACCACCAAATGGAGGAGAACGGACATGAAAGCGCAATATATGGCACTGCTTGGCATCGTACTGCTGGCAGGCTGCAATGGAACCAGCAGCGAAGACAACAGCACCTCTGGCGAGAGCAGCAGCGCCACGCCAGGCATCTCTGGCGGCTACCCAATTGTAGATACCAACCAGAACACCTGCACCAACCTGACCGCCGTGATCAACAACTGCCCTGGCAACGGTGAAAGTACCTATGGTCAGGATGCCCAATACGCCGGGTACGCTCCCTCGTATACTAACAATGGCGATGGAACCATTACCGATAATGTCACCGGACTGATGTGGCTTGGCACCACAGATATCAATGGCGACGGAGCAATCAACAAATCAGACAAACTCAGCTTCGATGAGGGAGCCACTTATGCCGATGGGCTGGTTTATGCCGGCTACAGTGACTGGCGGGTACCCACTATTAAAGAGCTCTACTCGCTGATCCTGTTTGATGGTACCGACCCAAGCGGCGTCTCTTCCTCTGGCAGTTATTCCATCATGCCCTTTATCCATATCGACTACTTCAGTTTCAACTCCGGAGATATGGACGCGGGTGAACGCCTTATCGACAGCCAGTACCTGACCAGTACCCGCTATGTCACAACCACCATGAATGGCGATGAAACTATGTTTGGGGTGAACTTTATTGACGGCCGGATCAAAGGCTATGGCCTGGTGGAGCCCCAAACTGGTGAGGACAAAGGCTTCTATGTATTGCTGGTTCGGGGAAATAACGACTACGGCAAAAACCTGCTCAGCGATCCCGGAGATGGCACTATTACAGACTCAGCAACCGGACTGACCTGGCAGCAGGCCGACAGCGGAACCAGCATGGATTTTCCGACCGCGCTTTCTTACTGTGAAAACCTGGACCTGGCCGGACGAAGCGACTGGCGGCTGCCAAATGTCAAAGAGCTGCAGTCGATCGTTGATTACACCCGTTCGCCGGAGACCACTTACAGCGCGGCTATCGACCCTGTATTCAGTGCCACCAGCATCACCAATGAAAATGGCGTGACCGACTGGGGAATGTACTGGAGCAGCACCACCCACCTGAGCATGCAGGGTGGCCATGCCGGCGCTTATGTCGCTTTTGGCCGGGCAATGGGCTATATGAACGGCAACTGGCTGGATGTACACGGCGCAGGCGCTCAGCGCAGCGATCCTAAAGTGGGGGACGCGTCGAACTACCCTACCGGTCATGGCCCTCAGGGCGACGCCATCCGGATTGACAACATGGTGCGCTGCGTCACCGATGACTACAGCCGGTTTGAAAGCCAGCCAACACAGACATCAAGATCAGAGTTCTCAGTCACGATTGACTGAGCCACCTCCCAAAAAAAAAGCGCCCGATGGCCGGGCGCTTTCATTATTTTTTGCAGGCTGACGCCGTTTGCCAGGTTAGCTCAGTTTAAAAGTGGCAACCTTCGCACTTAAATCTGAAGCCTGATTTTTCAGCTCATGAGACTCGCCCAGGCTGTCCTGTGCGCCTGCTACCAACTGGTCGGTCACGTCTTTAATCGCGGTCACGTTTTGGGTGATCTCACCGGTTACGTGAGTCTGCTCTTCAGCGGCCGTCGCGATCTGAGTTGCCATATCACTGATAAGCGCGACAGCAGCATTGATTTCTTCCAGCGCAAGGGTAGCCTGATCGGCATCTTCTACCGTGCTCAGCGCCAGCTTCGAGCTGGTTTCCATCAGATCCACCGCCTGAGAGGTGGTGTTTTGCAAGGTATCTATGGTCGCTTTGATCTCTTCAGTCGAAGCATGAGTACGCTGAGAAAGCACACGAACCTCATCGGCTACTACGGCAAAGCCACGGCCCTGCTCACCGGCACGGGCGGCTTCAATCGCGGCGTTCAGCGCCAGCAGGTTAGTCTGCTCAGCAATACCCTGAATGGTCGCCAGTACCGTCGAAATCTCCTGAGCGTGCTGGTTCAGGTCACCAATTACGCGACTGGTCTCATTCACTTCGCCCGCCAGGCTGTTGATAGAACCTTTGGTATCCACCACCAGCTTAAGGCCGTTATTGGTGCTCGCAGATGAATCCTGAGCCGCTTTAGCCGTTTGCTCAGCGTGAGACGCAATCTCCTGAGTCGCAGAGGCCATTTCAGTTACCGCCGTCGCGACCATGGTGATCTCCTGCTGCTGATGGTTCAGCTCAGACACAGAGCGGTTTGCACGGTCGGTACTCTTGTCTGACTGCAGATTCAGCGTTTCAGACTGGCTACGGATATGACCAATCAGCTGCTGAAGGCTGCCAACAAAGGTATTAAAGTTCTTCGCCAGCTTGCCTACTTCGTCATCGCTGTCCACGTCGATGCGCTGAGTCAGGTCACCGCTGCCGTTTGCGATCTGCTCCAGCGCAAGGGAAACGTTATTCAGCGGGCGGAACAGCATATTACACAGCATATTAAACAGCAGGGTACACAGCACCACCACACCAAGGGTTACCAGAATCTGGCCAATTACGGCATCAAACAACGGCGCGACCAGTGAGTTATGGTCAACTAATGCAACCGTTGTCAGTGAAGTGCCCGGGATCTGGCGGCCGTACAGCACCCAGGTATCCCCTTTGATCTGTACCTGCATATCCGCACCGGAAGCCGCAGCCTGACGGATATCCGCGTAGTTCAGACCCAACTGGGCCACGCTCTTGTTCAGCAGTGAAGTGTCCGGGTGAGTGAAGATATTACCCTGGTCATTGGCGATAAACATGTAGCCGTCACCCGGCAGGATCACCTGCTCCAGGCCTTTAATGATATCGGTGATCTCTACATCCGCACCCAGCACGACCTGCTGACCGTGAAGCTGCATCGCTTTACCCAGGGAAACTACGTTCGCGCCGGTTGCCGCTGCGACCGTTGGGTTATCCATAAACACGCTGGCCGGATTAGCCACCGCATTGGTGTACCACCCCCACAGACGCGGGTCATTGTTACCTTCAGGCAGCACAACGCCATTAGCGTTCTTTTGAGAACCGTCCGGGTAAGCCAGAAATACGTTGTCAAAAGCAGCAGCGTCACGCACCTGTTTAAGGTGAGTAACCAAAGAGTCTTCCTGCGATTCGCTGCTCAGAGATTTTAGTGAACGTTCTTTGGAAAGCAGCCAGTCAGCTACATACTGGTTATAGGACGACGCAGCACTTTCAAGGCGCTGTTCTACTTCTGTATCCAGGCGCTCAAGTGAGGCGCGGAATGACAGCACTTCGACCAGTAATCCCCCGAGAATAATGGCCGCACTGGCAGAGATCGCCAGTTTGTTTTTCAGCGTGAGTTTTTTGAACATGAGATACCCTGCTATTGTTTTTTATGGGTTGGAATTGCGGCAAATCAGCGATCGATGTCGCTAATGGCAAGCGGCATATATTTTACGCATCAAAATATATATTTATATCATTTAAACGATCACCTGACCTGAAAGTGGGAGATCAGCCACATTTCTGATTGCTGACTCATTAACCGACGCGCACCGGGTACTGGCGAGCAGTTCCTTTGTGGTGACCTCACCCCTCCTTAAAACGCAAAAGCCAGCCCCGGGGGGCTGGCTGAAAAACAACAGCAGTGCTGGATTACTTCTTTTCCGGCTCACTAATCTGATACAACCGGTGCTCATCGCAGGCAGTTTCGCAGTTACACACCTTATCAACCCCGACATTATTGAGCCCGCCGCAACTGCCCTGAATAGCTTTACGGCCGAAAATCACACCAAAGGCCATCAGTACGATAACCAGCAGGAAAACACCAAAAGTGATCAATAAGGTACTCATTTCTTAATTCCACTGACGGTGAACTGACGGGGAGCCATGGCAGCCGGCATTGAAGCCATCACCAGCTTTGGCCGGGCTTTGCTTTTGCAGCCACAACCCTGCTTATTGTTTTTGCACGGGCGTCCCTGTGCGACCCCGGTCAGTTCAGGAAGATCGCTTTTCAGCGCGTCTTCCAGCGACATACGACCCGGGGCGCGAAACACCCGGATCCCCGCATCAAACAGGTTCGCAAGCATCTTCTGGCCGATATTTCGTACCAGCACCGCGTCAGCTTCCTGCTCTTTAATCATTGCCAGCAGAGATTTCTTACCACCACAACCACCAGCGTTCAGGGCCGGGTTATCTTTTACCTGATACTGACAGCCCTGGATAAACAAAAACTGATCAGCTTTGGAAAAGTGACCGGCTACACGTTCATTCTGATAGGGAATTGCATACTTCATTCTTCATTCTCCGGATTGAGCATCAGCGCCTGGCCCTCGATAAGACTGGTTGCCACTTTCTGACGGGCTTTTTTGACAATATTGCCAAATGTCTGGCGGGACACCGCCATCTGCTCCGCCCCTTCCTGCTGACTCAACCCAAGCATATCTGCAAGACGCAGTGCTTCGAGTTCTTCCGGCAACAGGGAAACCTGTGGCAGCTCGCTCACCGGAACACCATTGGGCTTAAAGCAGCTGAACGCTGCCCGGCCACAGATCCGGCGGCATTTTTTGGGTCTGGCCATAAATGCTCCTGTACTAAACTGAAACCAGCATACGCCCGTTTTTGGCATATGCCAACAATTATTTCTGGCATATGCTAAAAACTTAAAACTCAGTGGAGGATCTGATATTGCTGAAGCAGTTCAGGGGTGATAACTGCCGGAGTCAGAAAATGAGATTTCAGAACACTCTGGATAAGAGAGTGCTCACTCATCATCTTCAGCACGGTCTGGTTAAAGCGGCGGACGAACTCAGGGGCAGCATGCTGTTTCGGAAAACCAACAAAATACAGTACGGGTTTATGTCCCCACGCGTAACGGATATCTCTCAGATTTTCATTCCCTGCCTGATATAAACCGACATCCCGGTTACTGTAATAGGCGTCAAACCGTCCCTTATCCAGCATCTTAAGGATGCTGCCAGAGGCATTGGTTTTAGTAAGAATACTGAAAGGAACGAACCCGTGAACGTTCATCTCATCCCGCAAGTTGAGCAGCGAGACATAGGTGTTGGACGGGCTGAAAACAGCCACTGTCAGTCCCTGCAGATCCGGCTTACCACGTACTGCTCTATCCGAGCTCCGGCGCACAAAGAAACCATATTCTGATGAGACCAGCGGCACCGAAAAATAATACTGCTGGGCACGCTGCTCATTCCAGCCAAGCGGAAAGAGGGCCATCACCTCCCCGTCATTCACCATTTTCTTTGCCCGCCGGTTTGGCCAAAGGTTAATGTGACACTCTTCCCCCATCTCACGACATGCCGCTTCAACGATTTCCACAAAAGGACCGGAGGCCTGTCCTCTCAGTCCCTCCATGGCGTATGGGGGAAACTCAAATGTACCCATTTCATAGCCGGCACCTGTCGCAACGCTGGCGGGGCTCAATACCGCCAGCGACAACACCAGAACCAGTACACGGACAAACATACGTTACCTCACGCGAGTTTGAATTGTGACAACAACTGTTCCAGCTGCTCTGACAGCATGGTCAGCTGACGGGCCTGGTCAGCCCCCTGCTGAGACTCCTGCATAAAGGACTCGGCAACGCCACGGATAGCATCCGTATTGCGGCCAATTTCGTCCGTAACAGAAGTTTGCTCTTCCGCTGCGGTAGCAATCTGAGTCGACATATCGCTGATCTGGCTGATCGCCAATGCAATCTCGGCAAATGCATCACTCGCATTCTGCGCATCCTCCACGCTGGTCAGCGCCAGCTTATGACACTGCGCCATCACATCAACCGCCTGCCCGGTGGTTGACTGAAGTGTTGAGATCATCGCGGTGATCTCTTCTGTGGATTTGTGAGTACGCTGAGAAAGTACCCTTACCTCATCGGCGACCACAGCAAAGCCGCGACCCTGCTCACCTGCACGGGCCGCTTCTATAGCGGCATTCAGCGCCAGCAGGTTAGTCTGCTCTGCAATATCACTGATGGTGCTGACGATAGTATTGATCTCCTGACCGTGTGCACTGAGCTCAGTAATAATCTCCGTTGCACCATTAACCTGACCGGACAGATTTTCAATCGAAGCCTGACAGGTGCTGGCGACCTGCTGACCTTTTTCACTGACCTTAACAGAATCCGCTGAAGCATTAGCGGTATGCTCACAGTTGTTCGCTATCTCCTGAGTAGCTGAAGCCATCTCGGTAACAGCGGTGGCCACCATGGTCACTTCATCCTGTTGCGCCCTGGCCTGCTGCTCCTGATTTGCTGCTGCACCGGAAACGTTTTCTGCCTGACCGCTGACCTGGACCGTTACATCACGGACCTTGCACAAGAGATCCTGAAGCTGAGCGACAAACAGATTAAAGTTCTCGGCCAGCATTCCGACTTCATCCCGGCTTTTAACCGTGATTCGCTGGGTCAGGTCCCCGCCCCCTTCTGAGATAGTTTTCAACGCATCTGATACAGTCATCAGATTCGCCAGCAGGGCACGGATCAGCGGTACTACCAATGCGACTACAACGACAATAATCACTACCGCCACCATTATCAGGAACATCGCCATCTCACTGACAGGACTGAGCAACACCTTCTCTTGACCCATCATCACGATAGTCCAGTCCGTTCCTTTAATCGTATTGGCTGCTACAAGATAATGAACATCCCCAATCGCCAGCTTCGGCAAACGATCCTGTTCTTTAAGGCTAACCAGCTGGTTAACCGGCATGTCTGCGCCCATTTCAGCATATGGCTTGTTGCGCTGCGCCGCATCCGGGTGCGCAATCACGGTTCCGTCACGGGATACCAGAAACGCCAGACCATCCCCCGGTACCGACATATTGGTGACGTCTTCTGTCAGGCTGCCAAGGTTTACACTCGCGCCGACCACACCCGCAAACTCACCGTTTACATACAGAGATTTGGCAATAGTAATGGTAAGTAAGCCGGTAGATGCCCCGATAAATGGTTTGGTAACAACCACATCCCGGCTGCCACTAGCCTGTTTGTACCAGCCACGGATACGTGGGTCATACCCCTGAACGGTATTAAAACCGCTGTTACGATACATATCGCCATTTTTCAGGCCAAGATAAGCCAAATCGAATCCTGATGCCTGCTGCGCCTGCTTGAGGGCACGCAGAATATCATCCTGATCAGAGGTCGTTTCCAGCACACTCACCAGGGAGGAAATGGAGTCTTTTCGGGAATCGAGCCAGTGCTCAATATCCAGGGCAGCAAGGCGGCTGTAACTGTTGGTGGTCGAAGCAATCGTATCCTGGGTCTGGTCGGTCACCCGGAAATACGCAATGCTGGTTAATACGGCGGTGGTCAACGCAAGCGATGTCGCAAACGCCAACGCAATTTTGTGCATCAGTTTTAAGTTCATATCGCACTACCCCTGGGAAATGAGCTGGTCAGAAAAAGTCTATTGATATATGTATCAGACTAGTCAGCCTTTACTGGTTCCGCCAATGCCCATGTCAAAAATATTGATATAAAAGTCACCTGCATCAGAACCTTATCTCATGCCTTGCTGAATACCGGAAAACGTTGAATACTTTTAACAGACAGATAACAGGGTCAAATGGGATGAAAACGCTTGAACAGTGGCTGGATGCGTACGGTGAAAGCCACCAAAACCCGGTTAATATCCGGATTCACAAAATCGCCGTTCCCGGGATCTATCTCTCCGTTACCGGGCTGCTTTGGTCAATACCGCAACTGACCCTGTTGGGTATCACCCTGAACTGGGCACTGGTGGCGCTGGTGCCTGTGCTTATTTTTTACGCCCGGCTTTCGGTAAGCATCATGCTGGTAATGGCGGCGTTAAGTGGGATATGTATAGGACTGGTTGCGGTGCTTGATCAGAATGGAAATCCGGTACCTGAGTGGTCACTGGGGCTTTTCATCGCGCTGTGGGCAGCGCAGTTTATCGGCCATAAGATTGAGGGGAAAAAGCCGTCTTTCTTTGATGATGTGAAGTTTTTACTGATTGGCCCGGTTTGGGTGTTCAGAAACTTCTCTTCACGCAAGCAGAGCTAAAAAAAGCAGACCCTCAAAGCCTGCTTATCTGCTATTCAAATATCCCGTTCTCTGCCGCCTGCTCAAGGCGTTCTTCCACGGCCTGCCATAACTGCTCACTGCCGGCTGAGATTCGTGAACCATTGAAACCCAGCACCTGCTCTTTGCTGACGTTATGCTCTTTCCAGCTGTGGCCACGGCCATTGATGTTGTGCAGCAGCGGGGGAACACGGTCTATCGCTTTGGCAAAACGGGCATCGGCGGTTTCGCCGCCTTCAAACTCGCTCCACAGGGCCAGGTACTCATCGGTTTTATTGCCCGGCAGCATATCCAGGATGCGTTTTACTCCGGCAAGCTCTTCACCTTTCTGCTCCGGGGTTTCACTGGCGTAGATGATTTTATCACCGGCGTCGATTTCACCGAGATCGTGGATCAGCAGCATCTTTATCACCCGGTCGATATCCACCGGCTCATTGGCATACTCTTTCAGCATCAGTGCACTCAGGCAAACGTGCCAGCTGTGCTCTGCTGAGTTTTCATAGCGCTCCAGGCCCACCGGACGGGTCTTGCGAATCACATTTTTCAGTTTTTCGACTTCCACCATGAAATCGAGTACCTGGCTTACCGGGTTCATTGTTCTCTCCTGTGTTATGCCCGGGCAGCATAAACAAAAACGGTGCGCAATGCACACCGTTTTCCTGGGGTTCTGAACTACTCCGCAGTCTCTGTAACCGGCTGCATCGCGATCTGTTGCGGCTCTTCCGTTACCACCATATCGCGCCACCAGGCGTAGCTGCTGGCCTGTGGTTGATCCAGGCTGACCGACTGACCAAATACCGGAGTCAGCAGCTCCACACTGTGTTGTTCTGCCAGTTCTGAGATCTTCTCCAGCGGCTCGTACCAGTCGTGCAGCGAGAGATCAAAAGTACCGTTGTGAATGGGCATCATAACTTCGCCGCGCAGGTCCAGGTGCGCCTGCATGCTTTGCTCCGGCATCATATGGATATCGCTCCACAGCTCATTGTATGCCCCGGTTTCAACCATAGTCAGATCAAACGGACCGTATTTCTCACCGATCTGTTTGAAACCGCTGAAGTAACCACTGTCGCCACTGAAAAACAGATTACGTTGCGCGCTCTGAATAACCCAGCCAGCCCACAGAGTCTGGTTACTGTCAGTCAGGCCACGACCAGAGAAATGCTGGGTCGGTGTTGCCACCAGTTTGATTCCGTCGAGCTCTGTTTCCTGCCACCAGTCAAGTTGGTGGATTTTCTCTGCAGGTACACCCCATTTTTGCAGCAGATCGCCGACTTTCAGCGGAGTCACAAAATGGCTGACTTTCTCTGCCAGTTTTGTAATGGTGGCTTTATCCAGGTGGTCATAATGGTCATGGCTTATCACCACAATATCGACAGACGGCAGCGCGTTCACATCGATCGGGTTTGGGTGAAAACGTTTTGGCCCCGCCCACTGCACCGGTGAGGCGCGCACACTCATCACCGGGTCGGTCATTACCAGTTTGCCATCCAGACGAAGCAGTACCGATGAATGGCCGATGCGGTAAAGGCGGTCTTCCTCACCTTCACGCAGCTCCTCTGCCGTCATCATCTGCAGCGGTACCGGCTCTTTTGGCGCCGGGGCAAGCCGCTTTGTGGTCAGATACGCTTTGGCAATTTTTAGAATGCTGCTGACGTCATTGCCATAAGTCATTTCCGGGTTGGTGAACTTGCCACCCTCTGTCATCGTACTGGTCAAAACTGCTCCCGCGGTCACTGTCATCGCTAATACCCCTGCTATTACCCGTCTGTTCATTTGCAAACACCAAAAGTAAACTAGTCAGTGCAGTTTACTTTTCATTTTTTAAAAAGTAAACCGTGCAGTGCACTTTTGGTTTCATGTACAATGGTGCAAACCCGAAATAGCAGCGTTAATACACTTGATGGACAGTCCAAAGAAATCCCGCAGCGAACTGAAACGTGAAGCGATTATTCAGGCCGCAACCGAAGCGTTTAAACAGCATGGCGTCGCCAATACCAGCATGGATAAGCTGGCTCAGTTAGCTCAGGTCTCAAAACGAACGGTGTATAACCACTTTAAAACCAAAGAAGATTTAGTGATGCATCTGCTGTCAGACCTGTGGGAACAGGCCATGGTGCAGGTGGACTTCCCCTACCAGCCGGAGCAACCGCTGGAAGAGCAACTGAAATCCCTGGTGGAGATGGAAGTAAACTTTATCAGTGCACCGGATTACATCGACCTGGCCCGGGTGGCCTTTGGTCACCTTTTCTATCATCCGGATGCCCTGCAAAAAGAGCTGGAGAAAATCAGTTGTCAGGAAACGGCCGTCCATCGCTGGCTTCAGGCGGCAATGGATGACAGCAGGCTGATTAAACAGGATGTGTTTTTTGCCAATACCCAGCTGCATGCCCTTATCAAAGGAGTTTGCTTCTGGCCTCAGCTGATGGGTTTCAGCGGGCCGCTGACAGAGGAGCAAACCCGCCAGCTGGTCGATGAAACCGTAGCAATGTTTTTAGCCCGTTATCAAAAGAGCTGACTCCGACGGCCGAATTTCGTGCCCCCCAACACAGCGCGCGGTCAATCCGCGCGCTATTCTTTTGTTTGTTATATAAATTTCTGACAAAGGAGCCGTAATGAGAAATGTCCTCACCCTGATCTGCCTGCTGTGTATCCCTCTCTTATCCTTTGCAGAATCTCAGCCCAAAGCTTATTCAGAGGAGAGCATCTATGACAAACCGCTGATGGAGCGCTATGTACTGGATGAGCTCAAGGCGCTGCGCACCGATTATCAGGCACTGGAGAAAAACCTGATCCGCGAAATCACCGACCGGGAACTGGCAGTAGCCGAGCACTCGATGGGGTATGCCAACACCACGGTCACTTTTTTCTTCTATGTGATCGCCGGTATCGCCTCACTGATCGCGTTTGTCGGCTGGCAGTCCCTGCGGGAGATCAAGGCCAACACCAAGCGTATGGCGGAAGAGCAGTTAACTGAAATAACCAAAGTATATGAGAAAAAATTCCAGGCGCTGGAGCGGGAGCTCAAACGCAAGACCAATATCATCAGTCAGAATAACCGGGAAATTGAACTGATCAACGAGATCCACACCCTTTGGTTGCGGGCGCAAAATATGCAGACCCCGGAGCAGAAAATGGAAGTGTATGACGAGATCCTGCAGTTGCGACCAGGCGACCTGGAAGCCCTGACCTACAAGGCCGATGCCGCGATGGAGATCCGGGAGTTCCACTGGGCACTGAGCCTGTGTAACCGGGTACTGGAAGTAGACGACAATAATGCCCACGCCCTCTACCAACGCGCCTGTGCCTATTCTTGTCTTGGAGCAGAAGAGCAGGCGATCAATGATCTGGAAACCGCCATCTCGATAACCGGCTCTCTGGTCGACCTGGCTCAGGAAGAGCCTGACTTTGAGCTACTCCACGGCAATGATCGATTTGAGGCGCTCATCCTCAGCCAGGAGTAACTGCCACTCCTGCCTGCGGATGGCATAGATAACCGTATCCCACCAGCGCGCTTTGAAATACCTGTGCTCAGTAAAGTGCGCTTCTTTTTTCATTCCAAACTGCTTACACAAGCGAATCGCCGCGTGGTTGTCGGCGATAGTCTCCGCATACACCCGGTGAACATCCAGCTGCTCAAAGCCAAAACGAACCATGGCTGCCATCGCCTCGGCCGCCAGCCCGGTCCCCTGCGCATCCGGAGAGACGCCACAACCCACTGAGGCCTGTCTGTCACCCTCAAGGCGAAGACCACAGGTACCAATCAGCTCACCACTTTGCCTGTCTTCAATCGCAAGCTGATAGGCGGTACGAGGCTTCTCCTGCGCCTGACGGACAAACAGCTCCACCAGGGTACGCTGATGGGCTTCACTGCAGTCTTTCTCACTGTAAAAGCGCTGGTATTTGGTGTGCTGGCTGAAGCGGACATAAGCATCCGCATCCTCAGGACAAAAATCCCGCAGCACAAGGCGGGAGGTGGTCAAAATCCGTGACATAGCTTGTTATTTCCCGTCAGTTGGCTTCGCAGAAAGGTAGCGTTCAGTAATGGCCTGTATTTCTCCGTCACGGAGCATATCAGTGATCACCTGATTAAACATTTGCCTGAAGTCTGAATGGTATGGGTACTCCTCAACCAGGCGGGTAAATCCCAAATGACCGTAGTTCACTTTCGCAATCCCGCCGATCACAATACCCCGGTAGGGAGATATATCAATATACCTGTCATTGATATAGACATCGATGCGCCCCTCCTGCAGTTTTAGCAGGTTGCTGTGGTTGTTGGGGGCTTCCTCTACCTTGATCACCCCCTCTTCCACCGCATCACCAAACTCATCTCCCCCCATGGAGTGGGTACCAAAACCACGGTTTAACCCTACCGTCAGTCCGAGATAGTCTCTTGGCCAGACAGAGCGTTTATCAAGCAGTTCAGGCTTGCCAAAAATTACCACTTCTTCACGTAATATCGGTGTAGAAAACGCCATCCAGGACTCCCGGACAGCAGCATGATAAGGAGGGAAAATTGCAAAAATGCGACCGCTTTTCAGATACTTCAGACCCCGTTTCCAGGGGATCATCTTTATCGTGACGTCATAATCAGGCATTCTGGAAAAGGCAATGGAAAGGATATCGACATAGATCCCTTTGCCGACACCTCCCTCTTCATAAGAGTACGGAGGGTAATCATCGTCACCGTAAACGATTACTTTTTGGGCGGCAGAAACCAGCCCTGCCGACAAAAACAGGGCACTCACCAGTATTATCAGGCGAATCAGCCGCATTCGTCTCCCCAAACTTCTAACCGCACTCCATTAATAAAAGCATAGGCAGAGCACCGGACAGACGCCACAGGCGGTCACTCTTTGAAACAATACTGTCATATAACGATAAGCAGGCAAGACCGGCACGCCATCCCTTCAGGCCTCTGGGACAGCAGAGATATTTGTCGCATACGAATCACCGGGCAGACAAGAAACGACCCGCAATCCGGGCCGCCTGTTTTATTGCATCACAGCCTCTGCCGGCCGCTCCAGCTCATACTCAAACTGGTTCTCACCGACTTTCTCAAATCCCAGCCGCTGATAAAGTTTATACGCCGGATTGCTCTTGATAACACTCAGACCAACACCAGAACCGGATGCTTTGGCAATATCAATCAATGTACTGACCAGGCTGCTGCCGATTTTGAGATTCTGATAACCGGGATGGATTTGAATCTGGATCAGGTACCACTGATTCCTGTCCTCCTGAAACTCTGCCTTAAACAAACCAACCGGAATACCATCCAGTTCAACAATCCGGGCGCAGTCAAACTTATAAGTCACACGATTCAGATACTCATCTTCTGAAACAGACATCCCAGCCTGCTGAAGATGCTCACGCATGGTGGAGTCGCGCAGCTCAACCAAAAAATTGATATCCGAATCCAGCGCTTTTCGTAACGATATGTCCATCAGAGTCATCCCTTACAATTTACATCTGTTCTGCATCATGTCGAATGCTTAAGTTCACTGCAAGCAACAACCCCGGCACACTGCCGGATATGAGAAAGCGGGCTCACCGGCCCGCTGCAAGAAATGAACCGAATCAGAAATAATGTGCGATACAGCGCTCTGTTACGCGGCTCACAACCCCGTCTTAACGTAAATCACCGTATTACACAGGTCACCGGATGGCAGTCTGCGATGATTTTTCAGCGTGGCCTCAAGTGAGTACCCACACCACTCAGCAACACCGCGGCTTTTGGCGTTACTCTCTGCTGCGCGGATCTCTACCCGGTTTGCGTTAAGCTCTGTAAAGGCGTAGTGCTCCACCGCCCGCACGGCTTCGGCCATATAGCCATGCCCGATACTGGCATTTCTCAGCCAGTAGCCAATCTCAAATGAAGGAACCTCTTTATCACGGATGATCAGTCCAACCGCACCATGAAGCTGGCCAGACTCCTTGTCAATCAGCGAATAGCGCAGCTCATTTTCAAACTTCTCAAAATTGGCGATGGCCTCTTTGGTATTTTCTACCGATGCTTCTTCAGTTAAAGAGAATGGCACCCAGGGCAGATACACTGCCAGCTGCTCCTCACTTTCCCGGATCGCTTCCAGCATCTGCGGCTGGTATTCCATACACGGCGGGACAAGGGTTAATCTTTCTGTTTCCATAACGGCACCTTTCCTTATCTTTCAGTGAAGCCGCGCTCACACTGAACTTACCTGACTGTTCTGACGTAGTTATTTACCTTTTTGAGTCAATCACATACAACTCACTGATTAACATAACAAATACCTATACCATGCGTACAGGGAAACGAATGGGTAATCACACGCATATTTATAAGGCAATCCAGATTCTCCTCATCACCACCCCGTGGTGTTAACATTACCCGCTAACGTATTGCGGTAAGCCGGAATTAAGAGACATAAGCGATGAAGATTTTAGTAACAGGCTCGGCCGGAAGGGTTGGGCGGGCGATCTATATCAGACTGATGAAAACCCATGATGTGGTCGGCCTGGACAAAACGCCCTGCTCTACCGCTGACTTTGTGGGTGATATTCGCGACACCGCACTGCTCACAAAAGCGCTGGAAGATGTGGATGTCATTGTTCATACGGCAGCTCTGCACGCGCCTCATGTCGGACTGGTGAGCGATGACGATTTTCAGGCCATCAACGTTGATGCGACTGAAAAGCTGGCACTGCAGGGGATAAAATCCGGTGTTCAGCATTTTGTCTTCACCAGCACAACTGCGCTGTATGGACATGCCTCCACACCAAATGGTATCGCTGGCTGGATTGACGAGCAGGTAAAGCCGCAACCCAAATCCGTTTATCACAGAAGCAAGATACTCGCAGAGAAAAAGCTGCAGGATATTTCAAACCTGTTCAGCCTGCCCGTAACCGTGTTGCAAATGTCCCGCTGCTTTCCGGAGCCGGCCGACCTGATGGCAGTCTACCGCCTGACCCGGGGAATCGACGCCCGGGATGTGGCCAGTGCTCATCAGTGTGCGATTGAAAAACGTCTCAGAGGGTTTAACCGGTTTATCGTCTCCGGAGCGACGCCATTTCACCGTTCAGAGTGCAAAAGCCTGTTTCAGGATGCGGATGAAGTTATCAAAAGCAAGTGCCCCGAACTTGCTTCGGCTTTTGAGCAACGGGGCTGGGCTCTCCCGTCATGCCTTGACCGCGTATATGATTCATCGGCCGCTCAGGAGAAACTGGGCTGGTCTCCCCAACATGACTGGGAAAGCGTACTGGAGATGCTGGACACTGAAATGGCGGAAGTATTCCCAGTGTTAAAACGAAACTGACGGGGCGCCGGTTCAGCGACGCTTTCATCCCTTACGCATGTGGATTAAAGCAACGTCCTGCCCGTCCGGGGCACGCCTTGGCTCAGCGCCAAAAGGAACAAAGCCAAGCCTGGTGTACAACAGCAGCGCCCGGGTATTGTAGTTAAACACCGACAGACACGGCACTGCATTATGCTCTTCCCGGCAGACGGTGCTGAGTTTTTCAATCATTGCCCGGCCAATCCCCTGACCTTTGTGACTGTCCGCGACAATGACATTTCCGATAAAGGCGCTGTCCGACGGCCTGACATTATAGAGATTACCGAACGCAACCACGCGTCCTTCTGCAAGGCACACCGTCAGATTGGATCTCTTTTGTGCAATCGACCGTATTTGTCCCGTATCCCACGGATACGCGGCCGAGGGGCAACATGAATACAGTTCAGCCGGAGTCGATGCCAGCTGAGCTATCTCAGGGAAGTGCGCTTCCGTTGCATTTACAAATTCCATTTGTTTCTTTGCGTCCTTACTCCAGATTCTTGGTCATCAGCCGCTGCTCGTCGTAAAAACCCAGCTTCTGGTAGCATTCAATGGCTCCGGTATTGTGCTGCCAGACATGAAGGTCGATGCAGGTGGCGCCACGTTCTGTGGCCCAGTCTTCGAACTGATCCACAAGACTGGCAGCGATGCCTTTTCCTCTTTCAGACTGAGTCACCAGCAGCTCATCCAGGTAAGCAAAGCAGCGTTTAGGCTGCCAGCGGGATGCATTAGTCACGATCAGGCGGCCAAGCAAAACGGCGCACAGCTGCGGCCCGGATGAGGCCACCAGCAGACAGGTGTCCGGGTCAGCCAGCATATCACTGAGCTCGGATTCAGTCAGAAGATCATCAGTCAGGGCGACGCGATCGGGTGCGGTGTTGTGGTTAAAGCAGTTCTGTTGTGTAAACAGGGCGACCAGGTGCTGATAGTCGCCTGAGCTGGCAGGTCTGATGGACATATATCTGATGGTATGGTGATAGCTGTAAGCTGCTCACCATACCATTTCACAGCAGAGACACCAATAGCGACTCCTCTGCTGCTCAGTGTATTACAGATGCCCTTCGAGGAACTGATTCATCTTTTTGCGAGCGGTCACCGCTTCCGGGATATGGAACGAGTACGCCTGGAACACATGCCACATGCCTTCATACAGGTCCAGTTTGACCTGCCCACCCTGTGCGTCCATCGCCTGGTAAAGGCGAACCATACCGCTCAGCAGAAGCTCTTTGGTCCCGCCCTGAATAAGCACCGGCGGAAATGGCTTACTGTAATCACCATAAACCGGAGATACATAAGGGTGTTTCTGCTCAGCAACCGGTGCATACGCATCGGCAGATGGCTTAAGCAGCAGTTCATAACGGTACAGTGGCTCAGCCTCTTTCAGGGTATGGTAAGTATCACCGGTTTCGGTAATGTCTGCCCACGGAGACCACAAAACCAGCGCCGCAGGCAGATCCATGTTCAGGTCACGCATTTTCAGTACCGAGCCTGCGACCAGGCCACCGCCGGCAGAATCACCGTACATGGCAATATCCGACATCTTATAGCCCTGAGCCATCAGAGCTTTAAGCACTGAAATCACCTGATCGGTCACGGTCTGGTACTGAGCAAAAGGCGCAAGGGTATAGTCCACCGCGATCACCCGCAGGCCGGTATCCGCCGCGACCGGTACGCTGCTGGCCAGGGTCGATTCCGGACGATAAGCCACATACGCGCCGCCATGGATGTACACCAGCACTTTGCCGTTGTCTTTCCAGTTTTGCGGGCGAATATCAAGCACCGGAACGCCGGACAGCTTTGTTTCCGTGATCGACGGATGATACATGGCAACCGCTGCATCATTGAGCGGTTTCACCTGCTCATCGCTCATCTGCTGCAGCGCCTTCCAGCCAGCAGCATCAATGTTTTCCGGGATCACTGATGCCTCTTTGGCCTCGTGGGTAAAACTGCTTCTTAAGAACTCCTGCCCTTCAGGAGAGATGGTATCGGGCACATAGAAGTCTGCTCCCACCGCATGGAATGAGGTCAGCGCACAAGCAATTAAAGTAGATTTCTTCATACGGGATTATTAATTATAACGTTCGACATAAAACCAGATATTACACCCGGCACATATCGGAGTAAACCCCGAAACACACAAAAGCTGTGCCTGAAATAAAGCCTGCATCACTCATTTGTTTGCCTGTCCTATATTACAGGCACAAAAAAAGAGAGGTACCAGACCTCTCTTCATTATGCTGACATTCCAGCGATTTAACCTAAAATCTTAACCTGATTCAGTGGCTGCGGGCTCTCTTCCGCGCTGGCCGTGGCAGTGTGTGATGCTACATACTGGCTGGCCATAAAAACCTGTCCTTGTTTAGCGATAGTATCCGGAGTTACCAGTTCAGCCGCGATTGCACTTCCGTAAGTGATTAACAGGGCTGCTGCGATGGTATATTTCATTTTGGACCTCTCTAAACTTGATTGCGGTCACATTTTAATCCAAGTTTTTATAGAAGTCTTCAACTTTTTTTTAGTTTTTTGCGCAACTTAACTTACCTGCATAGCATCATGTTGCGTACTAGTATGCTGGTCTAAAAGTACACCCGCCGGACAAAGCATATCAATCAGGTGTTTAGCCTGTCTGGAAAAGATCTGATACTCGTACTGACCACACAACTGAACCATGGAAAGCTTGCCGGTCGCATGACAAAAACCCACTACCCGGTCCAGCCAGTGCGCATCCAGTACCGGCGTTGCGCCATAGCGGTGGCTTGGTACAACCGACGCCAGATCGATATCCAGGATCAGATGATCAACCCTGGAGCTCAAATAGCTGAGCTGATCTTTGAGCTTACCGCGGCTGCGAAGATTGCATTCTGCATTACTGAGCCAGTAAGCCCCCATATCTTCCGCGTGCTCCAGGCCCGCGACGTTGTAACAGCCAGGATCGATACCCAGCGCCAGATACTCAGCCTGAGGGTTACGTGACAACACATAGTGGTAGCAGGATCCCCTGGTCAGCTCCAGGGTTGGTTCCAGGGCAAAACGGTGACTGATATGAATGATCCCCACGCGCTCCCCGGCCGCACGGATGCTGTCCACCATGTTCTCATGACAGTTGGTCAGCAGCACCGGCAACCGGCCTTCCTGCTGCCAGTTACCAAGCTGACTGAGATAGAAATCCTGGGCGATACTGCTTTTCACCTCAGAGACAAAATGCCCTCCGGAGCTCAGACTGCCACCGGTGTACCACTGGTGCGCAGACTCCAGCACCGCAGACATGGCCAAAAACTCCTGCTCACTCATCAGGGGCAGCCTGACACAACGGCTGACCAGAACCTGTTTGCTGTGATTGGTGGTTTTCTTTTTCCATCTCAGTCGCTCAAAGAACATGTTTTATCCCTCCGGTGGCAGTGCCCTCGCCGCCTGCAATACGTGCAGGACGATTCGCTGTTTGTCTGATTCAATTCGGTGTTCAGGGGCCATCACAGAAACCGCGCCGATCAGCTTGCTGGCTTTAAATACCGGCGCACTGATCCCCGATACCCCGGGGTCAATCTCCGAGGTACTGATGGCATAACCATCACGGCGGATCTGCTCAAGCTCACTCTCCCACTCCTCCGGCTGCTGGCCAAAATGGGCCAGGATCCGGTTACGTCTGTCCTGGGGCATAAACGCCAGCATCACCTTGGAAGACGCGCCCTTTTGCAGTGGCTGGCAACGGCCGGTAACAAAGCTGCACCGCAGCGCCTGCTGACTTTCCTTCTGAGAAACGCACAACGCCTGCGTTCCCGCGGGTACCAGGTAAGCCGCCAGCTCTCCGGTCTGGTAAGCGAGGCGGTTTAAAACGCTCTCGATACCCGGCATGCGGAGCTGACTCATCTGATAACTGTGCATCAACATCAGTGCCGCCGGCCCAACCACCAGAGCTTTTTGCTGCGGACTCTCTTCGATGAGATTCCACTCCCGCAGCGGCTTGAGATAACGGTAAAGGCTGCTGAGCGGCATACCCAGCTCCTGACTGAGTGCTTTAGCACTGACAGGCCCCCCATACGCCGCGATAAACATAAGGATTTGCAGTGATTTTTCCCCTGACTTTCCGACCATAACTCTGCTCATAAAAAACACAAAACCGGATTATCAGAATATGGGAAAAAGAGGATTACGAAAACGGTATGTTCTCACATGATGAGAAAACGCCCCGCAAAAGCAGGGCGCTGGCTGGTAAATGGGAAACTTAAATCAGTTCCCAGACATCGCTGGTGCCGGGCTCATTGCCCTGGGTCCACCATTTGGCACGGTAAGTGCTGCCCTGGTAAGTGACCTGGTCACCACCGGAGTACGCCTTACCCGCGTTCCATTCTTTGACGGTGCCGTCATCGAACTCTTCCCACACGTCAGATGTACCCGGTTCATCGCCCTTAGTCCACCATTTGGCGGTGTACTTAATGCCGTTGTGGATGACTTCATCCCCGCCGACGTATACCGCTGTTGGCTCCCAGGTCGAATCACCGCCGCCACTGGCTTTCACCGTTACGGCCACTGCGCCGCTGTCGCTGTCAGTGCCGTCAGTCACGGTTACCGTGATGCTCACCTGAGTATCTGTGGTCACCGTTGGCGCCTGATAGGTGATGGTAGCCTGATTGCCGCTTTGACTGACCGTGCCATGAGAAGCAGAGAAAGTCAGGCTGTCGCCATCTGCGTCTGTTGCAGAAACCGTGATGGTCAGCGACTCACCCGAGTTCACCTGCTGCGCGCCAGGAACCGTCAGCTCCGGTGGTGTGTTCTCCACGATGCCGCTGCCTTTCACGCTCACCACTACGCTCTTACTCTGCTGGGCACGCCCGTCAGAAACAGTAACAACCACCGTTTCCTGCAGATCAGTCGCGCTGTTTGGCGCGGTGTAAGTCACTTCTGCCTGGCCACTGCCCAGCTCGCGTACCGTTGCACCCTGTGCGCTGAAGCTCAGCGAATCACCGTCCGCGTCGGTCGCAGAGACCGTAAAGATGATGGTCTCACCGGCATTGGCAGACTGAGCACCCGGCACTGTCAGCTCCGGCGGGGTATTCGGCACAACGTTTTTGCTGAACACGCCATCAATCTTCTCTGCCAGTGGCGAAGTCAGATTGGTACACTCTTTCAGCTTGCTGCCATGGCTGACAAAACTGCCTTCACACTTGATGTCACCGGCTACCTGCCAGACGATAATACCGCCGAGGTTATGGTCCATGATGTACTGGGCTTTTTTCTCAATCGAAGCCGGATCGTCATAGCTCAGGAAGTATTTGTCTTTCACCGCGTAAGGCACTTCGGCGTTAGCATCCCACTGGTGGCTCCAGCCCGCCTGCTTCACGATGTAGTTGTAGCTTGGCTGACCTTCAAACGCCGCCCAGTTGGTCAGGTCAACCGCCGATTCGGTCGGACCATCAACCGAGAAGTTCACCATACGTTTTTCAGTCGGAGCGCCAACATACGCGGTCGCTTCAGTGGTCTGTACGCCACGGCCGTAGAACGCGGCACCAAAGTTGATCTTATCTGACGGAATGCCTTTTGCGGCCATCCACTGACGCAGATGATCCAGGTTCAGGCCGTCGTACTCTTCTTCAGGATACGGATAGAGCGGCGCGTTATGCCCGGCAACGTTAGACCAGCCACCGTTGAGGTCGTAGGTCATCATGTTGAAGTAGTCCATCGAAGCCGCAAGGCGGGTCCAGTCATAGCCTTCCAGTTTAGCCACCGATGCGGAGAATGCCGCAGTCAGCAGTTTATCCGGACCAATACGCTGGCGGATGTCTTCCATCAGCTGCTCAAAATTATCGTAGTCTTCCGGGCTGCCCTGGAAGTTCATGCCACCAAAGCCCGGGTATTCCCAGTCGATGTCGATACCGTCAAAACCCAGCGCCATCAGCGCATCCACATCCTGCAGGAAGCGGGCTTTTTTCACCGGGTCGGCCGCCATTTCAGGGAAGTGTTTCGACATACTCCAGCCACCAAGCGAAGCCATCACCTTCACCCCTTTGGCATGGGCAAGGTCAATCAGACCCGGTGCGCCACCTTCTTTTTTCAGTGGCAGCGGATAGTTACCGGTAATACCGGAAGGCTCGTGTTTCCACTGCTGAGCACCATTTGGCACAAAGCCCTGGTCCTGAACTTTCTTCAGCTGCTCTGCCTGCCAGGGTTCATTGCCCGGATACTCCCAAAGGTATTCCAGTTCACCCCAGAGGATGTGCAGATCCCAGCTTGAGTAAACGTCGGTGTGAAGCAGCGGAGCCGGCTCCTGCACGGAACCGTCCTGGTAAATGCTTTTATTGCGGTAATCACCGCTGTGCAGCGAGCCATCTTTGGCGACACCAAAGAATGAGAAGTTGAGGATGGAATAGATATCCATATCCACGTTGAGGTGAGTCGCTTCACCTTTAACACTGAATCCTGCTTCCGGACCTTTCCAGGCTTCCCACTGGGTGAGATAACCGATCACAGCCTTATCGTGAGACGGGGCTGCATGTACAGAGGCCGCTGAAAGCAATAGAGCTGCGACGGAACCAGCCAGTAAGGTTTTATTCATGACCTTTTTCATGATGTTCTCCATATCATCTATTGTTTTCTGCACGCGCGCAAAAGCGCGTCGTGTACCCACTGCTTATTTCAACTTATTCTGTTTTTTATAAATAATGATGAAACGGGCACATCAATAAGATCGGCGTTTTACCGGCAAAATACGAACACGATTTCCGGAGAGTTTGATAGCGAGTCAAATAAATCGACCACGCTTATTTATTTTGACAAATTAACTGGAACGGGGATCTATTTTATATATTTCATCAACCGCCAGCAGCTGAGATAATTGTGTGACGGTGGTTCAGAAGTGCGTTAAGTCCGGTGAGGATAATTCGCGAGCAGAATAATCCCGAAGAGCCGGGATAAAACGAAAAAAGGCAGCCACAAAGGCTGCCAAAACTCCCCCTTAGGAATGGTGTCTTACCACCACATATCAGCCTGGATACCAACAATCAGATCTGCTTTATCACGATGGTCGCCATCCAGGTAAGTCGCCATGAAACGGATCTCAGGGGTTGGTCCCATACCTGAGTTCACGGATACAGTAGGCGCAACAGTGAATTTGTAATCGTAGCTGGTTGACACATCGCCGCTGGTCGATTCGCCGCGGTTATACTGGTAACCCGCTTCGGTCATCACAAAGAAGTTTTTGCTCACAGGGAACGTCGGACGGATCATCGCCGATGCCCAGCTGTCTTTGCTGCCGTCTTCGATGTCGTTGTACTGACCCTGAATCGAATGGAAGATGCTCACGCCATTTTCGAAGAAGTAACCACCCCATACCAGAGCACGGGCAGACACATCGCCTTCATTGGCGGCTTTCACACACGAAGTACCGCAATCACTGCCGGTGATCTTCCATGACGTGACGTTGTTACCCGGCTTGTAGGTATTGTAAGTGGTCAGGGTACCACCCAGCAGCTGACCAGAACCCAAGCCCTTACCTACCTGACCGATGTATTTCGTAAAGCCTTTTTCAGACAGGCCGAACACGCTGTCAGAGTGAACAATCGCCGTCAGGTCCGCACCATTGCTCGCGTATTTTTTGTCAACGCCACCTTCTTTAATAATGTTATCCGGCAGGTACTTCGCCATACCGTGCAGCTCTACCTTGCCAAAGTTCACACCCACATGCAGCGCGTGCATGATGTTGTTGCTGTCGCCCCAGAAACCGGTATCACCCGAGTTATCACTGGCGATATAGCCAAAGTCCCACTTGTTGCCGCCCAGCTCGATACCTTCAATACCCACACCGGTACCCGACATATCGGTGTAGAAGAAATCGGTCATAAAGATATAGTTATCTTTTCCGTAGAAACGCTTACCGCCCCACAGCACACCTGTATCGGTCACGCCTTCAAACTCAACAAAGGTTTCAACCATACCAATAGAACTGTTTGTCGCATCGGCATTGGCACCAAGCTGGTTGGTTGCCTGTTTTGAGTTATCAGCACCCGCACGGGTTTTGATGCGGATTTTCTGGCCGTCATCGTTTTCAAAATTCTTTTGCAGCGCCAGCTCAAAGTGGTTATCAGACTCGATACCCAGGCGGCCCAGACGCTCTTTAGATGCCGGAAACTTCGCTCGTTTAAAGTCATCATTCTTGCTCAGCAGTACGCCCGCACGGAAGTAGCCGTGGAACTCAAAACCGTCATCAGCAGCTGAAGCAACAGGCGCAACGCTCGCACCTGACAGGGCCAGAAGGCAGGCAAGGGATACTTTGGAAAGGTTCATATAAACTCCATTTTTTGCAGTCACGCCAAGAAAGCGCTTTCTTTTATAATCGAATAAGAAGACAGAAAACTCAGTCACACTTCAATTACACCGGCTACTAATATTCTCTCCCGGACCAGGTAATTTGGTAAGTTTCCTGTCTCACCACCAGCACGGCGAGTATATAACCAGCGTTAATGATAAAACCGTGAACTATCTCAACAAAGAAAGCGCTTTCACAGATAAGGATCACAAAACCATCATCAGGGGATCCCAAAATGTGAGCAAACACGCTGTTTTAACCCTTACCGTCCCCCACAGCGCAACCAGGGTTAGATAAGAAACCGCTTCCCGGGTAACATAGCTGCATTGCAACAGATATACAGGATGCATTCGATTGATCACCATTAAAGAAGTGGCAGAGTTCGCCAAAGTTTCCCAGTCCACCGTTTCCCGTGCGCTGAACGGCCACGCCTCCGTAAAGGAAGCCAACCGCAAGAAAGTCTTTGATGCCATTGAAAAGCTGGGTTACCAGCCAAATGCATTCGCCCAGGCACTGGCTTCCAACCGCTCTTACAGCATTGGTATGCTGGTCGGCACCCTTGATGGTCCTTTCTATGGCCCGCTGATGCATACCGTGGAAGGCATGGTGCGTAAAGAGAACTACCACCTGATCCTGACCAGCGGCCAGGAACGCTATGAAGAAGAGCAGGAGTCGATACGCTTCCTTCATTCAAAAAAAGTCGATGGACTGGTGCTGACCTCAGACATGCTCAGTGACAGCGACATCCTTGAAATTTCAAAACAGACCCCGGCCACCATACTGATGAACCGCTATATCCCGGAAATGGCCGACCGCTGTATCTGTATGGATAACGAACTCGGTGGAGAGCTGGCGGTGGAGCACCTGATTGAGTGTGGTCACACCAAAATTGGCTGTGTCACCGGTCAGCTGAGCAAAAACGACAGCCGGGATCGCCTGCAGGGTTACCGTAACGCGCTGGGTAAACACGGCATGCAGTACGACCCGAACCTGGTAATAGAAGGGCGTTTTGACCACAGTGGCAACCATGAGACCATCGGCCGCCTGCTTGACCGCGCACCGGAGATCACTGCCCTGTTCTGTATGAACGACAATATTGCCCTTGCAGCCTATGGTGTATGCCACGAACGTGGCCTGAGAGTAGGTAAAGACATATCCATCGTCGGTTTCGATAACGATGCCAGCAGCCCGTACGTCAGCCCGGCACTGACCACCATTAACTTCCCGAAGCAGCAGATGGCCGAAGAAGCCGCCAAAGGTGTACTCAGCATCATCAAAGGCAAGGGAACCGAAGGGCTGAAAACCCGGCTGGCCCCGGATCTTATCGTACGGAACTCGGTGAACAGGATTTCTGACTGATCCTGTCTGATCCGGCTCCTGAACCCCAGGCGGGCCGGATCAGCCTTCCCCGGCCAGGTCGATAATATCGCCCGGGAACGGCTTCCCTCCTCTTCATAGACAGGTCAAACAGGACGTCTTTCACCGCCATTCGCGACAAAGCATTTCGCTGACACATCATTCACTGATAAAATATTCGGTCGCATTACAGCAGAGCTGCCGCATATTAAATGAAAGCTCTTAAATAGCAGTAAATTATATTTATACCAGTGATCAGGTATCTCTAGCCTGGATACGTCCAGAGGGTGGCCCCTATTTGCAGAGTAAAATGATGTGGAACTTTAATTCCGGAAAACAGCTTTTAACAGACACGACTACAGGTGAGACCCGCCGTCTCAATAAAACGGAATCTGAACTTCTCTGCTTACTGCTGAAAAACCAGCATCGTACAGTCAGCCGGGAGGAGATCTTAAACCTCGTATGGCAAAACAAAGTGGTTTCTGATGCCAGCATCACCCGCTCTGTGGCACTGCTGCGTCAGGCCCTGAATGACAACGCTGAAGAGCAGCGCTTTATCCGTACCATTCCCAGGGAAGGATACCGCGTGGCCGCTGAGCAGTTCATGCTGGCCGATGAAGTCCTGGCCATCAATAAAACAACAAAAGCAGAAAGCCGCCCATCACTGAGGTGGCTTCCGTTGTGTGTGATCCTGGCCGTTGCCAACTGCGCTCTGTTTTGGGTGTTGTTTGTTCCACCCAAAATACCTCCTCCGGCTAACCTCTCCAGTTTCCGGATTGGGACTAACCTGTTTTCGCTGGAAAACGACGATCCTGTTGGCCAGTTGCTGGCAGAAGCTTTGATTCACTCCCCGTTACCTGGGCTGGTCGATTTCTATATCAGTTCGAATCAGACCCGTATCTATGTTGCCTGTGTCGTTCATCAGGCAAAAAGTGGCCAACCCCGGGCGCGAAATTTTTCCTTTGATATCAGCCACCCGGTTAAGGAGATGAGTCAGCATGTCGTCTCACACTGCCACTAAACTGCCTGCAGTTCTTGCGTTAGCACTGGCCCTGCTGATACCGGTTCAACTGATGCTGGCAGACATGGCGGTGCCCGATTTTGCCATGAACAAACACACCAGGATCGACAAACTCATCCTGACTTACGGTAAAGAGTCTCAGGATTTTCGTTCCCGGCATATTGAGTACCAGTTGCGGCGCTATTGGCGAAACCGCTATCTGCTGGATGCACACATTACTTTTAACAACGGAGAAACCGCCGATATGCAGTTTATGCTCGCATTCTGGCCATGGGATACGTACTCCGTGAACTTTCTTCAGGAAAAAATCATCAGCCAGAGTAAATACTTTGACCTGCCTGAACGGCATATTCTGTTTGACGGCGGAACCGAGAACTTCAGCGTCTTTATCGAAAACGACAAGCTGTACTGTTACATACAGATATCCAACCAGGCACTCCAGTGTGTCGATGTAAACCAGAAACAAATAGCCCCTGAAAGCCAGGCAGGCAGCACGGCAAGGGAGTTATAGAATGTGGGTATTTAATCCGGCGATAAGAAGGCAACTGAGCCACCCTAAGTCGGGCAGAAGCAAAAAAATCAAATCAACGGAAAGCCGGATTCTGGAACTCCTTATTGAAAAAGAGGGAAGAGTTGTTTCCAAACAGGAACTCACTGAGCATGTATGGCGGGACAGGATTGTCACGGCATCCAGCCTGACTCAATCGATAGCCCAGCTTCGCATTGCTCTGGAAGACAGCGGAAAAGAACAGAAGATCATAAAAACCATACCCAAACAGGGCTACATGCTCAATAAAGGGATGATTACTGTTGCTGCTCCGGTAAACAAACCGGTAGCTGAACCTGCCTCTGCACCGCCGGTGCAACCCGGGGATGGAACAGGAACCAGGGCTTCAAAGAGGAGTATTCCCCCGGCCCTCTCCTGGCTGTTACTGGTACTTCTTGGGCTCCTGAGCGTCACTCTGCTGCTCTGGTTAACCACGCTTTTAGTGCACAGCCTCAACATCAGAGAACACAGGTGGCTCACTCAGCAATACGAGGGGGTTGAGTATACCTATCAGGACTCGCCAACCGGCGTGCGGCTGTTTGAATCCCTGAAAGGCGGGAGCAACGGAAAAGTGACCCGTTTGTTTATGTCCAAGAATCCTGACCAGATCTACATCGCCTGTATTTTCCACTCCAGCAGGTTTAACGAGGTCGGCTCGGTTAACCTGAGCTTCTCTTCGGGCTTATCTACTGCAGAGATTAAGGAGGCGGTCAATGCGCACTGTCAATAAGATCAACCTGCTCCTGCTGGTACTCAGCCTGATTCTGGGGCTGGCGATCATCACTGTCACCCGGTTCAATCACCCGCCTTTTCTTGAAGGGAAGGACAACACCCTGCTGTTTAGCCATGGGGTCACATTCAGCTCAAAAGGCGAACAAACCTACAATGAGCTCCACACTATTGATCAGCACTGGCACGGACTGCACAGCCTCCACTCAACCATTGCACCCGAGAATGGAACGACCAGTCTTAAGAACTTCTCATCGGTCTGTTTCTGGAGCAGCAGCCTTTTTTCTCTCCGTAACCCACAACGAAACGCAGCCTACACCCGGGAAAAAGAGCCGGACGCAACGGAAGCTCACCTGCTTGATGATCAGGCCGAACAGTTCTTTCAAATCCTTTATCAGGATAACGTAAACTTCTGCCACTCCAGCCTTCTGACCGGAAATGTTCGCTGTGTGACTGCAGAGCAGTAAGCGTTCTGCTGCGCTGCTTTTCTGTTTCAGAAACGCAGCGCAAAGGCAGACTCAGCCGGATAAAAAACAAACCATTCGAGCAAAATTACACCACTAAAATAGAGTAATTACTTCAATTCATTCAACACTTTTAGTTAAAACAATGTAAGCACTGGCAAGACAAAATCCAAGCCACTGTTTTACAACACATTAATCACCCGAGCGTGTTGCATATCACCTCATTCAACATAATAGGTGAAAATCATATAAGTTAACTGGTTATGGTGCGGTATTTCGGACAAATTAGTACCGAACCCCAAAACCAGAAGGAAAAAATGGTGCGAGCGAAACTGCACAACAAGAGAACAATGCGGATCACCGCTTTGCTTTATGACGGGATGCCTGCAACCTCTGTTTCCGGTCCTGTCGAAATGTTGTCAACAGCCTGCCAGTTAGCCGGTTTTCCTCCGCCAGAAGTGTGCTTTGTATCACCGAACAGCGAGAATGTTTGCAGTCTGGGAGGAGTATGTGTCTGCCCGAACTCTGACTGGCGATGCGTCGACTCAACCGACATCCTGTTGGTAGGCTCATGTGGTGACCCGGCCAACGAAACATTTATCTTTGCTGACGAGTTTTGCAACTGGCTCAACAGAATCGGCAAACAAGCAGCGTATGTACTGTCTATCTGTACCGGTGCTTTTGTACTTGCTCAGCAGGGACTGCTTGCCCGGAAAAACGCTACCACACACTGGGTACACAGCAATACATTTCGTGACCGCTTTCCTGAAGTGCGTTTACTGACCAACCGCCGCGTTACGCGGGACCGCAACATTATCTGTACGTCCGGAGTATACGAGTATTATGAAGCAACACAGATGATCATCGAGGAATGGTTTGGCTCACTGCACCTGAAGACCTGCAAACAATACCTGTATGGCGACATTGACCGTGTTCAGCAGGAGTGTCTGGCCAGCTTTGTCCCTTACCGGCAACACAACGACAGCCAGATCCATACCCTGCAGGACTGGATGCATAAAAGCGACTCCGCCTCTCTGACTGTGGCCAGATGTGCAGAGAAGATCTACCTGAGTGAGCGCCAGATGAAACGGCGCTTTAAAGCGGCCACCGGAGAAACACCGATGAATTACATTCAGAGAATACGGGTTGCTATAGCAAGAGACAAACTGGACAAATCCCAGCTGACCATTGACCAGATCAGCCAACTGGTAGGCTATTCGGACACCAACCACTTCCGGCTGCTGTTTAAGAAGTTTCACCAGATGACACCAACTGAGTACCGTAAAAGCACTCAACTCAACAGTGTATCGGGATAAAGATTTGAGGTATGTGGCTGCCGGTATCTAAGGCAGCCAAACAACACCAGGAAATCAGAAATGAAGCGTACTATAGATCTTCGCTTCGAGAGCCTTCATGCTGGTAGTGTTGATTTCAGCAATGCCATCTTTGAGAGAATAAACCAGCTCAACTCTGTTCGTCAGTGTAAGTACTCCACCGGTTTCAACCGCCATCAGGCTGCCATCACACTCAAAGTCACTTGAGATCGGCTGGCATTGAGCTATCTTGAACTTTCTCCCGTGCAGCTCGATCGCGATATCCAGCCTCTCCGCATGGGCGGTGATCAAAGGCAACATATGGACCAGTTCAACTTCATTAAAAACAATCATTATTTCTCTCTACTAACAACAAACGCACTCATAGTGCAAAACCAGGTTTATTAAGCATTTTTCGAAACCTGCAAGTTCACGGTATTTCTGTGCTCCTTCACCCTGGTGACTAAGAACAATTGAGGCGCTGACACCGCCATCGATCATCAGGTTATCTACCAGGTCAAAGTTCTCCAGAGTCATACCGTTGCCATCACAAAACCCGCCATCCGGGTTTTCACGTACAGCCACCAGATCTTCACGGTTGCGGGTAAGGAAGTTACGGGCATCATTGCTGTAACCAAAAACCATTTTCCCCAGCCCTTTCGCCAGACCAATTTCGTATACCGTGCCAACGTCAGCACTGGTTCCGCGAAACGGCGTCAGGTTTGCAACCACCGCATCCGCTTCAGCGATCAAAGCCTCATTCGCACGCGCAATTTCCAGTCCAAACTCGGCCGGTTTCTTTCCCGAACAGTCAAGTTCATTGTCGAGAGGGTATAAACCTATAAAGCCATATTTCTCACAGAGTGCTTTCTTCAGGTTTCCTATTTCAATCGAGTCACTCAGGAACACTTCCGGCCCCGCCAGATACACTTTTTTCATCACCCCTCCATACTCTCCGTGACAAGTGTTTTTATTATGGGCAACCAACCAAACATTAACTATATAAAACCAGGCACCCAACAGAGCGCAATATATTAACTTACCCCAATAAATACACAGAGTTATAGTAAAATAAAAAGAAACAACGTCACATATACCATACAAAGTTGTCCTAATATCCCAACAGATTTACAGAGCATCTGATACTTTCATAATTAAACCGCTTGTTTCATATAATGAAATGGCTGACATTCCGGACATAAGACAATGTCAATTAGGACTTTAAACACTCACAAACAAACGCAACCTATTGATATGTTGAAATTATTAGCATCAACTAACACTAACTAGAAAACTGGTTTTATATTTATTCCAGTCTGATAGTGAGGATAATTATCCGCAGAAACAAAATAAACCAATCAGGGGTAATAATGTTATACGCACATCCAAATACAGACGGCGCTGCTGTAGAATTTAAACAAAGATACCAGAACTACATCGGTGGCCAGTGGGTACTTCCGGTTAAAGGTAATTACTTCACCAATCATTCTCCGGTAAACAACAGCATTATTTGTGAGGTTCCGGCATCCACTTCTGAAGATATTGATGCAGCAGTAGAAGCTGCTCATAAAGCCCGCTCAGGCTGGGCTGCAACATCTGTAACCGAGCGCTCTAACCTACTGCTCAAAATTGCAGACCGCATCGAAGCGAATCTGGAGATGCTGGCTGTCGCTGAGACATGGGATAACGGTAAACCGGTTCGTGAAACCCTGGCAGCGGACATTCCTCTTGTTGTTGACCACTTCCGCTACTTTGCCGGCTGTATCCGCGCCCAGGAAGGTACTGCTGCAGAGCTGGATAACATGACCGCAAGCTACCACTTCCCGGAACCGGTTGGTGTTGTAGGCCAGATCATCCCATGGAACTTCCCACTGCTGATGGCCGCATGGAAACTAGCACCGGCACTGGCAGCAGGCTGCTGTGTGGTACTGAAACCTGCAGAGCAGACTCCGGCTTCTATCCTGGTTCTGATGGAGCTTATTGAAGACCTTATCCCGGCAGGTGTAGTAAATATCGTTAACGGCTTCGGTCCGGAAGCAGGCCAGGCTCTGGCGACTCATAAAGGCATCGCGAAAGTGGCGTTTACCGGCTCGACAGAGGTAGGCCAGCACGTTCTGAAATGCGCAGCAGACAACCTGATCCCGTCGACCGTAGAGCTGGGTGGTAAGTCACCAAACATCTTTATGGAAGATATCTTCAACCACGAAGACAGCTACGTAGACAAGTGTGTAGAAGGCGTGCTTCTGGCATTCTTCAACCAGGGTGAGGTATGTACCTGTCCTTCACGCCTTCTGATCCAGGAATCAATCTACGACCGCTTTATGGAAAAACTGCTTGAGCGCATGAAAACCATCGTGCAGGGCAACCCGATGGATACCGATACTCAGGTAGGCTCTCAGGTATCTCTGGAGCAGTTTGACAAGATCCGCAGTTACATTGCACTGGGTCAGGAAGAAGGTGCTGAGCTGCTGGCGGGTGGTAACAGTTCAGACAATGGCGGTTACTTTGTGGAGCCTACTCTGCTGAAAGGCCACAACAAAATGCGAATCTTCCAGGAAGAGATCTTTGGCCCGGTAGTAGCGGTTACCACGTTTAAAACTATCGAAGAAGCTCTTGAGATTGCCAACGACACGGAGTACGGCCTGGGCGCCGGTATCTGGACCCGCGATAACAACACGGCTTACCGCTTTGCCCGCGAAATCGAAGCCGGTCGTGTATGGGTAAACTGCTACCACGCTTACCCGGCTCACGCAGCATTCGGTGGTTACAAAAAATCAGGCATCGGCCGTGAAACGCACAAAATGATGCTGGATCACTACCAAAACACCAAGAATATGCTGGTTAGCTACAGCGTAAACCCTCTGGGTTTCTTCTGACGATTTACGGAATAGATCAACAGCTGACAGCATTACCCAAAAGGTCTGGCTTTATGCCAGACCTTTTTCCATCTTAAGCGATATTTTTCTGCAAAAAGATCTTATCAATTCCCCGCACCGGAAAACCTGTGTACTGACCGACTTCGTGAAAACCGAGTTTCAGATAGAAGTCACGCGCCTGAAATGAGTAGGTATCCAGATAGATATCCGTAACGCCTTTTTCCAGCGCCGCCTGTTCCGCCTGCTGCATGATCCGGCTGCCAATACCGGCAGTACGGCTGTTTTCATCTACCCAGAGGTACTCTACAAACAGGGTATTGGTAAAGATCTGCCCGGTCAGCCCGCCCACAACTTCACCATCCGGGTTTCTGGCTACGCAGGCGACTTTCTCCAGCTCTGCTTCAGGGAAGTGCTGCATATTATAGCGATACAACCCCTGATAGATGGTATCTGAAAGCTCTTTATCCGGATTAACGATGAATTCTGTTTCCACTGCCTTTCTCCTCTCTGTTCTTCCCTTTGCTGAAATAAAGATTTTTATTGTTGAGCGATCGATCAAAGAAAATATTTTTCAATCCGTGCGATGATAATTGTTGCTCATGATATCGGAGCAACTGATACAGCTCAATTATCACCCATCCAAATACCGGTAAGGAGGCCAGGTGCAAAACAACAAATACCTCATTCTCATCAGTGTCATACTGCTACAGTCATGTCTCGGCGGTACCTATGCCTGGTCTATATTTGACCGGGCATTTACCTCAGAACTCAGCCTGTCAGCGACACTGGCTTCCCTGCCGTTTAACATCTTCTATGTCGTTTTCCCGCTCACTCTGCTGGTCGCGCGCGGCATCATCGAAAAGCTGGGAACACAGATAAGCGCCGTGGCCGGCATCGTTTTTTTTGCGCTGGGCTGGATGGTAGCAAGCCTTGGAGAACTCCATTTTGGGTTCACCCTGTTTGGTGTCGGCGTGCTTGGCGGCGTTGGAGTTGGGATCACCTATCTTATCCCGATTCTGGTCGGGGTCAGCTGGTTTCCAGCTCGTGCAGGACTGGTGACCGGACTCGCCGTAGGTGGCTTTGCTGCCGGAGCCATGCTGGTCGGCAGGCTGGCTTCGACGGCACTGACGATCTGGCAGGTTGGGCCGTTTGAAGCCCTGAGCTATGTCTCGGTCGCCTATCTGGTACTGGGGCTGTTTCCCGCCGTCATGATGAAACCGGCGGAACAATCTCAGCAGGCATCCTGCGCAGGGCTCAGGCTCTCTGAGCTGGTGCGCTCATTCACGTTCTGGCAGTTGTTTATTGCCATGACGGCAGGCCTGGCCGCAGGCTTTTTTGTTAACAGCAAGCTGATCACCATTGGCGTTCAGGCACCTCAATGGCTGCTGTCTCTGGTCACTCTTTTCGCACTTTCCAATGCCCTGGGGCGGGTCTGCTGGGGGGCGCTAAGTGACCGGTACAGCATCAACAGCTGTCTTATGCTTAATCTCGCCGGACAGGGCATAACACTGCTGTTACTGCTTGCCTGGCAACCTTTTGACTTTGCTGCAAACCTGCTGGCGATACTTGCTGGCTTTCACTACGGAGGCGTACTGGTACTGTATGCCAACAAGGTCCGGCTTCACTGGGGCAGCAGCGGGTTCAGCCAGGTTTACTCGTTCCTGTTCCTTTCCAATATTCTCGCTGCGCTGGTCAATACCCTGCTCAGTTCCGTTTTCGCTGCCTGGGGCACTTATCCGGTCGCAGCCCTGCTGATCCTGTTGCTGGCCAGCGGCACGATAGCCATTCAGTTTAACAGTAAGCCAACCTTCCGGCGGCAACCTGCCAGGAGTCTCTGATGAAGATCTCAATTGGTTTTAAACAAAAAATAGTTATCTGCTCTCTGGTTCTGATGATTATTTCGGTGGCTGTCAGCAGCCGCCTGCTGTTTGAAGACTACCGCAACGACCTGGAAGCCAGCGTTATCGACAGCACCAAAAGCGCGCTGGCACTGCAGCAGTTTAAATACCAGCAGTGGCTGGATGACAACCTCGACTCGCTGACACGAAGCGCAAAGTACTTTCAGCAACGACGCACTCCAAAAGAGATGGTGACCGCCCTGGGACTGATGGCAGAGACCGATCAGGTCGATGATGTGATCATCGCTTTCATAGATGGCACCGGCTTTTCTGCAAGCCAGGGAATGCTCAACAGTCAGGAGCATGACCCGAGAAAAATGCCCTGGTTTACCGGGGCTGCACAGGCAAAATCGGTTGTCGTCACCGAACCCTATACCGACCCTTATTCCGGCAGGGAGGTCATCAGTATCGCAGCGGCGGTAAAATATGGCGCCGTCACCCTTAATATCGAACTGAGCCGGCTGGAGGCCTTCTTTGACAGAGCGGCTGACGGACAGGCGATTTTTACCGATAACGGCGAGCCTGTTGCCGGGGGAATACCGTCGATTTCCCTGCTGGGAGAGCCCGTCATCAGCGATACAGCGAATGGAATCCATGTCGTCAAACAGCAAAGCGCGGGAAAAACGTATCTGCTGTTTTCCGCCCCGCTGAAAGTCACAGAAAGCCTTACCTGGAAGCTGCTGCTGAGAACTGACGAAAAAACGATAACGCAGAGACTCGACACTGCCGGACAAAAAGTACTGCTCTCAACAGTACTCAGCATTCTGGTTGCTGCGTTCCTGCTGACCCTGATGCTGAACTACCTCTATCGTCCGATCGCTGCGCTTAAAACCATGATAAGTGAACTTGGCCAGGGTAGTGGTGACCTGACCCGGAGACTGCAGGTAAACAGCCAGGATGACCTTGGTCAGATTGCCGCAGGCGTCAATCAGTTCATTGAATCAATACAAGCCCTTGTGAAGCAGGTTACCGGTGCTTCGGCCTCGATTACTGAGCGGATAGTAGCGCTTGAAAAGCAGACTCAGCAGAACCAGCAGGTGCTGGAACTGCACGCAAGGGAGACAGAGCAGATCGTCACCGCCATCACAGAAATGAGCGCTTCAGCCGATTCGGTCGCACACAGTACTGACTCAGCTACCCACTACAGCCAGCAGGTACTGAGTGAAATGCAGGACTCCCGCCTCGTGGTGACTCAAGCGGTCAGCAGTGTCTCCCTGTTTATGCAGCAGTTCCAGGCTATGTCAGGCAATATCGATTCGATGAACCAGAGCAGCGATCAAATCCGCCAGATCCTGGGCGAAATTGGCGGGATCGCCGAACAGACCAATTTGCTGGCCCTGAATGCCGCCATTGAAGCTGCAAGGGCCGGAGAGCAGGGACGTGGGTTCGCGGTGGTCGCTGACGAAGTGCGGGCGCTGGCCGCCAGGACAGGTTCCAGCACCGACCAGATCAACACTATGCTGCTGGAAGTCACCAACGCCTCCGGACAGGTATCCGCCAGCCTCAGCTCAACCGCACAGACCAGCCAGCAAACGGTCGACAACACCCAGGCAGTTGCTGAAAGCCTTGCGGTTATCGAAAGCTCAGTCGATAAGATCTCTGACATCAGCAGCCAGATAGCTGTCGCCTCAAAGCAACAGAGCACCGTCGCCGGTGAGGTGCACAGGAATATTGATACCATCAACGCCATGGTTCAGGAACTGCTGGCGGCAGCCGAAACCACCAGCCAGTCTATGGAACAGCTCAATGCCCGCAACGGTGAACTGAGCCAGCTGGTCAGGCAGTTCATTGTCTGAATATAACGCCCCTGCCCCGGGGCGTACTGACCCGTGACTATTTCTTTTTTAAAGGCTTACAGACAATACTGAGTCCACATAATCTGTGCTCAATCCTCCGTTCACAGACAATTTGTACCAGGATTAAGTCATTATAAAAATGTCAGTTTCACGGTTGGCAGAACAGATATCCGGAGGAATACAGCTGAACAGGTTTCTGCTTTCTTTCATCACTGCACTGTTATGGTTATCGCCCCTTAACGCAGGTGCTGCCACTCAAAAAGTGCTGATCCTCCACTCCTACCACCAGGGGCTGGAGTGGACCGATAATGTCAATGAAGGCCTGGCCTCGGTACTGAAAAGCCGCCCCGGCATCGAACTTTACTACGAATACCTGGATACCAAACGCAACGCCGGCGATGAGTACTCCACCAAACTGCTCGACCTTTACCGGGCCAGAAGCCACCGGATCCAGTTTGATCTTGCTATCGTCAGTGATAACGCGGCACTGGATTTCATCGTCCGTTATGATGAAGAATTTTACAACAACATCCCGGTTGTATTTTGCGGGATCAGCAATTTCACACCCAAAATGATCAACGGACTCAAACAGGCCACCGGCGTAGCAGAAACCCATAACGCTGAAGCGACGCTAAATCTGATGCTGGCTCTTCACCCTCAGACCGAGAAAGTCACCGTAGTGCTGGATAAGTCCACTACCGGTCAGGCGATAGAGCAAAACCTGGAAGGGCTGGCAGAACGCTTTGAAGACAGAGTGAATATCGAGCTGTTTACCGGCTTTACCTGGAGCATTCTTGAAAAGTACATCTCCGGTCTGGGTAAAGGCAACCTGCTTTATCTTTTAACCGTTAACCTCGATGCTCAGGACCGCTTCATTTCTTACCTGGATGGCCTGGCACTTATAGACAAAGCAGCAAATATTCCTATCTACAGCTCATGGGATTTTTACCTGGGCAAAGGCATTGTGGGTGGCGTGCTTACCTCCGGCTTTGAGCAGGGCAGACAGGCGGCCGAAATGGGACTGCGTATACTCGATGGGGAAGAAGCGTCAGCGATCCCGGTAATTACGGCTCCGCCTACCCGCACCGCGGTCGATTACCAGGTCATGCAAAAGTTTGGCCTCAACACCACTACACTTCCACCGGGGACTGAGATCATCAATCGCCCGCCGGGCATTACTGAACAGCTGAAGGAAATTCCACGCTGGATCTGGCTCAGCACCGGCAGCGTCACTGCCCTTCTGCTTATGGCCGTAATTGTACTGCGGATCCGCCAGTCCCTGATCCTGCAATCCAACCAGATGCTGGACCAGAAGGTAAGACTCAAGACCCGGGAGCTTGAGCACGCCAACAGCAAGCTGAAACAGATGTCGATCACCGACCCTCTGACCGGTCTGTACAACCGCCGTCATACCTCATCCACCCTCAACAGGCTGATAAGTGACGCCCGCCAGAATGACAAGCTCCTCTCTGTATTAATGCTTGATATCGACCACTTCAAATCGGTCAATGACACTCACGGCCACCCCTTTGGTGATAAAGTATTGATCACGGTAGCCAAACAGATCGAATCGCTGATCCGAAAAGAAGACATCGCCGGACGCTACGGTGGTGAGGAGTTTTTGATTCTGCTGCCAGATACCGATTACACCGATGCCATGACCATGGCGCAGCGTATACGCCGGCACATCCAGGCGCTGCAGTGGGAAATGGATGAGTTCAGGGTCACCATCAGCTGCGGCATAGCAAGCCTGGATGAACACGATGAGGAAGCCCTGCTGAATGAAGCGGACAGCCGGCTGTATCTGGCCAAGAAGGAAGGACGCAACAGGGTGAGATAAGTCATAAAGTGACTGGCAGGAAAAGCAGACCGGAAAAACCGGCCTGCTTTATCCATCAGATCCGCGCGTTGATCTCCTCTATCTCCTGCTGCCATTTCAGCTGCAAGGCCGGTTTCTGGTGCTTGACCTTACGATTCAGATCTTCTTCCAGCAGAGATTCCAGCTCAATAAGCCGTTCAAGCAACCTGTCGCAGTCACTGCCATACTCACCGGGAGTATCATCGGCAGGACCCATTACAGGCTCTGACCTGACTTCTGCCTGTTCAAGTATTGCGTAGATATCATCAACATCCAGATGCTCCTCCAGCCCACCGTCGCGGATAAGCCAGAAGCGGTTGCAGCCCTGCTCGATAAGCGCCCTGTCATGGCTGACAATCAGCGCCCCTCCCTGATAGCTTTGCAGGGTATCAATCAGCTCCTCTTTCCCCTCAAGGTCAAGGTGGTTGGTCGGCTCATCAAGAAACAACAAGTGATAGCACGCCAGAGTCAGGCCAATAAACAACAGCCTCGCCCGCTCACCACCGCTTAAGGTGGCGACCGTCTGCTGGTGACGCTGATACTCAAAGCCAGCGCTGATCAGCGCCATCTTACGCGCCTCTTCGCCAAGCGGAGCAAAGCGCTCAAGCGCTTCACTCAGAGACTCGTGATTGCTGACCTGCTCCAGTGACTGATCATAGTATCCAAGACGGCAGCGTGGGTGATAGTTCACCCGGGCAAGTTCAGCCTGCTGCAGCTCTACGTGCAAATAGTGCCGCCAGAGCCCGCCGAGCAGGGTAGATTTACCACTGCCGTTCGCGCCCAGTACTGCGACTCTGTCACCGCTTTTTACCTGCTTTGCCAGCACCTCAAACAGGGCCAGATCCGTGCCTTGTGGCCTCACCGTCATCTGCTCAATATCGAGCAACCGGTTTGCCGGCAGCGCTTCGCCTTTCAGCGTCAGCGTCCAGGGCGCACCGTCAGTCAGCTGAGTCTGCTGATCCACAAGCCGCTCTTTACGGGCCTGCATGGTTTTGGCTTTACGGGCCAGGTCCTCGTTATCGTAAACCTTTCCCCATATCGCCAGCCGTTTGGCGCTTTGCTCAAGACGGTCGATCTCTTTTTGCTCGCTGTGATGACGCGCCAGGTCCGCCTCATCCTGTTCACTCAGAGCCTGCCTCGCCTGAGAGCAGGGCAGATTAAAGTGACGCAGAGTGCGGTCACGCATGATCCAGGTGCTGTTGGTTACTCTGTCGAGCAACCGCTGATCATGGGATACCAGAACAAACGAGCCTTTCCAGCCAAGCAGAAAACGCTCCAGCCACAGCAGTGCAGGCAGGTCCAGGTGGTTACTCGGTTCATCGAGCAAAAGCAGGTCGGGCTCGCCGATCACCGCCCGGGCAAGAAGCAGGCGCATCTGCTGGCCGCCACTGAGACTGCCGACCGGCATCTGCCAATCCGGCTCGTCAAAGCCGAGCTCAGAAAGCAGCAGCTGCGCACGCCAGAGTTCATCAGCTGTAACTTTGTCTGCCAGAGCTTCGAGCAGAGTTGAACATTCAAGAAAGGCCGGAATATGCTGTTCAACATAGGCCATGACACACTTACCGGAAAGGGCATACTGTCCGCTGCCCGCTTCCAGACTGCCGGAGAGCAGTTTCATCAGGCTGCTTTTGCCACAACCGTTATGGCCGATAAGCCCGGTTTTCTCGCCTTTGCTGACGGTAAAAGAAACATCCTCAAACAGAGGTGTGGAAGAAAATGAAACAGAAAGTGATTGTGCGGATAAATAAGTACTCATAATAAACTCAAGAATTTTGGGTGCACGGCACCATTGTCAGTTGCTGACAATAATTCTCAGAGCCCGAGTGAAAGGAACTCAGTAAAGTTGTTGAGTTAACGCTTTATTAAATTTCGCTCAAGCCGGAATCATCGCAGCGCGATTTCACAAACTCTTGAGCGGGCTTCTATCCCAAAGAAGCGGGCGTTAAACAGACGCCACAATAACATAAGAATCCTCCTTCTATTTCTCTGTGAAAACACCACCATTTAATAACAGGCAGCACTTTCGGGTTATTGGGTGAGCAAACTATAAACATCTGGTGGTGATAAATCAAACAAGGCACAGACTCCCCTGTCACGCAATGAGACCACCTTCTCACAATCCATTCCCGCAAATAATCTGTGTTTTTTATTGCTACTCCCCGCCAAAAGCCGCAAAATGGCCCACTTTTCTCAGCCTGGCGGCTTTTCAGCCACGCTGAACTCTCTGTATTTACCAGGAATCAATTTATGGGTTTTACCTCTCTGGGCCTTTCGGCACCAATCCTCCGCGCAATTCAGGACAAAGGCTACGATAAGCCAACGCCAATTCAGGCACAGGCAATACCAGCCGTTTTGGAAGGCAAAGATGTGATGGCCGCAGCGCAGACAGGTACAGGTAAAACCGCTGGCTTTACCCTGCCAATCCTGGAGCGTCTGGATAAAGGTCCGCGCGTTCGCAGCAACCATGTACGCGCCCTGGTACTGACCCCAACCCGCGAGCTGGCAGCCCAGGTTCACGACTGCGCTGAAGAGTACAGCCGTCACCTGCGCCTGAGCTCTGCTGTTGTCTTTGGTGGTGTAAAGATCAACCCTCAGATGATGCGTCTTCGTAAAGGTGCAGACGTTCTGGTTGCGACCCCGGGCCGCCTGATGGATCTGTTTAACCAGAATGCGGTTAAGTTCGATCAGCTGGAAGTACTGGTGCTCGACGAAGCTGACCGCATGCTGGACATGGGCTTTATCCGCGATATCCGCAAGATCCTGGCTCTGCTGCCGGAGCGTCGCCAGAATCTGCTGTTCTCGGCAACCTTCTCTGATGAAATCCGCGAGCTGGCCAAAGGGCTGGTTAACAACCCGGTTGAAATCTCGGTGACCCCGGCTAACTCAACGGCGCGCACTATCGAGCAGTCCATCTATCCTGCGGACAAAAAGAAGAAGCCAGCCATGCTGGCTAAACTGATCAAAGACGGCGACTGGCAGCAGGTACTGGTGTTTACCCGCACCAAGCACGGCGCAAACAAGCTGACCCGTTTCCTGGAAGGCGAAAAGATCCCGGCCGCTGCGATTCACGGCAACAAGAGCCAGGGCGCCCGTACCCGTGCACTGGCTGATTTTAAATCCGGTGACATCCGCGTTCTGGTTGCGACTGATATTGCTGCACGCGGTATCGATATTCCACAGCTTCCTCAGGTAGTGAACTTTGAACTGCCAAACATCTCAGAAGACTACGTTCACCGTATTGGCCGTACCGGTCGTGCAGGCGAAGTGGGCCGCGCTTTCTCACTGGTGTGTGCCGATGAAGCCGCTGACCTGTTCGGCATCGAGCGCCTGATCCAGCAGGTACTGCCAAGACACCAACTGGAAGGTTTCGAACCAACCAACGTGGTACCGGAGTCTAAGCTCGATACCCGTCCAATCAAACCGAAAAAGCCAAAGAAACCTAAAAAGCCAAAGACTGACCACGCTGATGGCCAGCGCTCAGGTGAGAACGCCCGCGGTCACAAACCACAGGGTAAGAACAAGCGTCACCGCGGCGGTAAACCAGCCGGCAACGGCAAGCCTGCCGCTGGCGGTAAGCCGGGTAACAGTTCAAAGCCTGGTAATAACAGTAAGCCAGGTAACACCAAACCCGCTAATGGTGGCAAGCCTGGCAACAAATCTGGTGGCCAGGCAAACCGCGGCAAGTCCGGTTCGAATAACGGACCGCGTAAAGGTTCAGGTAACCGCCCGGCACGCAACAGCAGCCAGCGTGGTGGTAACAAAGCCTGATGAGTTAACAGAGAGTCCCTGATGGGGCTCTTTTTTTTGGATTGCGCGGTACGGGGTTCTCGGTCCCCGGGGCCAAATACTTTCAGGGCGATCATGAGAGCTGAATGTTTTGGTTTCTGCTCATCCTTTGCGTTTTCGGATCGCTTTGCGGGATCCCGGGTCAAGCCCTGGATGACAAAGTTATTGTTTATCTTGTTGAAATAAAAGAAATTCGTCATCCCGGACGCGTTCCACTGTACTGTTCAAACGCTCACTGGTGGGCGCGAGCCGGGATCCCGCCAGGAGAGCTGAGCAATCAACATTCCACCAAACTCACCACGGTCATCCTGAACGCGCTCCCGTTAATCTTCAACACTCTCAAAAGGTTAAGCGCGATTCAGGATCTGCTTTCCACGGGGGCAGTGTCACCTCGCGGCAGCGACTGCACCCCGAACACAGCGGATTCCGTACCACCTGTAGCTCCCGTGAGTTGCTGTCGCACAGGCCATACGGCGCGCGGTAAGCAGACCCTGAATCAGATTCAGGGTGACACAGTGGGTGTTGTGATGAACGAGCCCTGCAACAGGCAGGTGCTTTCTAAAAAAGTCATCCTGATTTAACAAAAAAAACATATCATTTAAAAAGACTCCTCCCGCACAGCTTCCGGCAGCGCACCCCGGACATCGTTTAACAAAGAACCTTTTGTCAGAGTTAAGTAAGAAAAACTAAGATCAAACGCTTAGCTGCGCTTAAAATTTGCACACAATGATTTAATAAAATACCATCCGTGTCATTCAAATCAATGAGGCGTTGCATTTAAATGAATAAAGCAAAGGGTTTTACATTAATCGAACTGGTGGTGGTCATCGTGATACTTGGTATCTTATCTGTGACTGCTGCGCCAAGTTTTTTAAATCTGACTTCTGATGCCCGCGCGGCAACGCTCAGAGGTGCTGAGGGCGCTATCCGCTCGGCAGACACAATTGTTTACGGTAAAGCGGCTTTAGAAGGAAAGGAAAATCAGGATTCCGCTGAGATAAAGCTTAAAGGACGCTCTGAACCACTCACAGTACGCTACGGGCATATTAACCTTGGGGCTGACAGCCTGAAAGCAGTCGCCGACCTGAATGGTTTCATTGTAGAAGAGACGATCATTCCAGATCACATGCTCATCGTCACTCAGGATAAAAACCTGGATATAGGAGACCCTGCATGGTTTCTGTACAACGAATGCCGACTTGAGATCCGTCAGAATCTGAACCAGACAGAGGATCCTGAAGACGACACTGGTGAACTGCTCTTCAAACAGATCACTTCCGGTTGCTAAAGTCTGAGATAACAGAAGATATATACTTATAAGCGCAGCAATCGCTGCGCTTTTGCCACCTGCTCTTCCAGGCAATATCCCTCACCCAAACTATACTTATATTTAACTCAGTAAGTTAATCCGGTGAACCAGATTTGCAAACCCACCAGACCAGACAACACCAAAACCGCTACTGTTCCTGGTGGAAGTTCCACAAGGGCTGGGTCACCTTTGCGGCCACCATTGCCCTGCTGGTACTCCTGGTTGGCCGGGTAATATTCAGCCAGTATCAGGAACAAAAACAACGATATATCAACAACGAACTGACTAACTTCGAAACCAAGGTCACTTCCGTCACCGGGGTTTACAAGCGATTCTCCGGATTCATTTTTGATGATTCAATCAACACCCCGGAAGTCATCAGTATTGTTGAGCAGGCCTGGTTTTCCGGTAAAAAGCAGCAAAACCAGTTGAGGGGAGAGCTATACACCCGGCTCGAAGACAGTTATCAGCGATACAAAAAGCACCACTTCCGCCAGCTCCACTTTCACTTTGCCAACGGCGACAGCTTTCTGCGCATGCACAAGCCACTTAAATACGGCGACAACCTGTTTGATGTCCGGGAAACCGTACGAACAGCCAACACAGAAAAGCGCTTTGTAGAGAGCTTTGAAGAGGGCCGGATTTTTAACGGCTACCGCTTTGTCTATCCACTGATTTCGGACCGGGGTCATGTGGGCAGTGTTGAGCTCTCGCTCTCCATGAGCACCATTATTGCCGCCCTGTCCGAACTCTACCCCTCCCCCGACTTCTACTTTATTGTCTCAGCCAAAGCGGTGCAGGCCAAAGTGTTTGCCGATATGAAAAGCAACTACCTGCTGAGCACTTTCTCTCACCAGTATGTATTTGACAAAGAGGTCTACCAAAACTCAGAACCAGACCTGCAATACAGCCGCTACCTTGAAGAACTGGTACTGCGGGATCACGACATCCAGAAACAAATCGACAGCGGAAAAAGCTTTGGCACCCTGATATCACTTACCGATCATACCCTGATCGCCTCCTTCCTTTCGGTCAAAAACATGAAAGGCGAGCACGTCGCCTACCTGATCTCTATCAATCAGGATGACACCATTACCACCTTCCATCGGGTGTATTACATCATCACGCTGCTGATCCTGGTGCTTTCTACCCTCTCTGTGGTGATGATGTATGCCCGGGAGAAAAACCGCCTGAAGTTTATCCGGCTGTCTGAAACCGACTACCTGACCCGCCTTTATACCCGGGGTAAGTTCAACGATTATGCGAGCTACGAGTTTGAACGGGCGGGACGGACTTCCAGCCATTTCAGCATCCTGATGCTGGATATCGATTTCTTTAAGAAAGTAAATGACCACTACGGCCACAACGCCGGAGACAAAGTACTGAGAAAACTCAGCAAACTGCTCAGTGCCCGAATTCGGGAGTCCGATGTGCTTGCCCGCTGGGGCGGGGAAGAGTTTATCTGCCTGCTGCCGGAAACCAGTGAAAGTCAGGGGCTTATTCTCGCTGAACATCTTCGCCACCTTATCAGCGGGCACTACTTTGAGCAGGTCGGCAGCCTGACCATCAGCCTTGGCGTGGCCGAGTATCACCCGGAAGACAACAGCCTGGAAGAGATCATCGACCGCGCCGACCAGGCCCTCTATTACGCCAAAGCCTGCGGCCGGAACCGCAGCTGTTGCTGGCAGGATGTACTTTCAGAGCGCAGATCCTGAACTGCTTCCCCATTTGTTCCAATTAGCGCCGGAACCTTGATTGCCACAACCATAGGTGCAACCATAGTCTGTAATGGTCTGGCTGCCGTTAGCACGACCGGAACTACCAAACACCCCAGGCATACGGATTGATGACTACTCAGGTCTGGATGGGCATGTAGTAATGAGATGATTATGCAAGATATTAACTTTGAACAGGTTCGCCAGTGGCGACGCCAGCTGCACCGCTTTCCCGAAATTGGCTGGACAGAATTTGTCACCACCGCCACCATCATTACTGCCCTGCGAAGGATGGACCTCAGTGTCACCGCCGGGCCAGGCATACTGAACCGGGAAAGCATCCCTGGCCGGGACCCAAAACTGGTGGAGACAGCACTTCAGGTCGCCCGGGACAAAGGCGTGGATCCTGCCCTGCTTCAGGAAATGGATGGCCTTACCGGCTGTATGATGGAGCTCGATACCGGTAAGCCTGGGCCAGTGTTTGGCTTTCGCTTCGATATCGACTGTGTTTACGTTCAGGAGTCCGACAGCGCAACGCATCAGCCGCAACTGAATGGTTTCGCTTCCTGTCGACCGGGTCTTATGCATGCCTGCGCCCACGATGGGCACGCCGCCATTGGCCTTGGGCTCGCAGCCTGGCTGAGCGCTAACCGCCACCAGCTCTGTGGCAAATACAAAATCCTGTTTCAGCCCGCAGAAGAAGGAGTCCGGGGCGCACGACCGGTTTGCGACAGCGGCGTGCTTGATGATATGGATTACCTGATGTCACTTCATCTGGGCTGCAATCTCGCCCACGGCGAAGTCACACTCGACCCGCGCGATTTCCTCTGTACCACTAAACTGGATGTACGCTTCAGCGGAAAGCCAGCCCACGCAGGAGCCGACCCCGAAAAAGGTCACAACGCTCTTGCCGGAGCCTGTATGGCCGTCAGCCAGATCCTGGCGGCTCCCCGCCACAGCCAGGGAATGTCCCGGGTAAATGTTGGAGTACTTAAAGCAGGGGAAGGACGCAACGTTGTTCCCTCTTCAGCTGAAATGGAGCTGGAAGTAAGGGGCGAAAATGCAGAAATAACCCAATACCTCACCGATTACGTGACGCGCTGCGTCGAAGGGGCCTGTGCGGTTCATCAGCTCGAATCAGAGCTCATCAAAACCGGTGAAGCGGTCGATTTTCGTAATGACAGCGAGCTTGTCTGCCTGTTTGAAGAGATCATTGAGCAAACCCCAGACCTCCGCCTCAGCGAGACTTCCCTTGGGGGAAGTGAAGATGCATCCCTGCTGATCCGCCATGTTCAGCAACGGGGCGGTAAAGCCATTTACATGCTGGTTGGCGCTGATCAACCTGCCGGGCACCATCAGGCGAGCTTTGATATTAATGAAGAGTCAATGCGTACTGCTCTTCGGCTTTTAACTGCTGGCATCCGGAAGCTGCAGCTTCGCTGAAAAACACCAGGAACAAAACACAGAAAACAGGAGCCTTACGGCTCCTGTTGGTGGGGGTGTGCCTGACGCTTACATCAGCGTAAGACTATTGCCGGGATAGTCACCCGAACCTGGTTGACTTCGCCGCTGCGGGCAAAGATGGCGCGGCTGGTGCTGTGAGACAGCTCGCCGCCACGGCGGACTTCACTCTCACCGTCTGCAAAGCTCACTTCGATGGTTTGCTCTGCTTCATCACTTTGAACAAACACGAACGGCACCTGGCAGTAAGTGAAGGCCAGTTCACCTTCGTTCACCCACTGGCTCTGCTGCTGGCTGTTTACGTTCTCAAAAGTAAACAGGGCTGACTGGCTCAGGAACTCATCGCGCTTGAGCAGGTTTGGCTTCACGGTGATCACGCCATCACGTACACCCAGCCCCAGCTCGCCAAAGCGGGTGATGATCTCCTCTTTTACCTGACCGGTCATCCCCGGCTGCTGCGCACCAGCCTGCTTTGGCGTGTGCGAATACGGATCCGTCGGGAACGCGCCGTAGTTGTCAGGAGTTTTGTTGAAGCCGATACCGTCCCGGACTTTGTAGTAGTACTCTGCCAGTTTGGCGGTTTCCACACTGGCCGGGTTCTGTTCAAACGCTGCCTGATAGTTCTCCTGCACCGCCAGCAACAGTTTGGAAACCATATGCCAGTAGATACAGCCCAGGCCTTCATAGCCAAACATGGTGCCCGACCGGCCGGTAAACTGCTTATGGTTAAACACCTGCTCGTACAGCGCTTCCACACGGCTGATGTCTTCATCCAGCACACCGCTGTAATCTGCCGACACCGTCTGCAATGCAGCGCTCAGGCTGTCGCCGTTTTCAAAGTCCGCATTGAAGTGGTACAGGCCTTCCAGGTCAATATTGATGATGCGCTGATCACCACGGGCCAGCATGCGCTGCAGCCACTCGCTGCCGGTCACTTCATCCGCCGGAATGCAGTTCTTGTCCATAAAATGAGCCAGATCGCGGTCCGGATAGAGCATAAAGCTGTGCTGATCGGCGCGGTACATCTCGCTGTCAAACAGCTTATCGAGCAGGTCCACCGCCTGTTTCGGGCTCAGTACACCGGCGCTCAGCACTGCTACCTGACCTTCCAGCATAGGGTAGAGCTCGCTCACACCCACGTTCTCTGCCGAGTAGTTGATGATGTTGTAGGCGTTGTACAGACCGTCTTCACGCTTGTTATTGCTGATGGTTTCATCCACCACCACCAGGCTCACTTCCACCAGCTTGTTCAGCGCACTCAGGTCAACCCGGGTCTTGCTGCTGAAGCGGCGGGTGCGGTACAGCTTGCTGCGGTAATCCGCGCCTGCTTTAGCCAGCTGAGTCAGAATCGCGCGGCGGGTCTGACGGGTCACCGTCTTCTGACGGATCTCACGGCCAGCCGATTCCAGGATCTGAATGGTCGCTTCCATCCACTCACACACTTCGGCAGAGACAGACAGCTGAGACGGTGCTTTGCACAGCAGCTCCTGCATAAACGCCAGGTAACGGCGGATGTAGTACAGGGTCACCATGGAGAGACCATTACCCACAATCGCATTGTTGGCATCGTTCCATTCCGGACGCTGGGTGTTTAGCCAGATACCGCCATCGAGTACCAGGTTGCTCAGTTTGGCCAGCAGTGGCACCAGCAGTTTCTCTGCCAGGTTCACCAGGTAAACTTCGCCGCGGTCATCGAGCATCAGGCGGCCATCGCTGCCAAGCTCAGATACGCGCTGCTCGATTTCACGCTGCAGCTCGGTATTAAAGGCTACGGTGTCTTTCGGGTTACGCATCAGCGAATCGGCGTCACACAGCTCATACGGTACGTTGGCGTAGCTGAAGCACTCGTTGCTCAGCATCTCAATCAGTTCGGTCTGCTGGTAACGGTTCGCCAGCTCCAGGAACTTGAGCAGATAGATGATCTGGTGGTCACCCCAGTAACCGATGTTGCTCCACGGATCGTCAAGCTCCAGCAGTTCCCAGTCGATACCGTCTTTGGTGATACGGTACGGGTTATAGCCGTCTGCCGTTGAGGCGTTGGTGAACTTGGCGATAAACGAAGTCAGGTACTCAGGGTAGCTGAGCGCGCTCGCTTCCCAGTTCTGGAAGATGTCACGCCAGTTGCCCTGGTAAGCCAGCAGCGGCTGACCGTCTTCGGTTTTTACTTTAATTTCATAGTGGTTCCACGGACGGCTCGGGTCACCGTGACGGCGGCCAAAGGTCAGCGGCAGGTACTCGTAGCACAGACGCAGCAGCTGGGCATCGCCGGTTTCACGGGCCCTGGAAATCAGCTCCTGATGGGTAAAACCATCTTCCAGCGCGTCAAAGAATGCCTGATTGCGGCTGGCGACCGCGCTGTTGGTCTGGCTGATGGTCGCCACCACATCGCCTTTTTCCAGACGATAGCCATCAACAAACACCCCGCCACGCATGTTGTTAAACAACACGTTGGCGTAGTGGTGCACACAGGTGCTCTCTTCACCGGTCAGCTGCCAGGCGTCGGCACCGGACATCAGGTGTTTCAGCTGCTGATGGTTATCGGCGATGCTGCGCTCGATATCCATTTCGGTGCGCGGGCTGAGCATCAGACGGGTGATATCGCTGTGGCTCTGGTCGATATCAGTCGCGATGTACCACTGGTTGGCTTCGTTTGCCGCCAGAGTAATGGATTTGTGCATCAGGTACGCGCCGCGCACGCCTTTGGTCAGGCTCTCCTGCTCCACATCGCTGCCCTGGATAAAAGCTTTGAGCTGAGCAGAAGAAAGCAGCACTTCACGGGCGTCGCTGTCGATGCTGAACGCGGTGGTTGCACGCAGGGATTCCGCCGGTGCAGCGCGGTCACTCAGGGTCGCGTACATAGAGTAGAGCGCCAGCGGGCCTTCATCGACCAGCTCGTTCCACTTGTAGGCATCCACCAGCGCGCTGCGGGTTTGCAGCGCCTGCAGCGGCGCGCCTGAAGGCAGCAGGTTCTGCACTCCATCCACCAGGTCGATTTCGCGGCTGGTTCCGCTGGTGTCTTTCAGCTCACTGCGGCGCACAAAACCAAACTCATCGCTCATCGCCCAGCGGTAGCTGAAGGTCAGGCCCAGATCCTGGTTGACCTCTTCAAAGATGATCTTATCGCCCACCGCGTTCTTATACAGGTTACGCTCCAGCTGGTACTGGCCGTCCAGGTGCGGGTTAAACGGCTGCCATACGCGGTTGCGGCCTTCGTGCTCAAGACGGATCACCGTGCGCGGGCCTGTGTTATCGGCGCTCTCATGGATATGGTCTACCGAGCGGTACGGGAACAGCGCGTTCTCCGGACGGGTACGGCCTGCAGACAGACAACCGGTCGATGAGACGAAGAACCAGTGGTTACCTGATGAAACCACGCTGACAAAGAACGGAGCCATCTGATCGACGTTGCTGATTTTGTAGTAACGCTCATCGGCCATATCGATAAATCCGCCGGCGATCGGGTTATGCTTTTCCATAAATAAAAACCTCAAGAAAGCGCTTTCTTGTACATTCCAAAAAAAGGCGTACCAAACGCATTATAAACTTTACCGGCAGACAGCAGCGGCTGCCTGCCACTTAACTGTTAAATGTGATGGCAGCGAACAAAGTGCTCATCTGCAATCTGGCGTGTTTCCGGCATACTCTTCTGGCAGGCTTCACCCGCTTTCGGGCAACGGCTGGCAAACGGGCAGCCAGTGCTGTCCGGGCGCCACATCGGAATTTCACCTTTTTTCACGTCGAGATCCCGGCGGCCTGCGTTACCCACTTCCGGCACCGCGGAAAGCAGCAGTTTTGAATACGGGTGCTGCGGGTTCTGGGTCACGCTGTCACTCTCACCCCACTCCACCATGTGTCCGACGTACATCACTGCGGTCTTCTCTGCAAAATAGCGGGCGGTGGCGATATCGTGGGTGATATACATAAACGAGATACCGTGCTTGTCTTTCAAATCCGCCATCAGGTTCAGAATGCCAAGGCGAACCGACACATCGAGCATCGATATAGGCTCATCGGCCAGGATCACTTCCGGATCCACTGCGATGGCACGGGCAATCGCAACACGCTGGCGCTGACCGCCACTCAGCTCGTGCGGGTATTTCTCTGCGGTCTCTTTGACCGGAGACAGGCCCACCAGCTCAAGCAGTTCGTACACCAGTTTCGGCACCGCATTTTTGTCGGCACGCTTATGAATAAGCAGCGGGCGGGCGATATGGTGATAGATGGTATGAACCGGGTTCAGCGAGCCAAACGGGTCCTGGAAAATCATCTGCACCTGACGGGCATACTCCAGCTCGCCGTTCTCTTCGATGTATTTCTCCAGCGGCTGGCCTTTAAAGGTCACGTCACCACCGGTGCGGTCAAAGATGCGGGTCAGAACACGGGCGCCAGTACTCTTGCCGGAACCGGACTCACCCACAATCGCCAGCGCTTCGCCTTTTTTCAGTTTGAAAGAGACGTCGTTCACGGCGCGCATCATGTTGGATTTGGCTGACTGGCCAACCGGGAAATCTTTTACCAGGTTATCGACCGACAGGATCACTTCTCTTTCTGCTAGCATGCCAGCTCTCCTTCAACCAGGTGGCAGGAAACCTGATGGCCTGCCTGAGTAAATTTCAGATTCGGTTTGGCGGTGCTGCATGGTGCGATGCACTTACTGCAGCGCGCCTGGAAGTTACAGCCCTGAGGGGTCTTCAGAAGGTTGACCGGGTTACCCGGAATACCGTACAGACGCTCTTTAGGACCGTGAATGGTCGGGAACGACGCGATCAGGCCCTGAGTGTATGGATGCTGCGGCGCGCCAAACACTTCCTGCGCATCACCCAGCTCAATCAGATTACCCGCGTACATCACACCAATGCGGTCTGCGATCTCACCCATCAGGCTGAGGTCGTGACTGATAAACAGGATGGAGAAACCAAACTTGGTTTTCAGGTCGTAAAGCTCGTTAAGGATTTCGCGCTCAACCACTACGTCCAGTGCCGTGGTCGGCTCATCCATGATGATAAGTTTTGGCTCCAGTGCCAGCGCAACCGCGATGACTACACGCTGACGCATGCCGCCACTTAACTGGTGCGGAAAGCTCGCCATACGGTCCGCGTGAATGCCCACAATATTCAGCAGCTCGACTGCTCTGTCATACGCTTCGCGGCGTGAGACCTTTTTATGCGCCAGAATCACGTCTGTCAGCTGCTCGCCAATGGTGATCACCGGGTTAAGCGAGTTCATCGCGCTCTGGAATACCACAGAGACATCGTTCCAGCGAAACTTACGCAGCTGACGGTCATTCATTTTCAGCACGTCCTGACCGTTGTAGACGATCTCACCTTCTGAGATCAGTGCCGGTGCTTTGTGCAGACGGGCGATAGCAAACGCCAGGGTACTCTTGCCACAGCCGGACTCACCGGCGATACCTAAGGTTTCACCCTCATTGATGGTGATGCTGACGTTGTTGACAGCACGCGCCACGCCGTTAGGGGAGACGTAATCCACGCACAGGTTGTTGATTTCCAGTAACTTGCTCATGCCAGCCCCCGACGTTTATCTGCTTGTTTTTTAAGTTGACGCCACAGTTTCATGTGTGGGCCGGTACGAAGTTTCGGGTTACTCACCTGGTCAATAGACATGTTGATCAGTGCCAGCGCACCACCGGTAATTGCCAGTGCCATCGCCGGTACCATCATCTCCCACCATGCACCGGTGTAGAGCGATGAAGAGGTCTGCGCCCAGTAAAGCATTGAGCCCCAGCTCACTTCGGTCGCATCACCCAGGCCCAGGATACCCAGACCGGCTTCTGCGCCCATGGCGTAAATCACTGCGCCAAGGAAACCACCAAATACGATAGAGATAAGGTTTGGCAGAATTTCCACCAGGATGATGCGCCATTTGGACTCACCCATCACTTCCGCCGAGATAATGAACTCCTTGCTGCGGATAGCCATGGTCTGGGAGCGAATAACCCGCGCGCCCCATGGCCAGGACGTGACCCCGAGCAGTACGGTTATCACCAGCGAGCCGACCTGCCCCAGGAAGGCGGCCAGTACAATGAGCAGCGGCAACTGCGGGAACACCAGAAATACGTTAGTCAGGAAGTTCAGACGCTCGTCAATCTTGCCGCCAAAGTAGCCGGATGAGACGCCAATCAACACCGCCAGAGTCATGGCAATCGCGCCTGCGCTGATCGCCACCGCCAGGGTTTTGCGCGCGCCGTACAGCACCTGGCTGTAAACGTCACGGCCGCTTCGGGTTGTCCCCAGCACGTGCTCTGCGTTTGGCGCCACGTGTGGGCGGGCTACGCGTTTTTCCGGGTTATGGGTTGCAAATACCGGTGCCATCAGCGCGCCAACCAGAACCAGCGTCAGCAGGAAAGTACCGATGATCGCTGGCGGGTTGCCGTAGAAGAAGTTGTAGCAACGGTGCCAGATGTTTTTGAGTGTTTTGGTCCACGACTTAGGCTGGACTGCAAATTCATTTTCCATTGTCTTTTCCATACATCACCTCAGTTGGAAATTCGTGGGTCCAGCCACACGTACAGCAGGTCTGCGATAAAGTTGGCCGTCAGAACTGCGGTCACCAGGATCAGCAGGATGGCCTGGATCAGCGGGTAGTCACGGGCGACGATGCCTTTAAGAAGAATGTTGCCAAGGCCCTGATAGTTAAAGACCACTTCGGTCATGATCGAACCGGCAAATGAGAAACCAATCGCCATCGCAATCGCAGTCGCTACCGGCAGAATCGCGTTACGGCCGGCGTAACGGTACATCACGCGGAAACTGCTCAGGCCTTTCGCCTCAGCCATAGTGACGTAATCCTCACCCAGCACGTTGATCATGGCGTTACGCATGTTGAAGACCCAGGTGGAGATACCCACTACCACCATTGAGCCCACCGGCAGCACGGCGTGTTTGGCGACGCTGGAAATAAACTCCCAGGTAAAGCCGGGTTCAAGTGACGGGTCGTAAGTGTAAGCCAGCGGCAGCAGTTCCATCTTGAGACCGAAGATATAGAACAGCAGCAGCGCGGTGACCACGTAAGGGAAGTTACTGATAAACGCCAGAACCGGTGGTACCACCTGACCAAAGAAGCCTTCGCGGTGATAGGAAGCATAAGTGCCGATGCTGACACCGATAATCAGCGCCACAATCAGTGAGCCCAGCGCGAGGAACATGGTCCACGGCAGCGCCATGGCAATCACGTCAGCTACATCAATCGGGAACATCAGCACTGACGGGCCCAGTTCCAGGGTGAAAACACTTTTCATGTACGCGAGGTACTGCTCAAAGATGTTGCCATCAACAAAGCCATACATCTCACGAACCGCATCCATCTGAGCCGGGTCCATCTGACCCTGAGCGGCAGCAAACAGGGCGTCAACCGGGTCGCCTGGCATCAGCCTGGGGAGCATGAAGTTAAACGAAATCGCGATTAAGAACGCGGTAAAATAAAAGCCAAAACGGCGAAAAATAAACGACATAACAAATCCTTACCTGGCCCCCTCTTTCGAGGGGGCTCTATGAGTGTAATTATTTAAGGTGCAGGTTATTCAGGATGATGACGCGCTTACCACCGTCGTACCAAACCGGCTGAACGTATGGGTCTTTCTCGCTTGGCCAGCCCGCGATCTTGTCAGAGCGGTACTGGAACCAGGTTGGGTTAGAGAACAGCGGAATAAACGGCAGATTCTGCGCGGTAAACTCCTGCAGCTCATCCAGGATCTGCTGCTGCTCTTTCTTGTCGCCGGTCTTACCGAAGCTCGCGATCAGGGCGTCGATCTTGTCAGAGTGAACGCCGTGGCCCGCGTGCCAGGTCTTACCGATACGTGATGTTTCAAAGTACTCCTGGTAAGCCAGGATCGGGTTAGTCGCTACCATCGACCAGTTGATCGACATGGTGTAGTTACTCTCTTTCAGGTTCTTGTCGTACACCGCCCAGTCAACGGTCTTCACGTTGGCTTTGATGCCCACTTCCTCAAAGTACTCAGTCGCCATCTGAACCACCTGGATCCAGTCAGTCCAGCCGTTTACCACCTCGATATCGAACTCAACGGTTTTGCCATCCGGCGTATCACGGAAGCCATCGTTGTTGCGGTCTTTAAGGCCTGCTTCATCCAGCAGCTTCTTCGCCTGATCCGGGTTGTAAGTGGTCAGGTTTTTGTACTTGTTGGTCACGTCTTTGTTGATAGAGGTTTCGTACAGCTCTGCGATACCGCCGGCGTTGAAGTTCGCGGTCGGGTAACCGTACGCGGCGATGTCCACAATCGCGTCACGGTCCAGCGACATAGACAGGGCCTGACGAACGCGTATGTCATCAAATGGCGCTTCTTTGGTGTTCACGTACAGGTGAATCGCATCGTTCGCCGGGTACCAGAAGTGGTTGTTTTTCGGGTCTGCGCCCACAAAGGTGCTTTCCACGTCAGCGATGAAGTTTGAGCCCCAGTCGATTTCGCCTTTGATCAGCGCCGGCTGAAGCTGGGAGTTATCGTTGTATGAACGGAAAGTCACACAATCCAGATAAGGACGGCCTTCCAGGTAGTAGTTCGGGTTGCGGCACAGCTCCATCTGCTGAGGCTTCACGTATTTCACCGTGGTCATCGGGCCGCTGCCAACCGGGTTCGGGTTAGTGAATGTAGTCAGGTCACCCGCTTTGGACCAGATGTGTTTTGGAACGATGTGGTAACGCTCAAGGTTCCAGATAAAGGTAGAGTCCGCTTCTGCCAGCTCAAATTTAATGGTGCGGTCGTCAGCAGCAGTAATGCTTTGCAGGTTCTTGCCAGACCAGATCCCTTTCTGGTCAAACGCCGGCGCTTCGCGGGTCAGTTCAAAACTGAATACCACGTCTTCCGCCGTCAGCTTCTGGCCGTCCGACCATTTCAGGTTCGGTTTCAGTTTCACCGTGATGGTTTTCAGATCGTCAGAGTAAGCCGCTGATTCTGCCAGGCGATAGTTGGTATCGCCGGTCATGTTGTTGAACACCATCAGGGGCTCGAACATGATCCCGTGTAACAGATCCTTGGTTGTGTACGGGTTAAAGTTCTGCACAAAGCCGGTGTTGATAATCGGCACACTCAGGGTACCACCCTGCTTGATCTCATTGGCAGAGACTGAAGCAGTGACGGCAGCGGCACACATGGCGAGGGTAAATTTAGTGGTTGTTTTCATCACGATGTCCTTGATCTTTGTGAATAAGACGCGCCTTCTTCCGACAGCAAAAACAAAAAGAAAGCGCTTTCTTTCGTCCGGATACTAGGCCGGGAATAAAAACGACACAAGAGTGTCATACTGAAAACACTACCCTGATCACAACAGCCCTGTTACCACTCTGCCACTGGCAAAATAACCAATTGTATTTAAAGGAATTAAGTAGGAATCACTTAGCTTAACCTGATAGCCTGGTGTGCCTGACAGCTCTTGATTATCAACGGTTTAAGTAAACATCCCAATCATCAATTTCTTGAATAGGATCACATTACCGTCCGGGCAAAATGCAAACGCTTTCCGGGAGTGCTTTGGAAGAAAGGCGGGTCAAGCCGGACAGTTCCGATACAGAACACTAATAACCAGACAGCAACCCATTCACCCTGTAACACCAGAAATACCGGGGGGACTCCTGCCACCAACCCGCTATCTGACAGTGATATAACAGCGCCCTGGCAGATCCTGAGTCCATAGGCTGGCCGGCCTGAATTGTGTGGCATTGTTCACAACACGTAAAGAAAGCGCTTTCGTAATTTACGACTGAATGCCAGATTACCCCACTCAGCAAGGCGATAAACAAAGTGACAAGGTATTAATATGGACAGGATTCACTTCTGGAATGGCAACAAAACGGCGGCCCGCCAGGCACACGAACTGGATCTGGTGCAGGCCATTTTCGGCCCACACATCCCGGTAACCGACGACCGCACCAGCTATCCGGCGGCAGAAGATGAGGGGCGGGTGTTCGAAAAAGGCTGCGATCTGCTGGTAACGGTGGCAGGTAATGCCAAGTTCTCCGGCCATCCGCATATCCCTCTTGAGACGCCGCTGGCAAAGGGCCTTACCGGACACCGCATTCTGATCGCCCGAAAGGATCTGAGTAAGGGGCTGGCCGGGATCAACCGGTTGTCTCAGCTCCAGCCTTACCGCTGCGGTGTCCCCGCGACCTGGGCAGACGCAGAGCTGTTCCGGGTCAACGGCTGTCATGTGGTTGAAAAAGGGAGCCTGGAAGATATGTTTGCCCGTATTGCGGACAGGGAGTGTGACTATCTGGCGCTCGGAGCCAATGAGGTCAGTCAGATATTTGAAGAATTTGGTGGAGACAAATACGGCCTGACCATCGAATCAGAACTGGTTCTCTACTACCCGCTGCCGCTGGTGTTTTATGTTCATCCTGACAAACCTGATCTGGCAGATCGCATTACAGAGGGCTGCACCCGGGAGAAACTGGAGGCACTGTTTGAGAAACACTACGGCCACTACCCGGTGCAGCACAACCTGACAGGCAGACGCCTGATTCGGCTGCAAAATCCGGCCCTGCCGCCAGGGCTGAACGGGCTGGATTCTGAGTTTGTCTGAAGGCTGACTCAGTTCTGATTTATCAGCCAGCTGAGTGCCATACGGGAGGAATCGAACGCAAAGCGCTCCGCGCTGATTTCTGAAATTTTCACCCACTCGAAGTGCGCCACATCATCACCGGCCTGCATGGCCGGCTTTTGGCTCAGCCTGGTCACCAGCACCGCATCACAGGTCTTGTAGGTAACGTCGCGATACACATAAGTATTCGGACACGAGCCAACATACTCAAACTGGTCACACTCAAAGCCCAGCTCTTCGGCCAGCTCACGGGTTGCTGCCTGCTCCGTGCTCTCATCCGGATCCACAAATCCGCCCGGCAGATCCCACATCCCCCTGCACGGATCTTTAGCGCGGGTCGCCACCAGCATTTCATCCCCACAGACAATAGCCACCGCCACGGCAGCCGCCACATTGTGAAATACAACAAAATCACACGCCTGGCACTGATACTGAGTACCGGACAGATTGTGCAGTGAACGGTCACCGCACCGAGGGCAGAACAACATACGATAAATCTCTTTCTTTATACGAATCAGGAAGCATAACAGAAGGCGATCCGGTTTAGCAGCCATTAATAAGCTGTTCCATAATAGAAATAACGTTACTTCCAACGCGGGATCTCAATGTCAAAGCAGCTGTCCATCCTCTTAACCCTGCTTATATGGGGGAGCCTGAGCGCTCCTTCTGCGGGCAATGCTGTGACGGACAAATGGCTGATGGAGTTTCAGCCTTCCACATTGAGCCTGCAACAGCAAAAGCAGGAACTCACCTGGTTTAAAAAGGCTGCCAGACCCTATCAGGGAATGCAGATCCGGGTGGTGTCAGAGCGGATCGCGACACACAAATACGAATCGGAAGTACTGGCCAAAGCTTTTTATGAGCTCACCGGCATTCACGTAATACACGAACTGACCGGAGAAGACGATGTAGTGAAAAAACTCTCCGCCCAGATCCTGACCGGCCGAAACCTCTATGATGCCTACATTAACGACAGTGACCTTATAGGCACCCATTCGCGCTCCGGGCATGTCACCATTCTGTCTGACTTTATCCACAACGAGGCGAGGAACATCACCCTGCCCACGCTGGATCTGGATGATTTTATCGGGCTGGCGTTTACCAAAGGCCCGGACGGAAAACTGTACCAGCTGCCCGACCAGCAATTCGCCAACCTCTACTGGTACCGTAAAGACTGGTTTGACCGTCCGGAGCTGAGACTGAAGTTTAAAAAACTCTATGGCTATAGCCTGGGCGTGCCGAAAAACTGGCAGGCTTATGAAGACATTGCAGAGTTCTTCTCTGAAAAAGTCCGCCATATCGACGGCGTTCGTATCTATGGCCACATGGATTACGCCAGTACCGACCCGTCCCTTGGCTGGCGGATTTCCGATGCCTGGCTCTCCATGGCAGGCGTAGGTGATACAGGGCTGCCCAACGGTTATCCGGTGGGTGACTGGGGCGTGCGGGTGGAAGGCTGCCGCCCGGCCGGTGCCAGTGTAGAGCGAGGCGGTGCAGTCAACAGCCCGGCAGCTGAATACGCCATCAACAAGTTCATCGAATGGCTGAAATACGCCCCACCGGAAGCACGGGAGCTTAACTTTACTCAGGCCGGAGAGTGGCCAGGCAAAGGCCTGATCGCCCAGCAGATCTTCTGGTATACCGCATTTGTCGCGGACCTGAACAAACCAGGCCTGCCGGTGGTCAACCAGGATGGCACCCCAAAATGGCGCATCGCTCCCTCTCCGCTCGGCAAGTACTGGCGGCCAGGCATGAAATCCGGTTACCAGGATACCGGAGCCTGGACGCTGCTCAACAGCACACCGCTCAAACGCCGTCAGGCCGCCTGGTTGTACGCCCAGTTTGTGGTGTCCAAAACCGTGTCACTGAAAAAGACGCTCACCGGCCTGACCCCAATCCGCCTCTCTGATATTGAGTCTGAAGTTATGACCCAACACGCCAGGTACCTCGGTGGCCTGGTGGAGTTTTACCGCAGCAACGGCAGAAATATCTGGACCCCAACCGGAAGTAATATTCCCGACTACCCGGAAATGGCGGGACTGTGGTGGAAATACATCTCGCGCATCACCGAAGGCCATATCAGTACGCGCCAGGGGCTGAAACTGCTGTCACTGGCAATGGATGCGCAACTCAAGCGGCTTGAAGAGAGCATGGATCACCCGTGTGCGCCCAGGCTAAACACGGCAAAATTCCGTCAGTACTGGCTCAGCCGCCCCGGCGCACCCAAACCGGAAATAAAAACGCAGCCAAAAGGGGAGACGGTCAGTTATGAGGAGGCGTGGAATGCGTGGGGTAATTAGCCTGATTCTGATTTGCTTGCTGAGTACAGCGCCAGCTGTGGCCAACTCTCTCAGCCGGTACACGGTGATCACGTATCCCTCAGATCCTTATGTGATTGAGGGAGACGGCGGGTATCAAGGCCTGTTGATTGAGATCATCGAAGAGTTGTTTCGCCGCGGGGGGATCGACTATCAGCTCAAAGTCATGCCGCTCAAGCGCGGAATGCACATCGCCCGGGAGAACCCCTACCATTGCGTGCTGCCTGTTGCCCGCTCGCAGGAGCGGGAAGCGGATTACCGCTGGGTAAGCCCGGTGCTTATCTCCCGTTACGGTTTGTTCACTCATCTGCCCGCTTATCCGCCGCTCATTACCCTGGCAGACGCCGCAACTTACCGGATAGGCAGTCACCGGGGGAGTATCGCCGGGGAGTACCTGAAGCAAATGGGCTACCAGGTGCAACTGACCTCAAGTGATACCCAAAATCTGGCAAAGCTGGAAAAAGGCCGGATAGACCTGTGGGCCAGTGATCTACTCACAGCCCGCGCATCTTCAACCAAAAGTGGTAAGGATCTCTACCCCGTGCTGGTGTTCTACTCCTCGCTGCGCGCCATGGCCTGTCACAAAACCACCAACCTGTATCAGCAACAGTGGCTGACCCAGGCGCTGATCAGTATGTACCAGGATGGCTTCATGGATGCGCTGCTGCATCGCTATGGGGTTAAAAGCCCCCTGTAAGCAGCAGATACAAAAACAGCGGGCTGAGCCCGCTGTTTTTCACCTGATTCATTAAAGTGCTTATTTCTGGGCAATGCCCATCACAACCTGCAGGCTGCCACGCTCAGTATCCATGCTGAACGGCACTTTGGTTTCAACCGATGAGAATCCTGCCCGGCTGAGAACTTTTTGTACTTTGACTTCTGTCAGGCCTTCTTTGCTGTCCTGCGCCAGCCAGTCCCAGTGGACAAACAGGCCGCCATCGTTCAGCAGGGATGCACACACTTCAGCCGCTTCGCTAAAGTCATCCAGAAAGCCGCACACCGAAGAGGCCACAATCAGGTCAAACTGATTTCTAAACGCCGGGTGGTAAGCCACCAGGCCACGGGACAGGTTATCCACGACCGGCTCAACATTCGGCAGCTCTTTTGCGTCAAGCTGTTCGATCATCATTTCAGAGCCATCAAGCGCGACAATCTCTTTGACCAGTGGAGACAGCTTTTGGGTCAGCAGGCCGGTTCCGCAACCAAAGTCGAGAACTTTCAGGCCGGAAAGGCTCACCAAATCATTCAGTTCTTTAAATGCCTTGTCTGCATACACAGCGGTGGCAGGATCCTTTTCCCACTGCTCTGCAACGTTGTCCCAATCGGTGGACATGATTTCTCTCCGATACATCAAAACTTTCATACAAAAACTGCCATCAGAATAAACCAAACACCATGTTTATACACCGCTGATACAACAAAAAAATGACGAAATCGGGCGGCAGGTCTAATTTGGTCGCATATCAGACAAGAGATCGTTGCTTTTTTAAACAGTTTTACACGCTGCATCTCACATCCTCTGAGCAAAACGATAAAAAGCGCACAAAATGCGAGACTTACCAAACAATGTCACGGTTATCCCCGCCCGTGTTGTATACACTTATAAAAAAAGAACGACGTGGTCTTATTAACTCAGGGAGTTGAGTTGTATATGAAACCGATAAGGTTGCTCGTAAGCGTGTTATCAGGGTGGACGCTTTCATTACCGGTCATGGCTTCTTCCGGTGGGCTCGATTTCACTCAATCCGGCATCGGATACGCCGCAGTGATTATCTTTGCTATCGCCTACTCACTGGTGATGGGTGAAGAGTTCATAAAACTTAAAAAATCCAAGCCCGTTCTGCTGGCTGCAGGGCTTATCTGGGTGCTGCTTGGCTATGCCTATCAGCAGGCAGGTGAGATCGAAGTCGCCAAACAGGCACTGGAGCACAACCTGCTGGAATATGCCCAACTTCTGCTGTTCCTGTTGGTAGCGATGACTTACATCAACGCCATGGAAGAACGAAGGCTGTTTGACTGGCTCAAAGCCTGGATGGTCAACAAAGGCTTTAACCTGCGTACCCTGTTCTGGATCACCGGCATCCTTTCATTCTTTATCTCCCCTATTGCCGATAACCTGACCACCGCCCTTTTGATGTGCGCTGTTGTGATGAAAGTGGGCGGAGACAACGACCGCTTTATCAACCTCGCCTGCGTCAACATCGTTGTCGCTGCCAACGCCGGCGGCGCATTCAGCCCTTTTGGCGATATTACCACCCTGATGGTATGGCAGGCAGGTTACGTCACCTTCCATCAGTTCCTGGGGCTCTTCCTGCCCTCTGTGGTCAACTATCTGATCCCGGCGCTGGTGATGTCTTTCTTCATCCCGGCTGAAACACCAAACGCCATTAAAGAAGTGGTCGAACTCAAACGCGGTGCCAAACGTATCGTTGCCCTCTTCCTTCTGACGATTGCCACCGCAGTCGGTTTCCATGGCTTCCTGCACTTCCCGCCAGTGATCGGCATGATGATGGGTCTGGCGTATCTTCAGTTCTTCGGCTTCTTCCTGGTCAAGACCCTGCCAGCCTCCCTGGCCCGCAAACGGGCACTTGCCGTCGCCAAACACGATGAAGAAGCGTTGCGACGCCTGGGCTCTGTGGTTCCGTTTGACGTGTTCAAGCGGGTATCACATGCGGAGTGGGATACTCTGCTGTTTTTCTACGGTGTGGTGATGTGTGTGGGCGGACTGAGCCTTATCGGATACCTGGATATGGTCTCCTATGTTATGTACACCCAATGGGACCATGTAGCCGCCAACACCATGGTGGGTGTACTGTCTGCTATCGTGGATAACATTCCAGTGATGTTTGCGGTTCTGGCTATGGAGCCGGATATGACGCTCGGCAACTGGCTGCTGGTCACCCTGACCGCCGGGGTCGGCGGCAGCATGCTCTCCATCGGCTCTGCTGCCGGTGTTGCGCTGATGGGTGCAGCAAACGGCAAATACACTTTCTTCGGCCACCTGAAATGGACACCGGTGATTGCACTGGGGTACGTGGCAAGTATCGCGCTGCATCTGGTGATCAGCAGCCAGTTGTTTTAACCGGACAGAAGCCGCCTGTGTCAGGGCTGTTTCTGGCAGAGAAGAAGGGGCCAGGAGAGCGGCTAATTTAGCTGCCCACCCTTGTGTCTGACTGAGCGCTTATCCTGGTACATACTTCTGTCAGCGGCAGACAGCATCGCTTCCACATCAAGCTGACTCGCCTTACCGTGATAAACAGAGTACCCGACACTTAATGATGTCCAGATCTTATGCCCATTCCAGTGCAGCGGGCTGGTGTCAATAATCAGATGAAGTTTGTGGATTACCCTATCTATATCCGCACTGTTTGTTGTCCTGTGGAGGATCACAATAAACTCATCCCCCCCTATTCTGGAAATGAAGTCTGACGTTCTTAATGACTTTGAGAGCCTTGACGCCACATGCCTGAGCAGTTCGTCCCCTGCTTCATGGCCAAACGAGTCGTTAATTCCTTTAAAAGCATTCAGGTCAATACTCAGAATGGTAAAGTCAATATCTGCCTCTTTTTTACTCGTCAGCCTGTTTAGCTCATTAAACAGAAAACGTCTGTTGGGAAGCTGAGTTAAATGATCGTGCAGGGAAGATTCCTGAGTACGAAGATAGTTAAAGAACAAAAACAGGGCCAGAAGATAGCCAAAAGAAACCGCGATGCCTCCAATCAAATAATACAGAAATACGAAGCCAGACACATAATCCGTGCTGTAAAGGTCATCATACCTGGCATACAGCCCCCAGCGGCTGTTTGGCAAAGAGACCGGATAGTTAAGATCGTAGTCCTCCGTAATGCTTTCGCTCCCTTCAAGCACTTTCTCAATCTTGTCCCCGTTATCCTCATACTTGACCAGAGCAACGGCGAGCCCCTCCAGATCATGAAGTCGCGACTGGTTCAGAAGTTCCTCGTAGCGCAGGACCACACTCAGGCCTCCCCAGTATTCTTTGTTATGGGGCATATCTGAGAAAATAGGGTATCTAGCGATCAGTGCCTGTCCGCCCTGCACCAACTCTAAAGGCCCGGCGATATAGACCTTTTGATTCCTGCGCGCTTTTTGCACAGTCGCATATTGGTTGGGGACAGTTCGAAAATCCAGTCCAATCGCTTTCTCATTTCCTTCTAACGGGTAAACCTGAGAGATCACGTTGTCAGGAGCAAGGCTGACATTCCTTACCAACTGAGCTTTGGACAAAAGCTGCTTTGCAACAGCATCCCAGTTCTGGACCCCCAGGTCCGGTTCAATGGCAATCAGGGTAGCCAGGCTGTCAGCAAGGTAGGTATCGCGAAATATACTGGCTTCGATACGATAGCGTACCAGGGCAAGTTTTTGCTGAAGCACTTCTTTCTTGTGCTGAACCTGTTTTTCGACAACGCTGTCCGCTACCAGAGTTACAACGGAGACCGAAAACAGCAGGTACACCAGTGTAAATACAGAGATAGCCAAAAGCTTGCGTTTTCGGGTAACCAGGAGCATCAAGTACCTCTCAGAATCTGTTGAGCTCAGCCGCAGCAAAATAATATAAAATACATATTTATCACTAAGTATACATTCATGCCACGCTATCAGAGAAACTCCGGGAAAATACTGGTATGTGCCGCTTTGACCTTCCCTTGTTTCTTCACTGCCTCTGATAACCAAAAGCGCTGCCCGGCCTGTCAGGGAAAACATTTACACTAACAGCAAACCCTTACCGTACGGTAGTTTCAGGGCCACCTCTCACTTTTGGTGTAACGCTGATTGCAGCATGTTTCAGTTCGTAGTTTAATACCGATAAATATTGAGAGGATCGTTATGGCTACGATTAAAGATGTTGCCCGGGAAGCTGGCGTCTCGGTGGCAACCGTTTCACGGGTTATCAACCAGTCACCCAAGGCCAGTGCCAAGTCTATTAAAGCAGTAACCAAAGCAATGAAGCTGCTCGGCTATCGTCCGAACGCCAACGCACGGGCGCTGGTGAGCCAGAGCACTAACACGGTTGGCGTACTGGTGGCGGATGTCTCCGACCCGTTTTTCGGTACCATGGTGAAAGCCGTGGACGAAGTGGCACACACTCAGGGAAAACACATCCTGGTCGGTAACGGCTATCACGATGAAAACGATGAGCGCCGCGCGATTGAGCTTCTGATCAACAGCCGCTGTGAAGCCCTGGTACTGCACACCAAAGCCCTGTCTGACGCAGAACTGATCGAATATGCAAAGGAAGTCAAAGGCCTGGTACTGATCAACCGTCACGTCCCTCAGCTGGCTGATCGCTGCATCTCTCTGGATAACTTCCGGGGCTCTTACCTGGCCACCGAGTACCTTATCCGCAACGGTCACTCTAAGATCGGCTGTATCGCATCTGCCCATGAAATCGAAGACTCCGAGCAGCGGGTTGCCGGTTACCTGGCAGCGCTGAAGGATAACGGTATTTCCCTGTCCAAAAGCTATATCGAGTACGGCGAACCTAACAGCGATGGTGGTGAATTCGCCATGACCAATCTGCTGACCAAATCCCTGCCGCTGACCGGCGTGATCGCCTACAACGACTACATGGCCGCCGGTGCCCTGTCTATTCTTGATGAGAACGGCATTCAGGTACCACAGCAAATGTCGATCATCGGCTTCGATGATGGTCTTATCGCCCGCTATATCCACCCGAAACTGACCACTGTCCGCTACCCGATTAAGATGATGGCCGAAAAAGCCGCCCGGCTGGCGCTGCAACTGGCAGCCGGGGAAGAGATTGAGCCGGAGCCGATGGTGTTCTCTCCAACTCTGGTACGGCGCAATTCGGTGTGGAAGCTGGATTAAGTACTCACTAACAACACACATCATTCCCCTGTACGAAAGAGCGGCTTAGCTGCTCTTTCTGCCTTTCTGCCATACTGGTTGTATATGGCTCCGAAACTGTTCAGGGCCACTGTCATCAGGAGGCCTTCAATGACTATCGACACGCTGAGAGAACTGTTCGGCTGGTGCACCGCAATCAACCTTGGTCTGATGATGTGGTGGTTCCTGTTTATTACCTTTGCGCCGGACTTTATATTCCGGATCCACAGCAGGATGTTCAACATCCCAAAAGAGCAGCTGGCCGTCATCCACTATGTTGGAATACTGGTGTATAAACTGATCGCGTTTGTATTTGTGTTTATTCCATACATTGCGCTGGTGATAATCAGCTGAGTATCCCGGTCGCCTGCTGCAGTATACGAATCAGGTCAACTCAAATGAGTACGCAATCATGAAAGATGACATCTTCGAACTGAATGTAAGCCAGATACCGGACGAAGACCTGGTTCACCTGCGCCAGGCTATTAATGAGGCTTTCTCAGAGTATGAAGACTATACAGGGAAGCCCTATTTACGCTTTGACTCCCACAAACGGTTTGTCCAAGCCCTTTCAAACAAAAACAATCACTTTTTAATCGTTAAACGGGGGGACAGGTTCACCGGAGGCGTTTGTTTCGAGTCACCTTCTCCTGAGTCAGATACACTTTACTTTGGCACCCTCTGGGTTGCAAAAAGCGAAAGAAACAGGGGGCTGGCAACCTGTCTGATTCAGCTGATGGAAGATGAAGCAAAGCGGCATAACAAAATGGGTCTGATGATACAACTGTTCAAAATACCAAAATTAGTTAAATATTATCAAAAGCTTGGATTTGCTTTTATCAATGACGACCAAACCGGCCCAATGGTTAAATACTTTAATAAAACGTCCCGGGGAGATAACAGTGCCAAAAACTGAACACTCAAAAGCAATATCCACCGCGATCTGCCACTGTGGCGCCATTGCCATTGAGTTTTCCGGAACGCCGGAAAAAGTCACTGAATGTAACTGCTCGATCTGCAGGCGACTTGGGGCCCTGTGGATCTACCGGGCAGTGAAAGACGTCTCGGTAATCTGTGATGAAGGAGCGACATCCACGTATATCTGGGGCGATAAAACCCTGGCTTTCCATCGATGTAATGTCTGTGGCTGCACCACACACTGGCAGCCTTTGGATGGGAAGTACACTTCCATGGGGATCAATGCCCGAATAATTGATGGCCTCTCGCCTGCGGATGTGGAAATCGCGCATGAGGAGTTTGGGGGAGATGGGTGTTTCTGGAGCAGAGGAGGGAAGTAATAAAACATAATCCTTTTGACTTTCCAGAGCATATCTTCTGAGTGCCCGGCCTTTACACCACACTATAGTTGAGCCCCGGTATTAGCCTGACCGTACAAAAAACGGCTGCCACCACGTTAAGGTGTATGGAAGCTGGGTATCAGAAGATGACTGACAGTTGCTGTTGAGTAAGTGCACGTAGTTTTCCCTTTTCAGAGTGCCCAGTGCAGCTCAGATATGCATTACCACGCCGGAGCGTGGTAACGAGGTGTGCTGAGTATAACGGGAGGCACTGCCTATTCTGCTACCTGAAACAGATAACTCACACTGTGCAGGTACTCTTCTCCCGGCTCCAGTATTGGGTTTGGCTGGGGCCAGTGCGGGTGGTTGGGTGAGTCCGGCAACAGCTGAGTTTCCAGGGCGACGCCATGGTGGTCCTGGTATACGCCGCCTTCACGTTTGGGCTCACCGCCCAGCCAGTTACCGGTGTAGAGCTGGATGGCGGGTTGATTGGTGATGACTGTCAGGCTGACTTCACCATCCGGCGCGGTCAAAGTGGCAACAGGCTCGTCTATATCACGCTCGACCGGGAAGAAGAACGCGTGGTCATAGCCTTTCGCGCTCTTTTGCTGATCGTCAGCCAGAAAGTCCTGACCGATGGTTTTCGGCTGCAGGAAATCAAAGCTGCTGCCGGAGACACGCTCAAGCTCACCAAACGGAATGCCAACTTCGTTTACCGGCAGGTATTGCAGGGCATCAATCTGAAGCTGGTGAGCCAGCACATCCCCTTCTCCCTGCAGGTTGAAGTAAGCATGATTGGTCAGCCCAAGCGGGGTTGGAGCATCCGTAGTGACACGATACTCAATGTTCACCGAGTTATCTTCACCAAGCCGGTAGTGCGCTTCTGCGGTCACATTGCCCGGAAAACCCTGATCCCCGGCCGGTGAATGCAGCCGGAACAGCACTTCGGTTTCACTTTGCTCTGCTATTTCCCAGCGACGGTGACTGAAGCCCTGCGGGCCGCCGTGAAGGGTATTGCCTGCCTGGTTGGTTTCAAGCTGAACTGTCTCTCCCATCCACAGATACTGACCTTTGCCGATCCGGTTAGCGTAACGGCCCACCGAAGCGCCCATATAAGCCCCGTGACGGAAATAATCCTCCACACCACCAGGTGAGAGCAGCACTTCACGCCCCCCCTTCCGGCAGGGCAGAATACAGCTCTGCCAGCATGCGCCAATGTCCATCAGCCGGATTGTCATACCGGCGCGGTTTGTCAGGGTGACCTGGGTGGCAGGCTTGCCATCCGGAGCGACCTGGTTACTCATACAACGTCTCTCTCTTACTTAAAATACCGCTTAAATACGCTCAAAATGCACCAGCATCGCCGCTTCCGGGTCGAGTACCGGCACACTTAATCCAAACTGTTTCAGATACTGGCCTTTTACCACCACCTCGCCGTCTGTCCCCCACTGTGGGTGACGCTTCATCAGGCCACCACTTGAAAGCGGGTAATCCACCAGGGTCACCCGGTATTGTGCGTCATCATCCAGCCAGTCCGGACGTAGCGGCTCTGCCAGCGCATGATCCGGCATCGCCAGCTGGGCGATCACCACCAGCGCTTCATCATCGGTCTGCACGCCGTAGGTGTGGCGACGCTCATCATGGTTATCCAGATAGAAACTACGCCCGGAATGGAGCAAATGACGGTAACGTTTATGCAGTGCAATATAGTGTGCAAACTGCTGCTTCTCCTGGCTGCTCTCTTTGACCGGATCGAGCTCCACACCCATGTGGCCGGTCAGGGCGGTCAGGCCACGCCAGTGAATATCGTGTACCCGGCGGGTAGTGTGACTGTGTTTTGGGCCGATATGGGCCCCCATCAGCTCAGGCGGGAAGAACAGGCTCATGTAGCGCTGCATGGTCTGGCGCTCCAGGGCATCGTTACAGTCTGAGGTCCAGAAACGGCAGGTGTACTCCAGTACTTTGTAATCGATACGGGCGCCGCCTGATGAGCAGGACTCAAACTCTACCTGCGGGTGCGCCTGGATGATTTTGTCAAACAGGCGATAGACTGCTTCAGTCTGACCATGCACTGCCGCACGGCCTTCATGGCTGGCATGGGCCAGCTCGCGATTCATATCCCACTTAACGTAGCCGATGTTGTACTCAGACAGCAGCGCGTCCAGGTGCTGATACAGGTAGTCAAAACATTCCGGGATCTGCAGGTTCAGCGCATGTTGATTGCGCCCGGTCGGGATGTGATAGCCATCGGTGTCCAGCAGCCACTCCGGATGAGCGCGGTACAGGTCGGAATCGGTATTGACCATCTCCGGCTCAACCCAGATGCCGAACTCCATTCCCAGCCGGTTTACGTGGTCAACTACCGGCTTCAGGCCGTGCGGGTATTTGTCTGTGTCGAGCACCCAGTCACCCAGTGATGTGGTGTCATCGTTGCGGCCTTTGAACCAGCCGTCGTCAATGATGAAGCGCTCAACGCCGATCTCCGCCGCTTCACTCGCCATGCGGCAGATATATGCAGGATCGTGTTCAAAGTAGATTCCTTCCCAGGTATTAAGATGCACCGGGCGTGGCTTGTTACGGTCAAAGCGGATCAGGGTTTCGCGCACATAATCATGGTTAGCGTGACGCACGCCGTTCAGCCCCTGCGGGCTGTAAGCGCAGTGCAGTTTCGGGGTCTGATAGCTTTCACCGGCGGCCAGCTCCACCTCGCCCATCGACAGCAGCTCGGCAAACTGTACCAGTCGGCGGCCATCACTTTTCACATCAGCGCGCCAGTGGTGGTTACCACTCCAGCCCAGATGGAATGACCACACCTCACCGCTCTGATCACTAAAACCCGGGGTACCCAGCAGGCAGCCCGGGAAGTATTCGGCAGAAGTACGGCCACGGCGGTTCTCCTGATGGAAGCCCCCGTGACTCAGGGTATGGCGCAGTGGCTGAAACTCGCGACTCCAGCGCCCGTGCAGTGCCAGCATCTCCTGGGCACGGTGCGGCAGTGGCATGGTCAGGGCCAGATTTTTCAGCTGGTACGACGAATCACCAAGGTTGGTCAGGGTAAGCTGATGATTGAGTACCCCGGAGGTCTGGTGCAGGCTGAACTCTGCATTCAGCCGAAGCCCGGCGACTTTATCTTCCAGTACAATCTCAGCCCGATTCTGGGTTTGGGTATGACTGACATAGCCAAACACCGGAGCCCAGTCACTGCCCTGGCGATGCCCTTCTATGCCTGGTGAGCCATAGCTGCCCCGGCCAAACTCGGGACACACCGTCAGCGGAATGTCTTCATCCAGGCGAGCCTGTCCGACCCCCCTGTCGCTGGCGATGCACAGTGCCTGATACTCCTGCTCACCAATCGGGGATATGGCTTCCCCCCAATAAAGGATCTCAACCGCAGGGGTTAATTTCACCACCAGGCTGGTGGTAGCGCTGTGTAACTGAAAAAACTGCTCAGGCATAGTGATTCCTTCACTGAGGACCGCTTACCAAAAGGCATGCCGGTCAGACTAAGAAAAAATATCAGTCGCTATCATAAGAAGAAATCCGGAATGAAACCTTAATGCCGCTCACAAATGTAAACGTTACCACCACAACAAAAATAAATCAGCTCAATAAAAAAGGAGAGCACAAAAAGCTCTCCCTCTATAAACTGCATCTGAACAAATTACGACCAGCCTCAGCAGACTGGAAACGTTATCAGCCTATACCCGAAATTGCGCCATCAGCCCCTGCAACTGCTGGACGCAGGCAGCCAACTGAGTACTGCCAGAGGCCGTCACGTCCGCGCCTTTGATCACTTCACCGCCCGCTTGTTTGATCCCCTCCAGGTTCTGGCTGATTTCTTCCGCCACCACTGACTGCTCTTCACTGGCTGCGGCTATCTGGCTGTTCATCCTGCTGATCTCTTCCATCAGCCCGGTGATGTTTTCAAACGTAGCTTTGGTCTGGTGGGCATTTTCGACACTCTGCTCAACATACTGGCGACTCTGCTCTACGGTACTGACCGCCGATTTTGAGTGCTGCTGCAGACTGGTGATCAAGTCGTCTATCTGCTGGGTGGCTTCCTGAGTCCGGCTGGCCAGTGCCCTGACTTCATCCGCGACCACGGCAAAGCCTCTGCCCTGTTCACCTGCACGCGCAGCTTCAATAGCCGCGTTAAGAGCCAGCAGGTTGGTCTGCTCGGCAATACCATTAATCACCTGGATAATGCCGCCAATCTCGCTGCTGCTGTTGCTCACCTCACTCATTTTCTCAGCAGACTCATCAGAGACCTTCGCCAGACTGGCGTTGCTCTCTTCGCTGGCCATTACCACATCAAATCCCTGTTTAACCACACCTTCCGCGCCATCGGTGGCAGTGGAAGCATTTTGTGCGCTGGACGCCACTTCATTCACGGTGGCCGCCATCTCACTCATGGCAGTCGCGACCTGCTCTGTACTCATCTGCTGCTCTTCAATCGCCTGCTGATTACTTTGCGCGGCCCGGTTCAGTTCATGACTGACCTGTTCAAGGCTGGCAGCACTTTCCAGTACCTCAGCAATCATCTGGCGGAGCTTGTCACTCATCACAGCCATTGCGGCAAGCAACTGACCCACTTCATCCTGGCTGCTGCTGCGAATGCTGCGGCTGAAATCCCCTTTCGCCATGTGATTAGCCAGGTTCGAGGCCTGACGCAATGGAATCACCACATTACGGCTAAAGAGCACACCCAGTCCCATACCCAACACGGCAGCGATAATGCTGATAACCAACATGCCCCTGAGCGCATTCTGCTCTTCTTTTTGGGTATAAATCAGGGCCTCACCGGTCATGCCTTCCAGCTCAAGCAGAAAGGCTTCCAGCTCGAGATTCAGCTTATCCTGCTCGTGCTCAAGCGCTTCTGTAATCTGCTCCAGAGACGCCACATCGACACCGGCTGCTGCCTGGTCGAGCAACTCCATAGCATGTTTTTCATAACTTTTATGGTGAACGATAAGGGTATCGAGCTGACTGAGCAGAGCCTGCTCCTGCCGGCGCATCTCATCAGTAAAGGCATGCTCAATAGCTTTGAGCAAAATAGAGCGGGCTTTAACCAGCTCCTCTTCCACTTTGTGACCAATGGTGAGCGCCTGGTTTTCCAGCTGCTTTATCTCATCACTGGTGTGGAGCCCGGTTATCCCGGCATAACGCAGCGCTTTCTCGACCAAAAGGGCCGATTCGAGCTGATTCACCGTAATATGACTGGTGAGCTGAACCAGCGGCATGTTTTCTTTCGCAATACCGGTAATCTCCTTACCAATAAGATTCATTTTGGAGATCGCATAACCGGCACAGAGAGCCAGCATCAGCAACAACCCTGAAACCAGTCCCAGCACTTTGTGTCCGATTGCCCTGTCTTTAAGCCATTGCATAAGTCACCCTCAATGCTTTATGTACTTTTTATCAGTGTAGAGGGCTGTGGGAATTACGCGAACAGAGGGCAAAAATGCAGACAGAAACAGAGCGAAAACATAACAGGCCGGAAAGTTTCCGGCCTGTTTGGGGGAGCAAAAATCAGAGCGGATTATTAAGATCCGCGGGCTGTGTCTGTTGCTCCTCTCTCATCAGACAATAAATCCGGAAGCAGTATACGGTGGGCAGTGCGCTCAGAATGGTCGACAGAGCAGACTCGATAAAACTGGTAACAACATTCACCATCTCCAGCTCCTCAAACATACCGCTCACCGCCAAAGCAGGCACTGTGGCTACGATGATCATCAGAATATAGCCACCCAGCACCGGCCAGGTATTGGACTTAATCCGGGTCCAGCTGTCCGACAGAGATTCATAAGCCGGTCGTCCTTCGACTACCGCGTAAAACTCAGCAAGTATCAGGCGCGACATAAGTATAAGGCCGGGTATCACCAGCGCCAGAAAGCCCAGCATCAGCAACAATCCACTCATCAGATACACAGCAGCAAGACGCAGATAAGACGGCAGACCTTCCCGGTAGCACTCCAGCACAGACAAGCGTTCACCTTTAACCGATGAGGCGAGTAACACAATCAGTGCCGCCTGATAAACCGGCAGCAGCAGCAGAGGCAACCAGATGATAATTCCGGGCGAGCTGTTTTCAGTACCTGCCGGGATCATGGAGTAAAAAAACTCGTTCAGCACAACGGCGGGCAGCAGCACCATGACGATGGCAGCAAAGTTACGCTTGTAGAAAAAACCAGACTCGCGGCAAACCTGGAAGATCTGCATTTCTCTTATCCTTAAGATTCGGGAAGTTATTAATAACTATAGTAAATCAAAAAAAACTTACCGTCACGGATGGGAAAAGAATGCAAAATTGAAAAGCAGGGGCAGGAAGGACGACCATCCGTGGTCATCGGGACTTAAACGGGTACGGGGCTCAGCTGTGCTCATTTTCGCTGTAGTGGTAGTCAAGGCTCACTACCGCGCGGTACTCAACCACACCACGCTCCGGCGATACCTGCTCAACGGTTACTTCAGCACTATCGATACCAATGCTGTTATGCACCAGGCTGCGCCCGCTCAGACCCAGCTTAAATGCTTTCTTCTGCTGGTCGGCCTGCTTAACCTGCTCCGCCATATCGTGGCCCGCGTTCATTGCCTGCTCAGCACTCTGATAACCCGGTGTGGTCATTGACGTTGAACCAGACAGGGTCACCGGAGCCGCAAAGGCACCCGCGCTGAGAGAAAGAAGTGCAGCAGCAGTGATCAGTTGTGTTTTCATGGGCGTTTCCTCATTTATTGTTCTGTTAGCAGGTTCATCCTGCGACAACTTCATCCTATGCCTGCCCGGAACCGGTTCTGTCACCCGAAAGTAAACACAGGTAAGCAATCCGAAAAGAGACTGCAAAATCACTGACACATTTACAACAGAGTCAGTGTTGTGCCAAAGAGCGCCCGATACGGGAACTAAATGTGAAATTTACTTACAACAAAAGATTGACCACGATCACGCTTATTGCCAGAATAGCGCTGTTCCACACACTTAATGAAAGAAAACAACATGATTGATTATCTGAAAACCGCAGCCGGCTTTATGCTGTTGCTGACCGTCATGTTTGGGATCACACTGACGAATGCACTCTACTGGGCTGGCGTGTTATAAGCCCGGATCAAAGGAATTGAAAACAACAAGGCCACCTTTTCAGGTGGCCTTGTTGTGTAATACCACTCAGCAGGGATAGAAAACCAGCTTATCCCCTTCTACCATAATGCAGTCCATGCCCGCAGCATGCGCCGCCTGCATACCGAGCACAGTATCTTCAAACACAACACAATCTGCCGGGGCCAGGCCCAGTTTCTCTGCAGCCAGCAGGAAAGTATCCGGGTTCGGTTTGTGGTTGGTCACGTCGCTGGCCGTGACCAGCGCATCCAGTTTTTCCAAAAGGCCTTTGCCAGACAGCAGACGCTCCGCATTTTCACGCAGACTGCCGGTACCCACGGCGACTTTCTTACTGCCACGCAGACGCTCAAACACCTCATTGGTGACTTCAATCAGATCGCCGTGATAATCAATGGCAGCGAAGTGCGCCATCTTGGTTTGGGCGACTTCTTTCGGGTCCAGGTTCATACCAAAGCGCTTATTCACCTCCAGGGTGATCTTGGAGCTCGGCATCCCACCCAGACTGTGGATCCACTCGCGGTCAAACGGAATATCATATTGTTGGGCGGTTTTCTCCCACGCATTCAGATGGGAAGGCATGGTATCGATCAGGGTACCGTCCATATCAAAGATCAGACCCTGGTATTTTGAATAATCTGTTGGCATATTTTCTGGCCGGGCAAAGCAAAAGAGCCAGTCTATCAGACCGGCTCTTTTTTGCATCTGCGGAGGACTATTCACACGGCGCGATATGGATAACTGCCAGCCCGCCAAGGGACGTTTCGCGATACTTCTTGTTCATATCCTTACCGGTCTGAAGCATAGTCTCAATCACCTTATCCAGCGAGATAAGGCACTTACTGTTTCGCTTGAGCGCCATTCTCGAAGCATTGATCGCTTTCACCGCGCCCATAGCATTACGTTCAATACAGGGCACCTGCACCAGACCGCCGATCGGGTCACAGGTCATCCCCAGTGAATGCTCCATGGCGATTTCTGCCGCCATACAGATTTGCTCGTTGCTGCCGCCACGCAGTGCCGTCAGCCCTGCAGCTGCCATCGAAGAAGAGACCCCGATTTCGCCCTGACAGCCCACTTCCGCACCGGAAATCGACGCGTTCATTTTATACAGCATGCCAATCGCACCCGATACAGCGAGAAAATCACGCAACTGGGTCAAATCCAGCTCGTGGATAAACTCGTGGTAGTACATCAACACAGCAGGGATCACGCCTGCCGCGCCATTGGTTGGTGAAGTCACCACCTGGCCACCAGCGGCATTTTCTTCACTCACCGCAAAGGCATAAGCGTTGATCCAGTCCATCGCTTCCATAGGATCATTCTCAATCGCCGCATTGGCCCTGAGTTTCTTCACCAGCGCCGGAGCACGGCGCACCACGTTCAGCCCGCCTTCAAGAATACCCTCAGTGACAAAACCACGCTCAACCCCGGCCGACATCACCTGCCAGACTTTTTCTGTGCGGGCGTTAATCGCATCCTGACTGTTAAATGCCAGCTCATTTTTCAGCACCAGGCTGCCGATACTCAGGCCATTTTTATCCGCCATTGCCAGCATCTCATCGGCCGAGCCAAACGGATAATCCACCTCCACGTTTTTGCTCAACAGCCCCTGCTCCAGCTCTTTGGCGGTCGAGATAAAGCCGCCACCGGTGGAGTAATAGGTCTCCTCTGCCAGCACCTTACCGCCCTTATCAAAGGCACGGATCATCATGCCGTTTTCATGCAGTGGCAGGTTTTCATCATGAAACAGCAGGTCTTTCTCCCGCTCAAAGGCGATGGTGTGTTCACCCAGAAGCGGCAGCACGTTGTTTTCCAGACTGCGGCTCATCATCTGATTAGCGTTAGCGATATCGATACTGTCAGGTTTATTGCCCATCAGGCCCAGAATAGCGGCCCGGTCGGTATGGTGGCCTTTGCCGGTCAGGGAGAGTGAGCCATACAGATCTACCTGAACCCGGTGAACCTGTTCAATTTGCGGCTCCACCATCTGAACAAAGGCATAACCGGCCAGCATAGGCCCGTTGGTGTGAGAACTGGAAGGGCCTACGCCCACTTTGAAGATATCGAAGATTGAAAGCATACAGGGTGACTCCACAGCTGATCCCGGATGCTTAAAGCGTAGTCGAGTCAGTCAGGCGGCACAGAAGCAGGTGATAGATCAGCCGCCCGGGTCACAGTTTTTACTTCACCCACGTACGCTGCTTATTCCGCTCTTCTTTGGTCAGGAACGCCTGCTCAAGGTCTATATCATAGCGGTTGGCAACCGAGCACACATAGATAAAAATATCTGCCAGTTCATCGCCAATATCCCCGACTTTCGACGCAGGATCAGTGGCAATGCCCTCAGCTTTGCGCACCGCCTTAAACAGCTCTCCGATCTCTTCCCCCAGCAGCAGACACTTCTGCTGTGCGTTCTGATCGGCAAAGCCACGCTCCTGTTCAAGCTCAGTCACGTAGCGCTGAAAATCCCTGAGCGTTGGGGAAGAGTTAAGAGTCGGCATGATAAGTCCTTGATTGAATATGGATTAACCATCATGCCGCTGAATCAGTCATGGATCAAGCGAGGCTTTTCAGCATCCAGACATCACACCCATTGTGCTCTGTACCTGGCATAGGTTCACTCAGATGAGCGAAGCCGAGTTTTTCATACAGGGCGATAGCTGAAGTCATGTTGGTGAGAGTATCCAGGTAACACTGGCGGTAACCGTAATTTTCGGCAAACTCCATACAGGCCTGCGCCAACTTTGCACCCAGCCCAAGCCCGCGGCCCTGGGGTAACAAAAACAGCTTTTTGAGCTCACACACTTCGCTGCTGCCGTTAAAAGGAGCGATACCGCAGCCACCCACCACTTCTCCGTCCAGCAGCGCCACCAGATAGAGGCTGCCCTGCTGCTGATGGTAGTGCTGACTCATGCACTCCACTTCTGCATCCGAAGGCCCGAATCCTTCTCCGACTGCACCAAACTCAGCACCGACGGCGCGGATAATATCGCGTACTTTTGGGTCATGTTCGGCGGTGATTGGGGTTAGTTCGGGTTGTTTAGTGCTCATTCCGGCTCTCCGTTAATCATGTATCTGCTTCACATCCTATCCTTGACAAGACTATTCCACAAAACGATATTTGGAATACATGAAATGAAATAAAGTGATAGCATTGAACAACTACCGGCTTTTACCTGCACTCAAGGTGCTGCTGACTACCCGCAATGTATCCGCGGCCGCAGAGCAAATGAACGTCACACAGTCGTCAATGAGCAAAACGCTCAGCCAGCTGCGTGAAGCCTTTGACGATCCTCTGCTGGTCAGGGAAGGCAATCAGTTCCACCTTACCGTCCGGGCACGGGCACTTCAGCAACGTCTTCCCACCCTGCTGCAAGAGCTTGAGAGCCTGTACCGGCCAGATGAGTTCATAGCCGCGCACTCCGGACGCTCTTTTTCTCTGGCTCTGAGTCCATTCTTCTCCACCGGTGCCTTACCGTCTGTTATTTGCCAGATGCAAAACGAAGCCCCGGACACATCGCTGCACTGCACTCACTGGGAAGACAAAGGGGCAGAGGCACTTGCTACCTCCAGCCTGGATCTGGTTGCGGTGGTATGCGAAGAGGTGCCGGAAGGATTGTATGGAAAAACCATTGGGCGGGATCACTACCTGGTCGCCATGCGACCAAATCATCCGCTGGCAGAGAAAAAACTCTCTCTTGCAGATTACCTGAACGCAAAACATATTCAGGTGGAGGGGATCAGTGACCGTGTCCGCCAGGTAGATGCTGTACTCGGCCCCCTTGGTAGCAGAGACATCCTGGCCCGTGTTCCTTCCTTTGAGACTGCGCTGACGACCTTATCAGGCTGTGACGCCCTGATCACTGCTCCGGCTCATCTGCTGGAAAAGAACAGTCATAAACTGCACACTGCAGTTTCCCCACTTGAACTGCCACAACACAGTTACATGCTGCTGTGGAATGCCCGCCATCATCACGATCCGGAGCACAAGTGGTTTCGGGAACTGGTAGCCACAGAACTCACTGGCCAGTTCTGTAACCCGGACTAAGTTTTTTGTTAAGCCTTTGTCAGGCCCATTGCCGGGCTTTCACAGGTTAAGTAATGTAGGGCCATACCAACCTGCTTTGACTGAGGAACAAGCATGAAAAAAACCATGATCACCGCCGCACTGGCTTTGTTGTCTGCCCAGGCGATGGCCGCTGATAACCCGGATATCCTTGTTTTGAGCCTGCAGACCAAAGTAGCCGGAGAAGTAGTGCAGACAACCGATCTGTACACCAATCAGCTTAATCCCAACGTCAGCAGCGTATCTGATCAGTACCGCCTGGTGGTGAACGGTCAGGAAGTGGAAGTACCGGAGCAGGTTCTGGCAGATCTGAACCATACCCGCCGTGAGTTCAGCTACAACAGCATGACCGATGGCATTAAAGAGATTCAAAACCAAAGCATGTGCATGCTGGGTGGTGACTCAACTGGCTATGTGTTGCAAACCCGCTATCTGACATTTGAGAACCACCAAATCGCTGGCGATGAGATGAAGCCGGTCTACGCAGAAACAGGTAACTGTCTGTTCAATGAGTTCTACGTACCAAACAAGCGCAATTCAGAGCTCAGGGCGGCAAAATCGCTGGCGGTAATGAAAACCCTGTCTCAGCTTTACGCTCAGTAACCCCCGATTCAACAACGCCCGGCGGGTCCGGGCGTTATTCTTACCAAAAAGAGCCCGGTACCTGCTCCCCCAATACCACACAATCAACACCTCACAGAAATTCTTACGGCTAAAAACCTCACACCCTGAATTATCGCAATCTAAAACATCGCAGCCATTGCTGACAGAATCGTCAGCATACCTCGAATACAGTATCCATATACTGATTAATGTTTTGAGGCAGCCACTGGTGAACACACTAACCGAACAGCTTTTACAGGAACTGGCAACAGAACTGGGGATCGCCCCGCTTGCCGTTAACGAAGATGGCCACTGCGCACTGGTTGTCGACAACGATATGCTGCTGGATATCGAGCTCAAACCGGAGCAGGAACGCCTGATCCTGACCGCTCTGGTCGGCACCCTGCACTCATCATCACGCTCTGAACAGCTTTCAGGCCTGATGCAGCTCAATATGGCCCTGTATAAAGAGCTCGGGATGTGTTTAAGCCTGGAAGGGCAAACCAACAGCATCGTTTTGACCCACAGCGTAGACGCCGGGCTCTCGTCAGTCTTTGACCTTGAGAATGCCCTGTCGCTGTTTCTCAAACAGACAGAAAAATGCCGTCATCTGCTCGAACACAGACGCCAAAACCCGGCACCAGCCAATATCCTACCGGGCCAGGCAATCTGCGTCTGAGCCCTTTGTCAGTCAAAAAGGTACCGTCATGACAATACAACTACAACAATTTCTCAGCGTGGCCAAAAGCAGCAATGTGGTGGCACGACAGGACGAGCAGGGCGATATCGGGCTGAAAAGCGGCCGGTTTGAAGGCCGCACCCTGTCCCCTCTGAGTTCTGCACGCAATGCTCTGCGTGACCAGAATCTGCAAACCACCGGCCTTTTCTTAAACGCCCTGCAAAAAGAATATGGCAGTGAGATTACCTCACACCTGGCATCCAGACTGGATCTCAACAGTGGTGCCAGACCACTCAGCGGACGGGTGATCCATGGTATCGTCAATGACGCCAGTGCGATTAAAAAGGCGATGACAACCTTCAATGCCCGGTCGGTAAACGAGTTTATGGCGGCGCCAAACGGCGCAAAAAAACTATTGGGAGAGAACGGACACAGCCAGTGGCTGGCCCCGGGTAACGCAGCGGGAAAACAGTTTGCCGGTTTGCTCCACAAAGCAACGCAGGGCTGCACTCATCAGCTGACCCAGCGCGAGATATCTCAAATCGCCCTGCAGGTAATTGATACCATCCATAACCTGCCAGCGGCGATCAAAAAGGACTTCAGCCAAATTGTCAGTGCGTTTAACACCCGGGACCACCATCAGGTATTAACTGCACTGGATAAGTGCGCTGACAAAATCATGATGCGCGCCCAGTTCGACCTTGCAGATGTGGATAAAGAGAAACTGGGCGCTGACGATAAAAGCGGCTATCAGCAGCGTATCGTTTCTGAACTGACTCAGAACCTCTCAAAAGCTGAGGCCGGAAAATTGCTGAATACGCTCCTCAACCACCCAACCAGTAAAGAGATCACTCAACTGCTGGGCTCTCCTGGCTTTAAGATGCAGGTGATGGAAGAGTTAGAACAGGCGGATGCGCCTTATGAAGAGCAGATGCTGATACTGACCCAGTTATGCCGCACCGAAACCCTGCTCGACGCCCTGATGAGTGAACTGGATAAGCGTGCTCATGGTAGTGATCATGCGTCTCAACGCCTGAACGACTGGGCAGGAAAGTATGGCCAGGGCGAAGGTGCAGGAGAAATCTCAGCCTCCAGCCCGGAGTTTGCCCGGGCTTACCTCACCATGCAGGCCAGTGACAATGGCGTCGACCTTGCAAGCTGTGGCCTGAATGATGTTCAGGGCAATGAGAATCCAAAACAGTACACCGAACTGGCCGATCTCAGCGGAGTGCAGACCTCTCTGAATGAGATTTCAGCCAAAGCCGGTAGCAGTGTCAGTGAACAGTTTGCCAAAGACTTTGGCCGGGCAACCTACCTGGTCGATGGCACCCAAATCAGCCGCAATGAAAACCCGAATCTGGATGACATCAGCAAAATGCCGGCAGTGGCAGGCTATTTCGCCAACCAGGAGCTGTTTGCCGGTGTTCTGACGTCGCTGATGGCAGAGCAGGGAATCACACCGGTAGGTGACCCTGCCTCTGTTTTCAACCTGTATACCAGCGAAGACGGCAGCATGCAGCTGCACGCTCAGCTGGATATGGACCTGAAAATGATGATAGGCCTGCAAGACAGCCAGCCACTTGACCCGGCTCAAAGCTCATTCCACCTTGAAGTGAACCTGACCATCAAACCAGACGGCGACCAGATAAGCACCGAGCTTAACGGACCGGTAGCAATTGATTACCGGGCGGTATTACTTTAACAAGCGCCTGACAGCGGCCAGTTATTGTCCAGCCGCTTTTTACAAAGTTCGCCAAACACCATAGGCACAAATAAATCTGGAAATGGAATTAAGAATATGGAATCAATCCCGGTTAACTTCCTTGATAAAATCAAGTATGAGATAAACAAACAAAACAGCCCTCAGTACTTTATGCAGTTCTGGAAACTGGAGGGACAACTGGACAACCAGCGCCTGCAGCAGGCTCTGAAATCTCTTTATCAGCAAGTTCCCAAACTGAGCCAACGTCTTATCCATGATGAGCAAGGCTACCGTTACCAACCTTGTAACTATCAACCAGCAGTGATTTTAAAAGACGCTACCGGCTCAACACTGGACTGCCTGCAATTAATGCTCAGCCAGAACCTGAGTGATATCGTTTATCAGTCTGACTCTGCTCCGGTTATTGCTGTCAAAATAAACTCATCAGAACAAAACGAAACGTTACTCTGCCTTCTGTTTAATCACATCTTTGTTGATGCACCATCCGGCTACCTGCTTAAAGAACTTTTGGTAGCCAACTATAACGAAACGGACAGCGATATACTCCAAACCCTGCGGACGATTTCTGATCAGAATTTTATCTCTGAGCAGGCAGAAAATCCTGATGACTTCAGGCAGGCATCAGAGCAATACCGTTCCCAGTCTGCCGCATACCTGTCACCAGAAAACCACGTTTCTCTTTTCTATCACGAAAACAGCTCTGACAACGTCCTGTTCAGATGTTTCGATATTGATTGCCGGTCACTGAGCAGACAGCCCGGAATCAGTCTGAACAGTCAGGTTTCTGCAGCTATTGCCCGGGCATTACTGGAGCTCAAATCCGACATACTGGGTACCAGCATCTCGCTCTCCATCACGACCAATGTTCGCCAGGGCGATGAGAAGCTGATCGGCAACTACGTGAGCGCTATCCCGGTCAAACTAACCCATGACGATATAGAGACGATGACCTCTGCCTTCCAGCAACAAATTGACGCGTTCAAAGCAACGCCTCTGCGGGGCCTTCTCTCCTACGCTGCATTTGCCTCGGGATTTGCCAACGCATCACCACAACAGTTAATGGACGGGTTCCGTCTCGTGAGTTCTAAGTCCAACGCATATATTTCGAACTTCGGAGTGTATAATCGCGAGGGCTCCGACGAGCTGAATTTTATGGGTACCAAACAACTAAAAGCCGGTGGCTTTAACTTTCCGCTCCAGGGACATTATGGTCTGATTTTCACTCTGGTTCCTTATGCGGATAAAGTCGGAATGGGGATCGCGGTATCTCCGTCGGTATTCAATGACTCTGAGATAAAGCAACTTGTCGCACTGATTCAGAAGAGCCTTAAGCAATAGTGCGAGAGCAATAATGGGAGGGATTTCTGAGTTCAGCAGATAAACGCTGACTTCTGAAAAGCAAAAAGCCGGTGACACCATAATGGTCTCCGGCTTTCACTCAGATCTGCCATGCCAAATCAGAAACTATTGTGTCCCTGACCAGGTGTATCCCCCCCCTGACATCCCAGTTATGCTCAACGAAAAATCACCTCTGCCCAACGGGCAAGACCTGAGGTGACAGACCCAAAGTAGTTTCCGCCCACAATTGGCATGCCCGGCAGGACTTCTCCCACCGCTTTACGTAATAACGGAGAACGGGCTGAGCCACCGGTCATAAATACCACGTCCGGCTTTATCCCACTCTGTTTGACCGCTTCAGACACCAGGGCTTTGATCTTATCGGTTGGCGCAACAATCGCCTGCTCCATCTGCTCTGCCAGTACCGGAAAATCAAGCTGCTCGGTGAAGAGGTTAATCGCCGCGTTATATTGCAGCCCGTCACCCAGTGCAATCTTGGTTCGCTCCGCTTCTTTAACGATGGCGTAACCCAGACCATCCTGCTGAACACGGATCAGGCGGTTCAGTTTCTCCGGTTCAAGCGCCTGCTTTGCCAGGTCTCTGAGCTGTTTCAGGTTATCAGAACCGTAAAAAGCGCGCTGTGCCTGAACATCATTGATCGCGATAGGATTCCAGAACTGCGGGATAGGCATGTCGAGCTTGTCCAGCGTCTTACTGCCAAGGCCAAACTCAGTCATAAACTGTTTAAACGCAATGTAGATATCGAGATCGTTCCCGCCAACCATCTGACCACTGGACGACAGCAGCGAGTCTGCCCGCTCCTGCTTTCCGGCCCAGCCCGGGCCCATGCGCACCATTGAACAGTCGGTGGTACCGCCGCCGATATCCACCACCAGCACGTTTTTGTCTGATGTCAGGGAGGCTTCGTACTCCAGCCCTGCCGCTACCGGCTCAAACTGAAATTCAACCTCTTTAAAACCGGCACGTTTTGCTGCACGGGAGATGATCCCTTCCGCCTGACGGTTAGACTCCTCACCACCACGGCCAAGAAAGTTGATCGGACGGCCAATCACGGTTTGTTCAACTTCGTGACCCAACGCCGCTTCGGTGCGCGTTTTCAGGTTGGCGATCATGGCACATACCAGATCTTCAAAAAACGCCAGCTGCATGTCACGCAGCCCCATCGCGCCAAGGAAAGACTTTGGCGATTTCACGTAATAAAGGTCTTTCGGATCTTCCAGGTAGAAATCCAGCGCCTCGTTACCAAACAGAATGTCATCATGGCGAACCTCCAGGCCTTCGTCCCGGTTTACCCCAATTGCACGGCGCAGCATATTTTGACCAACGCTGTCCGAAGGAGAAATATCCAGACAACGGAACAGATACTCAGAGACCGATTCCGCATTCGGCGCACACAGTGTCGAAGGAAGATAGAGTTCATCACCCACCAGCGGGATCTGCACCGCTTTGCCGTCAGTCACCCGAGCCACCGAACAGTTTGAGGTACCGTAATCCAAACCCACAGCCATATTTCTTTCCTCCGCCAGACCAAAAAAGGGCCGGGGATCATACAGGCAACCCCCGTAGTCAGGTCAAGGGGAATTTTGGCAAATATTGGGAACAAAAAAACCGGGCGCTCTTTGCAGAACTCCCGGCTTGATTTATATCTGACTAAGGCCTGTTCAGCCTTAAGATCAGAAGGTGTAGTTCACCTGAACTGAACCGATGTAGGCAGCGCCGCCTGATTCCAGTTTAAAAGGTTCCTCAGTAAAAGTACCGGTCTTGCTGTACAGGTAAGCGAAACCGGTATCCAGTGAAAGCTGCTTGCTGTACTGGTAAGTAAAGCCTGCGGTGTACCAGTAGCGGTCGGTATCCGGGATGCTCATGGTAGCTTCACCCGCCTGCTCGTCAAACGCGAAGCCTGTACGCAGGGTCCACTCGCTGTTCAGGTTGTAAGTTGCACCAAATGCATAACGATCGTTATCAGAATAGTGCTCTGGTTTCTCAAAGCAAACGCCATTCAGACAGTCTGAACTTGTTGCTTTCAACCCAACAAACTTGCTCCACATGGTACGCATCCAGCTGTAGTGGACAGCCCACTGTTCATTAACCTGATGGAAGCCTGAAAACTCAACGATGTCCGGCAGTTCCAGGCCAAGTTCAGCATCTACCTGCTTGTTTCCGGAGGTTAAACCGGTAAAGTCACCCTCAAAAGTCAAATTTGTTGCACTGCGGTAACTCAGGCCAAAACGGTTGTCCTGGTTGTACTCGTACATGGCACCAACATTCCAGCCGTAGCCGAAGGAGTTACCTTCCATAGAAAGCAGTTTGTCGTCTGCTTTTTTACCATACTGAGCTCCAAGCACACCAAAGCGACGCTCAAGCTCAGCCGTTGCATAAACCAGGTTCAGACCACCACCGATGCTCCACTGCTCGTTAATCTTGTATGCCACATTCGGGTTTACTGTGAATGACGCCAGAGAGGTTTTGCCTGCCATTGGGCCAGCCGCGATGTCTGTCGGGTAATCCGTTGTCACACCGTAAGACGAGAACATCGCCACACCCCATGCCCACTGGTCGTTAATTGGGCTGATGTAGTAAGCCGCAGGTACCACCTGAGCCGGAGCAATGTCGTTTGAAGTCTGGTTGGCTGTTACGTTCTTCACATCCACTTCCGGGTTAATACCGGAAATCACACCAGAAAACGCAGCCTGCTCAAAACGGGTCATGGCCGCCGGGTTGCGGGCCAGTACGCTGGCGTTGTCTGCGATGACGGCTTCACCGGCAAATGCGCGGCCAAGGCCGGACGCAGAGTGTTCGTTAACCTGAAAACCCGCAGCCTGAACCTGGCATGCTGCCAGTACAGATGCAGCAAGCAAAGTATTGCGTGTAAAAGAGAGCTTTGATCCTGTCATGGTATTTATTCTGATTAGTAATAGTAAACCGGCCCGCCTGACGTTAAATCGTCAAACCGGCACTGAAATAATGCGTGATCGTTACAGATAGCGACAAAAACGCGCTGAAAAGGGAGGCTGGTATCCAGAGCCTCAGGCTGAAAAGTTGCCTGTTTACTGAATGGCTGAGCCATTCGGCATCCGAATTCTATATATCAGAAGGGTATTGTCCAGCTTTATATCATTATACCGGGTGATATTTGAGCAGTTCGGCAGGTTTGGACCGAAAGGTGGGCATTAACTGAACAGTTCTCTGCAAATACATGCATTATGACTGATTTTAGCCGCATTAAAGCCGCTTCCCTGCCGGTTAAGGGAAGCGGCTCATTTATCATAGCTAAGCGGCAGAGCTAAGCAGGTTCACCTGCTGCGTCCTGGTTCTGCAGAACCGCTCCCGGAGCCAGCCTGCTCATTTCGCGCCACAGTACAGGTACAATGATCAGCGTCAGGACCACATTGGAGAGCGGCACACTCAGCCAGATACCATTCAGCCCGATCCATTTGGGCAGGAGCCACAGAAACGGCAGCTGGATCAGCATATTACCTGCCGATACCGCCAACGCTTTGCCGCCCTGCCCCACTGCCATAAACCAGACCGACGCCAGGAAGATAAATCCATCCAGGAAAAGCGCGGCCAGGTGAAGACGTAACCCGGTTTTCGCCGCCTCTGCCAGCACCGGATCGCCGCTGCTGAACATACCGATGATCGCCTCCGGCCAGATATTTAGCACTGCCACGGTTGCGATACCTGAAATCAACACTACCTTCAGGGCAAGACTGAAAGTCGCGCGGATCTTCTCAGGCTGACGCGCGCCATGATAGTAACTGACCGGCGGCTGCATACCATTGGCGATACCTTCCGAGATCAGGTAATACATAGTGCCGATATACCCCACCATAGCAAACGCGCCAACATGCACCGCCGAGCCGTAACTCATCAGCAGCCGGTTATGCACGGCAGCAATAAAGCCAAAGTAGAGGAACATGAACAATCCGGATGCACCAAGGGATACCGTCCGTGTTCCAAGAGCGAGGTCAGGCAGCAACCGGCGTGGGTCCAGCCGGATCTTCGAATAACCTGAGAAAAAATAACCCAGCGCAACTATAGTCACTGCCAGCTGAGAAATCAGGGTAGCAATAGCCGCCCCTTTCAGCGCCATATCAAACACGCCAATAAGCAGGTAATCCAGTACGATATTGATAACCGCACCTGCCATCGTCAGGCCTGTGGCAAAGTTAGGGCTGTCATCGTTGCGGATCAGCATCGGCATTGAGGCGGCCGCTATCGTCAGTACTGCGCCCCAGGTAAAGACTTCAATATACTGGCTGCCGAGAGCCCGAGTCTCCCCGCCTGCTCCCTGAGCAGACAGCACCATGTCGCCGAACTGACCCAGCGCCAGCGTTGATAATGCGCCAAACAGAAGCACCAGCCACAGGCTGGTCGCCAGAGTTTTACGGGCTTCGCCGTTATTCCCTTCACCACGGAACATGGAGATAAGGCTGCCAGCCCCCATCCCCACCATGATGCCGAGTCCGGCCACCAGCCCGATCATAGGCCAGGCAATGTTGATCCCGGCCAGCCCCTGATACCCTACGTAGTGGCCGACAAACATGCCGTCCACCACCTGATACAGACCATTGACCACCATTGCTGCCACTGAAGGAACCGCAAATCGCCAGAAAGTACGTGAAACCGACTCACCCGCAGGAACCGGCATAATATCGCCTTGCATAAATCACTCAAATACAGAAAAGACTGGTTTCTATTGTCCTTGTTTTGCGGATTGTTGAAAGTTAGTATCTATCCGTTATCCGGATAGATGGAAAAGATGATGAACTGGACACTCGATCAGCTGCAGGCCTTTACCGCTGCGGTTCAGCACGGCTCTTTTTCTGCGGCAGCGCGCAGCGTCGGCAAAGCACAATCGCGCATCAGCACCGCTGTCGCGAACCTGGAAGCCGATCTGGGTATTGAGCTGTTTGACCGTTCATCCCGCCTGCCGGTTCTGACTCAGCAGGGTAAAGAGATATACCGGGAAGCCAAAGCCGTACTGGCTCAGTGTGAGCGTCTGGAAGCGCGGGCGTTTACTGCAGCTTCCGGCCAGGAGCTCGAACTGACCGTTGCGATGGATGAAGCGGTGCCGATTGAAGCGTTTGAAGGCTTCTTTGGCTCTATTGCAGGAGCTTTTCCCCTGCTGCGTCTCACGATTATCAACGGCTCTCAGGATGATATTGCGTTGTGGGTCGATACCAAAAAAGCTGACCTCGGGATCCTGTTTCACGTCAGTGAGCTGCCGGACAGCCTGGAGTTTGTCTCTATTGGTCAGTTCCGCCAGTCACTGGTCGTCTCCCGGAGTCACCCCCTGGCAAAAGTGCCAGAGCCAACACTCGCCGAACTCAACCAGTATCGCCAGCTGGTGATCCGCGGCCGGATGGGAAAGTCAGAAAGCAAGGCCCTCTCTTCCCTGCACTGGCATATAGACAGCTACTACTATATGGCCTCTTTGGTGCTCAGAAACGTCGGCTGGGCACTGATACCGGAGCATCTGGCGAGGGATGAATGGTACGCCCGTGACCTTACCGAGCTTTCAACCAAACACATTCCCTTTCCCCTGATGGTGGAGATGGGCGCGGTAAAACGCCGGGACCGGGGAGAGAGCCCGGTCACCGACTGGATGTACGAAGCGATGATGAAACTGTTTACGAAACAGTAAGGAGTTTACTGAACAGCCAGCTCTTCAGAATCCGCCCCTTTTTCTGAACGAACCGCCCTCAGCACCAGGATCAGCAACAAAATGCCGGTTGCACCAAGACCAATTCCGGTACCGGCCCAGATCCCGCCCAGTCCGAACTCCTTCATCAAAAACCAGGCGGCAGGCAGACCGATGATCCAGTAACCGATCACCGTTGCGATAGTCGGCCCTTTCACTATCTTCATGCCACGCAGAAGATTGATCGCCAGCAACTGCCAGGCATCTGCGATAAATGCCAGCGCGACGACCCAGATAATGGAAACCATAGCTGCCGTCAGGACACTGTCGAGGTTAAAGACAGTGGCAACAGACTCCGGCCAAAGCACCAGAATACCGCCCATTACCGCACTCAGCAGGGTGGTCAAAACAAAGCTTCGCAGTGCGATCCGGCGAATAGCAGTGTAGTCTCCGGCACCAAAAGCCTGCCCGGTCAGTATCGCCCCGGCCTGTGCGAAACCAAAGTTCACATTCCAGGCAAATGTAAGACACATCATCAGGACCTGGTGCAGTGCCAGCGCTGCCACGCTGACCGTGCCAGCCATCAGGGTGCCGCCATAAACAAGCCCATGCTCAAGCAATGCGGCAAGAGTGATCGGAATACCCAACGCCAGCAAAGGCGTCAGCAGAGAAAAGGAGTATTCCTCAGTCTCCTTCCATGGCGCATATTTGGCGTATACAGGCTGACGGAACACCCACAGGCCATAACCAAGAGCGACAATCAAAGCGGAAAACGCCGTCCCCGCGCCAAGACCGGCAAGACCGAGATCAAACCCAAACGCCAGCATATAGCTGAGGGGCACATTCAGCACTACCGTCGCCAGCGACATTACCATTATTGAGCGTACATGCCCAAAAGCACTGGTCAGCCCGCGCAGTACCAGCAGTAAAAGTGATGGCAGCATGGCCCATTTCAGGGTACCGACATACTCCATAGTCAGATCCACCACCGGCCGGGGCTGATCAGCCAGCAGCAGCAACTCCGGTGCAAACATAAAACAGAAGGTCAGCAGCACTGTCATCAACAATGAGAGCAACACGCCCCCTTTGACCGCATAACGGATCTGCTGATCGCCAAACCCGGGGCGCGCAATACGTTGCCCCCAGGCTATAGAGACCAGGTTAGCAACACACCCCACTGTGCTGCCCGCCATGATAAAAACTATCGAATACACCGATGCGCCCAAACCGCCAGCCGCCAGGGCCGACACGCTCAGGTGAGACATCATCCATACATCGGTCATCACCAGCGCCACAGAAATCATCTGAGAGACAATAAGCGGCAGGGCCAGGGCGAGAATTTCTTTCATGTGCAACCTCATAAAGCCCCTGTTTCCAAAGGAGAAGGAATACAGAGTGGGCTTTTGCATCAAGCGGGAAAAAGTGAAGCCAACAGAGGGCAATCGGAGTTTTATTATTGTCTATAAATTACGCTTTTCTTCCCGGGTGTTCAACGGGCTTTTTCCTGGCCGAACATGAGAAAAATCAAACCCGATCAGATGAGCGGGTTTGTTTTAATTTGGGACCTGTACCCCAAATTACAGCGACAGTACTTTCTTCACCAGCAGGTTAATCCCTTCTGCCGCCTCTGATACATTCTGCGCCAGCATATAGGCCGGGCTGGTCACCAGTTTATTGGCTTCATCCACCACCACATCATCCACCGAGCACTCTTTGTGAACGCCGCCCAGCGCTTCAATAGCCGCTTCGGTATCGGCATCGCAGCCGATGGTCAGTTCAACGCCTTCACCATAGATAAGCGGCAGCAGAGCCGGAGCAATACAGAGATACCCCGCCGGTTTACCGGCAGCAGCAAACGCCTTTCCGGCCCGGAGAAAATCGGTATGGATGGCGCACTCTGCTCCTTTAAACGCAAAGTCAGAGAGATTCTTCGCCACCCCAAAGCCACCAGGAACAATAAGCGCATCGTACTGGCTGGCATCGAGCTGCGCCAGGTTATGGATCGCCCCGCGGGCAATCCGGGCCGCTTCCACCATTACATTACGGCTCTGCTCCATCTCCTCACCGGTAATATGGTTTACCACATGATGCTGGTCGATATCCGGCGCGTAACATTGCCAGGCCGCCCCGTTCTGCTCAATCGCCAGCAGCGTCAGTACTGCTTCATGAATCTCAGCACCGTCAAACACCCCGCATCCACTCAGAATCACCGCCACATTTTTCATTCTGATCTCCTTGTTTTGTGCAACTGCGTTACCCTCGTTATAGCAGAGGGTGAAGTATTTCTCAGGGCGGAAGATCACTTAGACCAAAAAAAACGGGCCTGCGAATGCAGACCCGTTTAAGGTATTCAGGTACGGAAACAATTACAGCTTAAAGAATGACAGCTGCTGTTTCTGTCTTTCCGCCAGCTGAGACAGCTCATTACTGGCGCTGGCACTCTGGCTGATCCCGGTTACATTCTGGTTTACCAGCTCAGACATGGTGTTGATATTACGGTTGATGTCCTGAGTCACCTGAGACTGCTGCTCTGCCGCTGTCGCAACCTGAGCGTTCATATCATTGATGTTCACCACCGCTTCGGTAATTCCCACCACCGAATCGTTGGCACGGCGGCTCAGCTCTTCGTTTTCAGTCAGCATCTCAATGCTGGTCTGCATGCTCTGATTCGCCTGAGCTGACTTGTTTTGCAGCTCTTCGATGATCGTCTGGATCTGCTCGGTTGACTCCTGAGTGCGGGCGGCCAGCATACGAACCTCATCGGCTACCACTGCAAAGCCACGGCCAGACTCACCAGCACGCGCCGCTTCAATCGCTGCGTTCAGGGCCAGAAGGTTAGTCTGATCCGATACGCCGCGAATAACCTCAATCACGTCCGAGATCTGCTCAGACTGAACCTGAAGCTCAGTGACCACACCTGCCGCTTCAGTCAGGGCATGAGACATCTGGACATTAGCTTCTGATGACTGTTTGAATACTTCCAGGCTTTCCCGGGCCAGTTCATCCGCGTGCTTGGCCGTGCTGTCAGCCATGGTTGCGTTATCCGATACATTATCCGCAGTACCAGCAAGCTCAGTGATCGCCGATGCCACCTGATCCAGCTCATTCTGCTCCTGATGAGCGTTGGCTTCTGACTGAGTCATTACCGCTGCCAGCTCGGTCGAAGCCGATGCCACGTCTTCACTGATACGGGTCAGGGATTCAACGGTTTCATGCAGCCGGGCGACAGTAAGGTTTACGTCTGAACCCAGCTGAGCAATCTCGTTGGTACCGTCCTGATCTGCACTCACACTCAGCTGGCCTTCTGCCAGTTTACGCATTACCACCTGAAGCTGGGCGATCGGGTTAACGATAAGACCAGACAACCACCAGGCAACAGCAAGGGCAATCACAAATACCGACAGGATCACCCAGGTCGCTTTGCTCTGCAGCTTCTCGTTATCCGCGATGCTGTTCTCAAGCTCTGCCATCGAATACTTGTTTACCTGCTGTGACAGGGTATTGATTGACGCAACCATCTTGTTGCCCACATCGCGATACCCGGCAACAAAAGAACTGTGCTCTGCATCACTCAGATTACCTTCATCATGGCGGTTAAAAACGTCGACTGCGCGGCGGGAGTAGTCCACGTAAGCGCCGATTGCGCTGCGCACCTGTTCTGCATCACGACTGAAGTTCTTTGACTGAGCCAGTTCATCCAGGGAGCGGTTGATTTCAGTCAGTGCCTGATTGAGCTGATTCAGAAAGTTGTCACGGCGCCCTTGATCATAAATAGCGTACACCGCGTTAATTCGCAGCGGATATACAGTATCGTCCAGTTGAGCCAGCGCATCTTTGTAATAGACCAGAGAGTTGGTGTTATCGGCCATTTGCTGCTGCTCGTCATTCAGGGCTGACTGTGTCACCCAGAGCGAACCAAACAGAACCACCACCAGCAGCAGAACAGGAATTAATACCTGAACACGAATAGAGACATTTTTGAGAGAGAAGTGCATGGATACCTCAAAGAAATAGTTTTTATGCATCCTTGCACCTGACAGAAGAGCGACAAAATATAGATCCGGATCACACTTTTGTCTATTAATAATTTGTCGTAATACAAAAAATGTATGAAATTATTGCGGCATTTTTATGACCATCGTCAATATGATGTCGCAACACGGCCAAACGCTCACAGATCAACCACTAAACTTATAAATTACTCAAACAATGGTGTCTTTCCGCACCATTACTCCATTGCCAGAGAAAACAACGAAAACGATGACACCCCCCAAAGATCACATTTATGCATCGAGTTGTGCTCACACAATAGACACTCAGTTCAATAACAAGTTAAATGGCGGATATTTCCATACGCTGTTCGGTGAACGATGAAGATCTCGCACTTAAGCCTGCGCCGCTTATCGGTAGTCCTGTCTGTGGCAGTGGTGCTGCTTTATGTGCTCGGGTATCTGTTGTTCAAGTATTTCTGGGACTACGACCAGGCAATCAATCAGGCACGCCAGCTTCAGGCCCAGGAAGTCGCCCGGGTTAAGTCTGCCCTCAATATTCAGAGTTCTGACCTTGGGGAAACCCTGACCGGCTACGCCGCCTGGGACGACATGGCTGAGTTTGTCAGCAGCGAAAAGCCCGCTACTGAGTTTACCGACAGCGCACTGAGCCGGTTTATTTTTCAAAGCCGGTCCCTCGACGGCGTCTTTATTTTTACCCCGGACGTTCAACTCAAATGGGGTAAACGCTTCAGTCCGGAGCGGGCCCGCTTTATTCCCCTTGGTATTGTCCGTTACCAGTTTGGCACCCTGCTTGCAGAAAGCCTGCGCTCACGAACCGATAAAATCACCCCTATGGTGAAGTTTATGGTGCTGAACAAAGAACCTTATTTAATGGCGACTTCGCGGATCTGTTCCAGTATGGGAAATAACTGTACCAGCGGTTATATGGCGATGATGAAAAAGGTGCGTTCGCAGTTTCTCGATGAAATATCGGCCTCGACCGGTATCGGAGTTGGAATAAGAGTTGCGCCGCTGGAAGAAATATCTGAGCTGAAAGCGGAACCGGATGTCAGCTATATTGTGACCAATGACTTTGAGCGCCGCTACGGGGTGATCCTCAGCGTGTATCATCAGGTCAAAATGCCTGAATTTATCGTAGCCGGTGAGCTGATCGCGCTGGCCTGTTTTGCGCTGATCATGTTCCTGCTTAACCTGTTTGGGGCTTCGCTGCTGGTTGCACCAATCAACCGCGCCCAGGCCATGTTGCAAAGTTTTCGCCGGACCGGAGCCATGCCCGATGACACCGGCTTCTTTTCTCTGGAGCTGAAGAACTTCGCCAAAAACATCAATCAGCTGGTGTATGAACTGGAGTCGAGCCGTAAGAAGCTTACCTGGCAGTCTGCACATGATCCCCTGACCGGAGCGGCAAACCGCCGCGAGCTGGAGCGGGTGCTCAAAATGCAGATTGCCACAGGAAGCTACCGCTACCTGACTCTGATGCTGCTCGACATCGACCACTTCAAGCGCTTTAACGATAACTACAGTCATCTGGATGGCGATGCCGCACTGCAGCGTGTGGCAGCAGCCCTGATCGACATGGAAACGCCCTATGAAAAACTGGTGGCACGTTTTGGCGGAGAAGAATTTTGCATTTGCCTGTTCGGCAACGAGGAGATTGAGACCAAACGCGAAGCTGAGCGGATCCTGCAACTGATAGATACCCTGGCCATCCCGCATGCCTTCTCCCCCACCAAAGCAGTATTGTCAGTCAGCATCGGGGCCACCATGGCGAAAGAAGTCCGTCTGGGCGAATACCAGCGACTGTTCCATATCGCTGATCAGGCGCTGTACAAAGCCAAGCACAGTGGCCGCGCCGGTTATTGTATCGATTACCACCCGTCAGCAAAGCGGCGGGAAACCTGCCCTTCTTAATATCCGGACGGAACCTGACCTGAAAAAGGCAACTCTCAGGAGACCGGGCCTGCCAGTCTGTCCGCCAGCCCCATCGCAAATCGTCTGATATGTCCCAGTACCAGTAAATTAAGTGTCAGAGCTATAGGCCACGCGATGGAAAAACTGCGCATCCAGCGAAACGGCAGCCCGGCATCAACACCGCTGTTAATCGTGGTAATAATCCCGGACATGGTCATCGCCATCACCAGTGATCCCAGAATGGCTGGCAGCCAGATATGATATTTACTCATTTGTCTCTCCTTCAGCGGTCAGTCCCGCTGATTTGAAAAAGTGGTTATTCAATGACTGCCAGTCTATTATTTCCACAAATCAGAAAAAACAGGGCAATTTAGAATGGTCAATTCCATATTTGGAAACTTAGATGATCTGTACCTGTTCTGCTGTATCTCTGAATCCGGATCACTGCAGAAAGGCGCAAAGAGGCTGAATCAGCCTGTCTCCACGGTGTCACGCCGCTTGTCACAGCTGGAAAGCCGGCTGGGAGTTAAACTGCTGGAAAAACGGGGTCGGGAACTGGCAGCGACCTCTGCAGGAAAAGAGCTGTACGCCAGATTAAAACCCGAGCTCAATCTGGCAGAATCTTCCCTTGATGACTTTCTGGAGCAAAGTGACAGAGTGCAGGGCCACATCCGCCTGACCAGTCCGTACACCATGTACGCAACCCGCCTGCGCCCGGTGACCCAGCGCTTTTTAGCCGACTACCCTGACATCACTCTGGATATTGAGCTGAATCTTATTGACGCCATGCCGGAAACCGACCGGGATCTGGTGATCACCTTTGATCTCCGCGAGCGGCAGGATGTGATAGCAAGACCACTGTTCAAAGCTGACTACCTTCTGGCAGCCAGCCGGGATTATCTTGAGCGCTGTGGCGAACCCACGACTATCGAAGAGCTGGAGCAGCACCAGTGGCTGCAGCTCAGTTCTCACCCTTCGCGTCGCCTGTTCGAATCAGCGGTTGATTTCCGCCCGCAACTCACCCCGAGGCTCAAAATCAACGATGTCGGCATGTTGCTTGAAGCCGCCAGTGCCGGGCTGGGGATCGCCGCCGTTCCCACCCACCACTTCGAACCCGGTGGTTCACTCGTTCAGGTGATGAAAGAGCATCCGCTGTTGTCAGCACAGGCCTGGCTGGTTTACCGCCAGCGTCAACATCAGCCAAAAGCACTGTCCCTTCTGATAGATACTCTGTTGCAGGAGTTTGGAAGTGGCACATCATGATTCATTGGATTACGCTCATATAATAAGCTTCTGAAATCCAGCTGTTCCGCTGTCAGCTCTGTTCGGTACGAACCAAGGAGTGGAATATGAACGACACAACAACTCAACCCAGCCTCAGATATTTGCCGGTTTCCTTCTTTTCCATGGTCATGGGTCTGAGCGGCCTGGCACTGGCCTGGCGCGCAGCGGGCTTTCCTGTGGTGTCATACTGGCTGGGGGGCTTTTCCGCCGTTGTCATGCTTATTATCTCAGCCTTCTACCTGCTGAAGATCTTCCGCTTCCCGGAAGCCGTACAAAAAGAAGTGAACCATCCTATCCGGCTGAACTTCTTCGCCGCGATATCCATCAGCCTGCTGTTGCAGTCGATGATCTGGCACTGGCAGGCGCTGTGGTGGGCGGGAACCCTGATGCACATGTTTTTTACCCTGTATGTGCTGAGCAGCTGGCTGCATCACGATCACTATGAACTGGGCCACGCCAACCCCAGCTGGTTTATTCCGGTAGTGGGCAACATCATTGTACCGGTACTCGGCGCACAGCTCGGGCATATCGAGCTCAGCTGGTTCTTCTTCAGCGTAGGGATATTCTTCTGGATGATCCTGGTGACCATCATCTTCAACCGGCTGTTCTTCCACACCCTTCTGCCAGCCAGATTCCAGCCAATGCTGTTTATTCTGCTGGCCCCACCCTCCGTCGGCTTTATCGCCTACCTGTCGCTGACCGGCGAAGTGGATCTGATGGCCCGCGGTCTGTTTTCTGTCGCACTGATGTTTGCCCTGCTGCTGACTGTTGGTGCGCCCAAGTTCATCCGGCTGCCGTTTTATATCACCTCCTGGGCTTACTCTTTCCCCAGCGCCGCCCTGACTCTGGCGTGCTTCAAAATGGCCAATGTCATGCACAGCCAGGCGCTGCTGAATCTGGCCTATCTGCTGCTGGGTGGCTTGTCCCTGCTGCTGGGCTGGCTGGTTATCAGAACCCTTCAGGCACTGCGCAACCGCAAATTGTGCCTACCTGAGAAATAACGCAATGAAACACTACAGGAATGAAGCAAATCGCCCTGCCAGAAGGCAGGACGATTTGCTTAATAGGTGACGGTTACCCCAGCCGCTTTAAGCCTTTCCAGCTCGTTTATCCCGGCCTGACTGAGCGTATTGTGGGTCAGGTCTACATTCGTCAGTTTGGCATTATGACTGAAATCCACATACTCAAGACTGGTCAAAGAGGCCGATACCTCCCTCAGTTCAGGGTTTGCCGACAGATCCAGTGTAGTAATCGGCGCACTGCTTATCGCCAGCCAGTCCAGCTTCGCATTGCCACTCAAATCCAGAGTGCTCCAGTTGGTGCCCCCCACATGCAAGGTTTTCAGCTCTGGCAGCCCGGTCAGATCAGGGCAGGCAAAACCCACCCCGGCAGCAGACAAGCTATGCAGTTTGGTATTGGCACTGAGATTCAGCTGAAACAGGTGGGTATTGTTGACATTCAGCTGCTCCAGATTTGTGTTCCTGCTCAGATCCAGCGACAGCACATGCGTCTGGTTAAGGTCGAGCCATTTCAGCGCACTCAGGCTGGTCACATCAATATGGGCCATCGCGCTGTTATTGGTGATCGTCAGCAGCCCCAGCTCCGGATTATCACCAAACACCAGTGAGCCCAGCCGGCCGTCCCTGGAAGAAACAACATACAGCTTACGGAACCCGGTCAGATCCAGATTCTGGATCCGGGTGTTATCGAGATGCAAAGCGTTAAGCTCAGGCTGAACCGGCAGCACTATCGACTCCATCTCCGTATCAGAAATATCGAGATGCGTCAGGCTGGTTTGCCCGGCGAGTTCAAGGCGGTCTATCTTATTGCCTTTCAGCGTCAGTGCTGAGAGCTGATGCGCCGGAGGATTAAAGCCCGTCAGCCTGTTGTTATTCAGATACAGATTCACCAGCTTTGGATTGGCTGACAGGTCGATACCGGTAAACTGATTACCTGACAAAGACAGAGTGACCAGACTTTGCAACGGCGCGAGCTCGAATGTGCTCAGCTGGTTATCATTAGCATACAAATACGCCAGTTTCGGTGCCTTATCCACCTCCAGTGAAGTCATCTGATTGCTGTTCACCGTAAGCGAAGAAAGCCAGGGCAGTTCAGGCAGAGTCAGCCGGTTCAGGGCATTTTCAGACAGGTCCAGGGAGAACAGCTCTCTTAACTGTTCAAGGCCGCTGAGATCGGTGATTCCCATCTTTTTGCACTCCAGAGAGTGCAGGGTTTCTACAAACTTCTCCTGCTGTGATGCCACGCAGCTGCGCAGTTTCTCATCCTGAAACAGGCTGAGATCAATTGGGGTTTTCACCACAGGTGCCGGATCCGGGGCACTGCTTCCGCCTCCTCCTCCGCCACCACCGCAACCTGCCAGCAGGCCCGCCAATACACCAGCGACAACTGTTTTCCTCATTTTCTCATCCCTTTAATGGTACTCCGGAATGGATAATAACGGGGGTTCAGGGGGCTTCGCTACAACTGTTCGTCATGTCAACAAGAGTGCTTTTATAAATTACGAGTCACTTAAAAAATTCAACATTTTTTCGAAATTTCATGGAGATATACAGAAAACCCGCCGGTATCAAACGGCGGGTTTAAGAAGAATGCAGGCTGTCAGAACCCGGGCTGCGTCCAGTACATCGAATCAGACCAGAATATCCCCCAGCCCGACCAGCTTGTCGATCACTGTGGTTGCCTTACGAATAGAGTGGCCCAGCTGATCAATATCCCGGCGGGCCTTATCTGCACTTTCAGAGAAGCTGTTCAGGGCGTGAATGGCCTGAATCCAGTCGTCCTCAGGGGCAACAAAGCGGCGGCTGACCAGCTCATCATGACGCTTAAACAGCGCACGTTGCTGGGCTCTGAGTGCGGCGGCCTGATCGGTATTGGTCGCCAGTGCCAGCAGGCGGTTATGCTGAGCAATTGCCTCATCGAGGGCTTTTAAAGTGGTTTGCTGCATGTCTATCCTTTACATACCAGTTGCGATTCTTCCCGGACGATCTCACCCTCACAGCTTTGCAGAAGCTGCTCCACATCGGTAAAGCGCCGCTTCATCGCCTGCATCTCTCCGATGGCCTGTTTAAGCGGGTCGCTGGCAAAACTGTCCTGTGACACCTGCATCGCCAGGAGCTGATGGTTTTGCTTCACCACCACCAGCGCTTCCAGGGTCTCTTCAACCAAAAGCTCTGTGGTCGCCGACTCCTGCCAGAGACCGTACAGGCGCTCCACCTCCCTGCGGCTTTTCGCCAGAGGAATAGCGCGAATTTCCACCCGCTGGTTAAAATCACGGATCTCTTCAGCCAGAATATAAGCCCGGGATCCTGCCAGGGCTCCGGCAAGATTGGCATCCGTAATAGCCTGGCTGAGACCATCACACACCTCTTCCACCATCGGATTGGCGGCAAGCACGGTCTGCTTGATAGCCTGCTGCTTCTGCGCTTCCGTCAGCGCCCGGGTGATCTGGGCGGCAAGGGCATAATAGCCTTCATTACTCCCAGCGGCCTGCCCTCTGGCCCGGGAAAAGCGCTCCAGCGTTCCCCCCAGGTTCAGGGCTGCCAGCTCTGCCTGCTCCGGATTGTCCGTGCTGCTTAGTGCAAACAGGGCTTCACTGTAGGCGTGAAGCACTTCTGAAGCCTGTTTAACCGGGTAAAGCCGGGGAAGCGGGGTGATATTACTCAGGTCCTGACTGGTAAGGGGATCATCGTTATGACCACTGACTTCAGCCGCCAGCATCACCAGCTCGCGGTCTTTGATCGTGTCCTGATATTCGCCGATCAGCAAATCCACCTGCTCGGTCAGCGATGCCGCGCTGGCGGCATACAGGCTGACGTCGTCCTGCTCAATACGGGTGCAGCCCCCGGCAAGGATAGCTGCAGCGATAAGAATTGAAATCCGTTTCTTCATTCTGCTTTCACTGTGTTTTCCATGGTCAGAAAATCAGTTTCTCAGAATTCAGCCATGCGGTTTGAGAGTGACTTCAAATGCAGAAAATATTTAACACTTACAAACAGATAGATACAAGCCAACACATTCACAGGATGCATGACCCAACATCCTGCCACAACGTTTAAGGCGCAAAAAGGCCCGGACTCAGCCGGGCCTCAAAACACTGCGCCTGATGATCAATCACGATATTTACGCACGAAGGTGTAGTCAATATTAACCAGTGCGCGGTACATGACTTTACCTTTCTCCACGGAGAACTCTTCCACCATCACTTCGGCATCGCCCATGCGCAGGCTGTTATACACTTTGTCGTGTGTGTGCTCGTACAGGGCATCTGCCAACTGGTTCGCCGGCAGGGCTTTGATTTCATCAAGCATCGCCTGCCCGGCTTCCCAGGCCATCGACTTCGTGGCAAAACTGTCAGAACGCAGGGTTGTGTCCCTCTCAAGGGTTCTGTAATTCGCAGCAAATGCAGAAGTGCTGACAAGCGCAACTGCAACGATTGTGATCACTGTTTTCATAGTCCACCTCATAACTCCACAATGGATTGCGGCGCCCGTCTTACCACACACTACAAGTAACGCCTGGTCTGGTACTACTAGTACTTTAAGTACCTCAAAGACCCGCATTTGCGAGCCTGTTCACAGTAATTATATGCAAGAACGGGGATTTCGACAGAAACTGGTGAGTCTATCTTGCCATAACCTTTTAAAACAATAAGTTACACAACAAGACTCAGACTGGGCAGGGAAACTGGCCAGGAAAAACCCGGCCGTAACGGCAGACTAAACCGCCTGCCACTCGGTTTCGAGCAGGATTTTGTCCTGATGACGCAATCTGGCAAGAAACACATCGCCACGCTCAACCTGACCGACTCCCTGAGGTGTGCCGGTCATAAGAACATCGCCATCTTCCAGGCTGGTGTAACTGAGGACTTCATCCAAAATAATCAGGGGCGGGTAGAGCATCTGGGAAACATCCCCACGCTGTACCCGGACACAGTTAATAAACAGCTCCAGCTCAAGCTGACTGATATCGAGCCCGCTCAGGGGAACAAAACGGGTAAACAGGGCCGAGCCATCAAACGCCTTGGCGCGTTCCCACGGCAACTGGCGGGCTTTAAGCTCTTCCTGCAGGCGGCGTTTGGTCAGGTCCAGTCCGAGTGCAACCGCGGCCAGTTGACGGTTCTCTATCAGAAAACAGATCTCCGCTTCATAGTGAAGCGCTTCCCCGCCATGACTGGCACACAGGCTCTGTGCCACCGCACTGTTGGGCTTGTGAAACAGCACCATGGCATCGGGCACCGCATTCCCCAGCTCTTTAATATGTCCGGCGTAATTGCGGCCAACACAAACGATTTTACCCGGCGTGACTGACCTGCCGGCGTACTGAACGGTGCGCATAGTTCTTCCCTGAGCCTGTGACTAAATTTTACCAGCGGACAAGTCTACCCGCCCGGCAATCCTGTGTCTGTTATTTCCCGGAAGACCAACCGCTTTTTGGTCAAATTTGTAACCAGGTTCACTGATGTCCTTCCTCTGTGAGCTCCCCTGAAAGAAGCTGACCGACTACTGCCATCTGTCCTGGCGTTTAACCTCATTTCGAAACACATGAGAAAACGCCCGGAAACGTGCTTTAATCAACCGGGCGCGACCATCTGCCGTGCGGGTGTAGATCAGTTCTGACGGGCAAACATGTTTTATCCACGCTCTGGCAAACTGCTGCGCGTGTTCTTTCCTGGCCCCCAGAATCGATGGTACGGCATGATAATCCGTTCTTGAGCTGATGAAGTTCCCCTCCCGGAGCAACAAATAACGCGGGCTTTCCACCGGTGCCAGCAACTCAGCCAAAGAGTCAGCAAACAGCGAGGATTCATAAAATGTTCCGCCCCTGAGCGCAACATAGAAGTGGCCTGTGGCATCCTGCTCGACCACGACCCGCAGCTGGTGATAAGACGTGGTGATAAATCCCGCCTGAGTCAGAGCCTCAGACAGTGCGCGCCCCATCTGCTTCAGTGCCCCGTCTGTTGGCAGGTAACTGAAAAGGATCCGGGTGAAAGCAATAGTTGACGGCAACTTCCAGAGCAGAACCCCGGCAAGACCAATGGAGAGAAACATGGCGATGTGAGACAACGAAGTGTGCCGCATATAAGCCAACGAGCTGAGCAGCAAACCAACAGCCAGCATCAGTTCTGACATCAGGGCCGCAAACGAACTACGGATGTTGAGAAAACGAATCCGTTCCTGCTGCTCCGTTTTGACCGAAGGCAGCACCATGCCATTGGTATCGGTGATCAGCGCCTCTTTCCAACGCTCAGCCACATCATCAATCCGGGCGAAGCGTCGGGACATCAGCCTGTTATGAGATCCAACCGGATTATCAACCCGGATTTTGAAAAAAAGTGCTTTCAGGTGGTCGAGTTTCAGCCGGTCAAAACCACTCTCTATCACCCGTTCCTTCTCAGATAATCCAACAAAAGTTTCACAGCGGCGCATGAGTTCAGAAAGATCAGAAAGCCCAACTGGAGAACCGGTATTCAGCGCAACCAGGTGCCATACCGAACTGACTTTGTCAGGCTGCTGACTATCCAGCCGAATGGCCCGGCCACGCATCTGATTGGTCAGCATAAACGAACCAACCGAGCTTGCCAGAATCAGTGAGTTAACCGCAGGTGCATCCCAGCCCTCCCCCAGCAGGGCGCGGGTCCCGACCAGTACTTTCAGCTCGCCAGCCATCAGCAGCGCAGTCATCCCTCTGGTCAGCTGATCCAGTGGCGCAGTGACTTTCTGATAGCGGCCCCAGGGTTCGCATTTCATTTTGTTCCTGTCGAGATATTCTGCCAGCAGAGGCAACAGACGCTCAGGAACAATAGTCAGGCGGCCGGTCAACAGCCCAATCCCATCAGCCACAGGCGAGTCGTCACTCAGGGCACTGAATACCGGCCAGGCACCAAGGTTCAGCCCGCCGGTATTTACCCCTGAATCATTGGCTTCATCACGAATGTAATCGGTCAGTATTACCTGCCTCAGGCTCTCCTTTCGTTTGCCATATTCCAGCCGGTGGATCTCACAACAGGCCTCAGTTTTTGAACTGCTCAGTGAGAGTGACCGCTCGATAAAACGCGAGCGCACCAGTGAAAGCTCTCTTTTCCTCAGTAGTTCTGCGGCCCTGAGCTGCTTTTTAAGTTGATCGACAAAGCGCTGATCTTCTTCACCCTGGTGAAAGCCGGATGAGAACAGTACCGCCTCAATCAGAATTTGCCAGCGCTGGCGCCCCAGTTCAGGAATATCTTCAGGCTCCATATCCAGCGTTTTCAGCAACCCAACAGGCAGCGACAAAGCTTTGGCCTGCATATAACTCAGGATAGCTATCACAACTTCAGGCGCTTTCAGCATCGCCTGCTCCTGGCCCGGCTCATTCAGCCACGGGTGAGCGAGTACCATTCGCTCCAGATCTTCACTCGCCATCATGCTTTTGCAGAAATCTGAAACCTGCCTGTCATGGGCTTTTATCCGCACTTTGAGACTGTCCGGCGCACCACATGTCCAGACGTAATCCTGATGCGGGCACAAGGTCCCGCTTTTCACCAGTTCGGGAACGGATATCTCTTCGTCGATAGGGCCACACAATTGCTCATAACGCCTCCATTCGCTGCTCTGCACATCATAAGGCGGGGTTGCAGTCAGCGAGACGATAATCATATCCGGAAAATGGCTGCGCACTTTTTCAAGCGCTTTCCACCAGGCCGCTCTCAAATGATGTGCTTCATCCAGAATCAGCACCCCAATACCCGCACTTTTCAGTACTTCAACAAAGTCAGCGATCTCTCTGCTGTTCAGTCCCTCATCTTCCTCCAGTCGTTCTGCCTCCTCTTCGTCACTCATTTCATCACTGAAACGGGCATGCAGGGCCTGATAGGTCACCGATGTCAGCACTTTGGGTTCACGGACAGAGCGACTGACCCAGCCGGGTTCTGCACTGTCTGGCGGGAGAAAATCATCCAACCGGCTTAGCCACTGGTCCCGGATCACCCGGGTGGGAGAGAGAACCAGCGCCGGACGACCCAGCATGCGAAATATCTCGAGCCCCAGAGTAGTTTTTCCGGCCCCCGGTGCGGCCACAATGTGCAGCCGGTTATCTGCGAGATGGTGGCTCACTGCATCCAGCACCCTCTGCTGATAAGGGCGCCAGCTGTGACGAAACTGCATTGACTGGAATGGCATTCAAACTCCGGACTGTAAAGACATATAAAACAAAGAGATAAAGTATTAGATTCGGCCTGTTCCGAAAAGGCAACCCAAACAACGGGTTCTTATGAGAAAGGTTATGTTTTTATACGCCGGCTCCCAAACTGCCCCCCTGTATGAGTACTGGTCTTCTTCCTGAGCCACAGAGTGAGTCATTCCCGTCGTAAACAGGTACACTTAAAGAAGCAACGGTCTGCTGCTTTTTGTTTAAGGAATAAACCACCATGCGCATCTGCCCCGCTTTATTGCTGATCTTATCCGGGTTCGCGCCTTCGCTGGCGGCGGAAGTGGATCTGGTCGAAGTCGATAAATCAAAGCGGCGCATGTACCTGCTGGAAAAAGGGGTGATTGTCATGGAATACCATGTCGCCCTGGGAAAAGAGCCCAAAGGCCACAAACAGCAGGAAGGCGATCAGCGCACTCCGGAAGGACGCTATGTTCTCGATTACGTCAAATCCTACTCAAATTTCTACAAAGCCATGCACATCAGTTACCCCAATCCGGCAGATAAGCATAACGCCAGCCAGAAAGGCATCGACCCGGGCGGTATGGTAATGGTCCATGGTCAGAAAAACTGGCACCCGGACTTTGCCCCTATCGCCCAGCAGTTTGACTGGACAGACGGCTGCATCGCGCTTGAAAACGATGAGATGGATGACTTTCTCAAACGGGTTAAGCCCGGCACCCTTATCCATATCTACTGGTGATATTCCCCGCCCAAATCCCTCATCAGCATAAATAAGGCTAAATCTCTCACCTCAGACCAGTAAATCCACACAAGCCCCGCCAATCAAACATTTATAGAAATACAATTCATTAGAAAATCTAATCCTAAACATAGAAAACTATCGTGTATACAAACCTTGCTAAGCATCTGGCCTGCGCTTAATATGCCGCCATCGGGAAGCGCCGTCCACGGCACATCCTTTCCCGTATTCTCAGATTTATATCAGTTACTTTTTCTTTAGGAGAGTTGGCAATGTCCGCATCTGTGCCTATGGCCCGGCTGACGTTTCTGATCGCGATTCTTGCCGCGGTCGGGCAGATGACCCAAACCATGTATGTTCCATCTATCGGACACATGGCGACTGAATTTTTGGTTGATCCGGCTGCGCTGCAGGCGGTTATGGCGTGTTATCTGATCCCTTACGGCCTGTCGCAGTTTATCTATGGCCCGATGTCAGATCGCCTTGGACGCAAGCCAATCATCCTTGCCGGCCTGCTTATCTACATCGCCGGTACTCTGGCGGCACTGTTTGCAGAGAGCTTTGGTCTGTTCCTGGCAGGCAGCTTTGTTCAGGGCATGGGTATCGGCTGTGGTGGCGCAATGGCTCGTACCCTGACCCGCGACTGCTTCGAAGGCAAAGAGCTGCACAAAGCCAACAGCCTGATCAGCATGTGTCTGATGTTCTCTCCGCTGCTGGCACCGGTTCTGGGCGGTTTTCTGACCGAAACCCTGGGATGGCGTTCAAGCTACCTGTTCCTGGCACTGTTCTCAGCGGCAGTAACCCTGACCATGATGAGCAGCCTGCACGAAACGCTGCCTGCAGAACGCCGTAAAAAAGAATCCGTGGTTGCCAGTTACCGCTTCGTACTGGGTGACCGCAGTTTCCAGGGCTTTTTGCTGACCCTGGTGGCTACCTTTGCTGGTGTGGCGGTATTTGAAGCAGCCGCCGGCGTACTGCTTGGTGGCACACTCGGCCTGCCTGCAACAGTGGTCAGCCTGCTGTTTGTTATCCCGATCCCGGGTTACCTGGCAGGCGCAGGCCTCTCGAGCGTTATCGCGGCTCAGTGGTCAGAACGTGCAGCTCTGCTGGCGGGTGGCGTTGCAATCATTGTCGGCTCTGCGGTAGTAATTGTCCCGGGCCTGCATGATCAGACCACAGTCCTGACCCTGGTTGGCGGCGCGACTATTTACTTCCTGGGCGCAGGCGTACTGTTCCCGGCAGCGACCACAGGTGCACTAACGCCATTCCCGTCTCACGCCGGTACCGCTGGTGCGATTCTGGGTGGCATGCAGAACTTTGGTGCTGGTCTGGCAACCCTGGCGGCCTCTTTCCTGCCATCAGACAGTCAGCTGCCGCTGGGCATCATCATGCTGGCGTCATCAATACTGGCGCTGGCTGGCCTGTGGCATGCCTGGCAGGGTACTGAGCAGCAGGCGCCGGCTCATCAGTCCTGAGCCTCCACGGGCAGGCAGCCCTGAGCCGACAGCCAGGGCTGACAAACAGCCCTGAGCTGAGAAATAAGCTTTCCATCTCCCCCTGATAACCACCACTCTCTCTCGTTCCGGTTATCAGGGGTTTTTATTGTCCGCAGCTAAAAGCGGCGATATATTGAACATATCCTTAAATTTCAAGCCGGTACTATGAAAGCGATAATTCTGCATGGACTGTATATGCATGGTCTGGTGATGATGCCGATGGCTCAGAAACTGCGTGAGCTGGGTTATCGCACCAGGATCATCAGCTATAACTCCCTGGCCATCAATGAACGGCGTCTGTTTAACGAGATAGACAGAGCGCTGGCAGTGGATCAGACTAACATTCTGATCGGCCATAGTCTGGGCGGGCTTGTTATCAGGCAATATCTGGAGTCACGCCAGCCTGACACCAGCAAGATTTCACACGTGGTTACCCTCGGTTCACCACTGCAGGGGGCTTCGATAGTTGATCGCATTCATCAGCTGGGCTTAAAAAAACTGCTTGGTAACGCGCCGGAGTTTGGCCTTGACCGTCACCAGGCCAGCTGGCCGTTTCCACAGAAACTGGGGTCAATTGCCGGAACCTTTCCGCTTGGAGCCCGCTCCCTGCTGCTGTGGCAGGACCCGGCAATGTCAGATGGCACGGTGACAGTAGAAGAAACCAAAATCGACGGGATGACCGATCACCTGCTGATAAAAACCAGCCATACCAGCATGCTCTACAGCTCGCGGGTTTTAAAGCAGATTGACCACTTTGTGCATCACGACCAGTTCATTCGCCAGCCCGCCAAAGTGACCAGCGATTAGGGCTATACACTCAGCTCCATCTGATACAAAGGCCACTCCTGTCCGGAAAAGACCTTCATCTTCGGCTCTTTGTCTGTAATTTCAAATCCCAGAGAGCGATAACAACTGAGTGCAGGCAGGTTATTACGAAACACGGCCAGGGAGACCATTTGGGCCGCAGTGGCACTGCGGATGTAATTGATTGCTGAACTGACCAGTACTGCACTGAGCTTTCTGCCACGCCACGCCGGTGACACAGCAACCCGGCACAAACGGTAGTGATGACGATTCACTTTAAGGACTTCGACAAAACCCACCGGCTCGCCTTCATCGACCAGGCTGAAATAGCGTACTTCATCAAGGTAGCCCCGCTTTTCAAAGCGGGCAGTATCAATCGGCCAGCCAAACTGCCAGCCCCCCCAGGCGATAGCCTCTTCTTCGCTGGAGAACCAGCCGGCGATCTGCGGCGCAAATTCCGGCTGAAATGGAGTAAAACGCATATTCGCATCCGTGCGTTGACATATATGTGCTCTATGGTGAATAATTCGCCACGTTCATACAACTATTTTTGGAGGAATCTGATGATTGTACTAAGCACCCACCCGGCAAAAGAAGCGAAACAAAACTGACCGGACTGAGCGAACACAAAACTAACGCCTGTCCCCTCTCCCTTCTTTGCCCGGTGATCACAAAGCCGGGGTCTGTACTCACACATCTGTGAGCCGCATGCGTTTTCACGTACCTGACCCTGAGATAATTTATACCCTGTCTGCAGGTACAGATAATGACAATTAATTTTACTTTTCCGATCGCCCTTAACCAACTGGGATGGAAAGCCGTATTTCAACAACAACTGACGCTCGAAGACTATGAGCAGCCGCACCTTATCGGCCGCGTGATCGCCCACCACAAAAGTGGCTACCAGATCTGCACCGAAAATGCACTGCTTCATCTTGCGCACCACCACAGCCAGCCGCCAATGACGGTAGGTGACTGGGTATTGCTCGATGAAGAAGGTCAGAGACTGCTGCGCCTTCTGGAAAGAAGTTCGCTGTTCAGCCGCCGTGCACCCGGGCCAAAGCTGAAAGAACAGTATATCGCCGCTAATGTCGATACCGTGTTCGTGGTATGTTCACTCAACCATGATTTCAATCTCAGCCGGATTGAACGCTACCTGTCACTGGCCAACGAGGCCGGTTCAGAAGCGGTAGTGGTACTGACCAAAGCCGACCTTCACCCGGACCCGGACTCGCTCCGTGCTCAGGTTCAGGCACTCGACCCCATGCTGGTGGTGGAATCCGTTAATGCACTGGACGACTCCGAACTCAATGGTCTGAGAAGCTGGTGTGGCACCGGACAAACCGTTGCTTTTGTCGGCTCTTCAGGGGTGGGGAAGTCCACTCTGGTTAATACCCTGAGCGGGCATACCGTACAGGAAACCGGTGCCATCCGTGAAGATGACAGCAAAGGCCGCCATACCACGACCTCGCGTACCATGGTGCCGTTACCGGAAGGCGGACTGCTGTTGGACACGCCTGGAATGCGCGAACTCCAGCTCTCAGGAGCCGGAGAAGGAGTAAGTGACACCTTCCAGGAGATCGAAGCCCTGGCTGAGCAGTGCCGCTTCTCAGACTGCCGCCACCAGGGCGAGCCAGGCTGTGCAGTCAGCAAAGCACTGGAACGTGGTGAACTGGACCAGCGCAGGCTGGACAACTACCACAAACTACTGCGCGAAGAAGCACACAACAACGCCTCTCTGGCTGAAAAGCGCGAAGCCAGCCGCCAGTTTGGCAAGATGTGCAGAAACGTAATGGCAGAGAAACAGGCACGCCGCAAAGGCTGACAACAAAAAAAGCCCGGGTGATGAAACCCGGGCAATCTGGGCAATATGTACATTGCTTTGGAGTAGTCTCAGGCGCTATGGCATTTCTGCCAAGGGATATAACACCTGATATGACAACAGTAGCACTCCTCACCCATCCGCAGAAAAGTTAAATCGGTAAACATAGTTTTCACATGAGAGGGATTTTGTTAGTTAAATGCTAACGAAAATCTGAACCGTTCTATAAACTACCTCTTCATAATAAGAATCCCTTAAGTTCAGAGAACTGCTGACGCATCACCCGCTCGGCGCGCTGTCTGCAGACCCTGAATCAGGTTCAGGGTGACACTGTAGGTGTGATGACAGGAGTGGTATACGGCAGGCACGTGCTGGCGGATAGTTTTTGCTGTACAGAACCGTGGCCTTATTGAGTTTTCGGATCGCTTTGCGAGATCCCGGGTCAAGCCCGGAATGACCAGTAATTTTGCTTAATTTATTGTAATAAAAAGAATTCGTCGTCCCGGACGCGTTCCACTTAATGTAATCCCACACTCACAGGCAGGCGCGAGCCGGGTTCCCATAACGCGATCTGAGAAGCTGAATGACCACCAGCAACCAAAACGGTCATCCTGAGCAAGCTCCCCATACCCCTCCCCTCTCTAATCAGGTTAAGCGCGACTCAGGATCTTCTTTCAGCGAGGGAGAAGTCACCCCGCGGCAGCGACTGCGCCATAACCGCAGCAACGTTCCATGCCTTATTAAGATTCCGGCTCGCTTTGCGGGATCCCGTATCAGGGCAAGGGATGACAGCAGCTTTGTTACAATTCAACCAGATGCATTTGCTCCCTGCGTGACCAGTTTCACACCCGAACCTGCGTCAGACACTTACTATTCAAAGAGTCCTTTTCCTGTCACAGAGATAACCATGTTTGATATTGATCTGAGCGGAGGCTGGACCTTAACCAGCCCGCAGCATCCCGGAATTTCCGTCCCTATGCCACTGCCTGGCGACAACCACTCCGCGCTGGTGAAAGCCGGTGTCCTGGAGGACCCTTACTACGCCTGCAATGAATCCAGAGTACAGTGGGTGGGTGAATGTGAATGGTACCTGAGCCGCGTGTTTGAGCTGAGCCAGGAGCAGCTTGAGTATGACACCATAGTGATGGAGCTTGGCCGGGTAGATACCCTGGCGGCCCTGTTTATCAACAATCAGCCGATTTTTGAATGTGACAACATGTTCCGCCACTACCAGGTGGATCTCAAACCCTGGCTGACTGAAGGTGAAAACCACATCCAGTTCCGTTTTGCCCCGGTAGCCCCTGAAGCGCAGGCCCGGGCTGACCGGCTGCCTTTCCCCATTCCGTGGGCCAAAGGCAATAACCAGATCCCGCACATGAATACCATCCGCAAGGCCCAGTGCCACGCAGGCTGGGACTGGGGGATCTGCCTTGCGGTCTGCGGCATCTACGAACCAACCGGGCTGATACTGACCAGCAAACCCCGCATTGAACGCCTGACCACAGAGCAGCACTGGAAAAATGACGGCAGCGTGGAAGTCGAGGTTATCATTCACCACCCTCCGGTAGCCGGTGAAACGCTGGAAGTCAGCCTTGATCAGCGCACGCAGAGCTGCGAAACCAGTGCCAGTGGGATCACCCGGGTGTGGTTTAAAGAAGAGAAACCAAAACTGTGGTGGCCGGCCGGCTATGGTGATCAGCCACTGTATGAACTGACCGCCTCTCTGGGCGACAGCAGTGTCAGCAAAAAACTCGGCCTGCGTGAACTCAGGCTCGATACCACCGCTGATGATACCGGCAGCGCCATGACTTTTGTGGTCAACGGCTTCCCGGTCACCGCCAAAGGAGCAAACTGGATCCCAATGGATGCCATGCCCGGTCTGGAAAGCCCGGCCCGCTACCGGCGTCTGCTGGAAGATGCCAGAGCCGCTAACATGAACATGATCCGCGTCTGGGGTGGCGGGCAATACGAAGCCGATGTTTTCTATCAGCTGTGTGATGAGCTGGGCCTGATGGTCTGGCAGGACATGATGTTTGCCTGTTCCCTCTACCCGTCCACACCAGAATTTATCGCCGGGGTGGAGCCGGAGATCCGTGACCAGATCCGCCGCCTGCGTGACCACCCCAGCATCGCCCTGTGGTGCGGGGATAACGAAGTCATTGGCGCGATTGGCTGGTATCCCGAATCGCGCAACGCAAAAGAGAAGTACACGGTCAACTACGACCGTCTCAACCGCAGGCTGGGTGAAATCATCGCCGAAGAAGATCCGTCACGGCGCTTCTGGGCCAGCTCGCCATGCAATGGTGAACTCGACTTTGGGGATGCCTGGCACGATGACAACAAAGGCGACATGCACTTCTGGGACGTCTGGCACTCCGGCGCGGCTTTCAGTGCTTATGAGAAAGTGCGTCCGCGTTTCTGCTCAGAGTTTGGCTTTCAGTCCTGGCCGTCACTGGCCGAGGTAAAGCGCTTTGTCCCTGAGGAGGAATGGAACATTACCTCCCCGACATTTGAAACCCACCAGAAAAACGCCCGTGGTAACAGCATCATCACTGAGATGTTTACCCGCTATTTCCGCTTCCCGTCCGGATTTGAGCAGATGCTGTATCTCAGCCAGGTTCAGCAGGCGATCGCGATCAAAACCGGTTGTGATCACTGGCGGGCCAGCTCGCCGGTGTGCCGTGGCATGCTTTACTGGCAGCTCAACGACAACTGGCCGGTAGCCTCCTGGTCGGGCATTGAATACAGCGGACGCTGGAAGCAGCTCCATTACCACGCCAGACGCTTCTTCGCCCCTGTGTACGCCCCGTTTCGCGAAACGGAGCAGGAGATCATGCTGCACCTGCTTAATGAGCAGCGTGAAGCCGTTACCGTACAGGGAAGGCTGCTGTGGCTCGACTGGCAGGGTAACCTGATCCATCAGTGGGAGCTTGACGGGGAAATCCAGTCCGATGGCAACAAACAGTGGTGGAGCATGGATAAATCGGTCTGGGCCGAGCGCGCCACCGAAGGATTCCTCTATGTGCAGCTATCCAGCCCGGCAGGCGTGATCGAAAACACCTGGTTTGAAACACCAGAGCTCAAAAAGCTGCCGATGGCCAAAGCCAGTGTGCAGCACAGGGTAAGCGGACGCACCATCACCCTGACCACCGATACCCCGGCGTTCTTTGTTCACCTTGAGTGCGATGCCGCCGGCCACTTCAGCGATTCCAGCTTCACCCTGCTTCCGGGTGAGCAAAAGCAGATTGAGTATCTGGGGGATGATCCGGCGGCGCTGGAGAGCCTGAGGGTTTATCATTTGATGGAGTGACAGAAAGCGAGATACCAGAGGCGAGAGGCGGGAACAGTACCCGCCTTTCACCCCTGAATCTCGTCACTCGCCTCTTAATATCCCGTCACTGCAACTGATAGTAATTGCTCACTCCGGACTGTTGAACAAACTCCGGGTCGTGGCTTACCAGCAGGAAGGGGCCGCGGTAACCGGCCAGGGCGGTGGCCAGCATTTCCCTGGAGTCCAGGTCGAGGTGATTGTCCGGTTCATCGAGCAGAAGCAGGGGCTGCTGTGGCTGATGGGTGACGATAAGCATCGCCAGTTTCATCTTCTCCCCACCGCTCAGATCCGCCGCTTTACGCCACACATTGTCCCGGCGAAAGCCGATCCCGGCCAGCAGGGTACGGATGTCGCTGTGACTAAGGTGAGAGCAATAGTGCTCCAGGTTTTCAGCCAGTGACAGAGCCGGTTTGACCAGCCCGAAATGCTGATCCAGATAGCAGACCGGCACACGCAGACTGAGCTCTCCTTCCGTCAGTTCCAGCCCGCCGGTCAGCACTTTCATCAGGGTAGATTTACCCGAACCATTGGCACCGCGCAGCTCCGTTTTCCCACTCACACACAGGTTAACAGCCTGCCCGGAACCAAAAGGCAGCCTGGCGTTGACCAGTCTTACTGCATAGCCGGTTGCAGATGATTCACTTTCCAGGTGCAGTTTCTGCGCCCGGATCTGCTCACTTCGCTCCGCCAGCTTATCTGCTTTGGCCTGAAGCTTCTCCCGCCGGCCACCGTCATTCTTCAGTCTGGATGATACGGCAGCAGTCGCCTTGCTCCTCATCCCGTTAAGCAGGATCTTAGGCTGACTGCCTGAACGCCGGATCCGCATACCCTGTGCGGCACGCTGGTCCGCTTTTTCCTGATTACGCTGCGCCTGAACCTCAAGCTGACGAAGCTGACTGCTCACCGCCTGTTGCTGGCGCGCTACTGCCGCCTCTTCAGCCAGTTTGGTCTGGCGGTAATCGTGATAGTTTCCACCATAGATACGCAGTCCCAGTGTACTAATCTCCCAGATCTGCTCCATTTCAGAGAGCAGCTGACGGTCATGACTGACCACCAGCACCTGACCGGAATAAGTCAGGAGTTGCTCACTCAGCCAGGCCCTTCCGGAAGCGTCCATGTGATTAGATGGCTCATCAAGCACCAGCAGATCCGGCTGCTGCTCAAACAGCCTCCAGAGTCTCAGCCTGGCCTGCTGACCACCGCTGAACTGACGGCACGGCATATCCGGGCGGGCTGGCACACCAATGGCCTCCAGTTGAGAACACAGCGAATCACGCAGCTCCCACTGCCCTTCTGCCAGCTCAAACAGCGCCTCACTGCACTCTCCCTGCTCAATACGCGCAAGCGCATCAAGTACCAGGTCAATCCCGAGAAACTGAGCGACGGTTCCGCGATACATGCTGGTGTGCTCAGGCTGCTGTGAGAAATAGCCGATGCTGCCTGCAAAACTGACACTGCCCGAAGTTGACTTACATCGACCGGCAATAAGCGCGGCCAGCACAGATTTACCCGCGCCATTGCGACCCACCAGCCCGGTGCGCTGCGCGCTAAGGCTGAAATTCAGATCTGAGAAAAGCCGATCACCATCAGCGAATGTCCAGCCCAGCTGGCTGGCGATAAGATTTGGCATATTGCCTCCTGTTTTCAGGGGCAACGGACGCAGAGAAATACAACAGAATCAGCCTGATGAGGCCAAAAAGACACACTTATATAAGTAAGCAGGAACACTGCGCCCACTAACCCTGACGATCCAGTTAATACAAAAAATAAACTCAATGGATTTCAGGGATTAGTTGTTCATTCAGGCGCAGCTCCGAAAAGAAATGATGGGCCAAGACTAATCAGGGATGGTTAAAAAAGCAACCGCAAAGTTCACAGATTTCTGCCTCCGGCTTAATGGCAATTTACTCAATATGACTTATTCTCAGGGTATCGGGATCAGGTGGAGAAAAAATTGTGGAACTGCAAAATGAGCTGAGTCAATGGAATGGCGAGTCCACCGACCCGCTGAGAATGGCATACCAGGAGCATCACTTTGAGCCCGGTTTTATCGCCGAGGTACTGAACTTCTGCCACGCTCCAGAGCTGCAAACCAGCGCCACCTGGCTTATCAAATATCACCTTGAACACGAAGAGCAGCTGACCGATGAAGAGATGCACCAGCTCTACCGGATCATACCCGATCTTGAAGAGTGGGAAGCCAAAATGCACTTTTTACAGATCATTCCCTATGTGCCGGTAAACGATCAGGAGAAGGTTCCGGTTGAGCAGTTTATTCGTGAATGTCTGGCTGACCGTAACAAATTCCTGCGCGCATGGGCTTACAACGCGCTGTTTGTGCTGAGCCAACAGCACTCAGAGTATGTGGTAGACGTGAAAAAACTGTTCAGACTGGCACTGAAAAAGGAAGCGCCATCGATCAAAACCCGGATCAAAAATATCCTGCAGCAATATCATCTGGACAATCAGACCCCGTAAGCAACCTGATTACGCCCGGCATCTTTGGCACTGTACAGCAGCTCATCGGCGGTTTTAAACATCTCATCCAGCTGCAACCCGTCCTGACCGTACTCAGCCAGGCCAATGCTCGCAGAAAGTGAAATCCTGTGCTCGCCTACTTTGAATGTATGGCGGGAAAGATCTTTACGGACGTGTTCTGCCACCGCTCTGGCAATGTGCCTTTCGGTATAGGGCAACAGAACGCAAAACTCTTCGCCGCCTACACGGAATACCTGATCAGACACCCGCACTGAATCTCTCAGTTGATTAGCTACCTGCTTAAGTACCAGGTCACCAATATCATGCCCATAGCGATCATTCACCGCTTTAAAGAAATCGAGATCCACCACCAGCATAGAAAACACATCGGTTTTTCGCCGGTGCTGGCTGACCATTTTCTCAAAGTTAAGCGCGAGACTGAGGCGGTTATCCAATTGGGTAAGCGGGTCAAGAATGGCCAGCGAGGTAAGCTGCTGCTCATTGTACTCCCGGTGTTTTTCATAGGTATGAGCGATAGCCCAGATCGCCAGCAGACAAACCCCGACATTCAGGGTGGAACGCAGCAGGGACATGTCCCCGTGCAGATACACCGACCAGGTATACACAGCTATCCCGACCGGGATTAAAAACAAATTAAGCTTAAACCCCCATTCACGCCCCAAAAGCAGATAAGCGCAGGTCGGACAGATAAACAGCCAGGCATACAGGGTCACCGATCCCGGGGCGAGGAAAATCGCCGTCAGTACAATCGCATTAAGAAGGATGATGTATATGGCTGAGTGACTTATATGGTGACGTTTTATCTCAGCGTAGCAATAGACATAAGCCGAATAAACAGCAAAAGAAAGCTCCAGCAGACCCAGCAGGGATTGCTTAAGCAGAAGAAGATTGATCGTTCCATAGATCAACGCGACGATGAGCAAAATAAAGCTCATCCATTTTAGTACCTGGACCCGAAACAGCTGAGATCGGTCAAGCCACTGTAAATCGATCTCTAATTTTTGCATTTTTATAGTTACCAACGGTGACGCTACGCAATCAGTGGCAGTTTGGAATACATTTCACACTTCAACAACTTTTATACAACTTATATGTCTCATAAATTGATCCAGGTAGAACTTTGTCGGGTTTGGGCAAGAAAATGAGCTTCAGAGCAAACAACCCAGGCTGCTGGCAAACAAAGGATTATGCCAGAAAGAACGGCAACAGAAGAAATGACTGCCGAATATATAAAAAGAGCTGAAACAAAATGTCCCAGCCCTTGAAAAGTAAACTTTTATTATCTGATCAGACGAGTTCCTGAGCTTTTAACAACAGGTTTTGCGGTGATTCCCAGGTGATCACCGACTCTTTCACCCGCCTGCCACAGGGTGAATCCCAGTCACGCAGCCCCAGTTCCTCTCCGCCCAGTTGCTGATAGAACTCTCTTGCAGGAGTGTTATCTTCCAGCACCTCAAGGTAGAGACCAAATCCGGAGAAGTACTTCTCCGCCCACTGAGCGGCTTCGAGCATCAGCCGGGTACCCAAACCTTGTCCCTGATGAGCTGCATCGATATGAAGATTATCGATGATGGTGCCATGTTCAAAGTTATGGTTTCCATAAACACAAATAAAACCACACAGCTTATCCTGCTCTTCAGCGAGCAGCACCAGTTGGTTAAAGGCGGGATTAGTCAGGCGGGTCTGCCAGATAACCATACGGTCATCTTCGGCGTAGTCATCTAAATAGGCATCCGTCACCATTCCACGATAGTGCCGCTGCCAGTTGCTGGCGTGTAATTTTGCAATCCGTGCATAATCGCCATATTCGGCTTCTCTGATCTTCACTTGCTTCCTCCCTGAGCAACATCAGTCTACAGTAAAGCAAAACAGGCGGCCCGATGCACGTTTTTTGTTCAGAATCACCATAAATTCAGCCTTTACCCCTGATTTACTGCTACCAGGGGCATAAAAAAACTGATTTTGTCTGGCTCTAAACCGAAAACACAACCCGGGCAGCCAGTGCCAGAAGCAGGGCACCACTGATACGGTCAATAAGCACGGCACGGCTGCGGATCCTGTCCACCACTTTCGGGGCAGACAACAACAGAGTGATCAGGGTGTACCACAGTCCGTCAATCAGGAAAGGAGTAAAGACTATCAGCAGCTTTCCGGTCAGCGTTGTTTCATGCCCGACAAACTGGCTGAACAGGGCAATAAAAAACAGCGCAATCTTGGGGCTGAGCAGAGAAATCAAAAAACCTTCCCGGGCAGCTTTCCAGGCAGACACCTGATGGCCGGCCTGCAAACGTGCGGCCACCCCACCGCGGGCACGCAATGCATTGAGGCCCAGCCAGGCGAGATAACCCGCACCTGCAATAGTGATAGTCCTGAACAACAGAGGAGAGCTTTCAAGCACCACCGCCAGACCCACCATGGTAATGAAGGCATAAATACCAATACCGCAGGCGTGAGCCCAGGCCGTAGCAAAGCCATTTTTTCGCCCTCCGGCCAGGGCGTGTTTGGACACCATCAGTAAACTCGGCCCCGGAGACATAGCCCCAAGCAAACACACTAACGCCAGCGATAACCAAACCGTCAGACTCATAACTCCTCCCAAAATCAGACCGGCTCAGTCTAACAGGCAAGGTTCATTCACTGAAATCAAAGTTAGCGATAACGGCTATGATCTCAGATCATGTGTATCGAGCTGGTATTCCACTGCATTGCTTTTAAGATCTCCTCTCTCAGCCAGCGGTGGCAGGCATCATGATCCTGCTTCGGGTGCCAGATTAGCCAGTAGTAATGCGGCTCGGTTTCAAACGCCAGCGGTCGCCACGTGAGCTCAAACAGTTCACTGAGGTTACGGGCGATATGCTCAGGGCAAAGCATCAGCGCCTCCCCGTGAACAAGGTGATTTACCGCAGCAGCGAAAAACGGCACTTTTATCTGAACGTGGCGCGGAAAACCGGCCCGGGCCATATCCCGCCCAACGCTGCTGTCTTTGTCTCCCCCTCCGGTGACTTTAACGTGAGGATAAGCAGCAAGATCGGCCATCTCTGCCTGCGAAACTGTTACCAGCGGATGAGCAGATGCCATCAGACATACCGGGTGGTCCTGACCAATTTTCTGGCTGGAAAGCCCCTTTGGCGGCTCCGGCAGCATGGTTGAAGCCAGATCCAGCTCATTGCGGCTAAAGTCATCCAGCATCGCGGGCTGCCACAACCGGTAATCAAGCCGGGCTAGCGGCGCGCTCTGGTGCAGATGGGCCATTACACCTGGCATCACGTACTGAGCGACATAATCCGATGAGGCAAAGCGCAGCTCACCACTCCAGCTGCCCGGCTCAAAGCTCTGCTGGCACAGCAGCTTATCGACCTGACCAAACAAGTTATCGAGCTCCAGTTGTAACTGGCTGGCTCTCGGCGTCAGTTGCAGAGTATTGCCATCACGCACCAGAAGCGGGTCCCCAAACAGCTCACGGCACTGAGCCAGCTGACGGCTCATCGCAGACTGGGTGATATGCAGGCGCGCCGCCGCCCGGCTGACGTGCCCTTCCTGCAGCAGAATATAAATCGCCCGAAGCAGATTCAGGTTTACATTTTCCATTCACACCTCATGTTTTTATAAAACAAATCAGTCACGTACCAGGTACCTGTTCTATACTTATTTATAACTCAGTTAGGCTGTGGAACCGTGGCGACCTGAAATAACAACTATTTTCAGCAGGTCACGCCGATATGTTCCATAATTTATGATAAATCAGTCAACAAAAAGCCAACGACGTTAAGGGAACAACATGAAATTTCGCCATAAAATTGTCGCTGCCTCTTCTGCCCTGCTGGTCCTTATCCTGGCACTGCTGACCACTCAGCAATACTTTGCCATGAAAGGTGAGCTGGAAAGACAAATCACCACCAGTGTAAATGAAATCGTCGACGGGGTGCGAAACACCGTTGCCGCTGATATCAAAGCCAAAAAAGACGTTGCCCAGTACGCAACGGACCTGATGGAGGACGCGCTTGCCCGTGGTGAACGCGACCGCATCGAAGGCATCATGAGTCAGAAAGTAATTAAGGAACTCTTCCTGCTCGCCGGTCTTGGTTTTGAAAGCGATGGCTCAAACATCAACAACGACCCGGGCTGGGATCCGGGTCCGACCTGGGATCCGCGTAAACGCCCATGGTACATCGACGCCAAAAACGCTGGCAGGCTGATCATTACCGCTCCTTATGCCGACTCCGCTACCGGAGAAATCCTGGTCTCTATCGCCCTGCCGGTTCGCGATAACAACCAGTTCGGCGGCGCGATCTTCTATGATGTCAGCCTGGCGAGCCTGGCGTCGATCGTGAACAAGGTAAACCTGTTTGATGCGGGCTTCCTGTTTATCGTCGCCGGTGACGGCACCATCATCGCCCACCCGAACAAAGAGCTCAATGGTAAGCAAATGAGTGAATTCCTGCCGGGCGTTAACATCCAGGAAGAACCGCAGGATGTTCAGCTCAACGGCCAGGAATACACCACCGACTTCTCGAAGGTACCGGGTGAAGACTGGCACGTGGGCGTAATGCTGGATGAAAGCATCGCTTACGCCGCTGTAGATGACCTGCGCAACAGCTCAATTATTTACGCCATTATTGCGTTAGTGGTTTCCGTTGTCGCCCTGCTGGTACTGATCCAGACCCTGATGGCACCACTGCAAACCCTCAACGAAGCGATCAAAGACGTTGCCTCCGGCCAGGGTGACCTAACCAAACGTCTCGATACCAAAACTGACCCTGAGTTTGCCGAGCTGGCTGACGGGTTTAACAAGTTTGCTGAAACCCTTCAGGAACGTATCAGCCGTACCAAAGAGCTGAGCCAGTCCATTATGGGAATTACCGAGCAAACAGCGGAAGACGCCAAACACTCTGCCAGCGCCATGGCGACGCAGATGCAGGAGCTGGAACAGCTGGCTACCGCGATGAACGAAATGGCGACTACCTCGTCCGATGTAGCAGGTAACGCCCAGGGCGCGGCAAGCGCAGCGAAAGAAGCCGATACCGCCACCCAGGACGGCAGCCGTGTGTTCAACCATACCACCCAGGCGATCAGCGACCTCTCCACCAGCATTGATACCGCTGTTGAGCAGGTGAAACAGCTGGAAGACGCTACCGACAATATCGAAACCATCCTGAAAGTGATCAACGATATTGCCGACCAAACCAACCTGCTGGCCCTGAATGCCGCCATCGAGGCTGCGCGGGCCGGTGAGTCCGGACGTGGTTTCGCCGTGGTCGCCGATGAGGTCCGTACCCTGGCGCAGCGTACCCAGGAATCGACCACCGAAATCCGCTCCATGATCGAGCAGCTGCAATCCGGTGCTTCCGCCGTTGCCAGCGCAATGGGTCAGAGCAAGGAAACCGCAGACGATACCGTGGTTAAAGCGGAAGAAGCCCACCAGGCACTGGAAGTGATCAGCAATGCGATTCGTCAGATCAACGACATGAACATCCAGATCGCCTCTGCCGCGGAAGAGCAGAGCCTGGTAGCCGAAGAGATCAACAACAACACCATCAACATTAAAGACCTGTCTGTACAGGTTGCCGACTCTGCCGACAAGACAGACCAGGCCATGCAGCAGCAGCTGGAGAATGTACGCGATCAGGACGATGTGATGAGTAAGTTTATTGTTTAAACCCACTCAGAAATGAGACGATAAAATGCGCCGGAGACGGCGCATTTTTTTATGCCTGTGCTGCCACCGCTGCCCGGAAGTGTAGTTATTTAATGAGCAGTCACCACAAAAGCCAAACGCTGTCACTACGGGCTGGCATTAATCCTGATGAAGACCCATCAGCGGGCCATAACGCTCCATCAGCCAGTAGCTGACCGAAGCAATCAGCAGGCCGTTGACCGGCACAACGCCCGGAAGCGCAGCGGCGCCACACCAGCCGAACACCACGGCAATCAGCCCGGGCCAGTGAAGGTCTTTTACCGGCTGACTGGCAAAGTCCAGATAGCGGCGGCGGTGCATCAGGTAATCGGTAATGATCACCCCGCCGACCGGCGGGATCGCGAGAGACAAAAAGCTCAGCCAGCCGATAAAGTGGTTGTAGACCCACATCGCGAGCAGGGTTCCGATAATGCCGTTGATCATCGCCATCTGATTGCCCGGCCACTTGGTGATGTTGGCCATCGCCAGCCCGGAAGCGTAAAGAGCGTTATCGTTGGTGGTCCAGATATTCAGGCCCAGGATCACAATCGCCGGGATAAGCAGTCCCTGAGCAAGCATCACATCGAACATATCTGAATAGCCAATACTGCTCTCACCCAGCGCTCCGATCAGAAACATAAAACTGTTGCCTCCCAGGTACGCCAGCAGCGCCAGCAATATGGCCCGCTTTTTTCCCCGGCAGAATCGGGCAAAGTCCGCCGTCAGGGTACCGGCGCTGATAAACGAACCAATCACCAGTGACAGGCCCTGAGCATAACTGAGGGTGGCTGAAGCGTCTTCTGCGGCCTGTGTGACCGATAACAGGGGCTGATCGCGCCATACGTTCCAGACAGAAAATCCGCTCAGCAACAAAATGGCCGGAACCGCGATAGTAGAGAGAAAGATCAGCGCGCTGATCCCAAAATAGGCCGTCACTACCATCAGCAGCCCGGCGATGACGATCAGCAGATTCACATCCAGCCCAATCACCGCGTTCACCGGAATGGCAAACATGGCCACCCCCACGCCAAACCAGCCTATCTGGGTGCCTCCAAGCAGCAGCGATGGTAACCAGGAGCCCCGCGAGCCAAAGGAGAAGTGTGCCAGCAGATGAGTCGAGAGGCCGGTGGAAGCAGCAATATAACCAAGTACCGCGGTATAGAGTCCGAGGATAAGGTTCCCCGCCAGCACCAGGGTAACAAACTGCCAGCCACTGAAACTGCCAAGCAGCACCCCGCCGGCATGCATACTGGCAGAAAAAAAAGTAAATCCCACCAGCACCAGCGCCAGGGACAGGGTGCGTTTTCTGGCGTAGTGAGGGACGGGCCGAAGACTGTAGTTCTCGTCAAAAATCATGACTCTTCTCCGTCCACCGGGCGGTAGTGAGAATAGCCTGTCACCGTATTACGCCCGGCCCGCTTGGACTGATACAAAACCCGGTCTGCCCGCTGGATAAGGTCACTGATGCCAAGCCCCTGATGATACTCCGCCACCCCAAAACTACAGGTCAGACTGCCCGCCTGCTCATGGACAAGAGACTCCACCTGTTCGCGCAGAGTCTCTGCCAGACGCAGCGCCTGATGCTCGTTACGGTTAGGACAGATCAGAAGAAACTCTTCCCCGCCCCAGCGGCCTACCACATTGGCGTTGCTTTCATGGGCGGCAAATACATTCGCAACGTTGATCAGCACCTCATCCCCTATGAGGTGTCCGTGGTGGTCATTAAGGATCTTAAAGTGGTCCACATCCGCCAGCACCACACTGAAAGGCTGCTGACTGAACTGATACTGGGAAAGCTGCTCACCCAGCGCCATATCCAGGGTATAACGGTTATACAGACCGGTCAGACGGTCACGGGTCGAAAGATCTTTAAGCTTGTTGTACTGAGTTCGCAGTATGTAGTAGCTGTACCCAATCGCGCCGATGATCACCAGTGCAATCAGCATCACAGCCCACACCAGCCGCAGATCCGGCTTGGGCCGGTACTCCACAGGAGCCCAGCTGTTCAGAATTGAAGTATGCAGCTTCACATCCATATTGCGAAAGGCCAGATTCATTACCTGCTCCAGCTCAGGTTCGTCATTACGCACGGCGGCACTGATCAGTACCGGCTCACTCAGCTGGCTTGCGACCATCAGATTGGGGAAACGGTGCTGGAGCAGATAGGTCATCCTCGGCAACAGGCCAACGTAACCAAACAGCTGATTGTTTTCGACCTGCGCAAGCCCTGCTTCCGTTCCATCGACTTCAACAAAGTTCACTTTGGGGTACATCCGGCGCAGATCCCGTCCCATTCCTGACTGACGGGCAAAGCCTATCGTCCGGCCGGACAGGGTCGCCAAATCCGCAGCATAAGGATTGTGCTGGTGCACCACGACCGCCATCTGCAGGGACAGATAAGGCTGGGTATAACTGGCATAGCTGTAGCGGTTTTTACGCGCGGTCACCATGGTCAGCATGTCGCAGGCGCGGTTTTTGAGTTTGAACTGCGCCTCGGCCCATGACTGAGATGGAACAAGATGCATCGGGACTGCCAGGCTCTGACTGAGGAAGCTGATGTATTCGCTGCTCATCCCCTGCAGGCTTCCCCCCACCGTGCCCTCGACTGGCATCATATCGTTATGGGAACAAAAGCGTATTTCACCTTTGGCGTTGAGATAATCCCGCTGCTCTTTACTGAGATTGAGCACCTGAACCCGTGGAGAGTCCAGCGAGCGTAACCACTTATTCACCAGCGCATCGAGTTCTTCCGGGTTTACGCTTTGCAGGGCTTTATCGATGATCCCGGCCAGCTCCGGCTTATCCCGGCTGACAGCAACATGGTGATCACGCAAACCAAACTCAGGGTGCGATTCCAGACTCTGCAGGGTAACATTCGCCACCACATAACGGTTAAGGTGGTAGTTAAGCACCCTCTCACTGCCAATAGCTGTGGCAGCTTCGCCATTTTTCACCGCTTCGAGCAGGCGGATACTGTCTTCTACCGGTACCTGTTGTACCAGCGGATACCGGCTGGACAACACGGCTTCTTCCAGTGAGCCACGGATAACCGCCACCCGCTTGCCATTCAACGTTCCGAGATTATCAGCCTCTACCGGCTCCTGGCCTACCACCAGCGCACTCCACGTTGAATACAGTGGCTGTACGCCGTGTATGGTTTGTCCGGCCGCCTGCGGTGAGTTTGCCAGATGAATACTGAGATCGATTTTGTTCTCCGCAAACAACTTTGCGCTGTCACGCCAGCTGTCACTGTCCACCCATGAAATCTGGGCGCCAGCACGCTGAGCCGCAATCGTCAGAAGCTCGACAGCAAAACCTTTGGGTTCACCAAACTCATGGTAGTTATACGGTGGCCAGATAGCCGCGGTATGCACCCGCCAGACCGGGTGACTGCGGACAAACGCTTTCTCCTGCTCAGACAGCAACACCTGCCCGTGCGCCGGCCACAGCGTCAACAGCAGGCCCATCCCCAACAAGACCTTAAACCACTTTGTCAGCATTAAAATACATCGCTCTGTCGTCAAAGCAGCCAGACCACTTTGCCTTTGATTATCGCACTCTGCCCGCCAATACGGGGAAAATGCTGCCAGAAAGCCTCTTACGGACCCGATTTATCAGTTAACACACTGTTTTATGAAAGGACCGGGGAACAAACATCATTCTTACAGGGTTATTAATTTGTGACGTTTATTCCATAAACTAATGATAGTGTATTCAATAGCCGGAGTGAAACAGCAATGACCGACCGGGATCAAAAAAGCGGGCGTTATTTTTTGCCCGCTTTTCAGTGTTTCAGGCACGCCCTCAGTACCTGAACTGTCCCACTTTCTGCTGCAGTTCACCAGACTGGGAAGAAAGCCCATTGGCAATTTCGTCTATCTGATCGGTCTGATTTGAAACCTGCATGGAAGCTTCAGCAATCGTGGTAATACTGGTACTGATGTCTTCTGTCACCGCCGACTGTTCGGTAGCCGCCGTGGCTATCTGAAGGTTCATATCGTTGAGCTCACTGAGCATGGCCACAATTTCACCCAGCATCTCACCGTTAGAGCGGCAGCTTTGCATACCTTTTCCAACCGAATCGTTAGCGTTTGAAATCTCCTCCGCCACCGCCTGGGTTTCCCGTTGCAGGGATTCGATCTTATTACGGATCTCCTCAGTCGAATCCTGGGTACGTCCGGCCAGTGAGCGAACTTCGTCCGCCACCACAGCAAAACCACGCCCCTGTTCACCAGCCCGGGCTGCTTCAATCGCAGCATTGAGTGCCAGCAAATTGGTTTGCTCAGCTATCGACTGGATAACATCAAGCACCTCACCAATAGAACCACTCTCCACCAGCAGACGCTCAATGGCCTGGTTCGCCGACTCCATCTGTCCGGTCAGGCGTTGCATCTCTTCGCCCAGCTCATCACCAACCCGGGCGCTCTGTTCTCCTTTCTGGTTCGCTTCCTGCATGTAATCCGCCGCCTTACTGGCAAACTGAGCCACCTCGGCAACCGAGGCGCTCATCTCATTCACCGCCGTTGCCATCGCATCGGTTTTATTGTGCTGATCATCAACCGCCTGACGGGTTTCCGTCATGCCGGATGCAATCGTCGTACTGGTCTGGCTGACGTGTTCAGAGGTCGATGCCACATCGCGTATGATCGCCTGAAGGCTGGTAAACAGGCCATTCAGGGTACGGGAAAGATCGGCAACTTCATCCCTGCCGCTCTCATCGAGCCTGGCGGTCAGATCGTTCTGATCGCCAATCTGAATGACTTTGTCTATCGCCCCACGGATGGGCCGGACAATACCCGCCCCGACAAAGTACGCACTGACACCCGACAATATCACCAGGATCACACTGCTGATCGCCACGCTGGTAAACACGGCAGAATTGAGAGTTGCCAGATCGGCCATGGCTTCATCCACATCAATTTCGCTCAGCAACCCCCACTCCAGCCCGGCAATATTGAGTGGCGCATGGGCTGAGAGCACCATCACACCGCGGTAATCAGCGACTTTCATCAGCCCGCTCTGGCCCGTGAGCGCCGCATCCCCTGACGGAGTGTTAACCGGCTGACGGCCTATCGCGCTGTCTTTGCTGTCGATCTGACGAACGGTTGCCTCATCGACTCCTCCCGCTTTCAGCGCCTCAAGATACGCGGCTTTGTCTTCCAGCAGGAAGCGGGACTGGCTGCGCAGGCGCTTATCGCTGCCAATCAGATAGGTTTCCCCGCTGTCTCCCAATCCGGCCTGTTTCCAGCGGCCGCCATTGGTCATGATGGTATTGATCGCATCAACCGGCATCTGAAATATCAGCGCGCCGGCACGTTCACCCTGTTTAAATACCGGGGTTGCCATAAACGAAGCCGCCGCTTCGTATGAGGGGTAATAAGGGGCAAAATCGACCAGATAAACCTTTCCTTCAGGGATACTGCGGGTCCTCTCAAACGCCCGGGCCAGGCCACTGCTGCGATAGGGACCGTTCATCAGATTCGTGGCAAAGTCGAGCTCTTTAAACACCGAGTAAACCACATAGCCCTGGTTATCGACGTAGAAAATATCGTAATAGCCAAACTCTTCGAGAAACAGCCGGGTGGCAGGGTGGTACGCCGCATGTACCTGATCATAAACCGTGTTAAGGCTGTCCGCATCGAGCCGGTGCTTTTCACCGAGACCATTAGGATTCACCCCGATATAGCGTGACTGAAGCGCAATACCGGCATCGCTTATCTGAGCAAGGCGGCTGCTTTCAGAAGCACTCTGGCCATTGTTGCCGGCCGAATAGGTCCGGCCAAACTGCGAGCGATAATAGTCACTGAGCTTCTGTCTGTCGCTTTGGGAAACATCACTGACCGGGTAATCATGAAAGGCGTGAGAAAACTGAACCAGGGCATCCTGAGTCGAGTTATTGGCAGCAAGGGTAACCAACTGATGCTCAATAAACGAAAAATAACGCTCTATTTCGTCTTTCTTGGTCTCACGAATCGAAATAAGCTGGCTGGAGGCCCGGGTATAGAGAGCATCTTCAGACAGGGAGGAAGCACGCATGGCAACAAATGCCCCACTGCCAATAACGCCCAAAGTGCAGAGTGATACGCAGGCCAGGATCACTTTAGTTGCAATCTTCATAGTTAACCTCTTGTTCCTTTCTCTGGCAGCCAACCCGTATATGAAATTAATTCTCACTACGAGTTAAACCAAGTCTGGTACAAAAGATTGAAAACAGGCAAGCTTCCGGCGGACAAAAAACCACCGGAAACAGCCTATTTCTTTAAATTACAACGCGTTAAAATGACTTAATTATCAGCGCGCATCATCCGATAGTTTAGTCCGGGTAAGCAACCGGAAGCTTCCGGCGCTGACTGCAACACCTTTTGCGTCTGCCACCACCTCACCCGCGACCATATCCAGCCAGTCTGACCCCTCAACCGGCAGGCGCTTGTCAGCGTCACCTTTGTTGATCAGCAGCATCCCCTGCTCTCCGCGGGCGATCACCAGCAAATCCTTATCGGCATGAAGCACTTCCATCGGCAGACCATGCATCCGGTTATGGAAGGCGATCAGTGCCTGCATACGCGGGCTCTTCCAGCCATCACGCCAGCGTGGCTGACCCAGAGCGTCTTTAATACCGCTGGTATCAAGATCGGCGTAAATCAACGGTACCCCACCATCACGGCCGAGAAGATAAGCCGTTGCCAGCCACTCCTGCTCTTCTTCCATCACTTTGTCCAGAAACACATCGTTGTTGGGGATGTCATGGGTGACAGAAAAGGTAATCGCGCGTGGTTTTGACAGCTCCTGCCCCAGTGAATAAGGGTTGATCAGGGACTCCAGGCTGCCCTTTTTGGAAAACGCATCAAACACCGTACTGAACAGCGGGAAGTCATACGCGCCAAGCCGGGTATGCTCCAGGTATGGCTGAAGGAACAGTTCGTACTCCTCCTCCGTCGCCCCGCCGTCAGTGATGATCTCACCAAAGATATGCAGCCCCTCGGTGATCTCCGGGGTCCAGACTTTGATCAGGTGATCCAGCGTCATGTGCTTGGCAGCATCAATCCGGAAACCCCGCACACCGATCTCTTTCAGTGCCCGCAGGTAGTTCTGCTGCTGCTCCACCACGTGGTCGTTGTCACGCAGGGTCGGCAGGCCCGGGTCATGTGGTCCGGCGCTGATGCGGCCGTTCTGCACTTCCCATTTGTCTTTCCAGTCCTTGATACCGAAGGCCTCAACAAAGTCTTCTTCATCAAACAGCGGCTCACTCAGGTCGCCAAACAGGGTCTGTTTTTTGTAATACGCCGCTTTGTCGCGGTAGCTCTGCATATCACTGTTATTCGGGTATTGCAGATCAAGCCGGATATCCGACTCATTGGCCATGTGGTTAAACACCACATCGGCATACACCCACAGATCGTGCCGGGTCAGTTCCTGCACCATGTGGGTAAAGCTTTCTGTGTTACCGAGCTGATTGTCGATAACGCGGTAATCCTGAGGCTGGTAACGCTGCCACCACTTTGTGCCTTCGTCTGACACCAGAGATTTCATAGGTGGTGAAACCAATACCGATTTATACCCCAAAGAACGAATTGTCGCGGCCTGCTCAGCGATCTGGGCATAAGGCCAGTCAAACGCGTGCAGAATAACATTGCTTTCATTGCAATCGTAAAAGGTCGCTTGTTCCATAACCAGGTTCTCGTTACTTTCCTGCCTGTCATTATAAAAACCCACCCGCCAGTTAACTCCCCCCCTGATAAAAAACTCATGGTGGAAATGCGGGGGCGTAGAAATAATTGGGTACCACAATGTATGGGAGCAGAATGCCCTGCCGATACTCGTGTACGCTAAGTGCATGATATTAACTGCCTGAAGTAAAACAATATATGAAAAACGCACTTTTTCTTGACGTACACCTGTACGCTGAAATAAATTAGCGTACAGGTGTTAGCTGAATGAGAAAAAAATCGGGATGGCAGGAAAAAACTGGGTACTGAGCGGGCAAATTGGCTGGCTGAAACTGCGGATGCACTGCGCAGGGATGAGAGGGCGCGCGGCTCTGGCGCAAAAAGTCACCAGCGGCAAAGACAAACTCGCCCGGCTGGACGCGCGTCTGCTGACGCTCCAGTATCAAAAGCTGATGAGTAAACGACCGCACGGCGGCGATCTGAAAGAGATGATCCGTCAGGAACATCAGGCGCTGCAGCAGGAGCTGACCCGCCTGTACCAGATCCGCCATCAGATGATGGACAGGGTAAGAAAATATGGCCGCACACCGACAGCCATTGAGAAGTTTGACCTCAGCACCCTGCAGCTGCGCCTGAAGCAGAGCCAGATTGAACTGGCCCGCAAGCGCCATCAGTGGCTGAAGCTGAATTAAAACGAGATGCTGCCGCGGCCTGTCGCGGCGTCTTTTTGGCCGGACTCTTTCTTTGTGGCAGGCGCCACCTCAGGTTTGCTTTTTGCAGCAGCTTTTGGTGCCTTCTTCGCTTTGGTTGGTTTAGCCGATTTTGATGCAGGTTTTACTGGCGCAGCTTTCTTCGCTTCAGGTGCCTTCGGCGCTTTCGCTTCCTTCGGCTTGGGTTCGCTGACCGGCGCATCACACACGATCACATAGAACTCCTGATTGAACTCCACTAGGTCCCCATCATAGAGTTTGCACCGCTTGCGGGTTTCCAGCTCGCCATTAACCGCTACATAGCCTTCGCTGATGGCAAACTTGGCTTCACCACCACCGCTGACTGCATTGGCAATCTTCAGCACTTTGTACAGCTCAACCGGCTGACTGTCGACTTCGACCGCCAGCGCTTCAATTTCAATTTCCTGCTCTTCGCTCATTTTGGACTCTCATGGATGAGGGAGCGGCTATTGTAACGGATCCGGAGGGTTAACGGGAGACAGGAAGACGGATCCGCCACACCAGTCCGCGTTCACTGTCGCTGGAGAGCTGAAAACCGCCACTCAGCGGGCGCTGAATGATATTAGCCGTCACGGTAGCGCTCAGCCCGACGTGTCCGGCGCGGCCCCGTTTGGTGGTAAAAAATGGCTTGGTGATCTGAGACAGTACCGCATCATCGGCCCCGCAGCCCTGATCCCAGTAATTGAGCTCCAGCCAGTTATCATGCACCTGCCAGTCCAGATGAATATTCTGATATTCACCATCCGGATAGGCATGGGCCAGGCTGTCACCGATCAGGTTAGTGAACACCAGCGTCAGCAGCTCGGGATCAGTGGCTAATTTGACCGGTTCACTGTCAATTTTGACCATGATGCCCCTTTCCGTCAGTTTGGCATGAAAGTGCCCCAGCACTTTCTCAACCACAGTGACGATATTGAACTCGACGATCTCCAGATCCCGGTCAGAAGCTGAAATCGAGCGGAACATCGACATCATATCGGTGACCCGGTTGAGGTTATTGAGGCTGAGATCCACGCTGTCATGACAAAAATGGATGAAGTCTTTGAGCTTGGCGCTGGTGATCTGCTGGGAGCGGAACTGCTGCTCAAAGTTGAGGATGGTTTCTTTCATATGGGTTGCGGTAAGAATACTGGTGCCCAGCGGGGTATTGATTTCATTCGCCACCCCGACCACCAGGTCGTCCACCAGAGTATCTATTGCCTGGTTGAGCCGGGCGTGATGCCCATGCCCGCCGGTGCCGATCAGTTGCGCTTTCACCCGGGCCAGCACTTCCGCCGGGCGATACGGCTTGCACAGAATATCGCAGCAGCCGGAACGCTGAGCCTGCTCAATCTCACTCACCCCGTCATACGCTGAAGCCAGAATAACCGGCACGTTCTCCGGTACCGGGCGCTGCACCAGCTGACGACACAGCTCAATACCCGTCATCCCAGGCATCTTGATGTCTGAAATCACCAGGTCCGGACGCTGCTTGTCAATAAGCTTGAGTGCGATCTCCGCACTGGTGGCCGCCCGGATGCGATAGCCTGATGACTGCAAAATAGATTGCAGAACCCTGAGATTTTCAGCAACGTCATCGACTATCAGTAACTCAAACATAGGTATCGCCTTACTAATTGATTCTTTATCAGTATAGACAAGATCTGCCTGTTATCTGACCTGTGCTGCATTCTGAGCGATGGTTTTTTGCCCGTTTGAAATTGTTCACTATTATTTAATGAGTTAGAAGTTAATGAGCGCGGTAGCCCCATGAAAATGAAGTCCCTTTTTAGCCTGGTTTTCCTGATCATGCTGGTGGTCAACCTGAGTGTGATCGTGGTCGTCCACCGCGCTGTCACCGCTTTTCAGGAAGAAGAGCGCTCGCTGCTCCAAACTGCCCAAATTAACGCCCTGGGCGATGAACTCCGTCAAAGCTCCGATAACCTGACCAAATTCGCCCGCGCCTACGCCGTCACCGGCGATCCAAAATGGAAAGAGCTGTTTAATCACGTCCGCGACGTAAGAAATGGCCTGGTGAGCCCTCCGGAAGAGCACGATCTGGACTACTGGGATTACCTTTCTACCCAGTCTCCGGTTGATCAGAAGGCCCGGGAAGGCATCTCATTTGAAAAACGTCTCTCCAATGCCGGCATGTCCCCGGCGGAAATCTCCGCCCTGACCCTGGCGCTCAACAGCAGCGATCACCTGACCGACCTCGAAGAACAGGCATTCAGCCTGATAGAAACCGGCACACCCCAGGGCCGCCTTCAGGCACTGAATGTTCTTTATGGCAGACACTATTTCGAAGAAAAAGCGCGCATCATGAACAATATAGAAAGCGCGTACCGCTACAGCGTCGATCGGGTTGCCGACATCCAGGTCAGCTCTTCTGAGTCCGTTAAGTTCATGTCACTGCTGCTCAATGTCAGCGTCATCACCCTGGTTGCCCTGACCCTGATTTCCGCGTGGATGCTGTGGCACTTCTACCTGTCTCCGCTGGAAAACATGCAACAACAGGTGATCCGCCGGGTCACCAACCAGGACTATGACTTCAGGCTTAACGAAAAAGTCCCGGGAGAGCTGGGACAGTTCTCCAAAGCCATCAATGCGCTGCTGCACAGTTTTCAGCAGCAGCTGCGCCTTGGCCGGACCGTTCAGAACTACAATGACATCATTCGCGGCAAAACCCAGCTGACCGAAGTCATCTCTGCCACCAAGCAGTTTATCAATCACTATTTCAACAGCCCTGTTATCAGCTTCTATCACTACCGGGACCACCAGTTCCGGGTGATCGATTCGCTGGGCGACTGGAGCGAGAAAAACCCGGACCTTCATTCCCTGCTTTATCTGTGCATAGAGATGGGCAGCCATAAAGTAGTGCGCGGCAGCGGGCAAAATCCGCTGGCGCTCAGCATGGGCCAGATGAAACTCAGTCTGCAGGAAATCCACTACTTCCCTATCCAGGCCAATGAACAGCCGCTTGGCGTACTGCAGCTCGGCGTAGCCCAGCCACTCGATGAACAGGATATCCGCATGCTCAACGAGCTGGTTGAAGCGCTGGCGATCGCCTTCCGGCTCAGCCTGAGCAGTGAGAAGCAGCGCGAGACCGAGAAAGAAGTGACCCGGCAGCTCAAGCTCAATCAGCACATCATGGACTCCATTCCCAACCCGACTTATTACCGTAACCGTCTGGGTGAGTACCTTGGGGTCAACGATCAGTTCTGTACTTTCTTTGGCAGCAATCCGGACGAGGTGCTGGGTAAAAACATTGAAGAATTTTTCGATGAAGAAGCCGCTTTCCAGCTCAAAAAGCATGAACTTGACCTGCTGCAGGGAACCAAACGGCTGCAGTTTGAGCTGAGCCTGAACAACCACGCCAATGAACCGCGCCAGCTGGTGGTATACGAAGCCCCTTTCTATGACCAGAACAACAGCATTATGGGTGTGGTCGGCACCTTCCTCGATGTCACCGAAACCAAGGCACTGGAGCAGGAACTGATCGAAGCCAAGGACGCCGCCGACAAACTCAGCCAGATCAAAGGCGACTTCCTCGCCAACATGAGCCACGAGATCCGCACGCCGATGAACGCCATCATGGGCATGACTCATCTGGCACTGGAAACCAAGCTCGATACCCAGCAACGCGACTACATCAGCAAGATTGAATCGTCCAGCCGCCAGTTGCTCGGGATCATCAACGACATCCTCGACTTCTCCAAAATTGAAGCCGGTAAGCTGGAAATTGAATCCGCGCCATTCAAACTCAACGAAGTACTGGATAACCTGGCCAATATTCTCTCTGCCAAAGCCGATGACAAAGGCGTTGAACTCATTTTCAACGTCTCGCCGGCCATGCCGAACCTGCTCAGCGGTGACCCGCTGCGTCTGGGTCAGATCCTGATCAATCTGGTTGGTAATGCCGTTAAGTTTACTGAGCAGGGCGAAGTAATCGTCAGCGTCGCCGAACAGAGCCGGGAGGATGAACAGATCCGGCTGACATTCTGCGTGGAAGACACCGGCATCGGCATGACGCCGGATCAGGTCAGCCGCCTGTTCCAGGCCTTCTCCCAGGGGGATACCTCTACTACCCGCAAATACGGGGGAACCGGACTTGGCCTGAGCATTTCCCGTCAGCTGGTCAATCTGATGGGTGGGGAAATAGACGTTTCCAGCCAGTATGGCGTGGGGTCTAAGTTTGAGTTCACCCTCACCCTGCCGTATGACGGAGCCGCTGGAAACACCAATCCTCTGCAGGAGCTGGATGACTGCCGCCGTGCACTGGTAGTGGATGACAATGACGCCGCGCGAATCGTACTGGCGAGCATGCTGATGGATCTCCAGTTTGATGTGGACGTGGCTTCCGGCGCTCAGGATGCTTTCAGGCTGCTGCGCGAAGAAGACCAGCCCTACGATCTGCTGATGATCGACTGGCAGATGCCGGATGTGGATGGCATCGAAGCGATTGAATACATCCGCCGCCACTCCCTGGCCCCGGACAGCAAGATCGTCCTGATCTCCGCTTACGCCAGCCAGCTCCGGCTGATGCCGGAAGTCAAAGCCCTGCTCGATGGCGTACTGAACAAACCGATCAATGCCTCGGCACTGGTCGATACCCTGGTCAACTGCCTGGGGCCGGTTATTTGCCAGCCTCAGTCCTCAGACAGTGGCCGTACATCCCAGCCCCTGCCACGGCTGGATGATTTCCATATCCTGCTGGTGGAAGACAACGAAACCAATCAGGAAATCGCCCAGAGCATACTCAGTGCCCAGGGTGCACAGGTCAGCGTGGCAGGTGACGGGCTCGAAGCCCTCAGTCTGGCCGGCAAGCACACCTTTGACCTTATTTTAATGGATATGCAGATGCCAAGAATGGACGGCGTCACCGCAACCAAAGAGCTGAGAAAGCTCTGGACACCAGAGCAGCTGCCCATCCTGGCGATGACAGCCAACGCGATGAAACCGGATATAGATCAATGCCTGGCGGCCGGTATGAACGACCACATCGCCAAACCAATTGAAGTACCGGAGCTTTTGAACAAAATAGCCGGATATGGCACCAGCCCCCATCCAGACAACGACAGCACCACCGGTGACGCCCCGCAGGCGGAACAGGTACCTGAACTGGACGGCATCGATATAAACAGTGGCCTGAAGCGCCTGCTGGGCAATCAGAACAGCTACTACTCTGCGCTGAAAACCTACCTCCACCAGCTGCCACAGGAGCTCGATGTACTGGAAGCCGAAAGCCTGGCAGGACAGAATGATGATGTCAGTAAACGGCTGCATACCCTCAAAGGCGCGGCAGGCAGTCTGGCGATTGATAAGGTGTACAATTACGCCGTCGCTCAGGAGCCGGTCGCAAAATCCGGCCAGCAAATAGATATTGATCAGCTTGAAGAACTGAAAGTGTTTGTGACCCGCAGCCAGTACGCCGTCAATGCCCTTTGTGCCCAGTTAACTGAACGGCGCAAACCCGGTCGGCTGGTACCGGACAGCCAGTTCCACCGCCTGCTCGAAGAGCTGAACAATGCCCTGCAGGATTCCGATACTGAATCACTCAACCTGGTAGAGCAGCTGAAAGAATATCAGCTGCCAGATCCTGGCCTGCTCGGTCAGATGGAAGAGCAGCTGAATGCGTTCAGGTTTGACCAGGCCGCTGACACCCTCAATCTTCTGCGCCGCTCCCTGTGAGCGGCAGCAAACTTACTAAGACATACAAAACAGCATATTGTTTAATATGCCATACCTCAAATGTGATCATTGTCACATTCCAGATAAATCAATCAAAAGTACCATTACAAATAATTTAACTGACAACTCAGTAACTTAGGCCTCCTTCATTACAATCAAAAATAGTTCGATGAAAAACATTTCAAATTTATTAGACTTTACGCAATTTTTTGCGCAAAAAAATTTGTAATATTCACATCAAGTTTGACATGGAATAAATTATTAAGTTGGAGAATCTATGCCTAAGGCCAAACTGATCGCACTGCTGTGCGCCGCTCCGGTTATGAGCTTTGCTGCGACACAGGTCGATGTGATGAAAGCGGAAGTACAACCCATCTTTCAGCAAAAAACTTACAGTACATCCCTGATAGCATCACAGCGTATCGCCCTGATTTCACAGACCTCCGGGGCCATTGTATCCAAGCAGGTACGCAATGGTCAGCGGGTGGAAATCGGTGATGTGATCGTTAAGCTTGATGACCGGGACTACCAGCTGAATCACATGGAAGCTGACGCAAATCTGGATCTGGCTAAAGCAAACTTCAATGAAGCATCCAATGAGCTGAAACGTGCTACCAAACTATTCAAATCTGGCGGTATGTCGAAGTCAAAGCATGAGCAAATTGAAAGCCTGTTCATCAAAGCCCGTGCCAGCGTAGAACTGGCGGAAGTCAATGAGCAGCGCGCAGCCCTTGCACTGGAGCGCACCAACATCCGTGCCAAAGCGGCAGGTAAAGTGGTGAACCTGTTCCTGGACCAGGGCCAGCACGTTCAGCAGGGCGAAGCCATCTGTGACATCATCAATGATGATCAAATCGACGCCATCGTTGAGCTGCCAAGCAACGATGCCTTTGTTCAGAGCATCGATACCCTGGCCGCAGAGCTGAAAGTCGACAGTGCCCATTACCAGCAGGCAGGCAAACTGTTTGCGATTGACGGCGCGATTGACCCGACCAAGAGTACCCTGAAAGTACGCTACCGCTTTGACAACCAGGGCCAGCTGCTGGATGGCCAGTTTGGTAAAGTCACCCTGTCCAACAACCACGGTAAAGGCAACATCGTGGTTCCTCAGTCTTCGGTTCTGACCGACCGCCAGGGCAAATATGTCTACGTGGCAAAAGAGGGCGTACTGGAGCAAAAACGCGTTCAGTCACTGGGTAAACACAAGAAGATGGAACTGGTACGCGGCCTTGAGCCGAGTGACATGGTTGTGACCAGCGGTACCATCAAGCTTTACCCTGGCCTTGAAGTGACCACCAAACTGGCACAAGGCGGTGAGTAATGAGCCGATTCTTTATTAACCGTCCCAACTTCGCCATCGTGGTCGCGCTGTTTATGACCATTATTGGCGCGATTGCGATGAAAGTACTGCCGGTAGGCCAGTACCCGAACGTTGCCCCACCAACCGTGATGGTTTACATCAACATGGATGGTGGTTCGACTGACGTAATGCAGAAGTCTGTCGCCGCCCTGATCGAAAAAGAGGTCAACGGCGTAGAAGGCATGACCTACATGAAATCCAACATCGGTAACGATGGCTCATACAGCCTTGAAGTGCAGTTTGAGATCGGTGTCGATGCGGACCGTGCGGTAACCCTGGTACAAAACCGGGTAAACAAAACCGTCTCCAGCCTGCCGGAAGGTGCCCAGCGCTACGGTGTGACCGTAGAGAAGGTCTCCTCGGGCATGCTGATGGCGTTCACCGTACGTGATGACCTTGGCCGTATGGATGACATCGAGCTGTCTAACTGGACTTCGATGAACCTCAAAGAAGGCCTGCAGCGTCTCTCTGGTGTATCCCGCGTGATGGTACTGGGTGAGAAGAACTACTCAATGCGTATCTGGCTGGATCCTCAGAAGATGGCGTCCCTGTCGATGACAGTAGATGAAATCCAGGCAGCGCTGTTTGAACAGAACCAGATCCTGGCAGCTGGTCGTGCGGGTCTGTCTCCGACCGAAGGTGACAACTCATGGGAGTACACCTTCAAAGTAGACAGTGCGCTGCAAAAACCTGAAGACTTTGCCAACGTTATCATCCGTGCAGACAGCACAGGTATCATCAAAGTAAAAGACGTGGCACGCGTTGAGCTGGGCTCTGTGCAGTACATGGCAAACTCGTACCACAACAACCAGGCCGCGACTACCGTGTTCATGTACCGCTCACCAACGTCTAACGCAATGGACGTGGGTAAAGCGGCCAAAGAGTACCTGAAAAACGCCAACCTGCCTGCGGGTATCGCTATCGACATTCCTTACGATGGCACCGTATTCGTAGAGGCCGCGATTGACGACATCTTCAAAACCCTGCGTGATGCCGTAGTCCTGGTAACCCTGATCACCGTTCTGTTCCTGCAGAGCTGGCGCATCACCCTGATCACCATTACCGCGATCCCGGTCTCCCTGATCGCCACTTTCGCTATCATGCTTGGCGCAGGCATGACCATCAACATCATTTCTATGTTTGGTCTTATCCTCGCGATAGGTATCGTGGTGGATGCGGCCATCATCGTAATCGAGAACGTCGAACGACTGTGGGAAGAAGACCCGACCCTGAGTGTGCGTGACGCGGTTCTGAAGTCCATGGACGAAGTAACCGGCCCTATCATCGCTTCTATGCTGGTACTGCTGTCTGTATTCGGCCCTACCCTGTTCATGCCAGGCATGACCGGTATCATCTACGGCCAATTCGGTATCGCTATCTCAGCGGCGGTTATCGTATCGACCGTTGTGGCACTGGTACTGACCCCGGTAATGTGTGTGATGCTGATGAAGCACGGCGAGAGCAAAAAAATCTGGCTGTTCCGTGTATTTGATAAAGGCGTAAACCACAGCCGTGACGGTTTTGGTAAAGCTGTAGGCTTCTTTGGCCGCCGTATCTTCCTGTCACTGGCGCTGATTGGTGGTGTATTTGCTTCAATCTATGTACTGGGCAACAACACCTCGACCGGCTTCCTGCCAGACGAAGACAAAGGCACCCTGTTTGCGGTAGTCATGCTGCCGGACGGCTCTGCACTGCACCGTACTGACGAAGCCCTGCACGGCCTGTCTGAACAGCTTCAGGAGATCCCTGGCGTGAAATCTGTGGTATCGGTAGCGGGCTTTAACCTGATCACCAACTCAACCGGTCCGAACGCAGGTCTGATGCTGATCACCCTAGACGACTATGAAGAGCGTCGCGGTATTGATGAAGTCAGCCTGTGGAATGTTCTGGGTCAGGCACAGGGCGTACTGGACGGCGAATCCGAAGTATTTGGTATGGCCTTCCCGCCTCCTGCTATCCCTGAACTGGGCCTGGTAGCCGGTTTCGACCTGATGTTCAAAGACACCCAGGCACGCGATCCGGTAGAGCTGGCGAACGCGGCTTATGCTTTCATCGAGAAAATCAACGCCGATCCGCGTGTAGTGGGCGCTTACACCACCTTCACCGCGAACACACCAAACATCAAACTGGAGATCGACCGAGAGAAGATCAAGATGATGGGCCTGCAGATGGACCAGGTGTTCAACACCATCCAGGCGCAGTTTGCCGGTGCTTACGCAGGCAAATTCAACCTCAGCGGCCGTAACTTCTACGTGTACGTTCAGGCTGAGCAGATGACCCGTAAACACATCGAAGACCTGAACTTCCTGACGGTACGCAACAGCCATGGCGAGCTGATCAACATCAGCAGCGTGGTAAAACCTAAAGTCGTGTTCGGCCCGCAGGTTCTGCAGCAGTTCAACCTGACCCAGGCAGTGAACATCAACGGCTACCCGGCACCTGGCTACTCCTCTGGTGACGCAATTGCCGCCGTGGAAGAAGCCGCAATTTCTCTGCCACCAGGCTTTGAAATCGAATGGGCAGGCCTGACCAAGCAGGAACTGGCAGCCGGTAACTCAGCGGTTATCGCGTTCGCACTGGCAATCCTGTTCACCTACCTGCTGCTGGTCGCACAGTATGAGTCCTGGGTAATTGCCCTGTGTATCATCCTGTCGGTACCCACCGCCGCCATCGGCAGCCTGCTGACCGTGTTCCTGATGGGTACAGACATCAACCTGTACGTTCAGATAGCCATGGTTCTGCTGGTAGGTATGTCCGCCCGTAACGCCATCCTGATTGTGGAATTCGCCAAGAAACTGCGCGAAGAAGACGGCTACGACATCGTAGACGCCGCGGTAACCGCAACCCGCATGCGTTTCCGCGCAGTAATGATGACCGCACTGAGCTTCATCTTCGGCCTTCTGCCACTGATGTTCTCAGACGGCGCCGGCTACGCAGCCCAACAGGCCATCGGTTGGGGCGCATGCGGCGGCATGGTATCAGCTACCTTCCTGGGTATGCTGGTAGTGCCGGTCATCTATGTGCTGCTGCAGACGTTGCGTGAGAAGGTTGTGGGTAAGCCTGAAGCGATTGAAGTTGCTGAAGTGAAGTAGGCCTGAAGGCTGATTGTAAGGGGCCCTGCCGGGATGGTGGGGTCTTTTTTTGTTTGTATGCGGCAGAAAGGCGATCGTTCCCACGCTCTGTGAAGTGACCCCTTAAAGTTGGACAGTTTCGTTAAGCTACCAGCAGCGCCTGATTTCGATACTCTCTCGGAGTCAGGCCATTTAGCTTTACCTTGATCCGCTTTGTATTGTAGTACTCGATATAGTCTTTAAGACTGGAGATCAAGTCATCTGCATCGTCGAACTGGTGTCCATGGTACATCTCTGTTTTTAAGATCCCAAAGAAGTTTTCTGCCACTGCGTTATCCAGACAGTTACCTTTTCTCGACATACTCTGCGTCAGTCCGTTATCGGACAGATGTTTCTGGTAAGCCCTGTGTTGATATTGCCACCCCTGATCACTGTGTACTATCGGTTTTGAGCTATTATCTAGTGTTGATATAGCCTCCTTCAGCATCTCTGTAACAAGCGGCAAACGTGATGTCTTCGAGATATTGAACGCGACAACTTCTTGGGTAAACAAGTCGAGAATCGGAGATAAAAAGACCTTTTGCTCCTTTACTTTAAACTCGGTTACGTCGGTTACCCATTTCTCGTCGGGTTGCGTTGTTTTAAAATCTCTTTTCAAGATATTTGGAGCTGTTTTCCCCACATCACCTTTGTAAGCCCGGTACTTCTTGGGTCTTACTGTTGATTTCAAACCGAGTTGAGTCATTAAGCGCTGTACCGTTTTATGGTTGAGCTTTATCCCCTCTCTGCGTAGTTCTAAGTGTATCCTGCGATAACCGTATCGCCCCTTATGTTCATGATAAATTGAATATATTCTTTCACGCTCATCTTCATAAGCAGGCTTACGCTTCGCCACCTTGCTCTGATAGTAGAAAACGCTCCTTGGTAGCTCAAGGGCTCTCAGTAAGTGTTTTAGTGGGTAAGTTTTTTTAAGAGCTAAAACTGCTAACGCTTTTTCTTTGTTCGTTGAAGCCGTTGCTGTTTCAGCTCCTCCAACTTTTTTAAAGCCGCATTCTCCGCTCGCAAATATGCCAATTCCTCCCGCAGCTCTTCCAGGGTCATTTCATCATCAGATTTCTGTGGTTGCTTTGGTGACTTTTTCATGGACATTTTTGCTCCGCGACGGTTCTCAAGCCCTTTGATTCCCCGCGCTTTGTATTTATTGAGCCACGCAGTCAAAGTTGTAGAGAAAGAGAGATTTAGGACGGCACTAGTGTGTCTGACAGACCAATTATTTGTCCACATTAATTCAATAGCTTCTCGTTTAAACTCTGTGCTTACTGACTGCCCATCGACCGTAAATGAATCCTCCCCATGAAGGGAATACACCTGAGCCCAGTATCGGATGTATTTGGATGGGACTGAATACTTCTGACCGAGCAGATTGGGAGTCATCCCATCTAAGTATTCTTTTGCAACGATGAACTTAAGTTCTCGACTGTATTTGGACATAAAAGATCCCCAATAATTGGTGTCCAACTATTGGGGGTCAGTTCA